>SUXN01000020.1 GCA_015060965.1 Bacteroidales bacterium | reverse complement strand
TAATCAGTAACGCAACCGTGGTTGCTTCCCGAAAGCGAGTGCAAAGGTAGAGCAAATTTCTGAACTGACAAACTTTTTGGAAGAAATTTTTAAGAAAATGCGAGAAAAAATTAATTACGCAGTTTTTAAGTGCGCAATTCTCTAAATTTTCAGTCAAAATTTACAAAAACTCCAAACTTTTGCCTTGATTATCTTTTCAAACACCTGCAAGAAAAAATCAGCAGCCGGAAAAGAAATGCATCAGTTTGCATCACCATTGCTCGGCTAAAGTATGGAATATTTGTTTAATACAAAAATAATTCGGACTTTTTTTTCGTTTTTTTGCAAAATATTTCATTTTTCTAAAATTCAGTCCAAAAATCAAACAAATTGGAGTGCCCTAAAAAAAGGCACCCCAAACCTTATTATTAAATATAATAAAAGACATCACTCGACAGCAACCACCTTCACCGGATTAAGTCCGGCAGAGAATTTTGAAACCAACATTCCGTCAGTATCATAAAGGTGGACATCACCGTCATTCATATAATCGGACGCCGTAACACATACATACTCCCCTACTGCACACACTTTATAAGGAACTGGTTTCTGCTCTTCTTTAATCCACGGAACATCAACGACTCCTGTAGAAGGATTATACGAGATATATTTTATCGTCGCATTCCAATTCGCATCGTACTGCGAAAGGAAACCGTACAACGTTCCAGAATTATAGCAGATTTCCGTCATCTGCCTGCACGCATCAGGCAGAACATATTGTACACCACCCTTTGAGATATATTGCAAAGCGCTTGGGACATCGGCATAGTTGCCGTAAGAAGCAACAAACACACCATCACCGGTTGAGACAACATTTGCGGGGTTCAAAGCAACCTCAATCTTATCCACCTCACAGAAAGACGCAAGGTCAACAACAGAAACGGTATTGTCATAACCGATTTCGGTATTATAATCCATTCCGCCAGAATTCGCGACAAACAATCTATTGCCGCACACGGCCAACTGCTCAGGATTACGGCCAACTTTCACTTTTGCATCGACCACAAGCGAATTTGTATCTATGCGCGCAACATAACCGTCATAATATGTAGCATACACCTTTCCACCATAAGCCGCAAGATAGCGGGGCTGCGCACCACACTCTATCTGCTTCAGCGATTTTGCATCGAGCGTTGCAACCTCAATTGTACCTTCTCCGGCCACAGCAATATACATCTTTGAGCCGTAAACAATCATATCGTTTGCAGTATTTCCCAATCCACGGCCATTCTGTTGCTCAAAATAGCCCTGCACTGACTCACCCGTGGAGGCATCGTATCTTGTGAGCGAAGAGTTATTGCTCTTCCAGTCACCGGAATTGAGAACATACATCACACCACCTTTCTCCGCATCGGGAGGGACGGGTTGGGAATTGTCATCATCGGAACAGGCTACTAAAGAGAACATTGCAGCCGACAACAAAAGGAATCTTGCATAAGCTTTCATAATATAACTATTTAATGGTTAGAAATCGATACCGGCAGAGAAGAGGAACGAGAAGCCCTGCATAGGGTAATAACGTATCACCTCGTAATGCGTATTGAAGAGGTTCATGAATTTGCCCTGCAAATGCAACACGGCATCCCCGAAACGAAAATCACGATTCAGCACAAATGAATGTTCCACATAGCCGGGCATTCTGTTGCGCTCAGTATTCTGAGGGAGCATATAACGCTCGCCAACCGCAGCGAGCATATACGTAGCATCAACAACTGGATTCTCAAATGTCAGCGAGAAGTTACCTGTGTGAGCAGGAGTATACGGGAGTTGATGACGATAATTCTTTGCCGATTTATCGGTAACATCAACTGCATTCATCCAGGAATAGGCCACGTCAGCCTGCAAAGAATACCCCCTTGCGAAGCGCGACCACAACGACACACTCACATCTGCCCCGAAAATATCGGCCCTGCCGAAATTCATCATACGCCATATATACATTGTAGGCAACGCCACAATCTTGTCGCGCACATTATTATAATATGCATCGGCAGTAACTGACACATAGCTGTCAGCCCCGAGAAAAGCAAAGTACTCCCTCCATGTCACGCCCACATTATATTGAGTAGCCCTTTCAGGCCTGAGAGCCGTGTTTCCCTGGCGCAGATAGTAGAGGTCGGCAAAAGTTGGCATACGATAAGAGTCCTTGAACGAGGCACGGAACATTAGTCCACCATAGCCGCTGATAGGCTTCACCGAAAAAGAAAGTGCAGGCGAGAGTCTCTTGAAAGGAGATGATGCTATACCATATTTCACATTATCCTTTATATATGTCGCAAGCAGAGAGCCGACAATTGTCACAGCTTTAAATTTGCATGACGCCGCAAAGACGGTATAAGAAGAGAGGCGGCGCGGAGCCTTGCTGTTCTCGAAATTATTTTCAAGTGTAGCATACGAGATATCAGATGCCACAGACCAGCAGAAAAGTCTGGAGGGATTCGCGGACACCGCCACCGAGAGATAATACTCATTCTGGCGGTTCACATCAACCTGCTCACCGGTGGCATAATTTTTATTCACATCCTTGTAGCGCGAGTAGTTGCGGTCATATTTCACGACAGCCCTAATATCGGCATTGTCCGACAGACCATGGTCATACACAGCCTGCGCAAAAAAGCTCCTGTTCCAAAGACGCTCCCTGTTTTCCTTATTATAAAGGTTAACAGCACCGGGGAGCCCCCTTTCCGAACCGTAATAATACAGTTTTGCACACAGGCTGCCCTCAAGCACATTCGCCCTGACGTTACCCTCAAATGCCAACGACTCCACATCGCTGTCACGCCGTTTTTCACGCGATGAAAGGGCACCGTTGACAAGAGTAAACGGATACATTCCGTCACTGCGCATATAGTTTCCGACAAGAGAGGCCGAAAACCCACCATCATCGGCATGAAAACAACTGCGGACCGACGCACCGGCAAGGCCGAAAGAGCCACCCTGAAATTTCACAGACGAAACAACACCGGGACGCCACGACAGATGTCCATCGTTCGAGAACAACGAGCTCCGCATTGAAACATGCGAGGCCAAAGAATATTCACGTGCAGTTCTCAATGCAATCCTGTCATCTTGCCCCGTTACAAGCGTAACCTCCGAGATATCTTCCAAAGCAAACCGCCCAAGGTCCACCATACCGCTCTGCGCATCGGACACCACCACCCCATCATAACTGACAGCAGTATGTTTTGCACCCAGTCCACGGACAGAGACAGCCTTGAGACCACCCACTCCGCCATAGTCCTGGACAAAGACTCCTGGCATCAGCCTCAATGCCTCAGAAACATTACGCAAGCCATAACGGAGCACATCTTTTCCCTCCACCCTCCTGAAAGGAGTAACAGAATTCTCCGGCTCGGTACGGCCCGGCATCAGCACGACTGCATCCTCAAGAACATAATCCAACGAGTCACTCTCCTGCGCAAACAGCGGGAAAGAACCAAAGAGAGCGCCAAGGGCGCACAATAAATATAAAAACCTGTATTGCATAAAAAAGTCCATAAAACCCTTACCCGGGGTTTGTATAAAACATAATCGACAAGGCAGGTTTTCTGACTCGTTCCGCCCAAAAGCCTTCCCACCCACAAGGAGCAGTGGCAACAGAATATCTGGGTTTTATTGGAACCTACAGCTACGGGTATAGTTCCGGATTTTGACCGGATTCCCTTTTACTTACCATCACCGCTGGCAATGGCAACACCGTTGTCAAACGCAAAGATATAAAGTATTTTGAGTCTACAAGCAAACTCCGGCAAATATTTTATGGAACATCATAATTTTGCCCTAAAAGCACCTGATACCAAACAAAAAGGTGACGCATAAAGCATCACCTTTTCTATAATGTTTCAAGACTCTGTCTTACTCAGCAGCAGCCTCAGCAACAACTGCGAAAGGAACCTTTACAGAAACCTCCTTGTGCAATTTGATTGTTGCGCTGTAAGAACCGACCTCCTTTGCTGCTTCAGCAACAATGATCTTGCGGTCAATCTCGAAGCCAAGCTTTGCAAGCTCCTCTGCAACCTGAGCAGCACCAACTGAACCGTAAACGGCACCAGCCTCGCTAACCTTAGCTGCGATTGTCAAAGATACAGTCTCCAACTTCTTAGCAAGCTCCTCTGCATCAGCCTTGATCTTAGCGAGCTTGTGAGCGCGCTGCTTCAAGTTCTCAGCGAGTACCTTCTTAGCAGACTCTGTAGCAATGACAGCCTTGCCTGTTGGAATCAAATAATTACGGCCATAACCGTCCTTTACCTTAACGATATCGTCTTTGTAACCCAAGTTGATTACATCTTCTTTCAATATAAGCTCCATAATTATTCCTCCTATTATTTCATCATGTCAGTAACAAAAGGCAGCAAAGCCAAGTGGCGTGCACGCTTAACAGCCTGAGCAATACGGCGCTGGAACTTCAATGAAGTACCGGTGATGCGACGGGGCAGAAGCTTACCCTGCTCGTTCAAGAACTTCTTCAAGAATTCGGGATCCTTGTAATCGATATACTTGATACCGTTCTTTTTGAAACGGCAATATTTCTTCTTCTTGACATCAACTGTAGGAGGTGTCAAATATCTGATTTCTGAAGGTGTCTGTGCCATAATTAATTCTCCTTATTACCTTTTAAATTTCTTCTCTTGGCAGCATACTCAGCAGCATACTTGTCCAACTTAACAACCAAAGAGCGAATAACGCGCTCGTCGCGACGATACTGCAACTCCAACTTTGAGATTACCTTAGGCTCTGCATTGAACTCGAACATTACATAAAAGCCTGTTGTTTTCTTCTGGATGGGGTAAGCAAGCTTCTTGAGACCCCAGTTCTCCTCATTGACAATCTCAGCACCTTCAGCAGTGAGAATGCCCTTGAACTTCTCTACCGCTTCCTTCATCTGAGCATCAGACAAAACGGGAGTTAAAATGAAAACGGTTTCGTATTGATTCATTTTTAATTAAGAAATTGGTTAAACATTCGTTTATCTAAACGCGGGTGCAAAGATAAGCATAATTTTTGAAATACCAAAGTTTTACAATGCGCTTTTTAAAAACAGCCGCTCGAAACGGCAACAAGGCACCATTTCGCATAGCAGAAAAAGGGCTCACAATATGATTGCAAACAGCCGTATACTCCACAAAGGGCATTTTAAGAAAAGAAATAAGCAAAAAGACAGATTTTTTACTGAAAAAATTTCGTTCTCTAAATATTTATATGTTTCTTTGCAGTTAGAAAATAAACAAAAAACAACATATAACTATGGGAAAGAATATTCAATATTCAGGTTTGGCTCTGATTATCATTGCAGCCGCAGTCCTCATCGCAAGCTACTTCTGCGGTTGGAACAACATCAACGCAGTTAACTTCGGCGCATTCGCTCTGATGATTGTAGGTCTTATCGTCTACATCGTTGGCGGCAAGAAGGATCTTGCAGAATAAGCAGAGAAACAAAACAAAAAGCAAACGGGTGTCACAATGACATCCGTTTTTTATACACCTTTAATACCGGAAAGAACACAACCGAAAGACGTATATACATTGAAAGGAGCGCATATGCGCTCCTTTCAATGTATATACAAAGCAATCAACCCTCAACCTCTGGTGCAATCAGTTTGTAGCCCTTACCATGGATATTGATAATCTCAATAGAGTCATCAGCCTTCAGGTGCTTGCGCAGCTTGGTGATGTAAACGTCCATACTGCGGGCGTTGAAGTAGTTGTCATCGGTCCACACAGTCTTGAGAGCAAAGTCACGCTGCAAAATCTCGTTTGCGTGAGAGCAGAGCAGGCTCAGAAGCTCCGACTCCTTTGTTGTAAGTTTTGTCTGCTGGTCGCCGATTGTGAGAAGCTGTTTCTGGGTATCGAACTGGAAACGGCCTATCTTGTAGAGAGTATTCTCCTTGTTCTTCTTGCCACACACACGACGGAGCACGGTCTCGATGCGCACAACAAGCACCTCCATACTGAAAGGCTTTGTGATATAATCATCGGCACCTATCTTGAAGCCCTCCAGAATATCCTCGTTCAATGTCTTTGCCGACAGGAAGATGATGGGGATTTCCGCATTCACGGCACGGATCTCCTGCGCCAAAGTAAAGCCGTCCTTGATCGGCATCATCACATCAAGCACGCATATATCGAATTTTCCTTTGAGGAAAGCTTTGTAACCGGCATCGCCATCAGGACACAGCTCGGCATAGTAGCCCTTCGCCTGAAGATACTCGCGCAGAAGCATACCCAAGTTCTCATCGTCCTCGCACAATAAAATTCTCTGTTTCTCGTCCATAATTCTTTATTTTAAAGGTAATACAATTACAAATGTTGTTCCCACGCCCGGCTCGCTCTCGGCGCGGATGCTGCCCTTGTGGGCAGCCACTATCTGTTTCACATAAGCAAGACCCAGACCAAAACCCTTCACGTCATGCACGTTACCGGTGGTAACCCTGAAGAAGCGGTCGAATATCTTTTTCAAGTGCTCCTTCTTTATGCCGATTCCGTTATCCTTGATGGAGAGCATGAACTTTCCACCTGCATTCCAGGTACGGACCTCAAGGTCAAGAGGCACATCCGGGCGCTTGTATTTCATTGCATTGTCCATGAGATTGAAGACCACATTCGTGAAATGCATCTCGTCCACATAAACATAAGGGTCATCAGCCTTAAGGTCAAGTTCTATCTTTCCGCCGTTCTGTTCCACCTTGACAGCAAATGTATTCGCTATTCCCGATACAAGCTCGTTGGCATCAAGTTCCTTCATCTTGAGCGCAGCATTGTCCTTGTCGTCGAACATAGACATCTGCAGCACCTTGTCCACCTGGAAACGAAGACGCTTCGACTCGCTCGTTATGACACCCGACAGTTTATTGAACATGGCCGGAGACTTCGCCACCGACTCGTCCTGCAGCATCTGTGCCGCAAGGGAGATAGTCGAGATAGGAGTCTTGAACTCATGGGTCATATTGTTAATGAAGTCATTCTTCATCTTTGTTATCCTTTTATGCCTTACCGCGTTATACAATGTTATCACAAATGTTATTAACATAACCAAAGTGAACAACAAAGAAGGTATCATAAATTTAACCGAACCGTAAATATAATTGTTCAGATACGATGTCGGGAAGCTTACATCAAGAGTAGAGAACCTGTTGAAGACATCATTTGCGAACAGAGCCTCGCGGTACACCTTATGCGACTCCTGACTCACGTAGCCATCGGTGCGGAAAAGCACATCACCCGAGTGGTCGGTCAGACAGAACTGGAACGACAACTCGATACCATTGCTTGCAAGCTCAGCCTTCAGGTTCTTGTAAAGTGCATCGACATTCACCCTGGTTTCAAGAGGACGCGCGCCGGCGCTCATTATCACATCATATATAACCCTGTCAAAAAGATTACGCTGGTACTTGTACTTCATCTTGATGATGTCCTGCGAAAGTTTGTTCACTCCCTGCACCGACATATCTCTACGGTTACCGAATCTGCGACCGGCGTCGGCCGGTGCCGACGGCTTCTCATCGGAAAGCCTCAGTTCAAAGAAAGTATATGCCTCACCCGATGCTCCTTTAACCGTATGCTGCCTGTAGAGCAGCTTTTCGTCAAGCAGTCGACCGAAATCTATATCACGCTGCAGCTCATCGGACAGATACTGACGCATCTCATCAAGCTCAAGGTCATAAGCCACCGAGTGAAGACTGCGACGCACGCCCTCCTCAAAATGATCCTTACGCATATTTACCATCGTGTCAATGTATGACAGCTGCAGAAAGAGCAACGCCACACAACAGATGGTCATAATGAGACCCACAAGCCAGATTGTAAACTTTTTCATAAAGCAAATATATAGACAAACATCTTTAGGTTGTATAACAATTATTTAAAATTATTGTTTTTTTCTCTTTAATTAACAGATAAAAATTTTATACTTGTGATTTTAACAACTTTATTTTTTATTCACGTAACTTTTTAGCAAAAACAGGGATGTATTTAACAAAAAAGGTGGAGAGCAAGCTCTCCACCTTTCAAATATTGAGAAAGAATTTTATTCCTCGTCCTTAACTGCCAATTCCTCAACAAGCTTGTTCTGTACATCGCCAGGAACCAACTCGTATGTAGAAGGAGACATAATGAACGATGCACGGCCACCGGTGAGTGAACTCAATGTTGTTGAATAAGAAGCCATCTCCTTCAAAGGAACCTTTGCAGAGAGTTTCTCATAACCGTTCTCGCTCTCCATACCCATGATCATACCGCGACGACCCTGGATATCACTCATCACGTCACCCATCTTATCTGACGGAACGAATACCTCAACATCGTAAACAGGCTCAAGAATCTTTGGACCAGCCTCACGGAACGCAGCGCTGAAGGCGTTACGGCCGGCGAGCATGAATGAAAGCTCGTTTGAATCAACCGGGTGCATCTTACCGTCGTAAACGATAACACGTACGTCGCGTGCATAAGAACCTGTCAGAGGACCACGCTCCATGCGCTCCATAACACCCTTGAGGATAGCAGGCATAAAGCGCGCATCGATGCTACCACCGACGATGCTGTTCACGAACACGAGCTTGCCGCCCCACTCCAGAGTCACCTCCTCGGTACCCTTTGCATTGATCTTGAACTCCTGGTTGCCGAAACGGTAAACCTCCTGCAGTGGCTTGCCATCCTCGTATGGCTCAACAATCATGTGAACCTCACCGAACTGACCTGCACCACCTGACTGTTTCTTGTGACGATAGTCGGCACGGGCAGCCTTTGTAATTGTCTCGCGGTAAGGAATCTTCGGCTCCTCATACTTGACCTGAATCTTCTCAACGTTCTCAAGACGCCATTTGAGAGTACGCAGGTGGAACTCGCCCTGACCGTAAACGATTGTCTGACGGAGCTCCTTGGACTGCTCGATGCGCCATGTAGGATCCTCCTCGTGCATACGGTTGAGAATCTGCATCATCTTCTCGATTTCAGACTCATTTGCAGGTTTGATGGCGCGTGAATATTTTGAAGCAGGATACTTCACAAGAGCGAACTTGTTGTTTGCATCCTTGGCGTTGAGAGTATTACCGATCTTGATATCCTTCAGTTTCACCGTACAGCCGAGGTCACCGGCCTTGAGTTCCTCGACAGCCACACGGTTTGCACCTGCGCTGCAGAACAACTGCGCGATACGCTCTTTTGAGCCGCGGTCTACATTCAGAAGGTCGTCACCGGCCTTGAGTGTACCGCTCATCACCTTGAAGTAGTTGACCTCACCGATGTGCGGCTCGACAGATGTCTTGTAGAAGAAGATTGAAGTAGGAGCCTCGCTGTCATAAGGAACAGTCTCGCCATCCGCGTTAACAGGCTGAGGCATATCTGTAATCTCAGGAGCAACGTTTGCAAGGAACTCGAGCAGACGGCTCACTGCAACGTCTGTAGATGCAGAACAGCAGAGTACAGGATAAACACTGTCGGTAGAAAGACCCAAACGTGCACCCATACGGATTTCGTCTGTTGTCAACTCCTCTGACTCGAAGAACTTGTCCATAAGACCCTCTTCATTCTCGGCAGCCTTCTCAACCAGCTCCATGTGAAGAGCCTTTGCCTTCTCAAGCTCACCGGCAGGGATATCCTCAACGATAGGAGCCTTACCCTCACCCACGAATGTAAGCTTCTTCATCAACAGCACGTCGATGATTGTACTGAAACCGGGACCTGCATTCAAAGGATACTGTACCGGAACAACCTTTGAGCCATAGATTGACTGCAACTGCTCAATGATTGTATCATAGTCGCACTTCTCGTTGTCAACCTGGTTAACCACGAACATCATCGGCTTCTTCATCTTTCTGATGTAACGGTAGCAGTTCTGTGTACCTACCTCAACACCATACTGGCCGTTGATGACCATCATTGCAAGGTCGGCAACAGTCATCGCGCTCACCATACTGCCTGCAAAGTCGTCGGCACCCGGACAGTCGATAAGGTTCAGTTTCTTGCCTGCCTGCTCAATCTGGAATACAGTTGAAAACACCGAATAGCCATACTCCTGCTCAACGGGGAAGTAGTCGCTAACGGTGTTCTTTGCCTCGATTGTACCTCTACGTTTGATGATTCCACCCTCAAAGAGCATAGCCTCTGTGAGAGTGGTTTTTCCAGAGCCGGAACATCCTACGATTGCAATGTTCTTGATTTCGTTAGTCTGATAAGTTTTCATACTATTTTTGTTTTTAGGTCAAGGGAGATTGGGTAAAACCGGCGAGCATCTTCCATTTCGAGCGCACTTTACCGGCGAGCCGGGCTCCCTTGTTCGGTTAGTTAGTTAATTTTTCAAATGAGGTGGCAATGTAGGAATTTTTCCGAAGAAAAGCAAACAGAAAGCCAATGTTTTTTATAATAAAAATAAAAAAAGCTATCTTCGCGCCATAAAAGGACAAACAAAGATGGCGGGAATATACATACACATACCTTTCTGCAAGCAACGCTGCCGTTACTGCGCATTCTATTCTTCTACCTTATATAATATAAGGGAAGCCTATGTCGATGCACTTTGTAAGGAACTGCTCATGCGCAAGGAGTACATAGCCGGTGAGCCTGTCGGCACTATATATCTTGGAGGAGGCACCCCATCGACCCTCACCATGGAGCAACTGAAACGGATTTGCGACACTATATACAACAATTACCCGGTGACAGATGCACCAGAGGTCACCATCGAATGCAACCCCGACGACCTTACCCCCGAGTTTCTTGAACAGTTGCGTAGCTTGCCGTTCAACAGGATAAGCATGGGTATTCAAAGTTTCAACGACGCCCAGCTCAAGCGTCTCGGACGCAGACACACAGCCGAGGCTGCACGGCAAGCAGTTGCCAATGCCCGTGCCTCCGGCTACAACAACATAAGCATTGACCTCATGTTCGCGCTGCCGGGATCGAGCAGAGCCGAATGGCAGGAGACGCTTGACACGGCAATAGCATTGCAACCCGAACATTTGTCGGCCTACAATCTGATGTACGAGGAGGGCACTCCGCTCTACCGCAACCTGACAGAAGGTAAAGTCACCGAGCTGAGCGAAGAGGAGAACCTTGAGCAGTTCAGTATGCTCATCAACAGCATGAAAGCAGCCGGCTACCGCCACTACGAGATCTCAAACTTTGCACTACCCGACCGCGAGAGCAGGCATAACAGCAGCTATTGGAACGATACACCCTACATAGGATGCGGAGCATCGGCACATTCATACAACGGCACATCACGCCAATGGAACATAGCCGACATAAAAGAATATATAAAAGGAGTGGAAAATGGCACACTCAACTTTGAGGTTGAGCACCTGACCGAAGAAGAGCGATACAACGACGCCATACTCACACGTCTGCGAACTGCCGACGGCCTGCCACTCGCCTGGATGAGAGAGAAGTTCAGCGACAGGGTAAACACATATATGTTACACGCCGCCAAGAAAGAGATCGCTCTGGGCAACCTTAAAGAGATGAACGGACACCTTTCACTCACCGAAAAAGGCATTTTTATCAGCGATGCGGTAATAAGGGAACTGATATATGTATAACAACAGAGCAACCCATGCCCACAAAAGCAAGGGTTGCCCACATTTACATTCTATATCTTATCTCCCAAATAACTCCTCAATGCCTGCACATACTCTTCAAAAGCAGAAACACCTTCGGGGGTTATCGAACACGTAGTACGGGGCATCTTGCCCTTGAAGCCTTTTTCCACCTTAACATAACCGGCTTTCTGTAATTTATCCAACTGTACACTCAGATTACCGGCTGTCGCTTTTGTCTGTTCCTTAATATAGACAAAATCAGCACTCTCCACACTTATCAGCAGGGAGACAACCGCAAGGCGCAGTTCGGAGTGCAACAAAGGATTCAGTTCTTTAAACATTTTTTCTTGTAATTGAGTATGTGCCCCGAAACAACAAGCAACAGAAACATTATCACTGCAAAGATAATACATTCTACCAAATAGCGCTCCTTTCCGCCAAACTGTTCAAAGGTAAACAGGCGCGAAAGCAGCAGCCTTACAACATAAAACAGCAACGATGAGAATATTGCGGCATAGCCGATACACTTCACAGTCTTATCCTTTACAACAGCGGCAGTAGTTGCAGTGCCAACTCCTATGAGCATTATCACAGTGGGGAACACAAAGACACCCGTGAAAGGCAACAGAAAAGCCGCCACACCAATAGCACACCATAAGGCATTTATACAGCGGTCGATGTAATTGGTTACCATTTTCTCTTGCTTATTGAACAGCATCATCAGCAACCACCCTACAACGGGAATCGCAAACCACCCCCACAGATAAGGATAGAAATCCTCAGCACAGGCAACAACAATCACCTGACATATTGAGACAGCCACAGTCGTGTACCCCCATATGAGGAAAGGCGTTCCGAGATTCTTTGTCATTCGCGCACGCGAATCGTTAATCATTGAGGTTATGAGCTCCAGGCTCTCAGCCTCATCCATTCTTTTTTCATTCATAATAAACTTCTTTTTATTGTTTGCAATACGGATATCCGCCACAAATATAAAGTAGTTTATTTTATAAACCAAATAAACGTGATTATATTTTTGCCATTTCTGCAACTTTGCTAAAGTCCAATCATTTAAAGCCAGAAGTTAAGGAAAAAGACACCTATCGTCTCTGCCCTGTTGCTTTCTCAACAATATAAAGATCTTTTTCATCGGAAAACGTTACGTTCTCATCAATATCATGAATCCACACAGGAGGGTACGCACCAAGATACAACAGAGACTTTTTACCTCCTGATGAAAATTCATACATATTACAGCCGACAAGCGCAACCATGTCATACTCCACTTTTGCGAGAACATCTATCCTGTTTTCATGGAAACGATATAGTCCGAAGCGCCCTCCATCACCGACTACCTTATACTCCGATTCAGTCAGTTCAACAAGGGAGACGCCACGCAAGCAGTCAACAAATAAAAGTGAAGACAATCCCAAAATAGGAAATATGACAAAAACAGCGCACACCAGAAGGTTAACAGCATCTGAACAGGGATACCCGACAACCTCCATGAGCGGCAACAAAAACAGAACAGAGCCGACAATGCACAACAATGCATAATTGAATTGCATTAAACGACCTCTTTTATAATTAGGATTGGCTCTCAGAAATTCTTTTTTAGTAATAAACTCAACAGTTTTCATAGTTGTAATGGTTTCATGCATAAGAGGCATTCAGATAAGACGCATAATCTTATACACCACCAGGCATCCTGCTAACGAAACCGTACAAAAAAAGCGTAGGCAGAACCCGATATTTTGTTCTTGAGGTCTTCGACTACCTGACAACCAAATACACGAGTAAAGCCCACGCCAATGGCGTGAGCGTTTTTCGCTTTACTCTTGGTTGTCGTTGAAAGTGTCGAAGTTTCAAGAACAAGAATACAAGCTAAACGCTTATCAAAACAAAATTAAATATGTGCGCTAACTACATCAATAATTCATAGGCAAAACTTTATTATTGTACAAAGGTTACAAAATAATTCCGAAAATCAAAGCCCGCGCCACTATTTTATACCGCATACAGCAAACAGCCTCAAACAAACCCCATTCACCCGAACAAAAGAATGCCTGACGACAAAATCGGTCGCCAGGCATATATTCCAAAATGGTTCAAATTACATCAAGCTGTTAGCAAGTGCGAGAATCTCCTCACCGATTGCATCGGCAGCCTCCTGTGTGGGGCCCTCTGAATAGATGCGGATGATTGGCTCGGTGTTGCTCTTGCGCAAGTGCACCCATGTCTCGGGGAAGTCGAGCTTAACACCGTCAACAGTGTTGATCTCTGCCTTTCCAGCGTATGTAGCCTTAATCTTCTCGAGGATAGCGTCAACGTCGCAACCGGGCTTGAGGTCGATGCGGTTCTTACCCATGAAGTAAGCCGGATATGTAGCACGGAGCTCGCTTACTGTCTTCTTCTCGTGAGCAAGGTGGCTCAAGAAGAGGCAGATACCTACCAATGCGTCGCGACCTGCGTGGCAAGCAGGATAGATGACACCGCCGTTGCCCTCGCCACCGATGATGGCATTGGTCTCACGCATCTTTGTAACGACATTGACCTCACCTACAGCAGAAGCTGTATATGTGCAGCCGTGAGCGTTTGTAACGTCACGCAATGCACGTGTTGAGCTGAGGTTAGAAACAGTGTTACCAGGAGTATGCTTGAGAACATAGTCGGCAACGGTTACAAGAGTATACTCCTCACCGTACATCTCACCGTTCTCGCAGATGATAGCCAGACGGTCAACGTCGGGGTCAACAACGAAAGCAACATCGTTGCCACCCTTTGCCATAAGCCCCATGATATCGCCGAGGTTCTTTGCAAGAGGCTCGGGGTTATGCTGGAAGTCACCTGTAGGCTCGCAATAGAGTTTGTCTACCTTTGTGATACCGAGCTTCTCGAACAGTTTGGGAAGGATAACACCACCTACAGAGTTCACACAGTCGATAGCAACCTTGAAGCCGGCTGCCTTGATAGCCTCGACATCAACGAGAGGCAATGCAAGAACAGCATCAATGTGTTTGTCATCGTAAGACTCGTCAAGACGGTACTTACCGAGTGTCTCAACATCGGCATAGTCGAACTCCTCGGCTGCAGCAATACGCAACACTTCCTGACCCTCGGCAGCATTCAGGAACTCGCCCTTCTCGTTAAGGAGCTTGAGAGCGTTCCACTGGCGTGGGTTGTGGCTTGCTGTAAGAATGATACCACCACAAGCGTCTTCCATAGTAACGGCTACCTCTGTTGTTGGAGTTGAAGCCAAACCTATGTCAACTACATCAAAGCCCATACCCATGAGAGTACCGCACACGATCTTGTTGACCATAGAGCCAGAAAGACGTGCGTCGCGACCTACAACAATCTTGTTGCTTGTCTTTGTAGTTGTCTTACGAATCAGCGCAGCATACGCCGAAGTGAGCTTCACGACATCCAGAGGTGTCAGACCTTCATCGGCTCTACCACCGATGGTACCTCTGATTCCCGAAATAGATTTGATTAGTGTCATATAAGTTTTATTGGATAGTGAATTATTCAATGTCTGTGTTTTCACCCTCCTCGTCAAAGTCATAAAGATTCTCAGGCTGGAATGTTATGCTGTAGAGACAAGGATAGACATAAGTGGTTGCTGTGAGCGTACCTTTAGAATGAGGAACAATGAGGTTAACCTTCGCAAGATTCGACTGACTGCGGGTAAAATAGAGATAGTTCAGCGGTGTTAGCCAACCTGTAGGTACGGTGTTGCCGTATGTAACAGCCATAACACCCGATGTGAAGGTTGCCGAATAGGTACCCTTCTTGTTTGTCACACGCATCTCGTCGGCCTCACTCATGTAGCTGTTGGTGGAGATTGTATCACCCTCCATGATGTTGTACTCATTGTAACGGACAAGCATGTTGCGTGTATCACCATCGGCAATCCTGCGTGCGTCGGCCGCATCCTTGGGATTGTTTACAATCTGCATATATACGTCATCAATCTCAACGAACTCATTCTTTGCCACATCAGTTGTAGAGTCATTGGCAACGAACTCTGCATATGATATAATCTTGATACCTTTATCCTTGACGAACTTGTTTACGGCATCGCGCTCCTTCTCCTTCATCTCGGAATAGGTAACGGCATCATCACACGCCACGAACAACAGCGCCAACAGCGGAAGAACAAAAATATATCTCAAAACGTTAATCTTCATATTCATCTACGGTTAAATCCTATAAAACTCTCAAAAATACAACTTTTTGCGAAGATACAAAAACAAAAGGGAAAAAACCGTTTCAGCATAGATAAATAATCATAAAAATCATTCAGTTAGTTCTCTTTTATACTTCTGCAATGCCACCTTGAAAAGTTCCACGGCTGCATCCATCGTGCAATGCAGTTCACCGCCCGAGGCATTCTTATGACCGCCACCGTTGAAAAACTCTGCCGCCACAGCATTGCATGGGAAATCATCGACACTGCGCAACGAGACATTGATTTTGCCGGGAACCTCCTCGCGGAAAAAGCAGGAGAAACGTACCCCCTTCATCTGCAGAGCCTGGTTTACAAGCCCTTCGGTATCGCCTTTTTGCGCATAGAAGCGCATAAGTTCCTGGTGTGACAAGGTGATGAGCGCTGCATTGTACTTACTGAAGTATTTGAGTTTATCATAAAGCACGTAACCCATGAGCCGCATACGTGATAGTGAATGGTTGTAGAACACTTTGCGGTAGATAAGGTCCTTGTCAATGCCTTTCTCAAGCAGATGTGCTATAATTATATATATATCCTTGCGCGTCGAAGCGTATGCAAATGCACCCGTATCGGTCATCATGCCGGTGTATATTGCCTGCGCCATTTCGTATGAGACGGCATCAACGCCCGACAGCCTGCCGATTACCCTGAACACAAGCTCCGACGTCGAGCAGGCCTCGGGATGTGAGATTGATACAGAGAACTCCTGTGAGGGCTGCGGATGATGGTCTATCAACACCTTCGGTGCACCAAGAGCCGCTACCACCTCACCGGCATCACCTATGCGGGAAAGGAGATTAAAATCAAGGCAGAAGAACGCATCGGCATCCTCAAAGGCCGCTTTCGCGCACTCCGCATCGGTATCATAGTAAAGCACTTCATCGGCCGACGGCAGCCACGACAAGAACTCCGGGAAACGGTTCGGCAGCACCACAACCGCCTCCTTGCCACGGCTGCGCAGATAGAGCATCAGCGCAATGGAAGAGCCCACAGCGTCACCATCCGGATTTTTGTGGGACAGCACGACAAAGCGGTTGCCACTCTCAATTATGGAAGCCACCGCATCAATATTTTCCAGCAATATCAGATTATCAAGCATATTACCAAGTTTACATTTACTACCGTAATTAATCATCTTAATGAAGCAAAATTACAAACAAACGGGCAAAGCACATAAAAGCTTGCCAAATATTTTCAGAAGCTCTTATTTTCCTCTCATGGGTACAAGGCTGAAACTATCACCATGCGACACCACTTTCATTGCTCCGGCCGACAATATATCTACCGGTTGCAGACCCAACGCAGCACATTCGCGCAATATTCGGCCACGGCTGTTGGCATACAACGATGCATCGAGCACAAGGCACCCCGTGGGGTAGACCTCAGCAAGTTCCGACATAGGCCCCAAGAAGCCACGGCACAGAATGACAATATCGGCAGGCTCAACATAGATATTATCTCTCCAATGCTCATTATCCACCATTCGCACCTTCAGACCGTCAAAGGAAAGAAGTCCGTCATGCAGCTGCACAAGAGAATCGGCATAGGCCTCGCTTACCCATACAGGCTCATCCAGTTTCTCGCGCTTTATGAATGGAGAAGAGACATACTCATACTCTGCATCAAGCTGCGGAACGGTTGATACAAGATAGTTGCGGTTGCCGCTTAGGGCATGAAGGAGCGGATTCTTGCCGTTGTTGTAGATAATGAGGGAGGCGTTTTCCTCTTTCGCCGGAGCCGTAAGAAGCAGGAGTGCAAAAGAAAGCACCGCAAAGCTGCCCGAGAGCACAAGCAGCCATCGGCGTTTGTTCACAAGGCTATAAGCCAACATAAAAAGCAAGAGTGCCACACAGCACGCCCCCACAGCGCCTATGGACGGAAGCGCCAACGATGCACCGGGCAGGGAAGCAATCCAGGAGACGCACCCGTTCATTGCAGCTACCACAAGCTTGAGCAGCACCGCCACCGCCTGTTGCAGAAACGGGATAAAGGCGAGGATCCACACCATCACAGCCAGCGTCATCAGCAGGAACGCCAACGGCACAACAACAAAGTTTGTAAGCACGAAGTATACCGGGAACACACCGAAACTATACCATACAAAAGGCAGTGTACCCAGCTGGGCTGCAACGGTGAGCAGGAGAAGGTTCAGCAGATAACGGGACACGGCACCGCGTTCCTGCACCCGCAGCGCACTCTGCAAAGGAGGCAACAGAAGCAGAATTGAGAGCACCGCCGCAAAGGAGAGCTGGAAACTCAAATCAAAAAGAAGATGCGGAGAGAAGAGCAGCATCACTATCGCCGCAAAGGAGAGCGAGCTCACAGCCGAAGAGTCCTGATGCAGGAAGCGCCCCACAGACATGAGCGTAAAGAGTATTGCCGCACGCACGATAGAGGGCGAAAGGCCTGCCACAAAAGCAAAAGCCCACAGCAGGAGCACCACGAGCAGTTCCCTGACGAGCAACAGCATGCGGTTGGTCCCGCGCAACGGCAACAGCGTTACAAGCAACAGATAGAATACACCCAGATGCATTCCCGAGAGAGCAAGGATGTGGCTTGCGCCGGCAACAGAATAGCTCTCTTTGAGCTCTTTTGGAAAGTCGCGCTTCTCGCCTAATGTGAGTGCCGAGAGCAGCGCCAGTTCCTCGTCCTCGAACGAGAGCGAACGGTACATGCCCACTACCCTCTCACGCGTACTCATGGCACGCATAAGGAGTGAAGGCTCACCGTCCCCTGCATACTCCCAGCCATCGCGGCCTACAAATGCATAACCAGAGAGCCCTTTTATATAATAATATTTCTCAATATCAAATTCAGCAGGATTGCCGGCATTTATAAAAGGCCGCATTTTAACTTCAAGAAGAACCTTACTGCCGGCATGCAACCGTTCTGCTTCAACAGAACGGGGGAAATAGAGACACGCACGCCCTCTATTGCGCACACCCTCCGCAGCAGAAGAGTCACACGATTCCACATCAGCAAGAGCCTTCATGGTAGCGGTACCCTCAACAGGCTCCTCGACAAGCTGTGCGCTGTAACGACACTTCTCTGCGCTCCATTGCGGAGCCTTGGCAACCTCTTCCTGTTCCTCGACAAACAGACCGGCCGCGAACATGAACAGACAAGCTGCCGCCCCGAACAACCAACGCGGCGAGTCGCGGTGCAGCCCCAGCAGGAGCATCACCACCGAGAGCAGGGATAAGAAGAGTATATGCGGCACCTCGATGCCGCAATACCAACCGACGGCTATGCCCGCCATGAGCGGCAAAGCCAACCTGAAAAGAGGGTTCTTCCTTAAAAAAGATGTGACAGCCACAATATACCCACGGGATTACAGGGCACGCAGAGCAGAAATGACAGCATGCGGGTCGGCATCCTTGAACACCGCGTTACCCGCAACGAGTGCATCGGAGCCTGCGTCGGCAAGCAACTTGCCTGTATTAACGTTGACGCCACCGTCTACCTCAATGAGAGCCTTTGAACCTGTAGAGTCAATAAGCTCGCGCAGTTCCTTTACCTTGTCCACTGTATGCGGGATGAATTTCTGACCGCCGAAGCCCGGGTTCACGCTCATCAGGAGCACAAGGTCGAGTTCGCCAATAATATCCTTGAGCAGGCAAACAGGCGTAGAGGGATTGAGGGTGACACCCGCCATCATACCCGAATCCTTTATCTGGGTAACGGCACGGTGCAGATGGGTACAAGCCTCGTAGTGGATATTCATTATACGGGCATTGATATCCTTCATCGCAGGCAGATACTTCATAGGTTCAACAACCATAAGGTGTACATCGAGCGGCTTTTCGCAAAGCTCGGCCACATACTTGAGCACCGGGGGACCGAAAGAAAGGTTAGGGACGAACACACCGTCCATAATGTCAATGTGGAGCCAATCGGACTCACTACTGTTAATCATCTTCAAATCCTCTTGCAGGTTGCCGAAGTTAGCCGACAACAGTGATGGAGAAACTATCTGTGCCATAATATATCATTAATTGACGGACAGCAACGCGCTGCCCTAACTCTACGCGAAGATAACACAAAGAGCGTGGAAAAACAATACCAAGAATGCAAAAAGTGACGGGCATACCAGCTGTTCCAATCAGTTACCTAAGAAATTGCCGTACGTATCGTAATAGCTGCGTATAACAGCACCATTCTCTTCTTCCGTCCCGCACACGAATATGCCCAAGTCATCAAGATAGGAAATACCATCATACATCGCCTTTATAACCGCATTGCCAGAGATGTCATAAACGCCATACATCCCTTCCTCATCCTCAACAAGAAAGAAATCCGGTGCAAAAAGCCTGATTTCATCATAATCACATTTCAACAACCGTTTTCCTTCCGCATCAAGAAGTCCAAACCTACAATCTTTGTAAACAACAAACATTCCGTTGCTACAGATGTCAATATCGTCATACATGCACGGAACAATCGTCTTGCCGGTCACGTCAACAATGCCATACTTTTCTCTATGCCTACTCTCTTTACAGACCTCCAGCACACCCTTGCCTGTAATGTTGTTCGGATTCCAAATGCGAAGATAATGCACATCATCATATCTGCACGGAATGATTTCTTTGCCTCTCTTGTCAATACATCCCGACTTGTCATCAACATACACAACGGCAATCCCATCGACAAAGCCATCCACATCATCATACACAAAAGGAATGACCGTGTTGTTATCCTTGTCAATAAATCCCCATTTATCACCCACGCACACAGCCGCAAGCCCCTCTGAATACGCCTCGGCATCATCATACAGGAAAGGGATGACCTCCCTGCCGTCATTATTCAAGAAGCCCCACTTATCACTTGACTTCAACATCAACATACTATCTGAAACAACTCTGCCGTCATCGTATATACAAGGAACGACTTCTTTACCCGATTTGTCGACAAATCCACATTTGCCATTAAGTTTAACTTCTGCCAAGCCATACAAAAAATTCCCTATCCAATTATACCTGCCACACGGCACTACTTCATCGCCCTCCCTGTCTATCACTCCTACCCGTTCTGTTTCACCATCAACAATAGCTACACACGCAACACCGTCAATGATTGGACCGGCATAATCATATTTAAAAGGAACCACCTCTTTGCCTTGCATATCAATATAACCATATTTACCGGTTTCCAAGCTACCGGCCAAAGCCATACCATCCGAAAAAAACAGCTCGGTATTATATACACAAGCAATAATCTCCTTGCCTTCACCATTGACTGCGCCCCATTTTCCATTAAGACACACCGTAGCAAGGCCATCATTGAAGTTTAGGGAATAATCATATTTGCAGGGCACAACAACTTTTGCATCTTCATCAATAAATCCACGTTTACCATCAAGTTCAACCGAAGCATACCCCTCATGAAAATCAAAAATATAATCGTACATGCAAGGGGTCACCTCATTGCCGGCAAAGTCAACCAGTCCCCATTTTCCTGTTTCGGCACCAAGAACTTCTATATAAGGGTTGCTTTCATAATAATCGACCTTAAGATATTTCCTGGCAAGTTCCAACCGTTTCTCCAAAGGCAAATCCAGCAAAGGACTCTTTGCATTGGGATTGTACCGCCTGGTATAACTCGCAGCAGAACCAAAAACAACCGAGAACAAGCAGACAACAAGCAGAAACAGACTGATTCTATTCACTTTCATAAACATCTTGTCTAACGTACCATTGCGAAGATAGCACAAAAAGCGAGGAAATACAAGGTTAGTTGGTTTTATGCCATTTTTTTATTTATTTTGCAAATAGATGCGATGAAACAAACAAAACCAATAATATGAAGAGAAACATTTTATTATATGCACTGCTGTTTTTTGCAGGCATATCGACAGCCATTGCACAGGAGAATATCTTCTCCGAATCGTTCAAAAAAGGCATACCGGTACAGATAACCAACAACCGCGACAAGGGATATGCCATCAGGCTTGCCGATGACGGCACAACCGTTACCAGCGGAAATGCCTCATACAACGAGGAGGAGATATGGTACTTTGTCGGCAATGCCGAACAGTTCAGGCTCTACAGCCTCAAGGGCGGCAAGAAGCTTGCGTTGAAACTCGACGGCACAGCTGCTGAGGCCGCAGCTACAATGCGCCCGGCAAAGGAAGCCACCACCCTGACGCTGACAAAGCAGGAAAAAGGAGGTTACGCAATAAGCCCTGCCGGCAACCCGGAACTGAGCTTCAACATGTTCGGCGGAGCAGGACGTGACATCAAGCTCTACAGCAGCCAGGACGAGGGCAGTCACTGGACGATCAGGGAGGTAGATACCAAGAGACCGCTTGTAATAAAGTACAACGCACTGACCGAAGGCGGCTTCGACACAAACACTCGTATCGGGAACATAGCCATAACAATAGACGGCAACACAAGCAACATCATGCTCAGCAAGGAGAACCTGCCCGAGGCATCTACCTGCTACCTGCCACACGGTGCCACATTCAGCATCGCACCGGGACTCGTCTGCCACGGCTGGAAGATGGACATCAACGGCGGCGAGGGCATTGCCGGGCAGCAGCTTCCGCAGAAAGGCATGGAGGTTACCGTGAATATTGACGTCGACAAGGAGAACAAATACCAGTATCTCTTCTATTCACCCGACGAAGAAGGTATCCCCTACCGTATACCGGCCATCGTAACAACTGCCAACGGCTATGTATTTGCCATCAACGACTACCGCCCATGCGGTAATGACATAGGCTTTGGCGAGGTAGACCTTGTAATGCGCCATAGCACCAAGGGCGGCAGCGAGTGGGACGGCCATTCATGGAGCGAACCCGTAAAGATTGCCGACGGTGTGGGCAAGGAGGCCAAGGAGACATGGCTCACCGGATTCGGTGACCCCGCAGTCGTTGCCGACCGCGAGCGCAACGAGATTCTTGTGATGAGCGTATGCGGTAACCGCGTATGCTGGCACGGCAACTACGGTGCAGGCACCCCGGAAAACCCCGAGAACCCCAACCGCATGGCACGCCTGCGCATCAAATACAACGAGGAGACCGGAGAGTGGGAAGCAAGCCAGCCAAAAGAGGTGACATACGAGATATATCCGCTTTTCAAAGACAAGGATGGCAAGGCACACGTAGGTTCAATGTTCATCGGTGCCGGACGCATGGCACAGAGCAGGATGATAAAGGTGGGCGACTACTACCGTATCTATTGCGCAGTGTGGGCAGTAGAGACAGCCAGCTACCGCCACCACAACTACGCGCTCTACTCCGATGACTTCGGCGAGACATGGCATCTGCTCGGCGAGCTCGGAAACGACTTCAACGACAGCCCTGCGCCTTACGGCAACGAGCCCAAATGCGAGGAGCTCCCCGACGGCAGCGTACTGTTGAGCAGCCGCAAAGGACACGGACGTTATTTCAACGTATTCCACTACACCAATTTTGAAAAGGCCGAGGGTTATTGGGACGGTGCTGTAGCTACCGACGAGGTGGGTGACCTCAAGTTCGGCAGCAACGACACCAACGGCGAGCCGCTGCTCGTTGGCAACATATTGTTCCAGTCTGTCCCCACAGGCGACAGCCGTAGCAACGTAGCGATATTCTACAAGCCATTGAGCGATGACCCTGCCACATACACCCCGACAGAGCTTTCAAAAGGCTGGAAAAAGATTCCGGTATCGGACAGAGGCTCGGCATACTCATCAATGTGTATCCTGCCCGACGGCAATATAGGTATATATTACGAGGAGGAACCCGGCGGCTATTCAATGGTATATGTTCCTGTCAACATTGAAAAAGCGGTCGGCAAGTTTACATACACAGAAAGGTTGTCCGACAAATGCGGCACCTGCGGTGAGGGCAAATACGAAGGTATTGTAACAGTAGAATAATGCTTTTGAGCAGAACATTTTGAGGCTGTGTCATTGTGTGACACAGCCTCAAAATTATACTATAGGCCCTAAAGGAAAATCACCGAGACTGAGAAGTTTTAAGGAAGAGCATCTACTTTATAAATTTTAGAGATCTCTCCTCATTTCAATCGTCGAGATGACAGGTCCGCGGTTTTTGAGATGCTTGACTTCAGCCCCTCGGCTTTATGCTAAGGCTGACGCCTCGGGCGTTGACCGTTGGTTCACTTCGTTCCAGCATGACATTTTCCGCGGTTTTTGATATTCCTCGTCGTTTCACTCGTTCGGAACCATAAGTCGCCGCCTGAAGGAGCCTTATTAAAGACAGCCATCCTGTTCTTTGCTTACAAATTGACAAGCTATATAAACAACGTGGGTGACCCAAAATGAAATGGGTCATCCACGTTTGTAGAGAGGTTGGATAAAAAGAGCTATTTTTAGGCTTGCGAAGCCCGAAAAAACGCAGTTTACTAAGCGTAAATGAGTATTTTTCGGGCAAGCGTAACAACAAAAGAGCCTTTTTAGTCAGCCTCGTTGTATCTGATATTTATTTCTTGAATTTGCTTGTCACAACCTCGATAGGAATCTCATACTCGGTACCGCCGCGCAGACGCATGCTGCGGATGCTGATGTCATGAAGAATCTTCACAACACTACCGTTGGAATCCTCCGTTGTTGTAACTGGAATAAGCACCACCTTGTCCCAATCGGGGTTTTTCGCCTCCCAATCGCTATCCTTCTGCACACCTTCGGTATACTCCTTGTAACAATGCTTGAACAGGTTCGCGATATTACTGAAGACATATTCATTATTGCTGTTTACGAACGAAGTAAGGTATGAGGTCTCGCCATCGCTCAGTTTGTTCTTGAGGAAGAACTTGTACATATCGGCCTTGCGCACCATAAGCAATGTACCATGGGCTGAATTCATAGAGCCGCCCTCTTCGTTGTAGCGTGTGAACACCATCTTGGCAGAGTTTATAGTGTCGCAGTTCTCCACAAGTTCGCATATAGGCAGCTTAACCTCGGTAAAGAGACCAGCAGGAGTCTTTATGTAGGTATACTCTTTCTCGTCGAGCAAAGGCTTGAGATCGTTGTTGTCAAACTTGTTTGTCTGCAACACCTCCTTGCCTGAATAGAACGGAGCCGAGAGCGCCTGGATTGAATCCATAGCACCGCTGCTGCTCTTGATCAGACGCTTGAAGCCCACATCAATACGGGCACGATATATCTTGAGAATTGTACCGTCACCCTGCACACACTTCACATATATACCCTTGAAGATATCATTGATGAATACCTCGGAGTTTGCGAAGTACTTCTTGCCGATGATGTTACCCTCAGCATCCTTCTCATAAAACTTGCTGATAAACCTGTTACCGATGCTGTTGGGAAGTGCAATCTCAATGTGACGGGCATAGTTGTCGCTATTGAGAATTGTATCGTGTACATTATAATCTATCACGTTGAAAGTCTTGGCAGCCAGAGGCTTCTTCTCTACGTCATACAGTTCCTCGGGGTCGAAGTTTGTATAATAAGGCACGCCCTCCTGAAGGGTATTATCAAGTTCATACACCTCGCATCGCATAGCGTTGAGAGAATCGCCATAATACTCATTGAAATAGAGACGGAGCTTTGTATACGAAGCACTGTCATCCACAACACCTTCCATAGGGAACTCGAAATCCTCGGTACAGCCGAACTGAGTCACAAAGCTTGAACTGAAGACAGTTCCGGACTCCTCATCGGTGTACATACCCAGATATACATCACTCGTATTGGCAAGGATTGAATCGTTTGCCATTATGGTGTTGCTTGTAGCATAGAAAGTCTTTGTCTCGGCTGTAATTATATCATTCTCGGGCACAAGGCTACCGCCAATGGACCCGGTATTGTCATCACATTGCGTAAATGTCAACAATGTGGCAATAGCCAATAAAAAACATGAGAATATTCTCTTCATACGTTCTTTATTACTCTTATTGTTAAAGGTTAATATTCAGCAACCGGATATACGATATCCGTTATTCCTGAGAGAATACATTATCGTAGAAACTGTTGCAGGCCTCGCAGTATTCATCATCGGCAGGCTTAGGCAATACCGGCTTACCGAGAGACTCGGCATAGGCAACAAGCTCGGGCGACACATTGTCACCGTTGATGATTACACCGTCACAATACTTGATGGCAAGCTTCGCAAGCTCATTGTATGTAACAGGTGTAGAGATGCCATCAACAACATCTGGCTGTATCTCCTTGAAAAGAAGCTTCTGCAAGAAATTGTCGGGCAACGCCTCGTTGAAGTTATCATCGTAGAGAGAAATCACCACCTTTGAATCACGGAAAGAAGGCTCCTCGTGGTATGCTTTCTTTACATAAAGGGGAGCAAGAGCCGATATCCAACCGTGGCAGTGGATAACCTCGGGACACCAACGCAGCTTCTTCACGGTCTCAAGGACACCGCGTGCAAAGAAAATGGTACGTTCGTCATTGTCGCCATACTCCACTCCGTTCTCGTCTGTAGTCATCGAGCGGTTGTGGAAATAGTCATCGTTGTCAATGAAATAGACCTGCATACGTGCAGCCTGCAACGATGCCACCTTGATTATCAACGGATGGTCGGTATCGTCAATGATAAGGTTCATGCCCGAAAGGCGGATAACCTCGTGCAACTGGTTGCGTCTCTCATTGATGATGCCCCACTTTGGGGTAAATATTCTGATCTCTTTGCCGAGGTCCTGTGTTGCCTGAGGCAATGAACGCCCGACGTTCGCCATTACTGATTCCGATACAAATGGTGTAATTTCCTGTGTAATAAATAAAATCTTGTTCGCTTTCATCTTTTCAATCAACCACGGATAAAGTCCGCGCATCGCAAAGTTACTAAAAAATTGGCAATGGGGCAAATCTTATACATTTTTTAAGTGTTTTTGCATCAAAACCGCATTGATTTACAGATATTAACATCCAAAAAGCGAACAAAAGGCAGTTAACCACGAAGCACGAAGATAATACTCCGTCCGGGCATTCAAGAAATATTTTTAATTTATTTATTTCTTTTTGTGAGCAATTGTTTGTTACTTTGCACTCGCAAAACGAAAAGCCCCTGTTCGAGGCTCGTGTTAAAACATTGACAGGATGAAACTGATTAGCACTATAAAAGACTTGAAGAGCCTGCTCGACGAGTGCCGGGCAGAAGGAAAAACCGTGGGACTCGTGCCGACAATGGGCGCACTGCACCAGGGTCACGCATCGCTTGTTGAGCGTGCCGTAAAAGAGAATGACGTTGTCGTTGTGAGCGTGTTCGTGAACCCTACACAGTTCAACGACAAGAATGACCTCAAGAACTATCCACGCACATTGGAGGCCGACTGCGCACTGCTTGAGAAGATTGGAGCGGACATCACCTTTGCACCGTCGGTTGAGGAGATGTACCCCACTGAAGATACACGCCAGTTCTCATTCGCGCCCATAGACACAGTTATGGAAGGTGCTTGCCGTCCGGGTCACTTCAACGGTGTCGCACAGATTGTGAGCAAGCTGTTCTATGCAGTGGAACCCGACAAGGCATACTTCGGTGAGAAGGATTTCCAGCAACTTGCCATCATACGCGAGATGGTGCGCCAGCTTGACCTGAAACTTGAGATTGTAGGTTGCCCCATTGTACGTGAGGCCGACGGTCTTGCCATGAGCAGCCGCAATACACTGCTCACAGCCGACGAGCGCCAGCGTGCACTCACAATATCACGCACACTCTTTGCGAGCCTTGACTACGCGGCCGGCAACAGCCTCGCCGCAACAAAGGCATTTGTAGAAGAGAAGATAAACAGCACCCCCGGCCTTGAGCTCGAGTACTACCAGATAGTAGACGGCAACACATTGCAGGAGATAAACGAGTGGAGCGACAGTGACTACATTGTGGGCTGCATCGCACTGTTCTGCGGAAAGATCCGCCTTATTGACAACATTAAATATAAAGGAGAGGAATAAGCATGTTATTGAGAATGTTGAAAGCGAAGATACACTGCGCTACAGTAACCGAGGCCAACCTTCATTATATGGGAAGCATCACCATTGACGAGGCTTTGATGGAAGCGACAGGAATGCTCGAAGGCGAACAGGTACACGTTGTAAACAACAGCAACGGAGAGCGCATTATCACATACATCATTAAAGGAGAACGCGATTCAGGCGTCATCTGCCTGAATGGGGCCGCAGCCCACAAGTTCCAGCCCGGTGACATCGCAATCATCATGGCATACGCCGACATGAGCCCCGAGGAGGCTGCGACATTCAAGCCCAAGGTCATTATCCCCGACAGGTACAACAGGATTTAATAAAAAACACAAAACACAATACAATGACAGAGAGCGACTGAAGTTGCTCTCTGTCATTGTATTGTCTCAGAAATCGTACCTTGCCGACAGGTTGACGCGGTTCGCATTGAATGTCTTCTTGTCAAAATCTATACGCCATCCGTGCAGATACTCAACACCCAGCTGCAGATTGTCACTTATATTATAGAATACGTTTGCCACGGCATACTGGCCTTTACGGTAACCATTGGGATGAGCCTCGCCATAACCATTGCGTGAATGGAGAGCTGTCTGACTGAATGCAGCCGACGCAAACCATTTGGAACTGAAGTTATACTGTAAACCGGCATACCACGCCTCACAGCTGAGCATCATCGCCCTGCCAGGGACCTTTGGATTAGGCACCACATCCACGCCGATGTTCGACACATTGTTCACCAGAGAGCCAATGCCCTCACCCACGGTAAACTGCCCCTTCAACTGGAGTTTGCCGATAGTGGCAAGCAAACTTGCCTGCACGCCCCAACCCACCTTGTCGGTATCTTCACCGGCAACCTTATCGGTATAAGAGATATCGCGCATAATGGCACCCAAGCGGACGTGATTACCCGGCTGGTTACGCCAGTTGTACTGTACAAAGAGCGGTACATTGGGGCAACGCTGCGCACCCACATTGAGATACTCGTCACCTGTAGCATTCACATTAGGCGCCTCGACACCGATACCCATAGAGAGACCGAAATCAAATCCATACTTGAACACAAGCTGTGTCGAGCGGTAGAACGTCATACCGCAAGGGCCGCCGTAGTCAATTGTAGTAGGAATTGCCGCTATGTCCATAAACGAACCGATAGTATAACCGAATGTAAAATATTTTGTACTCATATAGGCATTCTGTAACTGGAATCCGAAGCCTTGCCCGCGCCAATCGGCCGAGGTGTAGACAACAAAGTCACCTAACAACCTGCTCGAACCCACCAGCTTGAGGAAAAGCGTCGAATTGCTCATATCCATACGATACTGGCTCGAGGGAGCATCATTGCGCTGGATAGCCGACGGCAAGAAATCCACATTGCTTACAGCCTTGTCAAAGTCATACTCGATTTTTGTCTGCAGGTATCCGCCGATACCCAAACCCCATTTGCCTTTCTGGTCAACGAGCACAAAACGCGGTGCGCGCGGGTCGTGGTGGTAAGCGCTCTGCGTATTCTGGAAAATCTCCACAACATCGGGAGCCTCGTTCACCGTCTCACTGATACAGATTATCGGTGTCGCATCATCCGTGATCTCCACCCAACGTTGCGCATTCGCAGCCACGGCAGCCGACAACACAACCGCTGCCATCAATGTCCTTTTAATAAATCTCTCCATAATTGTTGTTTTTTGGAATTATACAGAGATATAAACATTGGGATAGATTTTTTGTTTGCCGGCGAATACTCCGCGAATAAATTTACACATTTTGAGACACACTTATTGATTTTGTTAAACATTTTTCGTATCTTCGCAATAAGAAGATCATAACAAACACTATTGAAACACTATGAAAGAAGATACTATCACAAGAACAAGCAAAGCCGAAAATTTCAAATACCTGCAGATTTCACCCCGCGACAGGTCCTGGGGCCTTGCAGTAACCACTGCCGGGTTCCAGCACGTGCACCCTGGCGAAGGCTACCCGTTATCCTCGCACCCCGACGGCTACAATTTCCCCGAGAACAAACGCCGCGTACTGAACGAATACCAGCTTGTATACATAACAAGAGGTTCGGGCTATTTTGAGAGTGCATCCTGTTCAAGGACAAAGATTGAGGCAGGAATGATGTTCTTGCTCTTCCCCGGAGAGTGGCACACATTCGCGCCAGACCCCGAAACGGGTTGGGACGACCACTGGATAGGTTTCAACGGAGCCTTTATGGACGAGAAGATAAGTGCCGGCTTCTTCACCTTCAAGAACTGCGTGTTCCGCGTGGGAGTAGACGAGCGCATAATAAATACCTACCACGAGATTCTCGATATAATATCGGACGAGAAGAAAGGATTCCAGCAGATTGTGGCAAGCCTCACAATATCGCTGATAGGCCGTGTATATTACGAGGAGCTGAACCACTCCTTCGGCGACAGCTACATAATGCGTATAATAAACCAGGCAAAGGTTATCATGAAAGAGGACATGGCAGGCAACAAAGACCTTGAGAGCATTGCCGCCTCACTGAATATAAGCTATTCGCTGTTCCGCCGCGAATTCAAGAACAAGTGCGGAATATCCCCCGGGCAGTACCGTCAGGAACTGAAACTTGCCAAGGCAAAGGAACTGCTCTACTCTACCAACCTGAGCATCGCAGAGATTTCATCAAGATTGCATTTCGAGTGCCTGGGACAGTTCTCCACTTTCTTCAAGAAAAAGACCGGCGTTCCACCGCTCGAGTTCCGCAAGAGAGGTACAAAAAACATATAAATCAGTTAACTATTGCTAATATTTTTGTTAAATCGGGATGCAATATGCAAATTTGTGCATTGTATCCCGATTATCAATTTTAAACATATACGATTATGAGAAGCAGAACATTCATCATGGCGTTCATCGTCACTGTATTGTCGCTCACAACAGCAGGCAACACAAATGCACAGAACACCACACAGCCCTACATTGACATGAACACCACAGTACAGCGCGAGGTAACCCCTGACGAGCTATACCTGAAGATTGTCATCAGCGAGAAGGACTACAAGGGCAAGAAAAGCCTTGAGGAGATGCAGGAAGCTATGCTTGGAGCACTCAAGGCAAACAGGATTGACATCCCCGAGTGCCTGACATTGAACTACATGGGCAGCGAGGTCAGCTACAAGACATTCTCAAAGAAGATAAAGCCGAAGACCCAGGCCACATACATGCTCAAGCTCTATGACGCAACAATCATGCAACAGGTAATCCTATCGCTCGAAGAGAGACAGATATCGAACATAGAGCTTGCAAAAATGAAGTTCACAAAGGAGAAGGAACTGAAAAAAGAGATGGCCATCGAGGCCATGCAACAGGCAAAAGCCGAGGCCGAGACACTTGCAGGGGCAATAGGCCAGCAGGTGGGTAAGGCCATAAGCATCAACTCATGGATGAACGGAGGTGAGGTACAGCCACGCATGTACAAGTCACGCGCCAACATGGTTATGGAGGATGCAGTTGCCGAGGGAGCGTCAATGGCAGCTCCTATAATAAGCATAGGCAAGATAACATACAACTTCAACGTGAACGTACGTTTCGAACTGCAATAATTGCTGACCCGAACAAACAGATGATATGTGGTGTTTCTTACAAAAAGAAATACCGCATATCATGTCTAAGAAGAAAACCCACTACTACCTTTTCAACGAACCGGAGACCACTGTGGCGCAGTCGCTGTTGCTGCTTGTTGCACGCATCATCTTCGGTTTCATGTTCATGAGCCACGGCATTGCCAAATGGATAATGTTCAACAATGCCACCGAGACATTCCCCGACCCCATCGGATTAGGCGCCACATTATCATTCTGGTTGGCAATATTCGCCGAAATCCTATGCGCGTTCGGGTTCATCTTGGGAGCCCTGTTCCGCTTGAGCCTTATTCCAATGATTTTCACAATGTGCGTAGCGTTGCTGTTCGTACACGCCGGCGACCCGCTCAGCAAGATGGAGCCGGCAATCACTTACCTCACAATCTTCGGACTCATGTTCTTCAGCGGACCCGGAGATTTCTCGGTTGATGTCATCATGAAGAAGATGAAATGAAAGTGTTGCAGATGCATGTGGGTGGCCCAAAACGGACCACCCTCTCTATTGTTTCTTTATGTGAATTGAAGACAGTTTACTTTACAAGCACAACCGACATCCGCAAGGAAAATACATGCAATTGAACGGCCTCTAAATTTTGCATAAACATTTTAAAGACATATCTTTGTAAAAAGACTATGACTATGAAGAAGGCGCTCATTATATCAGTACTTTTCCTATTGGTTTCACATTCTGTGATACAAGCACAAGGCGATGAGATGACACCCCTTATCACAGACGTCTCACAACTCAGCAGCCCTTTCAGCGACTATCTCGAGGGTACCGACATTGGAGCGCTGATAGACAATGACCCCTATACATTCTGGCACAGCGACTGGCACAACCAGTACGAGGGTGACTACCATTGGATTGACATATCACTCAACAGTCCCGAGAGCGGTACCTTCTGCCTATATATGCACCGCAGGAACAGTTCCAATGACCACCCGACAAAAGTGCTCATAAGCGGCAGCGATGACGGTAATTCCTGGCACGACATTTTCACGGCCGAACTCCCGTACAATGGTTTCACAGAGGTTGTGTCGGACTTTTTCACCATTAAGGACGCTTTAAACCACATACGTCTGACCGTTATTGACTGTACCGGTGCGGGCACCGGGTTCAGAAAGCTGTGGCACGCAGCCGAGATACAGATTTACAAGGTGAGCGAACAGTCCGGGTTCAGTACAGACATCTCGAATGTGAGGATAAACGAAGTTCAGGTAGCCAACATCGACCGGAACATCGACAACTCATACAACTACGGCGCCTGGATAGAGCTGTACAACACCTCCGACACTTTGTGTTTCTTGAACGGCACGACGATAAGACACACCGACGCCGACGGGATAACCGAGACGTACGGATTGTATTCGGGACACGGAAGCATCAAAGGAAACGGTTTCGCTTGTCTGTGGTTCGACCACAACAGCAAGGATGGTAATTTTGGGGGGAAGGCACACCTGCAGATACCGTTCAAGCTTGCCCCCGAAGGCGGATTCATCGAGCTAATGAACAATGACGGTAAAGTCGTGGACAGCTTGGAATATCCGCCGGCCATCGCAAGGTGTGCGTATGCCCGCAAGAGTGACGGCGATGGAGAATGGGGCTGGACCGCCTTTACCACACCGGGCAAAAGCAATCTCGGCAGCGTCTTTGCCGAGGAGAGAGTGACGGCTCCTGTAATAAGCAAAGAAAGTACTCTCTTTACCGACAGCATCAGTTTCAACGTGGAGATACCCGAAGGAACGACACTCATCTACACGACCGACGGCTCAACACCCACAATAAAGAACGGTTCAATATCCGACACCGGCAGGTTCACCACCACATCCACGGCTGTCTACCGCTTTGTATTGATTGCCGACGGCAAGCTGCCGAGCCGGGTTGTCACACGCACATTCATAAAGGACGGGAACAATATGGAAATACCGGTGCTGTGCATATCGACAGCTCCGGACAACCTGTACAACGACACCATAGGTGTATATACCAAAGGCACCAACGGCATTCCCGGGAACGGACAGAACGAGGCATGCAACTGGAATATGGACTGGGAGCGCCCTGTAAATGTAGAGTATCTCATAAAAGAGAGTGGAGCCTATCGCCCCGTACTGAACCAAGAGGCAGAATTCAAGATTGCAGGCGGATGGTCCAGAGCCTATGGAGGCGACAACGATTGGTCCATGAAGTCTTCATTCAGGCTCAAGACGGGGAAAGTATATGAGGGCAAGAACTCTTTCGACTACCCTATCTTTGCTGACAGCAAGCCTCACAACCGATACAAGACGCTACAGGTGCGCAATGGCGGCAATGACACCTATGCCCGGATATATGATGCTGCGCTACACGAGATTTTCCTGCGTTCGGGATTCTACATCGACTGCCAGGCCTGGCAACCGTGCCACGTATTCTTCAACGGGAAGTACCTGGGCATGCTGAACATACGCGAGAACAACAACAAGCATTATGGCGAGAGCGGATACGGCATAGACACTGACGAGATCGACCAGTTTGAGCTGAACAGCTCTGTCGGCTATGAGCAGAAAGCCGGCACAAGAGATGCGTTCTGGCAGTGGCTGACTCTGACCAAGCAGCTGGCAGCCGACCCCACCAACCAGGAGATATGGCAGCAGATATGCAACATGGTAGATATTGATGAATTCTGCAATTATATGGCAGCCGAATGTTACATAGGATGCGGTGACTGGCTGACAAACAGCAACAACATCAAAGGTTTCCGCAGCAAGAAGGATAACGGAAAATTCCACCTTGTGATGTTCGACACAGACTCTTCCTTCGGCACAGACAACATGATTTCATCCATCTACAACCTGTTGTTCAATTACGACGGAAGATACTCCGACAACGACGGCAAGAGCTTTATGGCAGAGATATTCTTCAACATGCTGGAGTATGAGCCGTTCAAAAGGCAGTTCATACATGCATTCTCCATTGTCGACGGCAGTGTCATGGAACCTGAGCGATGCAAAGAAATCATTGACGGCATGGTTGCATACATACGTCCGGCACTTGCCATCGAGGGCAATGACCCCACCGCTTCTGCCGACAGGTTATACAACAACATTTCGAGCGACTCACGGCGTGCAGCACGAATGAACAACATGAAGTCTTTCATGAACCTGACACAGGAGTTCAAGGTCACATTGGAGAGCAACATCCCCGAGGCACGACTGCTCATTGACGGGCAGGAAGTCCCCACACGCAAGTTCAACGGCACCCTGTTCGGGCCGGTATCAATAACCACCAAGGCTCCTGTAGGGTATGTCTTCAAAGGCTGGCAGATGATTTCCGAAACCGAAGCATCGGAAGATCTGATTCCATTCAACAGCGATTGGCATTATTACGACAAAGGCTCTCTCGACAACACCGATTGGAAAGAACCGGGATATAATGACACAGCCTGGGGCAACGGCAATGCCCCGTTCGGGTACGGTACCGTAGGCACCACTGCAGGCGCCGCCGACTACAACACCACCCTTGACTATGGCGGCAATGCAAGCGAGAAACGCCCTACATATTATTTCCGCAAGACCTTCATGCTGAATACACCGCCCATATCCCAGGAACGGTACAACCTCTACTACTATCTTGATGACGGAGCGATATTCTACGTCAACGGTGTAGAGGTGGGCAGCTACCACTGCCTGAGCGGTAGCACATACAACGATTTCTCCACGGAATATGAGAGCAACACTGCCGCATACGGCCCAATAAGAATCCCCGACGGAGTACTGCACGAAGGCAGCAATACCATTACGGTCGAGGTACATAACACGAGTTTCACCAGCAGCGACATATTCTTTGATGCAAGGTTGACAAAAGCAACCCCGACAAGCATATCAACAGACAACCTGGAAGAGCTCATTCTTGACGAGACAACGAAGAACGGTACACATCACATAATTGCTGTATATGAAAGGCTCGACGACACAAAGCAGCTTCTTGAAAGCGGTGCTTCACCCGTACTCATCAACGAGGTCAGCGCCGGCAATGACATCTACATCAATGACCATTACAAGAAGAACGACTGGGTTGAGCTGTACAACACCACCAGCAATGACATAGACATCAGCGGCATGTACCTGAGCGACACCCGCAGCAATCCGCAAAAATATCGGATAAGCGCAGAATCAAGCAGCGCCAGCACAATAATACCGGCATATGGCAAGCTCATCATATGGTGCGACAAGCTACAGCCAATCGACCAGTTGCACGCCCCATTCAAGTTGGACAATGCCGACGGAGCATGCGTGACACTGCAATCCGAGGACGGCAGCTGGTACGACGAAATGATATACCAGGCACAAGACCAATGGCAGACATACGGACGATATCCCGACGGAGGTCAGCACTCATCGTATCTTGAAAGGCCGAGCATCGCAAGACCAAATATGATGATGTCATACGACTACATCAATGAGAATATCACAGGTTGGGAATCCCTGGAAATGGCCATAACACTGGAGTTGGGCAAAGGGTGGAACTGGGTCTCTCACAACCTGAGCAGTTGGGTGCACAAAAGCCGTTTCACAGGACATGCACAGCACATTATGGGACAGAGTGAGTCATATATAAAGGAGGACTCTGTGTGGACAGGTACTTTCAGTGCAATGTTCCCCGCAACAGGATACAAGATGAAGATGTCGGCAGATACAGACATCACATTAAGAGGTCTGATATATGACACTGCCGAGCCTGTAGAGATAAAGAAGGGGTGGAACTGGATTGGCTGTCCATTATACAACGCCACGACGTTAGAGGCCGCATTCAAGGAGTACACCCCCACCGAAGGTGACGCAATCATAGGTATCAATGCCTTTGCGACATACGAAGAGGGAGAATGGGAGGGTACGCTCACTATGCTGTCACCGGGACAGGCATATCTTCTCAAATGCAACACAGCCCAGACATTCCGTTGGAGCTCATTGTCGGCGCCCAAGCAAAAATCAAGGCGCTACGCGGCTCCGCAGGAAGAGGCCTCGACAGGCACTCCATGGCAAACAGATATGCACGCATATCCTGATGCAATAGGTGTCATTGCCGTATTGGATGATTACACGCCGACAGGCATATACACCGTAGCGGCCTTCTGCGGAGACGAATGCCGCGGCATTGCCGAGGAGATAAACAGCCTGCTCTACATAAATATCTACGGTGAGGAGAACGACGTAATCAAGTTCAGACTAATGGAGAGCAATGGCGAAATTCTTGATTTAGCACAAAGCATTGCACTCACACCGGAGACAATCATCGGTAGCAGAAAGTCGCCGTTGCAACTGGGAGTTGAACAGACCTGCATACACACACCGTCATTGTCCGGTTCAAAAATCGTCTCAGTTGAATATTACACACTCAACGGACAGTGCATAAGCAAACCTGTTTCCGGCATATTCATAAGGAAGACTGTTTATGAGAACGGCGACACAGAGGTAAAGAAAATAAGGATTCCGGTGCAGTATTGAATCATCAACACCGCTGTTGCAGAATAGAACTTGAGTAGCCCGCGGGCTACTCAAGTTCTACTATAGTTATTCCGGCACCACCGAACTGCACGTGTTCATCGTGGAAGTTCTTTACAAATGGGATGGTGCTCAGGTATTGGCGTATGAGGGTGCGCAATATACCGTTACCAGTGCCGTGCAGTATGCGCAGCTGATGCACGTTACACACTACGGCATCGTCAATGAAGTAGCCCACTGCCTGTACAGCCTCCTCACCGCGCATACCGCGCAGGTCGATATCCGACTTGAAGTTAAGGCGTTTCTGGTGCAGCTGATCCTGTGTCTCGCTTGTGAGGAAAGAGACCTTGCGTACCTCGGCCTTGGGTGCCTCGGTGGGTTGTAATCTCTCCAAAGCCACGGTAGACTTTATGGCACCGAAGCGCACTACTGCTCCGGCCTTGCCAATGGACATTATCTCGCCCACGGCCTGCTGCCCTGCTATGCGCACGAACATTCCCGGTTCGAGCTGCGGGAGCTTGGGGGCTGCCGGAGTATCGGGGTCAGCTGTATGCACAGTGCGGTTCTTCTTCTTTTCACCGTTCTTCTTGCGCTCCTGACGTGCGAGTATCTTTGCCATCTCACGGTCGGTCTGCATCTGCAGTTTCTGCTTGGCAAGCTCCTCGAGTTGCTTGCTGAAGTCGCTGAGCTCCTGACGCGCCTGACGTGTGCGCTCCTTCTCGGCCTTGGCCTCGACGATGGTGCGTATGGTGTTCTCAATCTTTGCGTTTGCCTCGCGCAACAGGCGCTCAGCCTCGTCGCGGGCATCCTTGAGTATCTGCTTGCGGCTCTTCTTGAGCTCGTCGCCCTGCTCCTGTACCTTACCGAGCATATCATCGAGCTCTTTCTCTTTCTGATGCACATTCTTGCGCTTGCTCTCCCAATAACGCTTGTCGCGCACGATATCCTGCAAGTACTTGTCGGACTGTATGTAGTCGCTGCCCACTATCTGCGAGGCATCGGCAATGACCTCCTCGGGGAGGCCAATCTTGCGTGCAATCTCCACAGCGAATGATGAGCCGGGATTGCCTATCTGCAGCTGGAAGAGAGGGCGCATCTCGGCACGGTCATAGAGCATCGCTCCGTTGACGATGCCCGGTGTCGAGTCGGCAAAATGCTTGAGGTTCTGGTAGTGTGTGGTGATGATGCCGTACGCACCGCGCTCGTTGAAGCGTTTGAGCAATGCCTCGGCAATGGCAGCACCGATGAGCGGTTCCGTTCCGCCACCGAACTCATCTATGAGGATAAGCGACCTCTTGTCGCAGTTACGCAGGGTATGCTTCATGTTGAGCAGGTGGCTCGAATAGGTACTGAGGTCGTCCTCGATGCTCTGCTGGTCACCGATATCTATGAAGAGGCTCTTGAAGAGGCCTGCACGGCTACGTTCGTGCACAGGGATGAGAAGACCGCACTGCAACATATACTGCAACAGGCCGGCAGTCTTGAGGCACACCGATTTTCCACCGGCATTCGGGCCGGAGATAAGCAGTATACGACGTTCGCCGTCGAGCTCAATATCGAGCGGCGACATCTTGCGGCCATGCTTGCGCAGCGACAGTTCAAGCAACGGATGACAGGCCGCTCCCCAGTCAATCATCGGGCGGTCGACAAGTGAGGGCTTCAGGGCATCGATGCGCACAGCAAGCTCTGCCTTTGCACGGATAAAGTCCATTTCACCGAGGAAATCGTATGCCTGCAACAGAGCCGGCACCTGCGGACGCAGCTCGGCAGAAAATGCCGATAGAATGGCGATTATCTCGCGTTTTTCCTCGGCCTCAAGCTCGCGTATGCGGTTGTTGGCCTCGACAACCTCGGCCGGCTCAATGAAGACCGTCTTGCCGGTTGCCGACTCGTCGTGCACGATACCGCCCATCTTACGTTTGAGGGCAGGAGCAACGGGAATCACCAGACGGCCGTCGCGCATGGTGGGCGAGGCATCCTTCTCCACGAGTCCCTCGGCCTGCGCACGGCGCAATATGCTGTTGAGGGTACGCGATATGCTGCCCGATGTACGCGACAGTTCGCTGCGTATGCGTGCCAATGTGGGCGATGCGCTGTCCTTGACAGTGCCGAACTTGTCTATTATTATATCAATGTCACGTATTATGCGTGGGAAAGCCTCTACATCACCGGCAAGGGCGCGTAACGAAGGATAGAGCGGGTTGTCATCGCCGTCGGCCGAGTCACCGCCCTGCTTGCGCAGCAACGAGAGGATGCGGCCTATGGTATCCAGCGAACGGCGCAGGGCAAAAAGTTCCTCGGCACCCATATACATACCCTCGATGCGTATGCGCTGCAGGGGCTCGCGCACATCAAAATAGAAGTCACTGGGGAAACCGTCCTCAACCTGCATTATGCGCACGAACTCCACCACCTCATTGAGGCGTGTATCGACAGCAGTAAAGTCCGTCATGAACTGCATGTCATCGACACGCTCCCTGCCCAACTGGCAGAGGCACTGTACCTTGAGCATGCGGCGTATAGCATCAAATTCTATTCTCGATTCAAAATTCTGGGGGTATATCATTTCTGTTCTGGAATTTCACGGTGCGAAGATAGTGCAAAATGGTCAAAAGCCCGTCTAATTTCGCCACCTATTGACGGAATTTCACCCCAAAACAGCCCTTTCGGCCAAGAAAGGCAACCGCAAAGCCCAATATTTGTTCATTTTGTTGCAGACATAATATCTTTGCCGCCGTTGATTTGAAAACAGATGAAAAGAGATGGAAATAAAGTTGAACAACGTATGTGCTTTCGGCGATTCAGTAATGAAAGGGATTGTCGCCGACAGAGACAACAGCACCGGCAGAGGATTGAAATACAGGATAAGCGAAATGGGCTTTGCAGAGCGCTGCCGCAGGAGTCTAAATATTGAAGTGGATAATTTTGCACGATTCGGCGGAATAGTGTCACAAGGGACAAAGCTCGTGGAGCGGTACAAGGAGAAGATAAGGAACTCCGACTTTGTATTGTTCGAGTTCGGCGGCAACGACTGCGACTATGACTGGAGCGCCATAGCCAAGGACCCTCGTGAGGTACACAAGCCAAAGACCCCAATGCAACAGTTCGTGGAGATATACTCCTCAATGATTGACACAGTGAAGTCATTAGGCTCGACACCCGTGCTCATGTCATTGCCCGTGCTCGACCCCGAGAGATTCTTCAACTACGTGACACAAGGCCTCGACAAGAGCAATGTCCTCAAATGGTTGGGCGGCACCGTGCTCTCCATCGACCGTTGGCACGGAATGTATAACATGGCAGTGTTCCGCCTGGGTGCGATGAAGAAGGTACCGGTGATTGACATCACATCGGTATTCCTTGAGAAAAAGAACTACAGCGAATACATCTGCGAGGACGGCATCCACCCCAACGAAAGAGGGCACGGGCTCATTGAAGGAGCCATTATGGAATTCCTGCAAGAACGGAGAGTCGCATTGCAGTAACAAGACAGCAAATTTGACACATACCCTTGCCCTCAACGGTGAGGGTATTTTTATTCCCCAAAATCAAGAACGAAGTTTTTTACACGTTCCTCAAATATTTCTACCCCCACAATCAGGTATATTCTAACAGAATTCACTATCTTCGCAAGGAATTATATACATTAAGGAAATGACCTTTCGTTACGATAACATAAACATAAACATAAACGTTGCAGGAGAGGGTGAGCCCGTACTTCTGCTGCACGGCTGGGGCTGCACCGGCGAGATATTCAAGAACATACAGTCAGTGCTTGCTACCGCCTACAAGACATACAGCTTCGATTTCCCGGGATTCGGCGCTTCGGACGAACCCACGGAGGTGTGGGGTGTAGAGAGATACACACAGATGGTAGAGGCTTTTGTAAAGGAGAACGGCATAAAACGTCCGGCACTCATGGGACACTCGTTCGGCGGCAGAGTAAGCATTGTCTTTGCATCGCGTAACGAGGTTAGCCGTGTGGTATTGGTGGACGCAGCCGGCATCAAGCCCAAACGCCCGCTGAAATACTACTGGAAGGTATATACATTCAAGGCCATGAAGTGGCTGTGCAACACCTTCCTGCCAAAGGAGAAGGCGCAGGCAATCATCGACAAGCGCCGCAAGGGTGCAGGCTCAAGCGACTACAACAACGCATCGCCCATGATGCGCGCAATTCTCTCGAAGGTGGTCAACGAGGACCTCAAACACCTTATGCCGAACATAAAAGCCCCCACCCTGCTCTTCTGGGGAAGCGCAGACACAGCCACTCCGTTGAGCGACGCCAAGACAATGGAGAAGCTCATCCCCGATGCAGGTCTTGTAGTGGCACACGGCACAGGACACTTCTCGTTCCTTGAGAACCCGGGATTGTTTACGGCAGTAATAAAGAATTTCTTCAAGATAAAGTAAAAGGATATGGGTACTATCGTCACATATACAGTTGTCGCATTCGCTTTCTTCCTGCTTATAGCGAAGTATGACATCCACATGTTCCAGCTAAGCTCTTACCGCTACAGCCGCTATTTCCGCTGGCTTGTACCGGGGAACATAATCTCACAGAAGCGTTTCTTCGCATTCATGATGCTCATACCGGCACTGGTACCGAACTATGTGGGCGTGGGATTTGCCACAGGTATCACCATCGGAGCATGGGCTGTCGCGTGGCGCGAGAAATTCAAGACCCCCCTTGTGTACACGATGCGAGTAAAGCGGCTGTTTGCGACAAACATACTGCTCTTTGTTGCCATAACCGCTCTTGCACTGCTCTTTGCAACAGAATGGGCAACCGTAATCATTGCTGCGACATTGCTGCTCTCGAATTTCCTGATGCTGCTTGCCAACCTTGTGAACACACCCATCGAGAAAGCCATCAACCGCCACTACTACAACGACGCCAAGCGCATCATCGACAGCCACAAGGGCCTCATCATCATCGGCGTAACAGGCAGCTTCGGAAAGACCAGCACAAAGAACTACCTTGCAAGCGTGCTTGCCGAGAAATACAACGTGCTTGTCACCCCGGGCAACTTCAACACCCTGCTTGGAGTGATACGTACCATACGCGAACAGCTGCGTCCCTATCATCAGGTGTTCATCGTTGAGATGGGTGCGAAGCAGAAGAACGACATCAAGGAGATTTGCGACCTGGTGCACCCCACCATCGGCATTGTAACGGCCGTGGGCGAGATGCACCTTGAGACATTCAAGACTGTAGAGAATATACAGGATACAAAGTTCGAGCTTATCAACTCACTGCCAGCCGGTGGTCTTGGAGTCATCAACTACGATTCGGAATACATAAAGAGCTACAAGGGAATAAAGAGCCCATGCAGGATAATAAAATACGCCGTCGAGGGCGAGGGCGACTACAAGGCGGGCGACGTTGTATACGGCGCCGGTGGCGTATCGTTCACCCTTGGCAACGGCGAGCACTACAACAGCCGACTGCTGGGAGTAGGCAACCTGCTGAACATCTTGGCATCCATTGCCGTTGCCGACCACCTGGGCGTGCCTGTGAACAAGCAGCGCAACGCCATTGCACGCCTGCAGCCCGTTGAGCACCGTCTGTCGATGAAAGTCGCGAACGGCATTACAGTGCTTGACGACGCATATAACTCGAACCCGACGGGCGCAAAGATGAGCCTCGGAGTGCTGAAGGAGTTTGCCGTGGGCGAGGGCAACAAGCGCATCGTCATCACCCCGGGATTCGTGGAGATGGGAGCACGTCAGGCCGATGCCAACAAGGAGTTGGGACGCACCATTGCGGTGAGTTGCGACTACGCCATCATAGTGAACGCCGTAAACCGTGAGGCCATAAAGAGCGGCATTGAGGAGGGCGGCCTGCCGGCAGAGAAATATTTCCTTGCCGACTCATTGAACCACGCCCACCAGCAGTTGGCAAAGATTCTGCGCCCCGGTGACGTGGTGCTTTATGAAAATGATTTGCCTGACAATTTTAAATAAATTGTAAGGCAAATTATAGGCGAGCCTTAATAGCCCTTAATTACCCTTAGTTACCTTTAATCACCTTTAATTACCCTCAACAACCTTTAATAACCTTTTTCCACTAAAATAAAATGAAGACAAATGTAGGAGTAGTATTCGGCGGACGTTCCGTCGAGAACGAGATTTCAGTCATCACCGCAAACCAGGCGATGGCGGCAATGGACAGAGAGAAGTATGACATCACCCCGATATACATAACAAAAGAGGGCAAGTGGTACACCGGCGACGCACTCTTCAATGTCGCCAACTACCGCGACATCAAGAAACTCGCGACAATGTGCGAGGAGGTATACATGAAGCCTATCTATGGTGACACCAACCTTTACCGCACCAAGAAAGGCCTCTTCCAGAAGGACGTAGTGACCAAGCTCGACGTGATAATGCCTGCCCTGCACGGCACAAACTGCGAGGACGGCACATTCCAGGGCGTGATGGAGTTCTCGGGAATACCATACACAGGCTGCAACACATTGGCATCGGCCAACGGCATGGACAAGATTACCATGAAGATGATTCTCAAGGAGTGCGGCATCCCTGTCATCGACTACTGCTGGTTCAGCGATAAGGAGTGGGCAGACAAACAGGAGGAGACCGTGGCAGCCGTCGAGAAGAAGCTCGGTTACCCCGTGATTGTGAAGCCTGCCAACAGCGGTTCAAGTGTGGGCATCCGCGCTGCACACAACCGCGAGGAGTTCCTCGATGCAGTAGACTACGCAATCTCTTTCACCAGCCGCGTGATTATCGAGAAGTACGTGCAGAAGCTCAAGGAGGTGAACTGTGCTGTGCTCGGCAACTACTACGAGTGCCAGCCATCGGTATGTGAGGTACCCGTGCGCAGCGGCGAGATTCTATCTTATCAGGACAAGTACATGAACGGCGGCGGCAAGCAGTCACAGGGCATGCAGTCCACTGTGCGCGAGATACCGGCCAACCTGCCGAAAGAGAGTACAGACTTCATTCAGAAGGCTGCTTGCGACACGTTCCGTGCCCTCTCATGCGACGGCGTTGCACGTATCGACTTCATCATCGACGAGGCCACAGGCGAGATTTTCGTCAACGAGATAAACACCATCCCCGGCTCACTCTCGTTCTACCTCTGGGAGTACAGCGGCATCAACTTCACTGCACTCATTGACAAGCTCATTGAGATTGCGTTCCGCCGCAAGCAGGATGCAGGCTTCAAGGCTGTTAACTACGGTGAGAACATCTTTGCGGCACAGGGCACCGGCGGTGCAAAGACCGGCGGAAAGTTCGGCAGCAAGATGGGAGGCAAATTCGGCAAATAAGATGAAGAAAGCGCTATTTGCAATAATTACCCTTTTATTTTTCTCAACTGCCCACGCGGTTGAGAAAAATATTATACTCACCACCCCCACCGGTGAGATACACGGCATGTTGCTGATGCCCGATAGCGAAGAGCCTTGTCCGTTGGTCATCATCATTGCCGGCAGCGGACCTACCGACATGAACGGCAACACCATAGGCAGCGAGTTGCAGAACAACTCGTTCAAGATGCTTGCCGAAGGGCTTGCCACCAAAGGCATCGCCAGCATGCGCTACGACAAGCGGGGCATCGGCAAGAGCCAAGCCGCAATGATGAGCGAGGAGGAACTGCGCTTTGAGCATTACATTGACGACGCGGCAGCCTGGGCCGACATGTTCAGCGGTGACGAAAGGTTCAGCACCATTGCCATTGCAGGACACAGCGAAGGCTCGCTCATAGGCATGGTCGCGGCACAGAAGAGCACCGCCGTCAAGGCATATATCTCCATTGCAGGATGCGGAAGACCCGCCCATGAGGTAATAGAAGAACAGTTGAGACCACAGCCCGAGCAAATAAGGAACGAGGCTGCGGCGATAAACAGAGAACTATTGCAAGGCCGCATTGTGGAGGATGTGCCAAACTATCTTGCGGCACTCTACCGCAAGAGCGTGCAACCATACCTTATCTCGTGGTTCAGGTATAACCCGGCCAAGGAGATTGCCAAGCTGAAGATTCCGGTGCTTATCCTCCAGGGCGACAAAGACATACAGGTGGGAGTGAAAGAGGCCGAAAGGCTCTACCTTGCACGTATGTTCTCATCGTTCTACATCATTGAAGGCATGAACCACGTGCTCAAGCACTGTGAAGGCAACGACATGCTGTCACAACTGGAGGCATACCAAAGCCCTACCATGCCCATAAAGCAAGAACTTATTGAGCACATCGCACGTTTTTTGTTGGACAGGTAAGCCCTTTCCGTTTGTATATATGAGCGACAACATAAATATTTTCACCCCAAATGACGACAGCGGCATTGAGTTGCCCCTTTCCGACGAGCGCGTGGCAGCAGGATTCCCCTCCCCTGCCGAAGATTACGCATCGCTCAACCTCGACCTCAACAGGGAGCTTATAAAGAACCCCGCATCCACCTTTTATGCTCGTGTGAGCGGGCTGTCGATGGTTGATGAAGGCATCAACGACGGCGACCTGCTTGTCATTGACAAGAGCATTGAGCCATATGACGGTTGTCTGGCAGTATGTTACATTGACGGAGAGTTCACCCTCAAGCGCTTTGAGAGACACGACAGCTACGGTTTGCTGATACCCGCCAACAGGGATTTCAAGCCCATAAAAGTAACCGCCGAGAACGACTTCTGCATCTGGGGAGTAGTGACTTATCTGATAAAGAAAGTATAATGAGAAGTTGAAAGATGAAAGATGAAAGATGAAAGATGAAAGATGAAAGATGAAAGATGAAAGATGAAAGATGAAAGATGAAAGATGAAAGTTGAAAGGTGAAAGATGAAAGATGAAAAGGTGAAAGTTCGTGCAAGCGAACAAGAGTCAAGTTTACTTGAACTATTGCAGTGAGCGCAGCCGAACTTCAACGAAGTTAAAGATGAAAGATGAAAAGTGAAGAGTGAGAGCTTTCAACATTCCATTTTCCATTTTCCATTTTCCGTTTTCCACTTTCAGTTTTCCACTTTCCACTTTCAGTTTTCCACTTTCCGTTTGTATATGTTCGGACTCTGTGACTGCAATAACTTCTTCGTGTCGTGCGAAAGGGTATTTGACCCGTCGCTCGAAAGACGCCCTGTCGTTGTACTCAGCAACAACGACGGCTGTGTCGTGTCGCGCAGCAACGAGGCCAAGGCCATAGGCATAAAGATGGGGCAACCGCTGTACCAGATACGAGATTATGTAAAGAAGTACAATGTGGCAGTGCGCTCAAGCAACTATCAGCTCTACGGCGACATGTCACAGCGCGTTATGACAACCCTCAAGCAGTTCGTCCCGGCCATTGAGATTTATTCCATAGACGAAGCCTTCCTGTTGCTCGACGGCTACCACACCGGGCAGTTGAAAAAGTTCGGTGAAGAACTCGCCCGCACAGTAAGGCGCAACACAGGCATACCGGTGAGCATAGGCATATCCCACACCAAGACACTCGCCAAGATTGCGAGCAAGCTATGCAAGAAATACCCCAAGCTCAACAGCGCCTGCCTTATGTACCGCGACGAAGACATACGCAAGGTACTTGAGAAATTCCCGGTAGAGGATGTGTGGGGCATTGGACGGCGCCAGGCAAAGATGTTCCACGACTGCCGCATAATGACGGCAGCACAGCTGTGCGACCTGCCAGAAACATGGATAGACAACAGGCTGAACATCACCGGCAAGCGCACATGGCTGGAGCTGAAAGGCACCCCCTGCATCGACTTCAGCCATGAGACAGCCGACAAGCAGTCAATCACCGTGTCACGTTCATTCTCAAAGGAACTGTACGGCATTGAGGAACTGCATGAGACAATAACCACCTTCGCCGGCATTGCTGCCGAGAAACTGCGTAAACAGAAGTGCGTAGCACAGGAGCTGCAGGTATTCATCTTCACCAACCGTCACCGCGAGGACCAGCCCCAACGCTTCGAGTGCGGGCAAGCGCAGTTCACCACTGCCACAGACAGCACATTGGAAATTGTCAAGGCTGCCACAGACACACTAAAAAAGATATACCGCCAAGGGTTCGGCTACAAGAAGAGCGGAGTACGCCTGAGCCGCATCACCCCCGCTGCAGCCGTACAGGCATCGCTGTTCGACGAAATCGACCGTCCGAAACACAAGAAACTGATGGCTGCTATCGACCGCATAAATGCCGAGATGGGACGCGACAGCGTTAAGCTCGTTTCACAGGGCACACTCACCGACCACACCAACCGCGAACACCTCTCGCCGCAGTACACCACACGTTGGGAGGATATTTTAGTTGTAAAAGTGTAGCCGACAGGCAAAAATATCCAAAACATTCATTATCTTTGGAATAATCTCATAATCCGCTAAGAATAAAAAGTTTATGCGGAAAGTTCAAGAACGAGGTAATGAGTTGGCAACTGTTCTGATTTCTACATACTTGCGTGATTTGCATTGATGTACAACTCATCTTGGAACAAAGGTACAACTTTTTTATGAACGAGCAAAAAGGTGGTGCGTTTTTCATTATTGCAGTGTAATATTTGATTTGGTCTATCATCAATCTGCGATATTATGAGTTTCCCGATTCCGTCATTCGCCCCTTTCCTTTGCTCGTCTGCGAAGGTAGTACATCAGCCCTTGAAAGTTGAAAGGTCGGGGCGGCAAGCCGTTTCGGACTGAATCTTCCTCCTGCGGAGAGTATTCAGCCCGAAAACCTTTCCCCTTTCAATGTCTGTACTCAGAAATGCAGACGGCAACGGAAATGAACGACTGACGAAAATGTAGATAAAGATAAACAGACAGCATACAAAAGGGTTCTTACATTGATAACCCATTTGTATGCTGTTCTTGTTTCTATCCATAGGGGCACTATTATTTTACAACAGATGAATATAGGGCAAGCGGTAAATTTCACTCCCTCCAAAAATATAGAGAGGTTTATCCGCTGCTATTAAGTAGGTGCTTGCCGTTATATTCCCGTTTCAATGCCTGCTCAATCTCACTTCGCTTGTACAGAACTTTGCCACCGAGGACATAGTAAGGCAATGTGCCATTGCTTCGGTATTCGCTCAATGTCCTTCGGCTGACTTTAAGCATATACGCCACCTCCTTGTCGCATAGATACTCATCATCGTTTTGTAAGGTTGTCCCATCTTTTGGCATACTATCGAGAATCTCCGATAGTTGGTCGATACTCTCGTGAATGGACTGCATCCACGCATCGTCTTTTGTTCGCATTTCTTGATACATAGTTCAAATGGTTTTATTGTTATACATTGATTAGATTTCTCGCCCTTTCCACTTGGCTTCTTTTCGTCTGTCCTCTACCTTCGTAATAATGCTATCCACATCTTCGGGTAGGTAGTAGGTGCGGTTCCCGATTTTGGTGTAGGCAAGCGTTCCGTTATCACGCAAGGTCTGCAATGTACGCTTGCTAATCTTCAACCTCTGACAAACATCCTGATGGTCAAGCCAATTGTTTGTCTTTTTCTTTCCGTTCTTGACAACGGGTGAATTTGATACTCGCAGAATGAACTGCTCAATCTTCGTGGCAAATTCCTCGAATGCCTTTCTCTCAAAAATGATTAAATCCATACGCTTTTGTTTTATATTATTTCACTTGTTTTCTTGTTTCGCACTGCTAAATAAGGAAGAGATTTTCATACTTCAATGGCACTAACAACAGGTGTCATCCCTTGTCATATCGTTTCATTATAGATACGACAACCAGCCATTGAAATAGCCTCTATCCTCATACATAGTTTCGTTTCCTTGGTGCGAAGTAATAGATAAGTTGTCACACCTCAATCATACGGTGAGCCTGTTGCAGTATGTGGCACAGTTCGTGGCACTTTTAGATGTATATGATGATACATTCCTAAGCATACATCACATTGTAACCAATATTATATAAGAATATCCCCAAGCGATTATCCGTCTCGGATCTTGTCCGTAGCATTGTCGTTTGTCAGACCGATACCTATCCGTCTGTCAAACTTCTGCTCCGAACAGCCGAAACGGATAGTCACTGATTCTATAATTGCAGTATAGCGGATAGACCAACTTCCGATGTTTCGGTAGTCCGTCTATCCGCTATCATATTTAAGTCCTTAATTTCCTCAATTAAGCATTTTACCCCAATCCATCATAACCCGTTCAACTTGGGAAGAATTATGCAATCAGCACCGCTTATAAATCACCCCGAAAAGCAATACAATTCATAATTGCCTACATAGACCTAATTAGTTGTGGTAGAATTGTATGCACATTTTCTTTGCAGCAGATAATCGGTCAAGATTGTGCACAAAGACCATATTGTTGAACATTCAAAAAGTGATAAGTATGAAGAAAAAACAAGTTGAGTTGACACAAGAACAGTGTCAAGAAATTATCGACCAAATGACTACAAGGTCTTTTTACAGGAGTGATAAGGGTAATAGCTCAGATATGGAGAATTTGCAAACAATGGAATCCGTAGGATCATCCATTGACGACATTCTGCCAGAGCCTCTACCGTCAGTAGCAAAACAAGCCCAAACGGAAGCAGTGCCTTCCGTTACAGAGGTGACAGATGAAGCTCCACCTACCAATGTAGTAGAGCAACAGCCACCGACTCCGACCATCCAACGCAGAGTGAGTAGCAAGCAACGCAAGCTCTCATTGGAGGAGTACCGCAACACCTTTATGCGACCTTACAAGATTGAAGACCGCAAGCCGGTATTCATTAGTGGCAAGTTGCGAAAGATGCTCGACAAATTCGCCTGCAAAATCGGTGAGGACAGAATGAGTATGTCAGGACTATTGGAGAACATCGTCCGTCATCACATCGAACTCTATTCAGAAGATTTCGAGCATTGGAAAGGGATGTAGTCAATGGTTAGTTTGCTTACTCAATTGCCTACTTGTTTGTGATATATCACCAAAAGTTGACAATAATGGCAAGTAAATACCAATAGGAATCAAGGAGTATGGGTACAAGTATTCAGCCCTTATTTCCATTCAATTAAGCACTATTCCAACGGCATTTCATTTTGAGGCACTCAAAATTGATTGACCTTCGGTTAGTGGGGAAGCAAGTTTATGTTTTGGGCAGACCAAAACCACTTGCTTCCACTCCCGAAGGTCGCAGAAGAGGACATCCCGTTGGTCTATCAAGTAAACAATGTATGTATCATTTTCAAAATCAGAAATCGTATGAAACGAAGTATCAATAACAAGACACCCAACAAAGGAGGACGACCCACGAAGAAGTTGTCCGAGAAACGCAAGTACCGCATAACGGTAAAGATGGCTACCGAAGAGTACTACGCAATGAAACTCAAAGCCAAAAATGCAGGAGTCTCGGCAAGTGAGATTGTAAGAATGGCTATCCGTGATTGCCATATCAAGGCACGCCTTACCACCGAACAAGCGGACTATATCCGCAAGTTATGCGGTATGGCAAACAATCTCAATCAGCTCACTCGCAAGGCTCATCGCGAAGGCGTAAGGCTGCACTACGGGCAATGCCAACACCTGCTGCTTTCATTGGAAAACATTATAGACCATATCAGCCTATGATGGCAAAGATTGTA
>SUXN01000019.1 GCA_015060965.1 Bacteroidales bacterium | reverse complement strand
AGTATTTTCGCTCTGTTACTCTCTTTTCCTAAATCACTCAACTTTTTGCTTAGCCCCCAGACTTTGCCGGTGAGCCGTTTGAATAGGTATGATCAGTCAATAAAGGATATTAAATTAAAGCGACAATGATGAATCCATTGTCGCTTTAATTTAAGGTAATAAGTAATTTGTTACTTCGCAGCCGGTGTTACATCAAGCAACTCGACATCGAAACGGAGTGCCTCGTTTGCACCGATATCCTGGCCTGCACCCTGCTTGTCGTATGCGAGCTTTGCCGGAATCCAAAGGATGATTCTGCCGCCCTTGCCTACAAGCTTCATGCCCTCGGTCCAGCCCTTGATAACTCTGTTCAATGGGAACTCGATAGGGTTATCCTTCTCGGCCTGGTCTGGCTGGTATGCCTTGATCATCTGCTGGCGCTGCTCAGGCATGTCTGCCCAACGGTTGCTGTCGAATACCTTGCCGGCGCGTGTAGTACCTGTGTAGAGTACCTTTACAACGTCGTCGTCGTTGACAGCCTTTGTGCTTGCGTCACCCTCGTTGACAATCTTGTAGAGAATACCGCTCTCGGTCTTCTTCACACCTTTCTCTTCTTTCTCGATCTCGGCAAGCCACTCTTTTGAAAGACGCTCGTTCTCTGCAGGAACAACTACAGTGAAGTAGTTCTGCATGAAATCTCTTGCCTGGTCATCGGTAATCTTCTGAGCCTGGTTGTGAACGTCGTTGATAGCCTCAAGGAATGACTTCTTCTGAACCTTGAAAGGTGCTCTCTCGAGACCGAAAGCGAAGTCTGCACCAAGGAGAGTAGATGCAATCTTCTTCTCCTCCGGGGTTCCGAACACCTCTGTCATACCTGTAGTGTCTGCCATGGCAGCCTGTACTTTTGGAGTAATCTCAGGGCCGAGGAACTTCATGCCGATCTCCTGGATGTTCTCCTTGGTGATTGTGTAGTCGGCAACCTTTACAGAGGTCTCTCCGCCCATAACCTTTCCGATAGTCTCTACGATTACATCGTAATCGGCCTTCAACTGTGGCATAATGCCTTTCTCAATCTGGTTTGCGATATCCATACCTACGATGTATGAGAGTGAGTCGAACTTTACGTCCTCACCTGATGCGCTGCCTGTGCTGCCGCAAGACATTGTCATTGTTGCTACAACGCATGCTGCGATTGTGGAAAAAATCTTCTTCATAATATTATTAATTAATCATTAGTTGTTGCTGTGGAATTTGATGAGTCCTTCCATGGGGCTCTCTACTATGTTGCCCACTGAAAGGCCAAGGCTCTCGGCTGTCTCACGTATCTCCTCGGAGAAGTTCATGCCTATGCCGCCGGAAATATGTATGGGAAGCCATGAACGACGGTAAACCATTACGTTGCGCTGGAAGAACTGGGTGAAGCAGTGCTTTAGCATTGTGTGTACCTCGGCGTTCTTCTTGTTCTCCTGGATGAACGGCGTGAGGCTCGCAAGCCAACGGTTGGGCAGGGGAGTGTGGTACACCCTCTCAAGTATTGTCGCTACATCAAGGTTGTACTCCTGCATGAACTTCTCCCTGATAGCCTTTGGGAGCTGCTTCTTGACGCAGTCGCTCACAAGCTGGCGGCCCAAGTGGGCACCGCTGCCTTCGTCGCCCAAAATATAACCCATTGACGGAGTGTTGTCAATAATGTTTTTTCCGTCATAAAGGCATGAGTTGGAACCTGTTCCCAGGATGCAGGCAATACCCTCCTCGTGTCCGCACAATGCGCGTGCCGAAGCAAGGAGGTCGCTGTAAATCTCGATCTCTTTTGTAGTGAAGACTGCCTCAAGTGCCTGCTTCATACGGTTGTTGGCTGTGTCGTATGCACAGCCGGCACCATAGAAGAATATCTTCTGTGGCGCTGTGGTGTCAATGTTGTCTGCAAGTTCCGCTTTCAACACGGCAAGTATCTCGTCGCTGCTCTGTATTGTGGGGTTGAGCCCCTGTGTCTTTACGCGCTTGATAATGATGCTGCCGTTGCATAGTACCCAATCGGTCTTTGTGGAACCGCTGTCTGCTATAAGTATTATCATTTCTTAATCGATTGCGTTAGTAAACATTCCGTAAAGATACTTCAAATTCTACTTTCTACCAAAAGCAGGGTCAATTTTTATAAGTCCTGATACTATGAAAGTCACAATGGTGCAAATCATTACCCATATGAAGAAGTTCTCATATCCTATCCACTGCTGTATGTATCCCGACACCATTCCGGGCAGCATCATTCCCAAAGACATGAATGCCGTGGATATTGCAAAGTGGGCTGTGGGGTATTTGCCTTGTGCAAAATATATCATATACAGGGTATATGCAGTAAAACCGAAGCCATAGCCCAGTTGTTCGATGAATATGCAGCTGCCTATGGTTGCGAGGCTCTCTGTGTGGGCCATACTCATATATACATATACAATGTCGGGCAGGGAAATTGCGATGACCATGGGCCACAGCCAGTATTTCAGCCCCTTGCGCGATATGCATATTCCACCGGCTATGCCACCTATAATAAGACCTATCACACCCACTACACCGTAAATGAATCCTATGTCACCTTTATCAAGGGCAAGGCCACCGACAGCAGCTTCGTCCATGAGGAAAAGCTTGCCTATCTTAACCAGTTGCGCCTCGGGGAAGCGGAAGAGCAGCAGGAACAGCAGGGCTGTCCAGATACCGGGTTTCTGGAAGTATGTCTTTATTATGTCGCCGAAATTGTTGAATACGCCCTTTATGCTGTCGGTGGTACGTGATACGTCACTCTCCGGTTCGGGGAGCATACGGCGGTGGTATATGTAGAGTATTGCCATGATTACGGCTGTTACTGCAAATGTGGCACTCCAGGCGTAGGCCTTGTCACCGAAATGGTCGCACAGCTTGCTGGCAAGCATGACAAGTATGCCCGAGCTGAATACTGTGGCAATGCGGTAGAATGTATTTCTTATTCCTGAGAAGAAAGATTGTTTCTCTTGTGTAAGGCCCAGGATGTAAAAACCGTCAAGCGCAATGTCGTGTGTCGATGATACGAATGCACCCGCCATGAATGCAATAAGTGTAAGGAGCACGAAACTTGCAGACGGCACAGCCAAGGCTATTGCCGCAAAGCACACGGCAAGCAACAGCTGTGAGTACAGCGTCCATTTGCGTCGTGTGCTTATCATCTCGACAAATGGACTCCAAAGGGGTTTTATGGTCCATGGGATAAGCAGGATGCTTGTGTAGAGGGCGATGCTTGTGTTGTCCACGCCCATATCCTTGTACATTATGTCCGAGACTGATGTGATGGCATGGTAGGGCAGACCGGAAGCGAAATATAGCGACGGAATCCATAGCCATGCGTTGGTTTTCTTCAGCATAAGAGAGTCTGTTTTCTTTTATTGTCTGCATTTATTATTGTCAGCGAAGATACTCAAAATAATGCATATACAAAAGCAAATCCAAATGCTTGGATTTGCTTTTATGATAAATTTAAATAATGCTGTGAAAAGGTATAACCTTCGGCAATGCTTCGCGTGACTATTGCTGCAAAAGTTTCCTATATGTACTCAAAAAAGTACCAAAGTGGAATCAGACAATACCCTGTGCCATCATGGCCTTGGCCACTTTAAGGAAGCCTGCAACGTTCGCACCCTTTACATAGTCGATGTAGCCGTCCTCGCGTGTTCCGTATTTTACACAGGCACTGTGGATGTTATGCATGATCTCGTGGAGCATCTGGTCTACCTTTGTGCTGCTCCAGTTTAGCTTTCCTGAGTTCTGGCTCATCTCAAGGCCTGATACCGATACACCGCCGGCATTCGATGCCTTGCCCGGAGCATAAAGGATTCTGGCCTCCTGGAATACGTGGATTGCCTCTGGAGTAGAGGGCATGTTCGCGCCCTCGGAAACGGCAATCACTCCGTTTGCTACAAGTGCTCTTGCCTCGTCGCCGTTGATTTCGTTCTGGGTAGCCGAAGGCAGGGCAATGTCTCCCTTCTCGCACCATGGACGGGCATTCTCCACATACTTGCAGCCGTATTTGTCGGCATACTCCTTGATACGGCCACGACGCACGTTCTTCAGCTCCATAATGAAGTCGAGCTTCTCGCGGTCAATACCCTCCGGGTCATATATGTAGCCGTTGGAGTCACTCATGGTAACAACCTTTCCGCCCAACTGGATAATCTTCTCGACAGTGTACTGTGCCACATTGCCTGAACCTGAAACAAGGCAAGTCTTGCCGACGATGCTGTCACCGCGTGTGCCCAACATCTCCTGCAGGAAGTAGATGTTGCCGTAGCCTGTTGCCTCGGGGCGGATAAGCGAACCTCCGAACTCAAGGCCCTTGCCGGTGAACACTCCGTTGAACTCGCGTGTCAGCTTCTTGTACATTCCGAACATATAACCGACCTCGCGGCCGCCAACACCGATGTCACCTGCAGGTACGTCCATCTCAGGGCCTATGTTACGCCACAACTCTGTAATGAACGCCTGACAGAAACGCATGACCTCGTTGTCGCTCTTGCCTTTGGGGTCAAAGTCGGAACCGCCCTTTGCACCTCCCATAGGCAGGGTGGTGAGGGAGTTCTTGAATGTCTGCTCAAAAGCGAGGTACTTGAGAATACCCACGTTTACCGATGGATGGAAACGGATACCGCCCTTGTAGGGGCCAATGGCGTTGTTGTGCTGTACACGGTAACCGGTGTTAACCTGGACCTTGCCATTGTCGTCAACCCATGTGACGCGGAATGTGAATATACGGTCGGGGATACAGAGCCTCTCGATGAGGTTGTTTGCCTCGAATTCGGGGTGCTTGTTGTACTCCTCCTCAATAGAGTTCAGCACCTCTTCAACAGCCTGGAAATACTCAGGCTCATGTGGAAACTTTTTCTTCAGATTCTCAAGTGTAGTTGCTACTTTCATATGATTATGTGTTATATTTCTTTTTGGTGTCGCAAAAATAACAATATAGTTTTAAAAAATAAAGAAATGTAAGCGTTTTTTTGAAATAACGAGAAAAAAGTCTGTTTTGTTCAACGAAAGGGAGAAAAAGTCAAGTGATTGTGTAAAAAGGGGAGAAAAATGTCTTTTTGTAGAAAGGCTTTGGCTGAAAAGGTAAAATGAGCGAAAGGAGATAATCTTAAACAGCTTCTTAGATACCGTTATAGGTATACGCAAGGGTAAAGATGCTTGTCCTGCAGCTGCAACCCTGCTGTATTGCCGATGCGCAGTTGGCAAGTGTGGCTCCTGTTGTGAGGATGTCGTCAATGAGCAGAATATGCTTGCCCTCAATGAGTGAGGCATCAGCCAATGCAAAGATACCTTCTACATTCTTCCATCTTTCGTCGCGGTTCTTGTGTGTCTGTGTTTCGTTTGATGTGGCACGCATAACAGCACCTTTTATTACAGGTATTCCTGTTGCACGCGAGAGTCCTGCCGCAATGTAGTCGCACTGGTTATATCCGCGTTTCCTCTCCTTCTTTTTTGAGAGTGGCAACGGCACTATGGCGTCTATGCCGTCAAAGAAACCGCTCACGGCAATCTCCTTTGCTGCAAGGTAGGCAAATCGTTCTCCCACCTCGGGGTGGTTCTTGTACTTCAGCCGGTGGATGATGTTGTTGTAAGGCGATTGCTTATGATAGTATATGAATGATGTGGCACGCTCAATCTCTATCTTTCCCCAGAAAGTCTTTTCAATCTCCTCAAGATGTATCTTCTCAATCTTGGGCAGAGAATTGAGACAATTGACGCAGATATCCTTCTCCTGTGGGGAGAGGAGCTCGCCGCATACCACGCAGTAGCGGGGGAATATCAGGTCTATGAGGTCAGAAATCCATTTCATCGCCGGTGTAGTTCAATGCTTTGAAAATGAGGGACGGTTCGTAGCCACGGCTTGCCGCATGGCGTATGATCTTCTGCTGTGTCGCGCGGTCGTCCTTGCCTTTGAGCTCCTTGCGCTTGGCTGCAATAACCTCGGCGAGGCTTGCTGTGTACTGCTCCTCGTCGATGTTGTCTATTGCTTCGTTCACCAGTTCGCGTGGCAACCGTTTTTCGCTCAAGGCCGCCTTTATCTTGATGCGTCCCCAACGGTTGAAACGCACCTTGTCGTTTACGAATGCACGGCAGTAACGTGTCTCATTGATGAAGCCCTCGCTTGTGAGTCTCTCGATGATAGAGCTGTGCTCTCCTTGTGGCACACCCCACGCAGTGAGCTTTGCCGTAACCTCACTCACACAACGCTCGCACAGCGTACAGTACGCTGCGGCCTTGTTCAGTGCTTCTCCTGGGGTAAGTTCTTTCATGTTTCTTATATTGCGCCCCTTTCTTAGGGGAGCTGTCTGTTTACTGCTTCTTAGTTTTTCGTGGCTTTAATCATTCTGTCGTTATCGGCAAAATCCTTACGCAGTTCAATGTCGGTGTAGCCATAATCGGCAAGCATCTTCATTGTCTCAGTGCCATGGGCGCGGTTGATTTCAAAATAGAGGGTTCCGCCGGGCTTCAAAAGTGCCAAGCCTTTCTTTGCTATTGTGCGGTAGAACAGCAACGGGTCGCTGTCGGGCACAAAGAGGGCTGTATGCGGCTCCCAGTCAAGCACGTTGGAGTGCATTGCACTTTTTTCGTTTTCTTTTATGTAGGGCGGGTTGCTAACGATAATGTCGAACTGTTTTTCTTCCGGCCGGTATGCGAGGATGTCTACCTGTTTAAAGGTTACCTCTGTACCATTGCTATGGCTGTTCTCCGTGGCAACGGCGAGGGCTTCGGGTGATATGTCCCACGCTGTCACTTTGCTCTGTGGCATCTTGTTTGCAAGGCTCACTGCAATGCATCCGCTGCCGGTGCCTATGTCCAGGATTCTCTCATTGCCGGTGGCTTCACTTGCTACCCATTCCACAAGCTCGCTTGTCTCGGGGCGCGGGATTAGGGTTGCAGGGGTTACCTTGAACCTCAATCCGCAAAAATCGCTGTAGCCTTGTATGTATTGGATGGGCTCATATTTCTGCAGACGCTTGATGGCGTCTTCAAGAGTGGCTTCCTGCTCATGGGTGAGTTCTACATTCTCTTTTAGAAAGAATGTCATCTGCGGAATGCCGAGCATCTCGGTTGCGATGATACGTGTGAGCGCAGTGATTTCCCCGACAGGATAACTGTCGGTGAGTCCTTTTTTTATCCTGTTTGCAATGGTTATCATCGGGTGAATTTGTTTTGTAAAACCATTAGGATACAATTTTTGTTTATTACACAATTTATCTCCACAAAGATAGGGCTTTAAATTGTAAAACAATGAAAACTCCTTTTTAAATATATTCAGGTTCCATCGGTTATATGTGGGAAACGAAATTCCACGTGGCATTAGTCGTGTGCTGAATCTTACGACTTCCAACGCGAATCTGTTTATATAATTTTTGTTTATGTGATTAAATGACTACATTTGCACTGTTAATATGTGAATATACTAAAAGATGGATTTGGTCGTAATTTCTCTATTTTGGACTTTATCACAAATCGTTCGACCGGCGAGCTCAAATGTCAGATGAAAAGAGTGGTCATACTACATTTTCCTATTCCGCAAAAAAGCATAGATTTGAATCCGAAATTGAAACAAAACATTGGATATAAATAAATTGAGCCTATGAGTATTCAATTTGATGTTGCAAAACAGATAATAGAGGAAGTCTGTCCCAATCGCAAACTAAAGCTGGAGAATATTCGCCTCTTTGCAGAGATTATTCAACCTAAAAAATATCAGAAAGGTGATGTTATCCTAAATGACGGTGATATTTGTAATTGCCTGTATTATATCGAGAAGGGACTTGTTAGACAACATTATCTGAAGCACGATAAGGATGTGATTGAACATTTAGCATGTGAGAGAGATGTTGTTTGGTGTATCGACAGCTATTTTAACCGTGAGCCGACACATCTTATGATGGATGCTGTGGAGAAAAGTGTTCTATGGGAAATCCCTCGTGATATAATGGAGGAACTTTCTGATACTAATGGTGATATCGCTTATCTTTATCGCAGATTTTTTGAAAATTCCTTAATGTTATCACAATTAAAGGCGGATATTTTACGTTTCGAGTCGGCAAATGACAGATATGTCAGATTGCAGCAACATTTTCCTGAAATTACTAAAAGAGCACCTTTGACATTGATTGCTTCGTATCTTCAGATGACATTGGAAACGTTAAGCAGAGTGCGTGCGTCAATAGCTAATGCAGAGAGCAAATTGACTATCAGGACTAACATTAAAACAGGTCAGGATATGGAGTCCTGACCTGTTTCGTCTACTAATTCTAAAAGCTATGGATATATAATTTTTTAGTCTTCATCATAATCGTGTTCATCAATGTCATCATTATCGTCATAATCAACCGCATCTCTTTCATCAAAGCAGTTATCAGAAATATATACCGCATTTGAGCGATTGTTCCTAAAGCCATAAATGTAGGGTCTACAGGAGATGATTTTTTTCATAATTTTATTTGTTCTTGCAATTTTACAATGTAGGTGACTTGTTTAATCTCGATAATCAAGGCAAACTAAAAAGTGAGTATATACCATATGGATGTTGGATATTTTGTGTAACTTAAAGCAACCATGTATATTCAAATCCCATATAATAATCACTTTTTAGTAAGCCACAAACAATAATTAACCTTAATAATCTTTTACCTATTGCAAGTAAATCTTACATTTACTATGCATAAACCAAAACCTATTTACTTCCTTTTCTTGCTTGACTTAAAATTATAAAATACGGGGATCATACCGGTGGGGCACAAGTAATTTATTCTCAAACTGTTGTTGTTAACCATATTGGTCTTTTTTGCAATCTTTTTCATACCTTAAGTTGTTTAGCTCTTTAATGCAAAGAGTTGGTTAATACTAATTGTAATTGGTGATTGCTTTAAGTTTTATTGTTCCATTAGTCTGGTTAATTCTTGATCCGATGGTGGAATATCGGATTCATCCCGGTTGGACACCAAAAGTTGATATTGTTACACTTATTGGAATTTGCACTATTATTAGCAAATACAGTACTTAAAAACATTTCAATCTTTTTCATACCTTTCCAAATTTAGTTCCTCCGAAGAGGGGTTAATACTCATTTTTCTTATTTGACAATTTGATATTATTATCACAACAATCACCAATATTTATTTATTCAAATCGTCGTTTTGTAGTCATTTGTCATGGCTTTTTCTTTGTTTTATGTTATCCTGTTTTGTTTTTTCTGGTGCAAATGTATATCGGTTCTTTCTTGTTCACAGCAACATTTGTGCTAAAAAACAGATTTTAGCTGAATTATTTGATATTTGTCAAATGGATGTTTGTTTAAGAGTCTTGTTCGGGTGTTTTTATGTTTTATATGAATGTCGGGTAGTATGTGAATGTAAGACAAATCCCCCGAAAGTTTCAGCTGAAACTTTCGGGGGATTTGTCTATAGTCGCTTCTAAAGAATTACTTCAATGCTTCAAACAGTTTCTCCCATTCGTCGCACAATGCCTGCATCGATGGGAATACAAGGTTCGCTCCGGCTTTTGTGAGCACCTCTTCCTTCAGTGGGCCTGTGTTGGCTGCTATGGTGAAGAGTCCGGCTGCAACGCCTGCGGTAACGCCCAGCGGAGCGTTCTCTACAACGATGGCTTCATTAGGCTTGAGCCCTCCGCGCTCCAGTGCCAACAGGTAGGGGTCGGGGTAGGGCTTGCCGCGCTTCACGTTGAAGCTGCTTATGATGTGGTTCTCGTTGAAGAGTCCGGGGAAGTTGCCCTGTACACGTGAGAGCAGTGCGGGAGTGCCGCTGCCGGTGACAATCATGGGGGTGAGGCCACAGGCCTTTACCTTCTGTACCAGTTCTAATGCTCCCTGCATGCGTGGTGTAGGGGGGTAGGTGTCGAACACTTCGCACTTTGCCTTGCATAGCGAGTCGATGAGCTCCTGTGTGGCGGGCTTGCCGAATTGTGCCATGCTTGCGGTGTTGATGGTGTCGGCACCGGTGCGTCCCTCGTTCATGTACACATCCTCGGGGGTGAAGTTGAAACCTGCCCGGGTCATCACCTTTGACCATGCGTCGGCGTGGTAGGGCATTGAGTCGAACAGCACGCCGTCCATATCGAACAATACAGCACGCAACTGCAAGGCGCTGTGGCCCTGCAGTTGCTTATAGTCATTTATTGCTTTTGTGTAATCCATTAAAGACTGTCTGAATTTTGTTTTGTTTGTCTATTAAGAGATCCCTCCGCTTTGCGTTCGGGATGACATTGCCGTCATGTTGAGCGCAGCGAAACATCTCTTTCCATTGGTGTTGCATTGAGATTCTTGACTTTAGCCCCTTCGGCTGACGCCTCGGGCGTCGACCGTTGGTTCGCTTCGCTCAGAATGACAGGTTCGCGTATTGTGTCATATCGAACGAACGTGAGATATCTCAATGTCGTTTTTTTGAGATCCCTCAGCTTTGCGTTCGGGATGACATTGCTGTCATGTTGAGCGCAGCGAAACATCTCTTTCCAATAGTGTTGCATTGAGATTCTTGACTTTAGCCCCTTCGGCTGACGCCTCGGGCGTCGACCGTTGGTTCGCTTCGCTCAGAATGACAAGTACGCTTGTCTTGAGATCCCTCCGCTTTGCGTTCGGGATGACAAGTTTTCCGCAGACAAAACTCCCTCCCCCTTCGGGTACTCCCTCTATAAACAGAGGGAGAGTTTTGCGTGCTTGTTTTGAGTTTCGTCCGCTTTGCGTTCGGGATGAAAACTTTTTACAGTCTTGCGCGGATAGCCTTGCTCTCCTCCTCGTAGCCTGGCTTGTCAAGGAGTGCGAACATGTTCTTCTTGTATGCCTCTACACCAGGCTGGTTGAATGGGTTCACGCCAAGGATATAACCGCTGATACCGCAAGCTATCTCGAAGAAGTAGAGCAACTGGCCTACATAGTATGCGTTGAGCTCTGGGATTGAGATGCGCATGTTGGGTACACCGCCGTCAACGTGTGCGAGCTGTGTGCCGAGCTCTGCCATCTTGTTCACCTCGTCAACATGCTTGCCTGCGAGGAAGTTGAGGCCGTCAAGGTTCTCCTCATCGCTTGGAACGGTGAGTGAGCTGTTTGGCTTCTCGATAGAGAGTACTGTCTCGAAGATTGTACGCTCGCCCTCCTGAATCCACTGACCCATAGAGTGGAGGTCTGTTGTGAAGTCTACCGATGCAGGGAAGATACCCTTGTTCTCCTTACCCTCGCTCTCGCCGTAGAGCTGTTTCCACCACTCGGATGTAAAGTGGAGCTTCGGCTGGTAGTTCACGAGAATCTCAATCTTCTTGCCGTCAGCATAAAGGGCGTTACGTGTAGCTGCGTACATTGCTGCGATGTTCTCCTGGAATGGAACCTCGGGAGCACAGCTCTTCTCCATGTCGCGTGCACCGTTGACGAGTGCCTCGATGTCGAAGCCTGCAACAGCGATAGGGAGCAAACCTACCGGTGTGAGTACAGAGAAACGTCCGCCTACGTTGTCGGGGATGATGAAGCTCTTGTAGCCTTCTTTGTCTGCTGTGATGCGTGCAGCACCCTTTACAGCGTCAGTGATGGCAACGATTACCTTGCTTGCAGTCTCCTTGCCGCGCTGCTCCTCGCACTGCTTCTTCAAGAGACGGAATGCAAGGGCTGTCTCTGTTGTTGTACCTGACTTGGAGATGTTGATGACACCGAACTTCTTGTCCTTGAGGTACTCTGTGAGCTCATAGAGGTAGTCCTCGCTGATGTTGTGTCCTGCGAAGATTACGCGTGGGCCATTGTTGTCGAGCAGTGCAGCAAAATTGTTGCTGAGTGCCTCGATGACAGCACGTGCACCAAGGTAGCTACCGCCGATACCTGCAACAACCACTACCTCGCAATTCTCGCGGAGAGTCTTTGCTGTAGCCTTGAGGTCATCAAGGTGCTCCTGTGTTATAGAAGATGGCAAGTGCAACCAGCCGAGGAAGTCATTGCCTGGGAGTGTACCCTCTTCAAGAGCCTGCTGTGCTCTCTTTACCTGTGGCTCAAGGGCCAAAATCTGCTCGCGGGTAACAAAACCTGTTACCTTGTCGATGTTTAATGAAATGTTCTTCATTGTTATTGTTTTGTTTTTTATTGCTCCCCTCCGGTTTTTGACTACCTCCCTCTGATGGCAGAGTGGAGGAGCATTTAAAACTCTCATACTTGGGAGTGCCCGTAGGGCGAGGGGGATAAATGTTATTTGTTTCTCTTCTTTTTTTTACTTGAACGAGTCGGTCAGCAACTTGATCTCAATTACAGGTGATATACCCTCGTACAGAATGTTGTAGACTGCATCGATGATTGGGGTGTTGATGCGGTAGTGCTCGTTGATTTCCTTGATACACTTTGCTGCATAGTAACCCTCGGCAATCATCTCCATCTCAATCTGCGCGTTCTTTACAGAGTAACCCTTGCCAATCATGCTGCCGAACACACGGTTACGGCTGAACTTTGAGTATCCTGTAACAAGCAGGTCGCCCATATATACCGAGTCGTTGATTGTACGTTCGATGGGGTGCACCACATTCAGGAAGCGGTTCATCTCGATGGCTGCATTCGACATCAGTACTGCCTGGAAGTTGTCACCGTACTTGAGTCCGCTGCATATACCTGCTGCAATGGCGTATATGTTCTTGAGCACAGAACCGTACTCGATGCCCACAACGTCGTCGCTGACAGAGGTCTTGATGAAACTGTTGCCCAGCTTCTTTGCAAACTGTTTTGCATGGTCGATGCTTGAACAGCCCACAGTTAGGTAAGAGAGACGCTCAAGGGCAACCTCCTCGGCGTGACAGGGGCCGGCAATGGCCGCGATGTTCTCGTAAGGTACCTTGTATACCTTGTTGAAATACTCCGAGATAATCAGGTTCTCATCGGGAACAATACCTTTTATGGCATTCACGATAAACTTGTCCTCGAGGTCGGCCTTCAGCTTCTTCAGGTGGTTCTTGAGGTAGGGTGACGGGGTAACGAATACCAGAATGTCACTCTCTTTGACAATTTTGTTGATGTCCGACGAGAAATTGATTCTGTTGGTGTCGAACTTCACCGCCGAGAGGTAAGCCGGGTTGTGACCCAGACGCTTGAAGTCCTCGATGCGGTCATCGCGTCTGATGTACCAGTTTATGGTGTCGACGTTGTTCAGAATAATCTTGGCAATAGCTGTTGCCCAACTGCCGCCGCCCATAATGGCAACCTGTTTGTTCGATAGTTCCATAATAATTGTATTTAGTGTTTATCCCAGTTTCTCAATCCACGCGGCAACGTCGTTTACTGATGGGTTTGTGTAGCCGAGCTTGAACTTCTTGTTGATGCCGCCGATCTCCATCTGTATCTTCTGTGCGTTGCCTCCCTTGAGGTCGTTCACGAGGTTATAGCCTGCCTTGTGAAGCACCGGAACCCACTCCTCGGGAACACCGATTTCTGCAAAGGCTGCGGCGTTGTCCTTGGGAACCTTCTTCTCGGGACGCATCTGCGGGAAGAAGAGCACCTCCTGGATTGTTGTCTGTCCTGTCATGAGCATTGCAAGACGGTCCATGCCGATACCCATACCTGATGTTGGAGGCATACCGTACTCAAGGGCACGTACAAAGTCCTTGTCGATGAACATAGCCTCGTCGTCGCCCTTCTCGCTCAGGCGCAGCTGCTCCTGGAAACGCTCTGCCTGGTCAATGGGGTCGTTGAGCTCGCTGTATGCGTTACACAGCTCCTTGCCGTTTACCATAAGCTCGAAGCGCTCTGTGAGGTCCGGATTGTCGCGGTGACGCTTGCAGAGGGGTGACATCTCGATGGGGTAGTCTGTTATGAATGTAGGCTGTATATAGTTGCCCTCGCAGAACTCGCCGAAAATCTCGTCGATGAGCTTGCCCTTACCCATGGTGTCGTCAACCTCCATCTTGAGCTCCTTGCAGATGGCAAAAATCTCCTCCTCGCTCTTGCCGTTGAGGTCATATCCTGTGAACTCCTTGATAGAGTCGAGCATTGTCACGCGACGGAAAGGTGCCTTGAAGCTGATAGTGTGCTCGCCCACCTGTACATCTGTCGTGCCGTTGACGTCAAGCGCAATCTTCTCGAGCATCTGCTCTGTGAAGCACATCATCCAGTTGTAGTCCTTGTACGATACATAAATCTCCATACAGGTGAACTCCGGGTTGTGTGTGCGGTCCATACCCTCGTTGCGGAAGTTCTTCGAGAACTCGTATACACCCTCAAAGCCGCCTACGATAAGACGCTTCAGGTAAAGCTCGTTGGCGATACGCAGATAAAGGGGAATGTCGAGCGCGTTGTGGTGTGTGATGAACGGACGTGCCGCTGCACCACCGGGGATTGACTGCAATACAGGTGTCTCAACCTCCATGTAGCCCTTTGAGTTGAAGAACTCACGCATAGAGCTATATATCTTGTTACGCTTGATGAAAATCTCCTTTACGTCATCGTTCACGACGAGGTCAACATAACGCTGGCGGTAACGCAGCTCGGGGTCCTCGAAACGGTCGTATGCAACACCGTCCTTGTACTTCACGATAGGCAACGGACGGATGCTCTTTGAAAGGATTGTCAGCTCATTCGCGTGAACGGTAATCTCGCCTGTCTGTGTGCGGAATACGATACCCTTGATACCGACAAAGTCACCTATGTCGAGCAGTCTCTTGAAAAGCACGTTGTAGTTGTCCTTGTTCTCGCCCTGGCAGATGTCGTCGCGGGTGATATATACCTGGATACGGCCTTTTGAGTCCTGAAGTTCAATGAATGACGCCTTACCCATGATACGGCGGCTCATCATACGTCCTGCAATGCACACCTCACGTGGCTCGTCCTCGTCCTTGAATTCTGCAAGGATATCTGTTGAGAATGCGTTTGTGGGGTACTCTGCTGCCGGATATGGCTCAATGCCCATGTTACGCAGTTCGGCAAGTGCCTCACGGCGTACAATCTCCTGTTCGCTAAGTTCTAAAATATTCATCTTGTATATTATTTAATTAGTTCTTTTATCCTTTTTACATTAATGTGTAGGGTTCTCTTTTCAGACAAGTCTCTTGAAATAGTCGATTGTCTTTCCCAATCCCTCGTCAAGCTTTATGTTCGGCTGCCAGCCGCCAAGCTTCTCATGTGCAAGGGTGATGTCCGGCTTACGCTGGCGCGGGTCATCCTGCGGCAGGGGCTCGAAGACTATTTTTGAGGCAGAGCCTGTAAGCTCAATCACCTTCTGGGCAAGCTCAAGCATAGTGAACTCTCCCGGGTTACCTATGTTTACGGGGCCTGTAAAGCTGTCGTCTGTTTCCATCATGCGTACCATGCCTTCAACAAGGTCATCAACGTACTGGAAACTGCGTGTCTGCTTGCCGTCGCCATATATTGTAATGTTTTCGCCTTTCAGCGCCTGGACAATGAAATTTGATACTACGCGGCCGTCGTTCATGCTCATACGCGGACCGTATGTGTTGAAGATGCGTATGATCTTTATGCGTGTGGCATTCTGGCGGTGGTAGTCCATGAAGAGTGTCTCGGCACAACGCTTGCCTTCGTCATAGCATGAACGTATACCTATGGGATTTACGTTGCCCCAATAACCCTCGACCTGTGGATGGATGTTAGGGTCGCCGTATACCTCGCTTGTAGAGGCCTGCAATATCTTCGCGCCCACACGTTTGGCAAGGCCCAGCATATTCATTGAGCCAATGACGCAGGTCTGTATGGTCTTTACCGGGTCGTGCTGATAGTGTACCGGTGATGCTGGGCAGGCGAGGTTGTAAATCTCGTCAACCTCGGCAGTGTATGGCTGTGTCACGTCGTGGCGCACGAGCTCGAAGTGGTCGTTGCCTATGAGGTGGCGTATGTTGTCCTTGCTGCCTGTAAAGTAGTTGTCAAGACAGATGACATCGTTGCCGTCCTTGAGCAGACGCTCGCACAGGTGTGAACCGATGAAACCGGCACCTCCGGTAACAAGTATTCTTTTCATGATTATTCTTGTTCTTCTTATTCAAAATTTGCCTTGCTGCTACCTATCATATTGCCGTCGACGAATATGAAGATATTGTATTCTCCCTCCTGCAAAGTCTCCTCGATGTTCCAGTACATCTCAAGGCTTGTCTCCTCGCCGGTGAACTCGAACTCCCTCTTCATTGAATAGGTGATGTCGCGGTTCTCGTACCTGAAGATATTTGATTCGCTCTTGCGGAGTGACTCCATATCGGGCTGGAGAATGCGCACGTATGCGGTCTTTGTACCCGTTGAGGATGTGATGTTCTTTGCAATACCAAAAGAGACCTTTATCTGTTTTGCTCTTTTCAGTTTCTCGGTCTCACGGCCATTCTTGCGCAAGAGAGAAACCTTGATGCCGGTGGCGTCGAGCTGTGATGCGAGTGATACTTTTTCTGTAAGTTTTTCCTTCTCGCTTGAGAGGTTGTCAATCTGCTTTGTGGCATTCTTGAACCTCTCCTTTACCACGGTATTCTCCTGCTTGAGAGACTCGTTTTCGCGGCTGAGCTCTGCTATTTGACGTGTGTAGTCCTTGAGAACTTCGCGCAGTGTCTTGAGCTCCTTCTTCAAGCGTGTTATCTCGGCGTAGCTTGTTGCCTTTGTGCGCTCCAGCTCCTCTATGAGGGCCTGGGTACGCATCTGTTCGCGCTCGAGCTTGAACTTGAGAGAGTCGTTGTCTATCTTTATGATGAGTTCCTGATATTCGGTCTGTGCCTTGGTGAGGTCATTCATCATTTCCTCTTTCTCAAGGGCTACAAGTTCCTCCATCTCCTGTTTCTCCTGCATCACGGCTTCAGTCTCGTTCTTGCTGCTGATAAGGCTGATGACAGCAATGACAATTCCGATGAAAAGGCATGCCGATACCGCAATAAGGGTCTTTACGAGTTTGCTGTTGTTCTCTTTCATAAAGCGTCATTTACAGTTGGTTACTTTGACAATTTGAGGATACTCTCCTTGAGCATGGCAATCTTCTCTGTCGCATCGGACTGTTTCTTGCGCTCGATGGCTATGATCTTCTCGGGAGCCTTGCTTACGAAGTTGGGGTTGTTCAACTTTGCCTCGACACTCTTGAGGAACTTCTCGTGGTATGCAAGCTCTTCCTGCATCTTTGCAATCTCGGCATCCTTGTCGATGAGCGAGCCCATGGGTACTGCAAACTCTGTAGTGCCTACGCGGAACGATACAGCTGTGTCGTCAGGAGTAGCCACATTATCGATAGATGTCAGGTTACCCATTTTTGTGAGTACGCTCTCAAGGCCTGCGACAGGTGACTCGCCCACAATCTGCAAAGCCAATGGCTCGCGTGGAGAGAGGTTCTTCTGCTGACGGATGGCACGTACGTTGCCTATTACATCCTTCAATGTCGCAATCTTTGCAAGGAACGCGTCATCGTATGATGTTGCAAGTTCCTTAACGCTCTGTACCATAAGGCTCTCACCGTCCTTACGCTCCATGATGTTCTGCCACAACTCCTCGGTGATGAACGGCATGAACGGGTGGAGCAGGCGCATAAGGCTGTCGAAGAATCCGAGTGTGGCCTCGTATGTGGTTGCGTCGATGGGTGAGCCGTATGCGGGCTTGATCATCTCGAGATACCAAGCCGAGAACTCGTCCCAGAAGAGCGAGTACACATTCATCAGCGCCTCGTTAAGGCGGTACTTGCCGAACTGGTCCTCAAGAAGCTCTGCCGATTTCGCGAGTGTGTCGCCGAAATACTTGATTGCGAGCTTTGAACTCTCGGGCTGCTCTATCTCGTTGCTTACGTTCCAGCCCTTTACAAGGCGGAATGCGTTCCATATCTTGTTGCAGAAGTTACGTCCCTGCTCGCAGAGTCCCTCGTCAAAGAGGATGTCGTTGCCTGCAGGTGCCGACAGCATGATACCCATACGTACACCGTCCGCTCCGTAACGTGCGATAAGGTCGAGCGGGTCGGGGCTGTTACCCAATGACTTGCTCATCTTACGGCCGAGGTTGTCACGTACGATACCTGTGAAGTATACGTTCTTGAACGGCATCTCGCCCTGATACTCGTAACCAGCCATAATCATGCGTGCTACCCAGAAGAAGATGATGTCCGGACCTGTAACGAGGTCGTTGGTGGGGTAGTAGTAGCTTATCTCCTTGTTGCCTGGGTCAAGAATACCGTTGAACAGTGAGATTGGCCACAACCATGAGCTGAACCATGTGTCGAGTGCATCCTCGTCGTGGCGGAGCTCCTCTGCTGTAATGTTCTCATAACCGGGGATAGCCTTTGCAAGTGCAAGTGCCTCCTCGCGGCTCTCTGCTACAACATACTTCTCGTCAGCGCCCTCCGCTGTAGGGAGGAAATATGCAGGGATGCGGTGACCCCACCACAGCTGACGGCTGATACACCAGTCCTGGATGTTCGCAAGCCAGTTGTTGTATGTTGTCTTGTATTTTGTGGGGTAGAACTTGAGTCTGTCTTCCATTACCGGTGGCAATGCGATGTCTGCAAAATGCTGCATACGCAGGAACCACTGCATACAGAGGCGTGGCTCTACAGCCGTGTCGGCGTTGCGCTCGCTGTAACCGACCTTGTTGTCATAGTCCTCGACCTTCTCAAGGAGACCTGCTTCCTCAAGGTCCTTGACGATCTGCTTGCGCACATCCATGCGGTCCATGCCTACATAGAGTCCGCCGGCCTCGCTTATCGTAGCATCGGCATTGAAGATGTCTATTGTCTCAAGGTTATGTGTCTTGCCAAGCATGTAGTCGTTGGTGTCGTGAGCAGGTGTCACCTTGAGGCAACCTGTACCGAACTCAATCTCGACATAGCGGTCCTCGATTACAGGAATCACACGGTTTACAAGCGGAACAATAACCTTCTTGCCCTTGAGCCATGTGTTCTTTGGGTCCTTGGGGTTGATGCACATTGCAGTGTCACCCATGATTGTCTCGGGACGTGTTGTGGCAACAACCGCATAACGGCGGCCGTTGGCGTCGCGGTGCAGAATCTGGTGCTTTACAGTGGGGTCGAATGCATCTGCAGGTGACAGTGTCACTGCGCCCTCTTCCTCACCGTCGGTGCTTCCTGCTGCCTCGTCAACAAAATATCTCAGGTAGTAGAGTTTGCTCTTCTCCTCCTTGTATATTACCTCCTCGTTGCTGAGGGCTGTCTGTGCCTTTGGGTCCCAGTTTACCATGCGAAGGCCACGATAGATGAGGCCTTTATTATAGAGGTCGCAGAATACCTTGATGACACTCTTGCTGCGTGTCTCGTCCATTGTGAACGATGTGCGGTCCCAGTCGCATGAAGCGCCCAGCTTGCGCAACTGCTGAAGGATGATACCACCGTGCTCGTCGGTCCACTCCCAGGCGTGCTTGAGGAACTCCTCGCGTGTGAGGTCGCTCTTCTTGATACCCTGTGCCGATAGCTTCTTTACAACCTTTGCCTCGGTTGCGATAGAGGCGTGGTCGGTACCGGGTACCCAGCAAGCATTCTTGCCAAGCATACGCGCGTGGCGCACAAGGATATCCTGGATCGTATTGTTGAGCATGTGTCCCATGTGAAGCACACCTGTTACGTTCGGTGGCGGGATAACAATAGTATATGGCTCTCTCTCGTCCGGCTCTGAATGGAACAGGTTGTTCTTCATCCAGTAGCTGTACCACTTCTCTTCTACCTCTGCGGGAATATAAGTTGTCGCTAAACTCATAGTATTATATGTTTTTTTCGTTTTGAACGCAGTTAATGCAATTTATGCTATCTGCAAAGATAACTCTTATTTGTCAATTAACTTGTCTTTAAATTAAATTATTTATCTTCGCGAAAGAAAATGTTTAAGTAAAATAAGATAATAACTGAACTATGCATAACAGAGAAGAGATTATGGCCTCTTTCGGGAGGTTTCTGGATGTCCTTGACGAGCTGCGTGAGAAGTGTCCATGGGACAGGAAACAGACAAACCACAGTCTGCGTCCAAATACCATAGAGGAGTGTTTTGAGTTGTGTGATGCGCTCATTGCCGATGATACGCAGAATATCTGCAAGGAATTGGGTGATGTGTTGTTGCATGTGGCTTTCTATGCCAAGATTGCGAGTGAGAAACAGCAGTTCGATATGAAGGATGTGTGCGACCGTCTTTGCGAGAAACTGATATACCGTCATCCGCACGTGTTCGGTACGGCTGTTGCCGAGACTGCCGGTGAGGTATGCAAGAACTGGGAACAGCTGAAGATGACGGAGAAGGACGGCAACAAGAGCATTCTTAGCGGAGTGCCAAACTCGATGCCGTCGCTCATAAAGGCATACCGAATGCAGGAGAAGGCCGCGAATGTGGGTTTTGACTGGGAGAAAAAGGAAGATGTCTGGGTAAAGGTGCGCGAAGAGATTGCCGAGGTCGAAGCCGAGATGGAGAAGGGTGACAAGGTGAACTGCGAGAAGGAGTTCGGTGACCTTATCTTCAGCCTTGTGAATGCAGCCCGTCTCTATGATATAAATCCTGACAATGCCCTTGAATTGACAAATGCAAAATTCCGCCGCAGGTTCAATTACGTGGAGGAAAGATCAAAAGACAATGGACTGAACCTCAAGGATATGTCGCTTGAGGAGATGGATGCTCTCTGGAACGAGGCAAAGGAAAGCGAGAAGGCTTGAAACGGATTAATATAAACCCTTGAATACGAAAAAAGATGATGAGCAGGCTCATCATCTTTTTTCGCGTTATCTTTTATTGTCTTGTTTCGGTGCCTTGCGCTCGGGGCCACGCATCATGCGTTTCATGAGGTCGCGCTGGAATGTTATCTCGGCATGCTGTACTCCTAAAAGTTTGCATGCAGGAATGACCTTGAGATACTTTGCTGTATACTCTTTCTCCAGTTTCGCGATATCTATTTTGACTTCACTCATCTTGTTTACGAATTCGCGGCACTGCTCTTCGTTCATCTTTACTCCACGTTCTTTCTTTATGCTCTTGCGGGCTTCGTGTTCAAGGGCGAACTTCTTATTCTGCAGTTCAAAGAAGAGCGGAAAGAATGCATCGGCTTCCTCCTGTGTGAGGCCGGCCTTTGATGTTATATACTCCCTCTGGTGTTTCCGGAACTCCTCGGGTGAGAAGTGTCTTCTCCTGTTCTCCTGCTTGTTCTGCTGAGCCATTGCACCGAAAGGCATTGCAAGGATAAGGACCAAAGTAAGTGCCATGCCTATGATTCTTCCGGGTGTGATATCTGTTCTTTTCATGTCAGTTGCTTTTTTTTATTCGTATTCAGTCAGATAACAATAGAATGTATAGTCGTCGATGGGGTAGTTGTCGAGAAGGTTGTCCATGAACTCTTCATCGGTGATGCTCTCTGTACCGTCGGCCGATGTTTGCTCCGTACCGGCTGCGAGGATAGTGCTGCCTGCCGCTTGTTTGTCGCCTATGCCGTTGAAGGCAATGAGGCAGACAATTGCCAACATTGCTGCCGCGCTCAGCCATTTTGCATACATCCCTAACCTGATGCTCTTTTTTGCGGGTGTATCCGATGTCGCCGGGGCTTTGCTCGTGGCCTCGATAATCTTCCTGTTCAGCTCTTCAAAATAGCCGTCGGGCGTGCTGAACGGTTGTCTGTTCTTGTAGTCTTCCAATCTCATCTTTCTATGTCTGTAATTTAGATGTGATTATATACCAAAGGTTTAATCCTTGTCACTCAAATATTCTTCAATTTTTTTTACCGCAATGTGGTACGAAGCCTTCAATGCTCCGACGCTTGTACCAAGTATCTTGGACATCTCCTCGTATTTCATGTTCTCGTAGTACTTCATGTTGAATGCGAGGCGTTGCTTGTCGGGGAGTCTGCTTATGGCTTCCTGCAAAAGTGCGTCAGCCCTGTCTCCGTTGAAATGCGTGTCGCTCTCAAGCATCTCGGCAACGGCGCCTTCGGGGGAGTCAAGTGAAACGGTATTGCCTGTGTTTTTTGCCAGGAAGTTCAAGGTCTCGTTTATTGCTATGCGGTAGAGCCAGGTCGATATCTGCGATTCGCCACGGAACTTCTCGATGTTTGTCCAGGCCTTGACAAAGGTGTTCTGTACAAGGTCGTTGGCGTCATCGTGTGAGAGTACCATGCGACGTATATGCCAGTATATCTGTTGGCTGTATCTGTTGACAATGAGCGAGAAAGCAGCTGCTCTCAGGCTCTCGTCCTTGAGCCTTGCAGCAATCTCTTTTTCGTTATACCCATTGTCTCTCATTGTCGGTCCATTTATATTTGGATTGATTTTGACGGGAATGGTTTAATCCTTGCCGGATACTTTTTTCAATTGGTGGGAATTATATGCTGAATACCATTCCTTCGTCGGCACATTCTGTACCGGGGAAGAGTTCGTTGGCTTCCTGCTGCAGGGTGCTGCTGTCGTCGTAGCGTGATGAGTAATGACCTATTGCCAGTCTCTTTGCTCCGGCTTCCTTTGCTATCTTTGCAGCTTCGCGTGCGGTGCTGTGGTGCGTGCTTTTTGCGCGTGCCTGCTCGCTGTCGGCAAATGTGGCCTCATGGTACAGCAGGTCTACGTCTTTTATGTACTCACAGTTTCCGGGGCAGGGTAATGTGTCGCTGCAATATGCATAGCTGCGCGAAGGGTCAGCGTCTTTTGTGAGGCGGCAGTTGGGGATTGTCTCGCCCTCGGGGGTGATGAAGTCTGCTCCGTCCTTTATTGCCTGACGCATATATATGGGTATGTTGTAGTAGTTTACCGCATCGCCGATGAGGTGCCTTCTCTTCGGCTTCTCCTTGAACAGGAAACCGCAGCATGGGATACGGTGGTTCTGCGGAAGGGTCTCCACTGTAATTGTGTTGTCCTCGAATATCACTTCGTGTCTTGTAGCATCAATGTGGTGGAAGAAGACAGGGTAGTTCATTCCCTTGCAATAGAAATCAATTTGTGGCTGTAGCAACTCTTCAAGCTTTCTGTCAGCATAAATGTGAAGCGGGGCGGTACGTCCGAGCAGTCCGAAAGTGGAAATTAGCCCTATGAGCCCGAAGCAGTGGTCGCCGTGAAGATGGGAGATGAATATGTGGTTGATGAACGAGAAGTGTATATGTCCTCTGCGTAACTGCAACTGTGTGCCTTCGCCGCAATCTATCATAAAGAGTTTGTTGCCGATTCTGACAACTTGTGAACTGGCATTGTGACGGGTGGTCGGCAGTGCTGAACCACAACCTAATATATGTACTTCGAACGGTTCCATAGCTTGGCAAATTTAGTTATTGTTCGGATATAATGCAAGCGTGGAGTGTTTAATGTTTGGTGTTTATTGTTTAATGTGAAACAATGGTGTGGGTATGTAATATAAAAAATAGTAAAGGCTGCCCACATGGGCAGCCTTTACCATGGATATTGTGTGAATTTGATTATTCACCAGCCTCGAGCTTGCTCTTGAGTGCAGCGAGTGCATCGATGTCACCAAGAGTTGTAGAAGCTGCCTGGTTCTGGATAGCAGGAGTCTGCTCCTCAGCAGCCTTCTTGCTCTTGCGAGCAGCTGCAGCAGCCTTCTTCTCAGCCTTCTCCTCCTCCTTAGCGGCATCCTCGAAGATGCGGCTGTGAGAAAGGATGATTCTCTTAGCCTCCTTGTTGAACTCGATTACCTTGAACTGGAGCTTCTCGTTAGCAGCAGCCTGTGAGCCGTCCTCCTTAACAAGGTGCTTTGGAGTAGCAAAGCCCTCAACACCGTAAGGGAGAGATACTACAGCGCCCTTGTCGATGAGCTCAGTGATAACACCCTCGTGGATTGAACCAACGGTGAATACTGTCTCGAATACATCCCAAGGATTCTCCTCGAGCTGCTTGTGGCCAAGGCTCAGGCGACGGTTCTCCTTGTCGATCTCAAGAACCTGAACGTCGATAGCCTCACCGATCTGTGTGAACTCAGATGGGTGCTTAACCTTCTTTGTCCAAGAGAGGTCGCTGATGTGGATAAGGCCGTCAACGCCCTCCTCGATCTCAACGAAGATACCGAAGTTTGTGAAGTTGCGAACCTTCGCTGTGTGCTTAGAACCGATAGGATACTTCTCCTCGATGTTTGTCCAAGGATCCTCCTTGAGCTGCTTGATGCCGAGAGACATCTTGCGCTCGTCGCGATCGAGTGTAAGGATAACTGCCTCAACCTCTTCGCCAACCTTCATGAAGTCCTGTGCTGAACGCAAGTGCTGGTTCCAAGACATCTCTGAAACGTGGATAAGACCCTCAACGCCAGGAGCGATCTCGATGAACGCACCGTAGTCTGCCATAACGACAACCTTACCCTTAACAACATCACCTACCTTGAGGTCTGCGTCGATAGCATCCCATGGGTGTGGAGTGAGCTGCTTCAAGCCGAGAGCGATACGCTTCTTCTCGTCATCGAAGTCAAGGATAACAACGTTGATCTTCTGGTCAAGAGCAACAACCTCTGTAGGATCGTTTACGCGGCCCCAAGAGAGGTCTGTGATGTGGATGAGACCGTCAACGCCACCGAGGTCGATGAACACACCATAAGAAGTGATGTTCTTGACTGTACCCTCGAGTACCTGACCCTTCTCGAGTGTGCTGATGATCTTCTTCTTCTGCTCCTCAAGCTCAGCCTCGATGAGAGCCTTGTGAGAAACAACAACATTCTTGAATTCCTGATTGATCTTTACAATCTTGAAGTCTTCTGTCTGGCCAACGTATGCATCGTAGTCACGGATAGGCTTAACGTCGATCTGTGAGCCTGGCAAGAATGCCTCAATGCCGAATACGTCAACGATCATACCGCCCTTAGTGCGGCACTTGATGTAGCCACGTACAACTGCCTGCTCTTCCATAGCCTTGTTTACAAGCTCCCAAGAACGGCTTGCGCGTGCTTTCTTGTGTGAAAGGTTCAACTGACCCTTCTTGTCCTCGAGGTTCTCGATATAAACCTCTACCTGATCACCGATCTTGAGATCGGGGTTGTAGCGGAACTCGCTTACTGGGATGATAGCGTCCTGCTTGTAGTTGATGTCTACAATAACCTCACGCTTGTTGATACCGATAACAGTACCGTTTACTACCTCGCGGCTTGATACCTTGTTCAGGGTCTTGTCATAAGCCTGCTCAAGCTGCTCGTGTGAGAGACCTGAGATGTTCTCTCCATTCTCGTACGACTCCCAATTGAAATCGGGTGTACCTGTTAAAATTTCGCTCATAATTTTTTAAAAGTTAATGAGTTAGACATTATGTTGATAGAATTCGGGCGCAAAGATACAACAAATTCCTTAAATAACAGCGTTCTGCCCGTGATTTTTTGCATAATTTTTGTAGACAGCCCCGGAAGGTCTTTGAGTCTTTAAGGTTTCTGATGAATGGGCATTTTGAGTCTGCTTGTTGTCTTGCAAGGAAAGAAATGTGAAAAAATGTCAGCAGGATAATTAAACTTTGCCGCGTTACTTTCTTTTTCGTGGAATATTTATATTTTTGCATAGATTATACAGCATGAATTCCAATGCGTGCTGTATCGTGGATTTCCGTTGTTGCACTCTGTATGGATGGCTGCAGGTTTGTTGTGCCGGGTGTTTGCGGGAGATCTCATTTAGTGGTTGTATAATATTAATAAGGAGAAATATGGATTTTTTTGCCTCTTTCAGCTCTGTTGAGTTCTTGAGTGCATTCATTGTGCTCTTTGCAGTAATTGACCCTATCGGAATTATGCCTATTGTCCTTTCGATACGTGATAGGGGCAAGATCATAAACCCTGTCAAGGCTGTTTTCTTTGCATTCGGCCTGATGTTCCTGTTTTTCTTCGTCGGAGATTGGATTCTGAACCTCTTTGGTGTCGATATCAATTCGTTTGCAGTGGCCGGTTCTATAGTCATCTTTCTTATGTCACTGGAAATGGTGCTCGATATCGAGATTTTCAAGGACTCGTCAATTGCGGCAAATGATGCAACAATCGTTCCGCTTGTCTTTCCGTTGCTTGCCGGTGCGGGTTCGTTCACAACGTTGTTGTCGCTCAAGGCGGAATATGAACCTACCAACATTCTTTTGGCGCTTGTGCTGAATGCTGTAGTTGTGTTTGCAATGTTGAGCGCTACATCATTCCTGATTAGATTGCTTGGCAAGGGAGGTATCTACTTCACACGCAAGTTCTTCGGTATAATACTTCTTGCAATTTCTGTCAAGCTCTTTACATCCAACCTGTTGCACTTTATAAATGCTATGAGCAGTATGACACAGATGTGATGTCTTGCCATATGTTATAAACTACAGCCGCAGTCATCCGACTGCGGCTGTAACTTTTTGTTGGAGTCTCTTTCTCAGAATCCTTCTGTGGCATATGTCTGTAGCGCTCCATCCTCATTACTGTAAATGAAGAATGCTTCAATGCTGTCGCTCTTGCACTGCTCTATGGCTTTTTCAAGTCCCATAACCATGAACGATGTGGCATAGGCATCGGCCTTGGCGCAGTTATCGGCAATCACCGTGGCGCTGAGTAGCGAGTGCTGCACGGGATAGCCTGTGCGCGGGTCGATGGTGTGCGCGAATTTCTTTCCGTTTTCTATGCGGAAGTTGCGGTAGTTGCCCGATGTTGCCATTGCCTTGCCGCTTATTGCAACTATTCTCTGGTGGGCATTGTGGCTTCCTGTGGTGTTCTCCGTCGGTTTGCTTATGCTGATGTTCCATGCTGTGCCTCTGTCATTCTTGCCCTTTGTCACCACTTCGCCTCCAATCTCAATCATGTAATCGGTGATGTTCCTGCTGTCAAGCATACGTGCTATCATGTCGCATCCATAGCCTTTAGCAATGGCGCTGCAGTCGAGCATTGTGCCGGGGTTCTGTTTTACAAGCTTGCCGTCAACCAGTGATACCGTAGTGTGGCCTACCTTGCTGCGCAGTTCCTCAACTGTAGCGCTATCAGGTAGCTCACCTTTCTTGAAACCGAATCCCCACGCATTAACGAGTGGTGCCACGGTTATGTCGAAAGCACCGCCGGTCTTTGCCGAGATCTCCTGCGCAAGGTTGAATACTTCGGTGAACATTTCGTTGGCTGTCGTGTCCCTGTTGTTGTTGAATGCGCTGATTATGGAGTTCTTGTTGAACATTGACAAGGAGTTGTCTACCTGCAGTAGTGTGGCTTTTATCTCCTTGTGCAAATCCTCCACGCTCTTGTACTTGATGTTGTATTGTGTTCCGAATATGTGTCCGCTGTCGGTTGTGTATACCTCGGGTGTGCGGTTTCTGAGTATAAAGAATGTTCCAATTATAAGGAACAGCAGGAATGCTATCTTGAATTTGCTCAATTTACCGTTCATATTACAATGTTATCTTATCGGGATTTCGTAAATGAGGTTGTATGTTCCACCGAAGCAGGTGCTTTGGTTTATGCCGTAACCGGGGATGTACCACATCTGTGAGTGGCTTGCTTTCTCTTGGCTTATGCGTGCCTTGTAACGTATGCTCCAGCCCATGTGGAAGTTCTTGGCTATCTTCACTCTAACGCCCACGCCAATCTCGGCCCATGTGGCAGTGCCTTTCACTCCGCTCAGGTCAAGGGCGGTGCTGCCTCCCCATACAGGGTCCATGATGGGCGGGGTGGTGACGTCATACTCGCAGCTTGTCCAGGCGAATCGGGCAATGCCGAAAATGCCGTAGTTGGGGTTGGGCTTCTCCTTTGTGGTACTGAAGTTGTAATTGACGCCTACGCGGTAGTATGGTGCGTTGGTCTTGTATCTTATGCCTGTTGTCTCGTCGGTGGTACTGCACCATCCGAGGCCCACCTCGGCTGTGGGGTATATGCGGTTGCCGAAATTCGCTTCAACGGCAATTTCGCTACTGGTGAACTCTTCGAGCAACGAGTATGCAAGTCCGAACACATCGGCAGACACTGCAATACTCCTGAATGAAAAATTCAGCTTCTTCTCTTCTTCCTGTGGTGCAGAGTGTCTCTTCTGGGCTTGCGACAGCGTGCAGGAGAAGAGCATTATGCTACTCAATAAAATATATCTTAACATTCTCATTCGGGTCGAATTTTACATATTGCTGTACTATTGAAACTGAGTCGATGAACCTGCTTGTGTGGGTTATGCTGTCGAGCTTGTGGTACATTACCGTACCGCATTCCATCGACTGGTAGTAGGGTATGTTCTCGTGTGCCACGTAGAGTGTGTCGGTTATCGCGTCGTTGTAGCTGAAGATGACAGTGTCGCAACTGTTTGTGTAGCTCATAGGCAACTGTAATCCATCGGCGTCGGTTATGTGGTTCACGAGGATGGAGTCGGTGCCGTTGATCATGATTGATACGGTAAGTGTCTCGGGCAGGGCGTATTTCCCTGTCACGCTGTCTGCGCTGCTGTAGAAGCCGATGCGGTTGTATGCTGTATTTTCAAGGTGGCAGTCATATCCGTTGTCGCAGGCAGTGAGTGTCATTACCGCTATGGCCAGGAATGTTAGTATTTTGCCTTTCATCTTATTAAAACTCTTTGGAGATGTTGTATCTGTTTCTGTCCTGCGACGAGCGGCTTACAAGCTCGGCCAGGAAACCGGTCAGGAACAGTTGTGTTCCGATAATCATCATTGCCAACGCAATGTAGAAGTAGGGGGAATCGGTCACCAGACGGTAGGGCATACCGTTGGCCATTGCTATGAGCTTGTTCGCTCCTACAATGATTGCGGCTATAAAACCGATGAAGAACATCATTGAGCCCCAGAGACCGAATATGTGCATCGGACGGCGGCTGAACTTCGAGAGGAACCACAGTGACATGAGGTCAAGGTAGCCGTGGAAGAAGCGGCTTATACCGAACTTGCTCTTGCCGTATTTGCGTGCCTGGTGCTGTACCACGTGCTCGCCAATCTTTGTGTAGCCTGCATTCTTTGCAAGGTATGGTATGTAGCGGTGCATGTCACCGTATACCTCAATGTCCTTGACTACCTCGTTGCGGTATGCCTTAAGGCCGCAGTTGAAGTCGTGCAGGTTCTTGATTCCCGATACCTTGCGTGCTGTGGCATTGAAGAGTTTTGTGGGGATTGTCTTGCTCAACGGGTCGTAGCGTTTCTTCTTGTAGCCCGATACAAGGTCGTATCCCTCCTCGGTGACCATTCTGTAGAGTGTGGGAATCTCGTCCGGGCTATCCTGGAGGTCTGCATCCATTGTTATTACAACGTCTCCTTTTGCACGCTCGAATCCGCAGTACAATGCCGGTGACTTGCCGTAGTTGCGGCGGAACTTGATGCCGTGGATATTGCTGTCCTTGCTGCTGAGTGCCTCGATGACATCCCACGAATTGTCAGTGCTGCCGTCGTTGATGAAAATTATCTCGTACGAAAAATTGTTGTTCTTCATTACTCTCTGAATCCATTCCGCCAGTTCCGGGAGCGATTCAGCCTCGTTGAATAGAGGTACTATGACTGATATGTCCATTTCCTTATGTCTGTTTTATGGATTTTTCTTTACTATCAATGCCAATATGGTGGCGATTATCAGGTCGCGGCTTAAATGTCCGGTAATTATTGACAGAAGCATCTCTCCGGTGCTCTGCTGACCCATTTTGTCAAACGCATCTGTAAACATTCTTATGCTTGTCTCATCCATGCCGTTGCTGACGGCGAATGCCGCAAACTGCGCTGAGAGGTCGCTGAAAGAGCTCGGGTCGATATATGCGTAGTACACATACTGTGCAATGGCTGACAGGAGTATGGCGCACAGGTACATGATTGCTATGTATGTCCATGCTTCGCCGAATGTCATAGCGCCGTCCCTTTCGTTGTCGCGGTGCTTGGCGGCAAGCTTGTATGCAACGAATGGCGACATCAACGTCATTGCGAGTACCGCAAAGGACATTAACAAGCCTTGTCCGTTGACAAGCATTTTCAACATCACGATAGAAAGGGCGAATGTCACAGTCCACAGGCATCCAAGGATTGTGCCGTCGCGCATAGCGCTTTCTGCAGTTATTTTTCTTTTGTCCATCAGAATTGGTCTATTTCGCAGTTTTCTGCAAAGATAGTGAAAGGCGAGTGGAGAAAAAGACAAGTCTGTTTTTTATCCCGAGCCGCATCCTATTTTCGCAGTTTCCTGCAAAGATAATAAATTTATATATTACTTACTCTAAAAAGTAATATTTTAATGATGCGGCATTATTATGCGGAGTTCTTTTTGTAATGAATTATTCGTAACTTGTTTTTTTCTTTCCGTCTTTTTGTATTATCTTCGTGGATAAAATGTTGTTTTATGAAAGCTATGATTTTTGCTGCGGGGTTGGGTACGCGTCTCAAGCCCCTCACTGATACTCTTCCCAAGGCTCTGGTGCCGGTGTGCGGTAAACCTCTTATTGAACATGTTGCCCGTAAGTTGCAGTCGGCCGGTGTTGATGAAGTTGTTGTCAATATCCATTACTTCGCCGACAAGGTGGAGCAGTGGGTTGAATCTCGGGATTGGATTTCGCTTTCGAAGGAGAATGCCGGTGATGGCAAAATGTTGTTCGAGATAAGCGATGAGCGTGAATTTTTGCTTGAGACGGGTGGTGCGGTGTTGCATGCGCGCCGTTTCCTCGAAGGTTGTGGGCGTTTCCTTATCCACAATGTCGACATTCTTTCCAATTGCGATATTCCTTGGTTTGAGTCGCAAGTGAAAGATGATGCTCTTGCTACATTGCTCGTCAGCGAACGTAAGACGACCCGCTTCTTGCTTTTTGACCATGATACATTGCGTCTTTTGGGCTGGATGAATACGGATAGTGGCGATTATCATGTAGTGTCGCCCGAGATTGATCCTAAAGCTTGCCGTGCGTTGGCGTTCTCCGGTATCCACATCCTTAGCGACAAAGTGCCTGCCCTTATGCAGGAGTATGTTGATGAGAAAAGTTTGCCTGTTGATGAAACTAAAGGCGTGCGCTTCCCTATAATGAGCTTCTATATGTGGCTTGCGTCCAAATTTCCTGTATATGGTGTTGTCGCTGAAAATCTTGAGTTTATTGATGTAGGTAAACTCGATGCACTGAAGCCTGCCGAGGAATTTGTCTGCCGTAATTCATGAATTTTAACTGGCTGCTGTTATCGATGGTCTGTGTTTATGTTAACAATTATTAACTTTTTTATTTGTGGAGTTTTCGTAGGTGGGTTATCTAAAAGAGTGTAAGGGTTGCAGTTTTTTATTTGATTTTTTTTTGCTGTGGCCTTGCACGATTGCGCCTGGGTGTCTTGTGTTTTTCTGCTTTTTATCCCACAAGATAGTTTCCTAAAGGAACGGCTTTTCTGCTTTTGCAGAACCTTCGAGGGGTTGAAGGTCGCCGTTCCGTGGCGCTTTTCTAAATTTCTGCTAAAGCGTTGTATTTTCGTCTGAAAAAATCCGTTACTTCCTAACTTTTAACGTGTAAAATTTGTATTTCTGATTAGAAAAATATATCTTTGCAAATTGAAATTGTATCTAAAAGAAGATGAGACAATTAAAAATTACAAAAAGTATCACAAACCGCGAAAGTGCATCGCTTGACAAGTATCTTCAGGAGATTGGCCGCGAAGAACTCATTACCGTAGAGGAAGAGGTGGAGTTGGCGCAGCGAATCAGAAAGGGCGACCGCAGAGCGTTGGAGAAGTTGACGAGGGCAAATCTGCGTTTCGTTGTCTCTGTAGCAAAGCAGTACCAGAATCAGGGTCTCAGCTTGCCTGACCTGATCAATGAAGGTAATCTCGGTCTCATTAAAGCTGCCGAAAAGTTCGACGAAACACGTGGTTTCAAGTTCATCAGTTACGCCGTTTGGTGGATCAGACAATCTATTCTTCAAGCTCTTGCAGAGCAAGCGAGAATTGTTCGCCTTCCTTTGAACCAGGTTGGTTCACTCAACAAAATCAGTAAGGCCTTCTCAAAATTTGAACAGGAGAATGAACGTCGTCCATCAGCCGAGGAACTTGCCGACCAACTCGACTTGCCTGTAGACAAGGTTGTCGATTCGTTGAAGGTATCAGGACGACACATCTCTGTTGATGCTCCTTTTGTAGACGGTGAGGACAACAGTCTGCTCGATGTGCTTGTGAACGATGATTCTCCAATGGCCGACAATCTGTTGGTGAATGAATCGTTGTCACGCGAGATTGACCGTGCTCTCTCAACGCTTACCGATCGTGAAAAGGAGATTATCCAGATGTTCTTCGGAATCGGCATGCAGGAGATGACGCTTGAGGAGATCGGCGATCGCTTTGGTCTTACACGTGAGCGTGTACGTCAGATCAAGGAGAAGGCAATTCGCCGTTTGAAACAGAATCAGCGAAGCAAGTTGCTGAAATCCTATTTGGGATAAATATTGCTTTTTAAATTTTACGGGCTATGTCTTTACGGACGTAGCCCGTTGCTTTTTTTCTACAGGGGTGTGTTGTCTTGGGCTGGAATTTGTTTTGTTTCTCTTTGTTGTCTCTGTGTTAAATCATTATCGGGAACTTTCTTTGTTTTTACCGTTTTTTTTGAATATCTTTGCGAGATTAAAAGAAAAACAGATATAAAAGATACTATAGTAAGGTACAATGAAAAAGAAATTTCCTGTATATAACCAGCTTAACCTGCCGCAGATCAACAAGGAGGTTCTGAACGAGTGGGATGAGAACGATCTTTTCGCAAAGAGTATGTCGGAGCGCGAAGGCGCACCTTCGTTTGTCTTTTTTGAGGGTCCTCCTTCGGCAAACGGTATGCCGGGCATACACCACGTGATGGCACGAAGCATCAAGGATACTTTCTGCCGTTTCAAGACAATGAAGGGCTTCCAGGTGAAGCGTAAGGCCGGTTGGGATACCCACGGACTTCCTGTAGAACTTGGAGTGGAGAAGAAACTTAATATCACAAAAGAGGATATCGGCAAGAAGATTTCGGTCGATGACTATAACCGCAACTGCCGCGAAGAGGTCATGAAGTATACGAAGGAGTGGACCGACCTTACCCGTAAGATGGGTTACTGGGTGGATCTTGACAATCCTTACATTACATACGAGAACAGCTATATCGAGTCTCTTTGGTGGCTCCTGAAGCAGCTCTACAACAAAGACCTGCTCTACAAAGGCTACACAATCCAGCCTTACTCGCCTGCTGCCGGTACGGGACTCAGCTCACACGAGCTTAACCAACCGGGTTGCTACCGCGATGTGAAGGATACAACGGCTGTTGCGCAGTTCCGCATGCTTGACCCCAAACCAGAGATGACGGAGTGGGGCACACCTTACTTCCTTGCATGGACAACAACTCCATGGACATTGCCTTCAAATACTGCACTCTGCGTTGGTCCCAAGATCGACTATGTTGCAGTAAAGACATACAACAGCTACAGCGGTGAGCCCATCACCGTGGTGCTCGCAAAGCCTCTGTTGGCTGCACACTTCAACCCTGCAGGCGCTGAGCTTCCTCTTGAGGAGTACAAGGCCGGTGACAAGGTTGTTCCTTATCGCGTGATTGCGGAGTATAAAGGTACTGACCTTGTCGGTATGCACTATGCACAGCTTTATCCATGGGTGAAACCTGTGGCTAAGGATGGCGACAAGGTGGTTGATGCATCGGCAGACGCTTTCCGCGTTATTCCGGGTGACTATGTCACAACAGAGGACGGTACCGGTATCGTACACATTGCGCCTACCTTCGGCGCCGATGATGCCTTTGTGGCAAAGGCTGCCGGTGTTCCTTCGCTTTTCATGATAAACAAGAAGGGCGAGACACGTCCGATGGTTGATTTTACAGGTAAGTTCTGGACAATAGACGAACTTGACGAGGATTTCGTTAAGGAGTGCGTTGATGTAGAACTTTACTCAAAATTTGCCGGTGCTTATGTAAAGAATGCTTATGACCCGCAGTATACTGTTGACGGCAAATATGACGAGAAGGCTGCCGCAAAGGCCGAAACTCTTGACATTGTGCTCTGCATGGTGTTGAAGCAGGCCGGCGTCGCTTTCAAAATCGAGAAGCACGTCCACAACTATCCTCACTGCTGGCGCACAGACAAGCCCGTGCTTTACTATCCGCTTGACAGCTGGTTCGTGCGCGCATCGCAGATGAAGGAGCGTATGAGTGAACTCAACAAGACTATCACATGGAAGCCTGAGTCTACAGGTACAGGCCGTTTCGGCAAATGGCTCGAGAATCTCAACGACTGGAACCTCAGCCGTAGCCGTTACTGGGGTACGCCGCTGCCCATCTGGACAAGCGAGGATGGCGAGGCAATCTGCATCGGTTCGGTAGCCGAGTTGTACGATGAGATTGAGAAGGCTGTTGCAGCCGGTGTAATGGCAAGCAATCCATATAAGGATAAAGGTTTTGTTCCCGGTGACTACAGCAAGGAGAATTATGACAAGATTGACCTTCACCGTCCTTATGTCGATGATATCAAGCTTGTGTCTCCTACTGGTAAGGTGATGACCCGCGAGCTCGACCTCATTGACGTGTGGTTCGACTCGGGTGCTATGCCATACGCGCAGATACACTATCCGTTCGAGAACAAGGAGTTGCTCGATAGCCGCACGGTGTATCCTGCCGACTTCATTGCCGAGGGTGTCGACCAGACACGTGGCTGGTTCTACACTCTGCACGCGATTGCGACAATGGTATTCGACACCGTTGCATTCAAGACTGTAATATCAAACGGTCTTGTCCTTGACAAGAACGGTGACAAGATGTCAAAGCGCCTTGGCAATGCCGTTGACCCGTTCAATACTATCGAGAGCTACGGTAGCGACGCGTTGCGTTGGTATATGATAACAAACTCTGCTCCATGGGATAACCTCCGCTTCAACGAGGAGGGTGTCAAGGAGGTGACACGTTCGTTCTTCGGTAAACTCTACCAGACATACAGCTTCTTCACGATGTATGCCAATGTTGACGGCTTTACATTCGAGGAGCCAGAGGTGCCATTGTGCGAGCGTCCCGAGCTTGACCGTTGGATAATCTCGGAGCTCAACACTCTTGTAAAGAATGTAAACAATTGCCTGGACGATTATGAGCCTACAAAGGCCGGACGTCTTATCCAGGAGTTCGTGATTGACAATGTGAGCAACTGGTTCGTACGTCTCAGCCGCAAGCGTTTCTGGGGTTCGGATATGAGCACAGACAAGCTCTCGGCTTACCAGACACTTTATACCTGCCTTGAGACAGTAGCACGCCTTATGGCTCCAATAGCTCCGTTCTATGCCGACCGTCTGTATCAGGATCTTACATCCGTTACCGGTCGTGGCGATGCCAAGTCGGTACACCTTGCCAAGTTCCCCGAGTGTGACGAGGCTGCGGTTGACAGCGAGCTCGAGTACCGTATGGAGCTCGCACAGCAGATATCTTCAATGGTGCTTGCACTGCGTAAGAAGGAGGCACTCATCGTGCGTCAGCCATTGCAGAAGATTGCAATCCCGGCTGCCGACGAGGTGATGAAATCACGCATTGAGGCGGTGAAACAGCTTATCCTCAGCGAGGTCAACGTCAAGGAACTTGAGTTCGTGGAAGGTGACGGTATTCTAGTGAAGAAGATCAAGTGTAATTTCCGTACTCTCGGAAAGAAGTTCGGCAAACTCATGAAGAGTGTGAATGTGGCTGTTACAGAGATGTCGCAGGAACAGATTGCCGAGCTTGAGAAGAACGGCTCTATCACCCTGCAGGTTGAAGGCACTGATGCTCTTATTGAACTTGCCGATGTTGAGATTTTCAGCGAGGATGTCCCCGGTTGGACTGTTGCCAACGAGGGTGCACTCACCGTAGCGCTTGACGTTGAGGTGACCGACGAACTCCGTCGAGAGGGTGTTGCGCGTGAGATAGTGAAGAAGGTACAGGCAATACGTAAGGACAGTGGCTTTGAGATCACAGACCGTATATCGGTAGTTCTCTCAAGTAGTGAGGTGAGCGATGCCGCTGTGGAGCAGTTCCGTGAGTATATCTGCAATCAGGTTCTTGCCGATTCGCTTGAGGTAAATGCAGCTCTTTCCGAAGGCGAGGGCATTGAACTTGACGGCTGTACGATAAAGGTGACTGTAAAGCGCGTATAAGAAAAAACAAACTAACTAACCATAATAAATTTAGAGACATGTCAGAAAAACTACGTTACTCAGATGCTGAGTTGGCAGAGTTCCGTGAAGTGATAATGAAGAAACTGGAATTGGCCAAGAGAGATTACGATGAGATTATGAGAGCGTTGCGTCACGAGGACAGCAATGATGTTGCCGACACATCACCTACATACAAGGGTCTTGAGGATGGCAGCGATGCCGCTTATCTTGAGGAGCAGATGCAGATAGCAAGCCGTCAGGCGAAGTTTATCCAGGGCCTTCAGGCTGCGTTGGTGCGCATCGAGAACAAGACTTACGGTATCTGTCGCGAGACAGGCAAGCTCATCTCAAAGGAGCGTCTTATGGCTGTTCCGCACGCTACACTCAGCATCGAGGCTAAAAAGAACAGATAAAAGAATGGCTTTGGAGAGCAGAAAGCGATATTGGATTGTACTGTCGCTCTTGACGCTTGCAATTGTTGCCGATCAGGTGATAAAGATTGCGGTCAAGACGAGTATGCAGCTTGGCGAGGGCATAATGGTCTTCGGCGATTGGTTTCAGATAAGGTTTATCGAGAACAACGGAATGGCATTCGGTATGGAGCTGTTCGGGAAGCTCTTCCTGACATCCTTCCGTATGGTCGCGGTCTGTTTCCTTATCTATTACCTGATGCGTCTGTTGCGCAGTACAACCAAACCATTCGGCTACATTGTGTGTGTAACGTTGGTGCTTGCCGGTGCGTTGGGCAATCTTGTCGACTGTCTTTTCTATGGTGAGATATTCTCGTCGAGCTGGGGGCAGGTGGCCGAGTTTGTTCCCTGGGGAAGCGGATACGGCTCTTTTATGGAAGGCCGTGTGGTAGATATGTTCTATTTTCCCCTCTTTACATGGCCGGAATGGATGCCGCTCATCGGTGGAGATATATTCTTTGGTCCGGTGTTCAATTTTGCCGATGCCTGCATCAGTTGCAGTGTCGTTGCGCTGCTGATATTCTATAGGGATATAATCTTTAAGGTTGATGAATGATGCGCTGTAAGTCTTTTCTCCTTATGTTGCTTGTTGCAACCCTGTTTACCTCCTGTGAGGTAAAAATGCCTGAGGATGTTATACCACAGGGCAAAATGGAGGCTTTGCTCTACGATTACCATTTGGCACAGTCAATGTCGTCGGAGTACACCTCGGCCGATTACAAGGAGAAACTATTCTTTACATACCTCTTCTCGCTTCATGGTGTTACTCAGGAGCAGTTCGAGAGGTCTATGGAGTGGTATAACCGTTATCCCAAGCATCTTCAAAGGATGTATGCCAATCTCGAGAAACGTCTTGAGGTTGAGGTGGAGAAGATGAACAATGCCGGTGGTGCAATGGAGGAGGGTGTAAATCTTGAGGCTGCATATTTGGCTGCTGATACGGCTGACCTTTGGACTGGCTCGCGTAATAAGATGCTTGCCTGTTCTATGCTTGACAGTCATGTCTCATTTGGTTTTGATGTACCTGATGACTCTACTTTTGTTGCTGGTGACAGCATATCTCTCTCCTTCAATGCTATGTTCGTAACTGCAGGTGTAAAGGATGTTAGACAGCTTGCCCATGCAGCACTTCTGCTTGGGTATGAGGATGGTTCTGTAGATAGTAAGGGGTTTGATGTCGTGGAAAACGGAGAGTATATTCTTGCTTTGGAAAGGAATGGCGATTCCCGCTTGGAGTCTATATCGGGTTTTGTATATTATTTTGACAACGATACGACTGCTGCTGCCAAGTTGCTCCTCAATGACATCTCTTTGATAAGAATTCATCCACAGAAGAGTGAAAAAGACGAGGAATAAGGATTATGCTGTATGTTGCCCGTCATTTGTATATGCCTTGGGGTGAAGAACGCTGCTCTCAGGTGGTTGACATTTCCGCAGGGAAAGTGCGTTCAATAGCTCCTTTTGGAAAGGAATTGCCTGCAATGTCTTTTATGGATGAGGTGTATGTTACCTCATGTGACAATGCTGTTGTCGTTTCTGATATAAAAATTGAGATCCACCATTCCGGTGGGTCTCTATGTGCTTATTCAGCCGATGAGCACGGAGTGCTGACACGGTTGCTGTGATGCTATCCCATGCGGCGTCGGAATTCACTGCATATGATGGCTGTCGCTACAGAAACATTGAGAGATTCCGATGTTTCGCGCCCGATAGGGTAGTTTGGAATGAGTAGACGTTCGTTAACGTGCAAGGCGCACTCATTCCCGATACCGTTCCCCTCATTTCCCATCACTATTATTCCGTTTGTGCTCAGTTGTTTGTTGTACACATCCTCCCCATCAAGGAATGTGCCGTAAATGGGTGCATGCCCTTTTGTCTTTGACAGGAATTCCGGCAGGTCTGTGTAAAATATCTTTACTCTACCGGCTGCTCCCATAGTTGCTTGGATGCATTTGGGGTTATAGATGTCGGCTGTACCTGTAGCGCAATATATCTCTTCTATTCCGAACCAGTCGGCTATGCGCACAATTGTACCAAGGTTACCTGGGTCCTGTACGTTGTCAAGGGCAAGGCACAGTCGCCTGGTGGGGGCATCGTAGTCGATAGTGTAGTGCGGTTGTTCAAAGACTGCGAGAATGCCTTGTGGCGCTCTGAGAAAGCTTGCACGCTTGAGTTCATCCTCTGTTACTTCCGTTACTTCATGTTCGCCGTTGAGTGTATGGCTGTCGAGCCACTCGCGTGTGGCAAGTATCCTTTCTATGCCAAGCCCGCAGGCAATGAGGTCGTTGACGGTCTTGCCGCCTTCGGCGACGAATAGGCCGCTTTCCTTTCTGTACTTTCTCTGCTCAAGTGATTTTATCTGTTTGAGTATGCTTTTGCTTAACATTTTTGCCCTGTTCTTGTAGGTTAAAGTAGTGCAAATCTACTTTATTTCTCCCGAGAATTTCGTATATTTGCAAGAATTTTTTAAAATTGGGTGTAATAATGTCATTAAGAAAGGTTCTGCTTCAGATTTTGTGCCTCATGTCGGTACTTTCCTGCTCGGTGAACAAGTTCATTCCCGAGGGTGAGTGTCTGCTTGATGATGTCGACATTGTATGCTCTACTAATGACGCTAATGCACTTAAGGCCAACAGTTATCTGCGTCAGCAACCGAATTCAAAATGGTTCAGCCTGTTCAAATTGCCTCTTTACACGTATGCCTTGTCAGGTACCGATGATTCCAAATGGGTAAATCGTGCTCTTAAACGTCTGGGAGAGGCGCCCGTGATATATGATGAGGAATTGGCAGAGGCTTCACGTGCCAATATCGAACAGATGCTGCGCAATGATGGCTATCTGCATGCTACCGTTGACCTTGAATGCGAGAAGGATACTGACAAAAAGCGTGCTGTTGCAACATATTATCTTCATGAACGTGAAAGATATTATATTTCTGAGCTTGATCTTCGTACCGATGACGAAAGGCTTAAAGAACTGATTGTGGCCGACTCGATGTCTACCTCGTTGAAGGTGGGTATGCCGTTTTGTGTCGACGGACTTGAGAATGAACGTAGACGCATCACCGATATGTTGAGAAACAACGGCTATTACCGCTTCCAGAAAGAATATATAACATATACGGCTGACACTGCGCACCATTCGAACAAAGTGAAACTTACGATGAATATCGCGCTTTTCACTCCTTCGGCTGATGCTGAGCCTGTTGAGCACAAGCAGTATCATATTGACAAGGTCAACTTCGTGTCGGGGGCAGGTCTGCATATCGATGATGCGGCTCTTGAACAGTGCGATACAATGAGCTATGGGAACTATAACCTCTACTATAAGGGCAATCCTGTGGTACGTCCGAGTCTGTTGGCGAACAATACTTATGTGGAAAATGGCAAACTTTATTCGCTGAACGATGCTGAAAGAACACACAATTCATTTGTGCAACTGCCGGCGCTAAAGTACAGCACGGTGAGAATGCGTGAGCATCCTGATACCTCTTTGCTCGACTGTTACATAATGTATGAACGTAGCAAGCGCAGCTCTATCAGTTTTGAGGTTGAGGGTACAAACACTGCCGGTGACCTTGGAGCGGCGGCCTCAGTCACTTTCTCCGACAAGAACCTTTTCAAGGGTTCGGAGATGCTGTCCCTGCGTCTCTTTGGTGCCTATGAGGCTGTTTCAAACCTTCACGGATACACAGGTGAGATGTTCCTTGAATATGGAGCCGAGTTGAGCCTGCGCTTCAGAGGAGGTGTGATATCCCGGTTTGTGCCGGCGGAAAAGCGTATGCTTGTGTCGTCGACGATGTTTACGCTCAAGTTCAATACGCAAGAGCGTCCCGAGTTCAACCGCAGGGTGTTGTCGGGAGCATGGAGTTATATGTGGAGCAAGAGAGAGCGCTCTAACCACAAGATTGATATCATTGACCTTAACTACATCTATGTGCCTTGGATATCCGATACCTTCAAGAGCGAGTACCTTGACAGTATCTCGAACCGTAACTCTATCCTGAAATACAACTATGAGAATCTGCTTATAACGAAACTGGGGTATACATACTCGTATAACTCGTCGCTCGACGATGCCAGACGCTTTGATCGTGTGGCATACTCGTTGCGTGCCAGTGTAGAGAGTTCGGGAAATCTGCTGTATCTTGCGACAAGCGCGATAAATGCCGACAAGAACAGTGACGGCCAGTATACTTTCCTCAATATTGCGTATGCGCAGTATCTCAAGGGAGATATTGACCTTACGACCCGTGTGAAGATTGATGACCGTAACTCGATAGTCATGCATATGGGACTGGGCGTTGCCTATCCCTATGGCAACTCAAGAATCTTGCCATTCGAGAAGCGTTACTTCTCGGGCGGTGCCAATGGTATGCGTGGTTGGACTGTGCGTACTCTTGGCCCCGGAAGTTACAGGAGTAAGGGTTCTAATATAGATTTCATTAACCAGTCGGGTGATATGAAGCTTGACCTCAATATCGAGTACCGTTCACACCTGTTCTGGCGCCTGCATTCTGCGGTGTTTGTCGATGCAGGAAATATCTGGACCATCCGTTCTTATAAAGAACAGCCTGGTGGTCAATTTGCGTTCGGCAGTTTCTACAAGGAACTGGCTTTCTCTTACGGTCTGGGTGTGAGACTGGAACTCGATATGTTTGTGTTCCGTCTTGATGCAGCCATGAAAGCCGTAAATCCTGCCTACAGTGGCAGGGACAAATATCCTATCGTAAACCCGAATTTCGGTAGGGATTTTGCATTGCACTTTGCGATAGGCCATCCTTTCTGATGTGCATTGCCTTTGTTTTGAAGTAAAAGATAAAAGAGATATGGAGATTCGTTTTATGAGTATCGGCAGCGGAAGCTGCGGAAACAGTTACTACCTCGGGGTGGGTGACTATGGCATTCTCATTGACGCGGGAATCCCTTCAAAGACCATACGTATGGCCTTGAAGAAGGAAGGCATCCCTTTTGAGAGTGTATGTGCCATCTTTGTTACCCACGACCATGCCGACCACATCAAGTCTTTGGGTGTGATATCGGCAAAGGCCAATATCCCGGTATATGCCACCCGTGAGGTACATAAGGGCATAACACACAACTATTGCACGACAAAGCTTATTGACCCTATGTATGTGCGTTATGTCGAGAAGGAGGAGAAGATTACATTCCGCGATTTTGAGATAACACCGTTCGAGGTGCCGCACGACGGTAGCGACAATGTGGGTTATTTCATTGAAGTGGGGGACAAGAAGTTCTGTATTGCGACCGATTTGGGCGAGATAACGGATGTTGTATCGTCTTATGTCGATCAGGCTAACTATCTTGTCATTGAATCCAACTATGAGGAGCAGATGCTTATGATGGGCCGTTATCCCGAGTTCCTGAAGATGCGTGTTTCGGGTCCTCGCGGTCACTTGAGTAACCAGACTACAGCGAGCTATCTGGCATCGCATTTCAATGAGCACCTCAAATATATATGGTTGTGCCACTTGAGCGAAGAGAACAACCATCCCGAGCTTGCCTACAAGGCTGTGACGATGGAGTTCGGGCGTTACGGAATAATCGCGGGCAAGGATGTGCAGCTCAATGTGCTGAAGCGTACTACACCGTCGCAGCTATACAGACTTTGATAATGATGATTTAAAATATATAACTATGAATTTTGTACAGGAACTTAAATGGAGGGGCATGATTCAGGACATGACCCCCGGAACAGAAGAACAGTTGCAGAAAGAGATGACAAGCGCTTACTTGGGCATTGACCCCACAGCCGATTCTCTTCACATCGGTCACCTTGTCGGTGTTATGATGCTGCGTCACTTCCAGCTTTGCGGTCACAAGCCTATTGCGCTCATCGGTGGTGCTACAGGTATGATCGGTGACCCCTCGGGAAAGTCAAAGGAGCGTGTGCTCATTGATGAAGAGAAACTGCGTCACAACCAGGAGGCGCTCAAGAAGCAGCTCGCGCGCTTCCTTGATTTTGACAGCGATGCTCCTAATGCAGCGGTGCTTGTGAACAACTATGACTGGATGAAGGAGTTCACTTTCCTTGATTTCATCCGTAACATCGGTAAGATGATTACCGTTAACTATATGATGTCAAAGGACTCTGTAAAGCGTCGTCTCTCGGGTGAGGCGGGTACTGACGGTATGTCGTTCACGGAGTTCACTTATCAGCTCCTTCAGGGTTATGACTATGTTCATCTTAACGAGACACACGGCTGTAAGCTGCAGTTGGGTGGTGCCGATCAGTGGGGTAACATCACAACAGGTACCGAGATGATACGCAAGATGTCGGGCAACGAAGTGTTTGCGCTTACATGTCCGCTCATCACAAAGGCCGATGGCAAGAAGTTCGGCAAGACCGAGCAGGGTAACATCTGGCTCGACAAGCGTTATACATCGCCTTACCGTTTCTATCAGTTCTGGTTGAATGTGAGCGACGAGGATGCCGAGAAGTATATCAAGATATTCACATCTATCTGCCGCGAGGAGATTGAGGCCCTTGTTGCCGAGCATGCTCAGGCTCCACACATGCGTCTTTTGCAGAAGCGTCTTGCCATGGAGGTTACAGTGCTTGTACATGGAGAGGAGGAGTACAACAAGGCCGTGGAGGCATCGAACATTCTCTTCGGTAATGCTTCTACCGAGGCTCTCCGCTCGCTTGACGAGGATACGCTGCTTGCAGTGTTCGACGGTGTTCCCCAGTTCGAGGTTTCACGCGAGGCTATAGTCGAGGGTGTGAAGGCTGTTGACCTTACAACAGACCTTGCTGCAATCTTTGCTTCAAAGGGCGAGATGCGTAAGCTGGTGCAGGGTGGTGGTGTCTCTGTAAATAAGGAGAAGCTTGCTGCCTTTGATCAGGTCATCAATGCCGAGAACTTGCTCAACGATAAGTATATCCTTGTACAGAAGGGAAAGAAGAACTATTTCTTGATTATTGCGAAATAATCGTTTATGCATAAAATGAGCAGGACAGCACCATGGTGTGCTGTCCTGCTTTCTTATATGTGCGGGATGCTGTTTGATGGCTCTAAACAGTCTTTATCCTTTTTATGGTGTTCCATATCTCCTTACTCCATAACCACAGCAGGAGCGGGAATAAAGGCGCAATGAGCGGGTTGTATTCCCATGCCTGGGTAAACTTGCCGTATAGAAGTGAGAACAGCGCGCGCGTCATTCCGCATCCCCAACACTCTGTGTCAAGGAATCTTTTGAAAAGACAGGTCGTTTCCCCGTTGAAAATACCGTCTGTTGGTATCGAATAGAGTATTACCGGTAAAAGCAACAGGAGAAAGAGTTTGCTAATCATTCCTAATCGGGTTGCCGTCTGCATCGGTGAAGCTTCCTACAAGGATCATTATGAAGTCGATGAGGGCCCAGATGCCACATCCGCCGCAGGTGAGCAGTTGTGCTATGCCTGTGCCTGTCTTGCCTACATAGAAACGGTGTACTCCAAGGCCGCCGAGGAAAAAGCATAGAAGCAGTACCACGAGCCACTCCTTGTTGCCTTTTGTGTTGTTTGTTCTGTTCTGTGGGTTCTCGTTGACCCATGCACCGCATTTGGTACATATTGCGGCATTCTCGTTTATTTCGGCACCGCAGTTCTTGCAATAGGGCATATTTTGAATATTATGGGTTTGTATATATGTTGATGTACAAAAGTATCAATAATGAATTGTTTTTGCAATAGGGGACCGCAAATGTTGGCAGGTCTCAATACAAAAAAAGGAGGAAATAACTTCCTCCTTTTTGTACGCCGTCAGGGACTCGAACCCTGGACCCATTGATTAAGAGTCAATTGCTCTACCAACTGAGCTAACAGCGCATTGCCTTAACGCGTTGCAAAGGTACTACTTTATTTTATATCTGCAAACATTTCGGGAAGTTTTTTTATAAAAATTTTCGATAAAAACTTCAAGTCGTTGATTATTAACAAGAAAAATTTCGCAGTTTTTTTACCTTTTTATCGCAACTTCTTGTTTTCACCAGAACCAGCCTTTTTTCTTTCTCTTTGGCTCATCATATTCCTGGTCCAATGAGTAGATGTCGCTCCAACTTTTTTTCTCGTGTATCATTGTATATATCTGTCCCCAGTCGGGTATGCCGCCAAGGTTGCAGTCGTCGATGAACATGTCTGCATTGATTTTGCTGTAGCCGCCGTGTGGCTCCACAGTCTCCTCGGGGAAGTTTCTGTTTACCGCATAGAATTCGACACCGCGCTGTCTGCACCATTCGACAGCCTCCTCAAGCTCTTTGCCGCGGCGCACTGTCCACAGGATGAGCCTGTGGCGCTCTTCGGTGAGTTTGCGGAGTGTGTAAGTGGCAAAAGGACGTTCTTTGCCAATCTCGGGGTATTTGTGCTCGACGATAGTCCCGTCAAAGTCAACGGCAATGATCATATTTGTTCGGGTTTACGTGGTTTACTGCGCTAATATATGAATAATAGTGCAATTTCTGCAATTTTTTGTAAGAAAATGAGAAAACTATATCCACCATTCGAGCAATATCGCTGCTCCAACGGTCATACATCCAGCCACGGCAACAGAAAGACTGCTCATGGCGCCTTCAATCTCTCCAATCTCCATAGCCTTTGAGGTTCCCATGACGTGCGATGCTGTGCCAATTGCAACCCCTTTGGCTATCGGGTGCTTTATATGTAGCAGACGGCAGAAGAGTCCTCCTGCTATGTTGCCTATCAGTCCGGTGAATATGATTGCTGAAACGGTTATCGCTACATATCCGTTGAGTTCGGCTGATAGTCCAATGCCGATGGCAGTGGTGATTGATTTCGGCAATAGGGTGACATATTGTGTGTGGTTCAGCCCGAAGAGCAACGCCATAGCGAAAATGGATATTCCGCTGCACATCACTCCCGACGCTATGCCCACGAGTATTGCTGTGAGGTTCTTCTTTAGCAGCATCACCTGCTCGTAGAGCGGAATGGCGAGTGCCACGGTGCCAGGTGTCAGCAGGTAGGTGAGGAACTTCGCGCCCTCGTTGTAGCTGCTGTAGTCGATGCCAAGTACCAGCAATGTCGATATGGTCAGGGTGATTGCAAGCAGTAGCGGGTTGAATATGAATATATCCCACTTCTTCTTTATTATAGTACCAAGGATGTATGTTCCTACGCTCAACGCCACTCCAAAGAAGAGCGATTCTGATATTATCTCTTTCATCTCTTCTCCTCCTTCCCCTTATGTTTCATTATAAATTGTGTGATATGTCCCGTTGCGGCCATTACAAGCACCGTCGATATGACGGAAATCACAATTATGGCAATGATGAACTCCTGCATCACATCCCATGACTCGATGAGTCCTACTGCGGGCGGTATGAACATCAGCGGCATCATCGTTATGAGCAGCTTGCCTGTTTCTTTTACTGCAGACAGTTTGATGACACCGGTACATAGTGCGGTAAACAGTATTGTCATTCCGTATATGCTTGCCGGTATCGGCAGCGGAATCGTGCGGTTCAGTATCTCTCCAATGAAAGATATTGCCAGTATTATACCGAATTGGGTAATGAATTTCATCTTAGCCTGACGCTTTGTGTTTTGCGCGGCAAAATTACTCAATAAAATCCAATTTACGAAAATGATGCATAAAAGTTATTACGGGGCAGGGTGGTGTGGTGTTTCTTCTTCTAAAAATAGTAGTGGAAGCTGAACGACAGGTCGTTTACAAGACTGATTCCCAATCCGGGCTCGAATTTGGGGTGCTTGAATTGTCTTTCACAATGCCTGTAGCCGAAGAATCCTACAAATGCGGTGATGCAGAAATGCTCGTTGATGGTGTAGCTGATGCCCGGCTTTGCTCCTATGCCCAGGCAGTAGCCCGACTCGGCGTTGTTGGGGTCGACGTAGCAGAACTCAAGGGTTCCCTCCCAAAAGAGGTCGAAATTGTTGAATGAATATATGAAATGCCTTAGGTAAGGCTCTACGGAGTAGCTGTCGGTGTGTACACCTTCGCTTTTGCTGTATTCATAACCCAGACAGGCTCCAAAGGCAAAGCGTTTGCTTACGCGGTATCCCACTTCGGGCGTCACACTGATGGTGGTGCGCTTGTCGTCGTCGTTGTCCCAGAATTTCAATCCTCCGCCTATGTACACCTGTGCATTGCCTGTAATGAAAATAAGTGTTGTAACTGCTGTAAAAATAAACTTCTTCATAATAACCCTTTTTTACATATAAACATTTGCGGAGTCTGAAATGAGGCGAGGTTAAGTTTGTTTAACGCAAAAAAAGAGCCCGCAAGTTTTGCGGGCTCATGATTATTGTAGTTTGTCTTTATCAGAAGCTGTAATACAAACTGAATGACAGATTGCTGCTGTTCAGTGTAATTGCAGTAGCCTCACCTGCATCGTCAAAATCTCTGTGGCCTAACCAACCGAGGTGACCTGCGATTGAAAAATGCTCTGTAAAGCTGTAGCCGATACCAGGCTTTACACCGATGCCCCATGTGAATGAGCTGTCGCCCTCGTCGGGTTTAACACTTCCGAGCTCAACAACGCCGTCAGCAAAGAATGAGAAGTTGCCGGCCTTGAAGAATGTGTAACGAACGTAAGGGTTAACAGAGAACTGTGTGTATGCATCCTTTGTCCAGTCAACACCGAGAGCTGCACCGACAGTCCAGTTTTCGTCAATTGTGTAACCGGCCTCAGGGGTGAATGTGAATTGTGTAGTCTCAACATCAGCAAGTTCTGATTTGCCGAAACCGATACCGCCACCAACATACCACTGTGCACTTGCAACCATAGTTGTCAACATCAACGCGAGTGTCAAAAATACTTTTTTCATAGTTTTGTTGTTTTAGTTTTGCCGGATTATTTGATTGTGACGTCGGTCAATCCGGTTCCAACCGACACTGCGAATATAGTGCAAACTAATGAGATTAATAAATTTAATATACTTTTTTTGACTTTTTTGTGTAAAAGTGTGTTAAATGCGCGTTCTGTTGTACTTTTTTGATTTGTGTATATGCTGGTTTTGAAAATTAAATATTGACAGATATTTTAGAAATTTTACAAAATGGAAAATTCGGAGGTTCTTGAATGGGCTTTCAGTTTTCTAAAGAGGAAAAGTCTCCTGCCTTTTTTGGCAAGAGACTTTTTATAAACAATAAACTCCGGTTCGTGCCTGATTTTATCTTTTGCACACTTCGTAACCGGTGAGCGGCTCAAAAGTGTATGGAACAAAGTGGTATACGCGGTATATTGCTATGCTCCCCGATTGGGTTGCGTAGAGTTCCACTTTCAACGGGTGATTGCTGCTGTCTTTTGCCTGTGAACGCAGTCTTGTGAACTCTCCGTTCCGTAGCAACTCAATCACATTGTTCTTCTCTTTGATGTCGAAGAAGAGCTCTTCCTCATTAAGTATCTCGTTATGCGGCTCGTAAACAAGCGCTGTGGGCTGGTTGAACATCTTTGCCACGCCGAATACGGCTGTCACAAACGCAACAAGCAGTACGGGCATCTTTGCGTCACTGTCATTGTCTATGCATAGGCCGCCGGCCAATACAAGTGCTGCGCAAACCAATATTGCGATTGGGGCTACAGATGTTTTTTTCTTTGCTGATATGTTGTTCTCCTCAAGAACTTTGTTGTCTATTTCGTTTTTCATGATATTTAGCGTTTTAGTTTCTTTTGAAGTCGTTACATAGGTCTTTTACCTTATTATATAGACTCCGTTTTGTTTTTAATTTGATGATAGGGGCGCATCACACGGCGGGCATGCCTTTGGGTATGCCTTGCTTGTGACGCAGTGGTGGTGTCTAAAAAGAAAAACGCTAAATGATGATGTGCCTGAGGGTATATATGTAATACCCATGGCTATGGCGTGATGCGGCGACAGTTGCGCGTACGCTCTGCAGAGTGTTCCAGCTGTGTCCGGACGGTGTGTACGTGGATGCAAGAACACATTTTGTGTTTTCCTGCCACTGACGCTGAGTCTGCTGCTGGTTGCGCTGTGTGATGTTGACGTTGGTTGTCTGCGGAGTTTCAAAGCGGCATCCGTTGAGCCTGTCCGAAAGTTCTGCGATGTTCTCTTTGTTGCTGTCCTTGAGGGTGCAGAGTGTAACGTTGCTCTCTCCCGCGCAGGCAAGGCTGTTGTCACTGTTGCCTGTGCAGATGATAGACAACAGTGACAATAGCAATATGGACAGCAGATTCTTCATTGTTTATCTTTGTTTAGAACTGTATGTGGAACTTTATCCTTATTCCCCATTTGTCAATGCCCGGGAGGTCGGTATAAGTGAGCCTGCGGACATAGTCGATGCGCAGCACCTTGAAGATGTTCTCCACTCCGAATGCAAGTTCCATGTATGGTGTGGAGTCCATATAATGGTATTCGTCGTTCTCGTAAGGGAACTTGAACAGTGTGCCGGTGTTCAACGGGTCGGGACGGTTCTTGTCGCTCAGGTTGCCGAACATGCCCTTGAAGGTCACCACCTCGCGCCAGTTGAGCTTGCGTATCAGTGGGATTCTGTTGAATATTAGTCCGTTCATGTAATATGTAAGGTCCCATGATGCGTACTCGTCGTTGAAGAACTCCATGGCGTTCATCAATGAATACGATTCGCTCTGTATTGTGTACGAGAGGTTGGCGTTTGGCATTATGAGTAGTGGGAACGGTACTTTGTTCCATACTTTACCGGCCTTGATTATGCAGTCGGTATAGCCGAAAGCCGAGAACCAGAATCGCTTCTGGAAGCTGGCCTCGGTGTGGTGGTAGTTGATGTCGCTGCCGAGCACGCCTTTTATTCCCATCCTGTGGTTTAGGGTGAACACGGGGTGTTCGGGTAGTATCGAATTCCTGTTCCACTTGCTCTGGATGAACTTTTCGTTTGGGGCGTATCTCAATCCGATCTCAATCTCGGAACGGTTGACGTCGTCGACAAAGGTGCTTGTCGTTACACCGTCGGTGGTGACGGTGCGCTCGAACGGTATCAGGTGTGTGGCTATATCTATCCTGTTGCGCAGTGTGATGTTATATGAGAAATTGTTGTAGAACTCACGGGTGTATGTGAGTTCCGCTTTCTTCATATAGCCAATCTTGTTGTCCTTGTCGCGCTTGATGCTCAGGAAAATGTTGTCCTTGTTGGTGTGCAGATAGGTCTGTCCGTACTGGAAAATGTCGCTTTCATAGTGTGCTTTCAGCGAGTGGATAGGGAACTCGTTGGGGTGCTCCTTTTTCTTCTTGAAAGAGTATTCCACTTCGCCCATATATTTCCAGCGGTGGTCGCCCAGGCCGTATGCGACGAAGAAACGTCCGAAAAGATGTGGGTTCAGGTAGGCCGATGTCATTGCTCCTGTGCGCAGTCTCCATCCCTCAAGCTCGTTGTGGCTCACCGAGGTGTTCACCGGGCCATAGAAGATGGGCGGTTCGTTCTCCCTGATAGGTATCCAACCCGTGAAGAGGAACGATACGCCTTTCTCCAGCCAGTAGTAGAGCGGGTTGTTGCGCAGCTCTTTCATCATCTTTTGTACCGATTGTTCCTTTTCGGTCACCTCGTTAAGGCGGTTTACGGCCCAGAACTCATCGCTTTGCTTCATAGAGTTGTCCTCTTCTACAACCTTGGCCGGGCTCTCCAGTATCTTTTCGCCCTGCGGGGTGCTGTCGAAATTGTAGTTCGCGTATACAACCTCGCGGTGGGCATAGAATCCGTTGAGGGCGTTCACCACCTTCAGTTCGGCGGTCAGTGTCTCTTTGTTGAGTATACGTGTTCCGTCGGGCCGGCGGCTGTAGTCCTGTTTGATGTTCATGTACTCCACGAAGTTCATGTTTATGTCGTGGGGCACGTTCATCTGCACTCCTCTTATAAAGAAGGTGGAATCTGTGGTCACGTATATGTGTCCTGTAAAACCGAACGATTCTACGTTGAATGGTGAGAATGCAAGGTCAATGCACCTGTCGCTTCCTATGTCGATGGTGTCCATTATGTAGTACTTGTAGAACGTAGGACCAAGTTTTGAGACAGGACTCACGAACTTGTTGCCGAAAAGCGATATGTTATCCTGGAAAATATCCACGTCCTTGAAGGTCTCCTCGTAGAGCGCCTCAATCTCGCCCGTGGAGAACATGTCGTCGATGCCGTTCCTTTTTCTTCCTTTCACGTGCTGGCGCTCGCGCTCGGGCTCCTTACGATAATAGTCGGTTGCAATGAGCTCACGTGCCGATATGTGCAGGATAGGCTCGCCCGATATCTGCGAGGTGTCGATGTACTGTTCAAGAAACTCGAACTGCTTGGCGAAGTGCTTGTTGTTCTCGGTGCTGAAGTTGCTGAGTGCCAGATTCAGTTTCTCGTGTCTGTCACGGCTGTAGTAGTCCTTGTTCTTTGGCGAATTGTCATCGCGTCTCTTTATTATTTCCCTTGCAAGGATAACTGCGGGGTTGTCCTTTCTCTTGTATTTCTCCTTCTTGGGCTTTACCGTAAGTTCCGACAATGCATAGTCGGCCGGTTCCAGAACCGCCTTTATTGGCATACGTGTCTTTGACGAAAGCGGAATGCGCTTGTCGGTGTAACCGACGCTTGATATTATGAGCGTGTCTCGCAACGCGGGAGCATAGAACGAGAAATTTCCTCTGTTGTCGCTGCTGCAGCCTATCGATGTCTTGTTTATCCTTATCGAAGCATAGGGTAGTGCCTCTTTGGTTGCAGCATCGGTTATCTTGCCGTGTATGCGCACCTTGCTTGCCTCCTGGGCTATAGTGCTTGCGGGTACAAGCAGAATCAGCAATATATATAAATATGTAATGAGTTCTTTTTTCATATCATGTTGTTTCGGGGTTATTGTTTTGCGGCCCCCTCTGAAAATTTGCGCAAAATTACACAAAATATAATATATAAGGTGTATCTGTTAAGATGTTTTATGTATTATTCATTAAAATGAAATCATTGGCTTTGTAAAAGGAAAGAGTGTACAATGCAATGGCTTCAAAAAATGCGAAAAAAATCTTCATCTGTAACTTGTTGAAAATTAGCAACCTTTAAAAAATGTTTAAATTTTATTGAAATTTATTCCTCGAAAAGTTTGTCAGTTCAGAAATTTGCTCTACCTTTGCACTCGCTTTCGGGAAGCAACCACGGTTGCGTTACTGATTA
>SUXN01000057.1 GCA_015060965.1 Bacteroidales bacterium | reverse complement strand
TTTTGGGCGCCAAAAGGACATGATATAACGACAACAAAAAGAATATATGACTGCAGATTAAGGGTAAGTTGTATAAAGAATATAAGAGATTATTTGTTTAACACGTTGTTTTGCTCAGTTTTGTTAACAGTCATTTAGGTTCACTAAACTCTTGTTACCAAAACTTTCACAGGCCTTGTTCTTACCGGTTTATACTAATAATTTAAGGCGCGATGGCTGCGCAAGCCTTGCCTTTGGCAATTTATATTAATAATTATGCAGTTGTGTTTAAAAGCGCGATAACTGTGTTGTTGTGTTGATTGGGCAATCCTCATTTACGTTATATACAACAAAGGCTCCTTGCATCAGCAAGGAGCCTTTGTGTTGGTTGTTCTTCAACCTTTAGAAGATATATGCAACAGATACCTGCCAGGTATTTGTCTTTGACTTTGTAACAAGGTTTAAAGCTGCATCAGTTGCTTCGCGATAGTCGCTGGTGCTACCCAATGCGATGTTGTAGTTTGCATGAACCTGGATGTGGTCGAGAACGATTGCGCCAAGACCGAGGTTAAGGCTGAGGTTACTGCTTCTCAATGTGTACTCCGAGAAGTTCTGGCTGCCTGCCAAAATATTTCCTACAGAGAATGTCTTGTCACCTACGTTCCAGCTCCACTGTGGACCTACAGCGAGGAATGGCTCAAGGAATTTGTTCACTACTGGGAGTGAGAACTCGTAGCGGAGGTAAACGGGGAGGTCAACAGTCTTTCTTTCGATTGTCTCGCCCTGTACCTCTGTGCTTGACTGTGAATAAAGGAGGTTTGCCTCAAGGCCAAGGCCTACGATTGGCAATGTGAACTTTGCCATAGGACCTACAAACCAACCGGTCTTACCCTTTACGTCCTCAATGTCCGATGGCTTCTGTGCAAGGTTTACACCGGCCTTGATACCCCAGTTGAACTGAGCTGCAGCAGGAACTGCTGTAAAGAGTGTGATAATCGCGAGGATTCCAAAAAATTTCTTCATGGTTTTTGTCTTTAAATTATTAAACAGAAACAGCATTGTATACGGTTTTGGTATTACAATGCTGTTCCAATACCTATTTTATGCCACAAAAGAACGATAAAATAAGTAAATAAACAAAAATTTCGGTAAAAATGTTTATCTGCGGGTACGTCGTACCGATACTCGGGCACCGCTGTTTGACTTGCTACCCTCGCTTTTGCTCTTGCTCTTGCTCTTCTTCTCTACTTTTGGCTCACTCTTCTCCTCCTTGGTTTTCTGCTCTCTGCGTGTGAGTTTCTTCTTGGGCTTCTCCTCGGGGTTCTTTGCTGCCTCAATGGAGTCGTTGGCTGCCTTTATGGCTGCGTCAATGGAGTCCTGACGGATCTCGGCAACGGTCTTTGTGTTCCAAAGGTTGGTGCGGAAGTCCTTGAGCTGCTGTTCAATCTTCTTCTGCTCCTTCTTAACTGCTGTAGAGTCCTCGCAGTACTGTGAAATGGCAAGGTTCCTTAAGTTCACAGTCTTGTATATCTCGCCGTCGTATGCGCCTTTTGTGAAGTAGTCGTCGAGGCTCATTGATGATACGTTGTTGAGGCTGCTTGTCATCACGCTCTGCTGTGCGAGCAGTTGCGCTATCTCGTCATAGTTAAGCCAGAACATAGGGTATTTTGTAACCTGTGTGGAGAACTCGTCGCCTGTGCGGTGAAGAACGGGGCATAGTGCTGTGATGCGTCTCCCGAATGTTCCGGTCTTGTTGTCGTAGTAGTGGCTCTCCTTTACGTAGTAGCTGAGAACCTCGGCACTGGGTACGTCGCTCTTGTTAACTACAATCTCTCCGTCCTGCTCCTCATACATGATGCGGTAGTCATCAAGTATCAGTTTAGGGTCAACGGCGTTCTCCTCGGTAAAGGACTCGTAACCGTCGAGGCTGTACTCGTATGCAGTTATGTTGCCATTGATGATGTTCCGGAAGAGGAATGTGAAAAGGTTCATATTTCCGCCCATAGGCTCAACGGGGTAGTAGAGCGATGCGTTCTTCTCCTTCTCAAGGTCGAGCACCCTGTATACGTCGCGTCTCCATTCGACCTCCTGGGGTGTGACAGCGCCCGGGTACTGGCTCTTGGCTCTCTCGCTAAGGCCTGTAAAGGCTGCAGAAGGGCTTTCTGACTTTTTCACCTTCTTTGCGTTCTCTCTCTGTCGTGCGGGTGGCTGTGCCACTGTAGCCTGTGCTACAAGCAGGAACGACAGGACGAGTAGTAATCGGCTTATGTATTGCATAACTTTAATGTTTGTTCGTTTTTAGTTTATTATTACCTCGAGGGTTGTCGGCAGCAGACGTTCTACGTTGTCGGGACCCACGGCCTTTACGTGTGATATGTAGAAACGCTTGCCACGGCTCAGGTTGCGCATCATATCCTTCTGGCGTGCCGAGAAGTTCGTGCCGTCCGAGTTCATCGGCTTTGCGTTGCCCATATTGTCATAGAATACGGTTTCAAAAGAGAGGACCTTGAATCCTATGTTCAGCAATCCGTCATCAATGGCTGCCACTATACCGTTGGAACTCATGAGGTCCTGTTTGCTCAGGCCTCTGCCGCCGCGGTAGCGTTGTGTGTTGCCGTCCTTGTCCTTGTACTCGATGAAAGGTGTCGGATCGGGTAGCTGGCGCACGCGGAATGTGTACTCACCCATGCTCTGGTTGTTACCTGCATCGTTACGTGCAGTGACACCGATCTTCAGCTCCTCGCCGACCTTTGTGGGTACGACAATGTATCCGCCGTTGCCGTCGCTCTTGATACTTCCGCTGCCGGCCGATATGTTTGCCGAAATCTTGTTGGCAGGTACTCCCGGAACGGAGATGCTCACCGGGTTTGAGAATCCTGCATATAGCACGTTCATCATTGATGCGCTTACTGTTGCGGTGGGGTCAACAACGGTGTAGTTCTGTGTGAAGTCATAACGTGACTGTGAGCCCGAACCGTCGTTCACGAGCATATAGCCGTTGAGGGTGTAGTCGCCGGTCCTGTTGCAGGCGATGCTGTATTCACCGCGCTCCGACTCAAGCAGGTTGTCGTCGATATATATCTGCGGGCGCTGTGTAGAGTCCACTGCTGCAAGTATAATCTGTGCCTGGAAGTTGCCTCCACGTACAATGTTCTTTGAAGTAGGGATTACAAGGGCGCGGATCTGGTTCACACGCACGTCGCCCATATCGATGTTCTTCGACAGTGTGTGAAGCACCTCACCCTCTACATAACGTACGTCGTTCTGTATCTTTGTGAGCAGTGTAATGGCTGCAATGGCCGGCATGTTCTCAAAGTGGTACTCCTGCCAGTTCTTCAACAGAGATATGTCCCTGTTTGGAACATCGGTGCTGAGGCTTGTCAATATTATTTCCTGTTGTGCCGGGTCTGTTACCATCTCAAGGAGCTTTGTGCGGTATCCGGTTATCGCATCGTAAAGCGCCTGTCCCTCTCCGGTACCCGACGTGAGCATAACATAAGTTGCGGCTTCAAGGTCCTCACGGTTCTTGAGGTTAGTGTAGTCACCCTCCTCACCGTCGGCCTTCTTTGCTATGCGGGTCTTGAGCTCGTTGGCATAGTCGTACAGTTCATTTGAGAGTCTTTTCACCTCCATAGCGCGCTCGTACCAGTCTCGTACCTTCTCGGGGTTCTGCTCAAGGTTCTTGTCGAATGCGTCGTACAGCATGTCGTTCTGCTTGATGGTGTTTACAGCACTCTTCGAGAGGCTCTCGTCAACAAGCGTAAAACCGTGGAGCACGTCCGAAGATACGTTCAAGGCAAGCATTGCCATCAGAAGAACGTACATCAGATTGATCATCTTCTGACGTGGTGAGACTCTTTGTTTCTTGATCTTCATCGTCTACGGTATTATTGTTTATTGACGGTTTGTGTTTGTTGTCATGGCCTCGATCATGCGTGCATAGAGGGTGTTGAGTTCCTCTACCTGCTGTGCCATCTTCTTGGTCTGCTCATTTACCTGGTCAATTGAGTTGAGCTGACCACTGGCACCGCGCAGCTGAATCTCATATATTGCGTTTACGCCTGTGAGGTTGCGGCTGAGTGTATCCATCTCCTCAAGGTTGCGGCCAAGGGCCTCTGTCTGCTGTGATATACGCTGTATTGCCTCATTGAGGGCACGTACCTGCTCCACATACTCCTCGGTCACCTTGTCCATCTCGTTTACGTTGCTGATATCCGGTGCCTGCATCTGTCCTCCTCCGGTGCCTATCACAACAGGAGCGCCCTCCTCGCTGTAGCTGCCTCCGCCGGTGACAATAGGTCCGTTGATGATGACCGGCTGACCGGGAACGCGTGCCAAGGCCTCCTCGGCCTCCTCCTCTCTCTTCTCTTCTTCGGCAACGTCATATGGGCGTTCAAAAGCCGAGAAGAAGAACACGAGAACCTCTGTTCCCATACCCACGAACAGCATCAGGTTGGCTCCTGCCATGTGTGTGAGCTTGAAGAGTGTACCCAAAATCACAATTGCGGCACCCCAACTGTAGAGATAGTTCAGGACTGTCTTGCCTCGTGCAGAGTCCATGAATGCCTGTATGCTTCTGATAATACCTTTAGCCTTTTTCATATCTTGAGAATGTTTTTGTTCTTGATGCTGTTTTACTTTTTACGTTCTGTGCCTGCATAGCTGCGTACGCAACGGAAACCGATGTATGAGCGTGATTCGTTCTGGTACTCCGAAGCTCTTGTCGCTCCCTGGATGAACTTCACAGGGTCCTTCCATGAGCCTCCGCGTATGGTCTTCTTCTTCATGCTGTAGGGATCCTCCTTGGCAGCGCGGTAACGCAGGTCGGGGTTGATGTCGCTCATCTGCAACACTCCGGCCTCGGTGTACACGGTCGATGTCCACTCGGCTACGTTTCCTGCCATGTCGTACAGACCGTTCGAGTTTGCCGAGAATATTCCGCAACGCGATGTTATGAGGCTACCGTCCTTTGTGTAGTTGCCCTCACCCGGCTTGAAGTTCGCGTAGTAGCACCCGGCATCGCTCTTGGTGTCCTCCTGCTCCCATGGGAAGCGGTTGCCCTCCTTGCCTCGTGCGGCATATTCCCACTCGGCCTCCGATGGCAAGCGGTAGCGCTGTATCCATTTTGCCTGTGCTCCCATACCTTTGAGGAGATACTCTGTGCGCCATGCGCAGAAAGCGTTGGCCTGCTCCCAGCTCACGCCCACAACAGGGTGATTGTCGTAGTTGGGGTGGCTGAAGTAGAGCTGCAGATATGTCTCGTTGTTTGCATTGGGGAAGTCATTTACCCAACAGGTAGTATCGGGGTATACATTCACGATGTAAGTGTTCAGGAAGTCGTATGGGCTTGAGAGCGCGCGGTTGATTGTCTCGCGGACAATGTTGCCCTCGTCGTCAACGTATGCAGTGTCCTTTGATATTGTCACCACTGCCTCATAGTCGGTAGGGATGTCGGTGTTGCGGTTACGCTCCTCGGGATTGAGGCGGTTTCTGCGCAGCGCAGCCTGTGTGTAGTCATATATCTCGTAGCGGTAGTTCATCTGTGCCGCGTCAAGCATCTTCTCGCCTGTGATGGGGTTCACGATATATACGCTCTCGATGGCACGCTGCTCGTCCTCGGTAGGCTTCTTCCAGGGGATAGGCTTCTTCCAGTTGAGGTAAGGGTTGATTGGCTCGCCATATTCGTCCTCGGTAATCTTGTACGACTCGTCGCCGCCATAGGCAGGATCGGCAAGACGCTCGCGGATGATAGAGTCGCGTACCCAGAACACGAACTGGCGGTACTTGGCATTGGAGACCTCGGTTTCGTCCATCCAGAATGCGTCTACAGAGATATCCTTTGTAGGTGCTCCTGTTCCCCACAGGGAATCGGTCTTTTCGTCACCGACCTTTATAGAACCACGTGGAACGAATACCATACCGTAAGGTGTGGGCTCGTTGACCGCAGTGCCGCTTATTCCGGTGACTTCACCACCTTGTGAATTGCTCATTCCGCCGCGGGGACTCATACACGAGATTGCGACGAGAGAGAGAAGAACCATTGAGAGAAAAACTATCTTTTTCATCATTGCAATATTCTTATACTGTTATGTTTATTTTTTTCTTTCTTGAATATGTCAAGGTTAATCTGGTATCCCAGAAAAATGTCATGGCTGCCGTTCTCGGCACCAATTCCCGACGTGAACAGCTCATAGCCGTAGCTTGCTGTTATGTTCATTATCTCAAGGCCCAGAAAGAAGGTCACAGACACGTCAGGGCTGTATGTTATTCCGCCGAAGAACTGCTTGCTGTTGTAGTCATATGTACCACGGGCGGTTATGTCGGCACGCCAAGCGACAAGGTCTGTCATCACCTGCAATGAGGGCTGTATTGATATTAACGAATTTTTTAACGGTATATTGCCTCCTGCTGTAAAATTAAGATATGGGGCTACCTCAATCTCGTTCTTCTCGCCCATGAGGATTGTGGGGCCGTTGAGGTGCAGGCCCGATACTCCGGCATAGAAATACTTGTGCTGGTAGAGCACTCCTGCTCCGAAGTCAATGGAGTTTCCTTCGGCATTGCCGCTGGGGAATGCGGGGTCGTTGCTGTCGCCGCCGAATATGATGTCCTTGCTGTCGAATGAACTGTTGAGGATTCCTATCTGTGCTCCTGCTGCCAAGCGTCCGCCGAAGAGCTTGAAACCATAGGCATAGTTGAGGTAGATGTGCTGGTTGGTGAACATACCTATGTCGTCGTTCAGTGCACCGATGCCCAGATTATGGTCGCCGCGCACGAACGGTATCGGTGCGTCAATGTTCAGGAGCATGCTCTTTGGGTTGTTCTCGAAACCCGACAGCTGGTTGCTGTAGGCTGCATAGGCGAACATCTTCTGCTCGGCACCGGCACCCGCAGGGTTGTAGAAGTTGAGCATCTTCCAGTAGTGGGTGAAGTGTACATCATACTGTGCGCGTACGGCAGTGAACGCGCCAATAGCAAGCATGAGTATGATGAGCCACTTTTTCATTTTTTTACGATTTTACCCTATCTATCAACGGAGAAAAAGGCCTGATATTATCTTTTGTTTCTCTTTTTGTTGCCAAGAGACCACATATTATGCAAATTTCGTTAAAAAAATCAATAAAATGGTCGTATAGCTTGGCAAACTTGCTGTTGCAGCAAAAAAAAATGCGCGGATTTCTCCGCGCATTCCACTATTATTGTTTCGTTGCATCACTTCACAATGCACTTCTTGCCGTTGATGATGTAGATGCCTGGAGCTGTCACAGCATTTACACGGCGGCCGGTGATGTCGTAGATAACCTTTGCACCCTCGCCTGCAACGATGTTCTCGATTCCGGTGAAACTGTCTGTACCGAATGTAACAGTGATTACCTGTTCGAGGGTTGCTGTCATGTCAATGCCGATTGTGCAGTAGAGCTGCTCGTCATTCATGTAACCTTTGAGGTCAACAGGCACCTCACCGAGCTGCGGGCCAAGCCAGTCGTCAGCATTTCCCTCGCCTGCAGTGATAAGAATGTTCTGCAATGTGGCAAAACTCTTTATGCCGTTCTCTTCTGTGGCCTGTATGTTGTCGACAACGATGTTGCCCACCTGAATCATACCGCCAAGTACGAAATTGTTCAATGACAGGCTGTATGTGCCGTCGATGTACTCAGTAACATAGATTGTTGTCTCCTGTGGCTCGGTGCTCTCACCGTCAATGGTAACCACCAGATTATCAGTGTACTCTTTTGTGTTCACAACAGCGCTCATGTCGCTGCCGAATGTTACGTAGATTACCTGTCCAAGGGTTGCCGACATGTCAATGTCTATTGTGCAGTAGAGCTTCTCGTCGGTCATCTTTCCCTTGATGTCAACAGGCACCTCACCGAGCTGCGGGCCAAGCCAGTCGTCAGCGTTTCCCTCGCCTGCGGTAATGTTTATGTTCTGTACTGTAGCAAACTCCTTTATGCCATGCTTGTCAGTAGCCTGGATGTTGTCGACAACAATGTTGCCCACCTGAATCATGCCGCCAAGGACGAAATTGTTCAGTGAGAGGCAGTATGTGCCGTCTGCGTTCTCTGCAACGCTGATTGTAGTCTCCTGTGGCTCGGTGCTCTCGCCGTCAATGGTAACCACAAGGTTGTCGGTGTACTCTTTTGTGTTCACAACAGCGCTCATGTCGTTGCCGAATGTTACGTAGATTACCTGTCCAAGGGTTGCCGACATGTCAATGTCTATTGTGCAGTAGAGCTTCTCGTCGGTCATCTTTCCCTTGATGTCAACGGGTACCTCGCCGAGCATCGGGCCAAGCCAGTCGTCAGCGTTTCCCTCGCCTGCAGTAATGTTTATGTTCTGTACTGTAGCAAACTCCTTTATGCCATGCTTGTCGGTGGCCTGGATGTTGTCGACAACGATGTTGCCCACCTTTATTTCACCGCCAAGTACGAAATTGTTCAATGAGAGGCAGTATGTGCCGTCTGCGTTCTCTGCAACGCTGATTGTAGTCTCCTGTGGCTCTGTGCTCTCGCCGTCAATTGTAACCACAAGGTTGTCGGTGTAGGTCTTTGTCTGTGCAGTAGCGAACAGCGCTGTCAATGCTACTGCCATTGTGAGTAAAAATTTCTTCATAAGCAATTATTGTTTTGTTATTCGTTTATTCTATCCTTTAGAACAGATAGGTAAAACCTAATGTTCCGTAAATTGGGTACAGGGCAAATGTTACGCTGCCGAAGTCGCTTGGGAATATCCCGTTCATGCTCCATTGAAGGTTCGCGAACAGTGCAAGGTGTTTGTAGGCCTTGTACTCGCCGCCAGCCTGCAAGCCCCAGTTGAACTTGCGTATGTCGCTGCTGAAGTTATACTCGGCGCGTGTAACCTCGGCCTTCTCGCCGGTGGGGTCCTGGTCGCGTATGTAGCCGTCGTATGCGGCACCGGTGAATTCACCGTCGAGCAGGTATGACGCGTATGCTCCGGCCGACACGCTCCAGCGCTTGTCGATGTTGTACACGGCAACCACAGGCAGTGTAAGGTATGTGTTATTTACGCTTGTCTTTACCTTTCCTGTCCAGGCACCCTGTACCTTGCCCGAGCCGTCGGTGTTCCATGCCTCCATGTGGTAGTTCTTTGTCTTTGCTCTGGTGGTCATGCCCTTTGTCTCAAGCCTTATACCCCAACGTATGCCCCAAGGCGATGCCTTGAAGTTCTTTTCTACAGTTCCCTCAATCGCCAGGTTGAGTCCCGGGTTGTAGCCCTCAATCCCGCGAATCTCGCGTGGCAGCGGCAACGGTGCTGTTCCGCCGATATTGTAGCCCGCACTCAGGCGTATGTGCCACCCTTTAAGGGCAGCCTTTATAAGGTTCTTGTCAGTGCTGCCAATCTCGTTGTTGCTCTGTGCTGCAGCAGTCAGCGCAGTCGCTGCAATTACGAGTGCTATAATAATTCTTTTCATAATCATAGATTTTACAAACGGCTTCTTACTCCTCCTCGGCCTCCCAAAGGATTGTTATCTCGTCGACATACAATGTGCTGCCTACAGCGCCTTCAAAGAACGCTCCGTTCTTGCTTGAGCTTGCAACCACGGTAATTGCGTATCCGTTGTTCGCGAGTCTCTCTGGGTCGAACTCTTTGCCGTTCATCGGCTTGAACGGAACCTTGAACTCTGTCCACGACTCGGGCGTGCCCGGGTCCTCAATCTCGGCAATCATCACTATGCGGTCGCTTGATGTCACGTTTGAGCCGTCGAGTGTCTCAAATTTGTCGGGGTCCACCTCATAAAGCACCGAGTAGATAGCACAATCATCAACCATTCCGGGCACCTCGTTCTTCTTCTTGTCGGTGAATACCTCGCCTCTTGTGTATTTGTAGAATCCTTTGAGGTAAAGCGGCTTGCTCGGTACCAGCTGGAAACCGAAACGTGTGGCTTCAAGTGGCTTCATCATCGCGTCTGCGGTCTGGAATATGCCGATGAAAAGGTTTCCTGCTGCAATGGGCATACCGGCCGTTTTGCCGAAAGAACCCGTGTCGCTTGTTGTGAGTTTCACACAGTTGCCTACAACGCCGTCGGGAGAGGTTGTAGTGGGGAAATCGTCAGGAGTCTTTCCTTTGCCGGTAAAGGCAAAGCCGGCGTTTCCGCTTGCCCATATATTGCGGCGGGTGCCGTTGCCGTCAACCTCGTACCATATGTTGTAGCGTCCGCTGCTCTCCAACTCGAAGTTCTCGAAACTGAAGACCTGGTTTGTTGTTATAGGTACCTGTATGGTGAACGATACTGTATACTTCTTGCTCCAAATGCCATCCTCGGCGTGTGTGGTGTAGTACTGTGTCACACCCGACAGACCGTTGTCCTTTATGCTGTCTTTTGTTATCCATGCACCCGGAGTGAGCACGAACAGCGGTTCCAGCACTGTACAGTCAGTACCCTCCTTTACCATCATTTCAACGGAATAGTTGCTGATGATAGGGGAACCTACCAGGATGTCGCTGTTGACCTCGAGCCAACTCTCGTCAATACCAATGATGTCACATTCTGCATTAGGCGCCTCTTCTCTTATACAAGAACTAAGGCTGCATATAATGGCAAGGAGCATAGCTCCGAATATATTCTTTCTAATCATAATTCCTGAAAATAGGGTTCAATTGACAAAAGTAACGAAAAACTGCCTAAATACGTGATTTTTTATTGTTTTTACTGATATTTTAACATTTTAGCGCATGATTATGCATATATATAACAAAATGCTTTCAATGTTTGTCTTTATTCGTTAATAGTACTACAAGACCATCGTTGTCAATCTTATTTTGAGAATACCCTTTTTTTTCACTTGTTTTAACAAAGAGCAAGGTGGCAAACAAATTGATGTCAGCCACCTTGTTGATTTTTTAATCATTTATGCGAATCTTTCGCTTGTTTTCTTGTTAATACTCCTCCTCGTCGAAGAGTTGTGCCCCATTTGGCTTTCAATGAGTTATATTTCAAAGACTGCTTTTTAGCCAAACAAACTATACCGTCTGAGGCGATAGGAAGCGATAGAAGGAAATGGTGGACCAACAAAAAATATATTTATACTCTATTTTATTCTTTCAAAAAGCTCTATAAAATCGACTGATAAAAATTGAGGGTAATCTTTACATACAGTATCTAAAACATAATTCTTAAGTTTATTATCTCCTCCATTAGCAATAGAATATAATTTATGCCATTTATTCTTTATTTTATCTTCTAATAAGTGGCCTTGAATAGAAAAATATTCATTTGTTGCTTTAAATTTATATCCTCCTTGAACATTATATTCTAAGATATTGCTAGATGACAATCCTAGCTCCGTTAAAATATAATTTATTAAAACTTGTATACTACTATTCTCTAATTTGGACAAACTTACATAAGTCAAAGGTGGGAGACCTATATCTTCTGTTTTAATTATATTTTCTCTTATAAGCAAAAAAGCAACAAAAATAGGATCAAAAATGTAATTATCTATCGCATATCTTTTCCCTTCTCCTAATACTAAAATATAATTTGATGAATGATTTTTATTATCAAAATCCTTTATTCCATAAACTAAATCATTTCCAAATTTTCTAAGAGCATTTACAATATCACTAACCTCATCGCAATTCGTACCCGTACCACTTTTAGGCGGCAAAAATTGTGGACTGGTTTTCATAGGTTTTGAAATAAGATTAAATATTCTATTATAATATTGAACATCATATTTACTTTCTACAAAAATTTGCCGTCTATTTTCTAAAGATAAACGAACATTCTCTAAATCTTGGATTAAAATATTTATAGCCTGCTCTTTTGTAATTTTCTCTGGTCGGCCTAAATCTTTATTCATTCTAAATAAACTATCTTCTGGAGCTATAGCAACAGTTGTAGGAGAATGTGTAGAAATAACAACCTTCACACCAGCATGTTTCACAATAGATTCAATTACAGAAGCAATAAACACTTTTGAAAATTCAGGATGAAGAGGTGCATCCGGTTCATCAAGTAATAAAACATCCGGTCTTGCCATTTCCTCATTTGAATTATAAATTGACAAAGCAAGTGACATTAGCACCTTTTCTCCAGTAGAAAGGTCATTTACTTGTATCTCGACACCTGTAGTTACATCAGTAAGATTAAGATGAAATGAAGCTTCCTTATGCCCTTTTGGATGATTTACTCTATATGGAAGTTGGGCATTTGTCAGCATCTCATTAATCAAATCCCAAGGCTTTGGTCCGTATTTTGATATAAATTCACTTTCAGACAATACATTGTTGTGTTCATTTTTCTTTTCATTCAAATATTTTAAATACTCATTATCTTCATATCTAATTTGATATAATTTGAATATTGATGCAAATTGGCTACTAAACATCTCATCTGAGGATATTTCATAATTATCTAAAACGAATTCTTCCGTTAATTCATCCAAATTTCCATCAACACGTTTAAACCAAAATCCTAATATGCTTCTTCTATTTTGATTTGAATTAATATATGCATTGATATTATTAGGCCATGGTGATCGTTTCCAATCTTCTAATTGTTTCTTTACTAGAGACCATGCATTTATTCGTTCTTGAGTCAAATTTAATGAAAAAACGCTGGAATAATCAACCGAAATCGGAATAATAGTGCATCCTGCACTGATAATAAACGCATTACGCTGAAAAT
>SUXN01000018.1 GCA_015060965.1 Bacteroidales bacterium | reverse complement strand
AATGAACTCACCGATAACAAAACAAAAGAGCATTGGTTCGTTCATTGTTGCACTAATGAACTCACCGATAACAAAACGTTGTTTTGTCATTTTTCGGGCAAAGCCCTCAACAACACGTCTGAACGTAGTGAAGAATCTCTATCCGCGGTTTTCGGGATTTTTTCGGGCAAAGCCCTCAACAACACGTCTCCTTCTTACAGTCGTCGAAATGACAAGTTCGCAGTTTATGTCATGCTGAAACGTAGTGAAGCATCTTTTTACCTAAATTGTCGTGTTTGATTTTTCTCCCCTCCGTCGTTCGCTTTGCTCGCGCCACCTCCCCTCACTGTGTGAGTGGCGGAACTTTTTCTATTCCATAAATGGATGTAAAACAGAACCTCCAACACCCATTGTTGTGGGTGCTGGAGGTTCTGTTTGTGTTATGCTCGCTTAATTGAGAAATTCGCTTACTCGCAACTTTACACATTAAACCATACAGCCTACACCTTAAACCTACCCCTTACACATTTTCATCATCTGTACTCGACGCCTTTCACCGTCAGTCCCAAATTCACGGGTACCTTTTCAAGTTCATCGGCTATGCCTTTGCGTGTGTAGCTACTTTTGAGGTAGAGCGGAAAGTGTATGCTCTGCTTGCTCATGCTGTACCTCTTCTTGTTGTCCCACTTGTCGTTGTCGCTCCATTCTTCTTTGATGCTCGCGTCGCAGTCTGCCATTTTTACTGCAACCAAATAACGTCCCGGAACAAGGAACAGTTGCTTTGTGGGGCACACTGTCAATTCCTTTTTGTCGGTGCATGGAGGAACATCAATACTTATTGGAGTGTGCATTACGTTGCAATACTGCATTTTCTCTTCGTCCAATGCATAAATGTTTATGCTCAACTTCAGACCTGCGATGCCGTTTGACATCACATTGAAGGATATTTCCTGCACCTGGAACGTGTTCTCAGTCTCTACAACAGAACCAATCTCCTGCCCAATATTGTCAGGTGTCCACGCAGTTCGTGTCCCTGCCACGCGCATTCCTTTGTTTGCAAGCTTCTTGCTCTTTTTCTTTCCGCTGTATATAACAGCTTCGGGCAGTGCCCTTGCATATATACATGCAGTACTGTCGTTGCTCACTTCCTTCAGAATTGTTGCGCGTTCCTGTGCTGCTACATTGCAAATACCAAGCAATGCTGCGAGCATGCAAATTACAATACACCTTTTCATTCCTCTTCTCTGTATTCAAGAATATCACCCGGCTGGCAGTCGAGCGCCTTGCACAGTGCATCGAGAGTGCTGAAACGTACGGCTTTAGCCTTTCCTGTCTTCAGTATCGAGAGGTTTGCCTGGGTAATCCCTACCTTTTCGGCAAGCTCGCCCGAGGTCATCTTGCGCTTCGCAAGCATGACATCTACATTTACTATAATAGCCATGATTGGAGTTATTTATATAGTGAGGTCCTGTTCCTTTTTTAACTTGATTGCAATGTCGAACAAGCGACCGAAAAAGATGATGAATGTACCGAAAAGCATATAGTAAAATGTCACATTTCCGTTCGGCAGCATCGTTGTCGTTTCCCAGCATTCATTTTGCAACAGAGTGCTTATCATAATAGTAGCTCCAACGCCATATATGCAAAAGGAATTACGGTTGCTGAAAACGCGCCTTTTTGAAACGTTGTATAAGATAACAGCAATGAACGTACAACATATCAGCAACGTAAGTATCTCTACACATTGTGGCAGATATCCTTGCAGCGTAATACCATTGGCAGACGCTGTGATCATGTCACTTACAGTATCAACACAACCGGATATTGCAATGAAGAATCCTATCAGGGCTACTATCGTCAGAGTTGAGTGGTCCGGCTTCTCGTCAACGGCGCTCTTGCCTTCCTCCTCTTCCTCGCATTCGCGATTGGCCTCTTCAAACTCTTTTTTCATACGGCTGTGCTCAAGAACCTTCTGGAATGCCAGCAACCCCCCTACATATACGACTCCCATACACATATACAGCAGGACTGCCGGTATGTCACTCTTGATGCGAAGATAAATCACTGCAGCAACAAGTACTATTGACCAGATGGCGGCAAAAATATTTATAATGCGCTTGATTCTTTTTGTAGATGTTTTCTCCTCTTTCATATTCTCATTCATAATAGATGTGGTACAGAATTATATCGTTAAATTATTCTCCTCGCTTACTTTTACCGCAACCTTGTATATAAGTGCAAAAATCACAAGCAATGCGGCATAGAGCAATGTGTCGCTGTTTATTACAAACGCCCCGTTGTCTTCACAGATCAAGGCTGTCGATATGTTATCATCGCACAGGTTGCCAATGAGGTAGCACACTGCGATGGTGTACATTATCTTTACATTCTCACGCGGAAAAAGCATTCCGTCTTTTATAGCCTTTAATTGCTTGAAGAGGAACGCCATAATCAATGCGTAGAAAAGAGTCTTGAACACAAGACGTCCAATGAATATCCCCGCTTGGAGAGGGTAGAGATCATCGTGCCACACAATGCAGCCCTCACCGCTGCTTGTGCTGATGAAATAGCTCTGGCAAAGAATCCATACAATACTCACAATACACAATAACGACGCGAAGATTGTCACTCCCATCATTCCTTTGTAACCTTTTGTTTCCATAATTTTGAGTGTTTATAAACGGTAAATAATGCAGGCTTAATCCTCTGCTGCAGCTTAAGTACCACGGGCCGGTCCAAAACAATGCTTTGTTTTGCCATTCTGTATTTGCAATGTCATTGACTCGTTTTGCTTTTAGTGCACCGCGGGGCATCACTTTCAACAGCCCCATACCCCTCCGCCCTATGGGCACCTCCCCTAAAAACAGGGGAGGAATTTACTGTCGGCTTGCCGACTGAGGGGAGGGAGTGCAACCCGCAACGTTCACAGCAAAACTCGTCGATAACAAAACTATGTTTTGTCATTCCGATACGTAGTGAGGAATCTCTGCTCACTGCAAATGTATATCAAATTTATCGCAAAACAATAAAAATAGAAAGAAAAACAATAAAATTAATATTGTTTAACGATAAAAAGGCTGTTTGGTAATAGAAATTCCTGTTTGCTTGCTTGAGGGAAATGGTGTATATTTGTTGTACACAATCACAGCATTATTATGGATAAGAGATATTATGCATTCATAAGCTACAAACGCGAAGATGAAAAGCAGGCAAAATGGCTGCAGGATAAACTTGAGCATTACCGTTTCCCCACTAACTTGAACGGGCGTACAGATTTGCCAAAGAATGTACGTCCTATATTCCGAGATGTTACAGACCTGACACCTGGAATATTGGCAGAAGAGATAAACAAAGCTCTCAATGACTCCCAGTGGCTTATTATTGTATGCTCTCCACGAAGCGCCAAGAGTCCTTGGGTTTGTAAAGAAGCACAATCTTTCATTGATTCTGGTCGTGCCGACCGCATAATTCCATATGTAATTGAAGGAGTTCCATTTTCGGGAGATGAAGCAACGGAATGTTATCCCGAAGCGCTACTCAACATGAAGGGTAACAAAGAACTTCTTGCTGCAAATGTCAATGAAATAGGGCGAGAGGCTGCCGCCATAAAGATACTGGCCCGAATGTTCGGCCTGCGTTTCGACACTCTCTGGCAACGTCATACACGCGAGCAGAAAAAACGCCGTATCATATGGGGTACCATAGCTGCTTTTATGGTCGTTGTTTCTATGCTTATCAGCGGATATTTCTATCGGGCCAACAATGAGATAAAAGAAAAACAGAATAAATTGTTGATATCCCAATCCAAGTATATTGCAAGCGAAGCACAAAAGGAATATGACAGAGGTAATATAACCAAGGCATTACGCATGGCACTTTATGCTTTGCCGAAGGATTTGAAGAACTTGGACAGACCCTATGTGCCAGAAGCTGAAATAATGCTGAGGGATTGTGATAAACCTCAGAAGGAGGGAATATACAGCCGGAGCATTCTACAGCATGTAAATCGGGTCAACTCCGCCCAATTCAGCCCTGACGGAAAATATATTGTAACGGCATCTTATGACAACACCGCAAGGGTGTGGGATGCCAAGACTGGAGAACCTATTACAGAGCCGTTAAGGCATGAACTAGATGTCAACTCCGCCCAATTCAGCTCTGATGGAAGATATATCGTAACAGCATCATTGGACAACACCGCAAGGGTGTGGGATGCCAAGACTGGAGAACCTATTACAGAGCCGTTAAGGCATGAACTAGGTGTCAACTCCGCCCAATTCAGCCCTGACGGGAAATATATTGTAACGGCATCAAGTGACAACACTGCAAGGGTGTGGGATGCAAAAACGGGAAAGCTGTTTACCGAGCCGTTAAAGCATGAAGATAATGTCTACTCCGCCCAATTCAGCCCTGACGGAAAATATATTGTAACGGCATCATGGGACAACACCGCAAGGGTGTGGGATGCAAAGACGGGAGGACCGGTTACTGAGCCGTTAAAGCATGAATATTGGGTCAACTCCGCCCAATTCAGCCCCAACGGTAAATATATTGTAACGGCATCTTATGACAACGCCGCAAGGGTGTGGGATGCCAAGACAGGAGAACTTGTTACCGAGCCGTTAAAGCATGAAGATGGTGTCAACTCCGCCCAATTCAGCCCTGACGGTAAATATATTGTAACGGCATCATATGACAACACCGCAAGGGTGTGGGATGCCAAGACGGGAGAACAGCTTACCGAGCCGTTAAAGCATGAAGATTATGTCAACTCCGCCCAATTCAGCCCCAACGGTAAATATATTGTAACGGCATCTTATGACAACGCCGCAAGGGTGTGGGACGCAAAAACGGGAGAACAGCTTACCGAGCCGTTAAGGCATGAAGGTTCTGTCTACTCTGCCCAATTCGGCCCTGACGGGAAATATATTGTAACGGCATCTTATGACAACACCGCAAGGGTGTGGGATGCCAAGACGGGAGAACAGCTTACCGAGCCGTTAAAGCATGGAAATTGGGTCAACTCCGCCCAATTCAGCCCCGACGGGAAATATATTGTAACGGCATCAAGTGACAACACCGCAAGGGTGTGTGATGCCAAGACAGGAGAACCTGTTACCGAGCCGTTAAAGCATGAAAATTGGGTCAAGTCCGCCCAATTCAGCCCTGACGGGAAATATATTGTAACGGCATCATTGGACGACACCGCAAGGGTGTGGGATGCCAAGACAGGAGAACCTGTTACCGAGACGTTAAAGCATGAAAGTCCTGTCAACTCCGCCCAATTCAGCCCTGATGGAAGATATATCGTAACAGCATCAAGTGATAACACCGCAAGGGTATGGGAATTCCAGCCCTTAGAGGAACTTATTGACAAATACCTCAACGACCCGGAGCATGATTGGTCATTAACCGATGAGGAGAAAGCTGAATACAGCCTTGAATGATGCTTGCCGGGGCAAGCATCATCGCGAGTCTTGCTAACAGCAAGATGAGTCAATGATGCTATATTCATCGCGAGTCTTGCTAACAGCAAGATGAGTCAATGATGTTATATTCATCGCGAGTCTTACGGCAAATGATTACGTGATGTGCTATTACAGAGATTTTTGACTTTAGCCCCTGCAAGCGTCGACCGTTGGTCCTCGTACGTCAAAATGACAGATTGAATATTATGAACATTCGCAAAGCAACATATAATGATATCCCTGCGCTGATGCACATCTTTGATTGTGCTAAGAGTATTATGCGCGCAAGCGGGAACATGCACCAGTGGGGCAGCGGTTACCCTTCGGAGGAGATAGTGCGCAAGGATATTGATGCGGGAGTGTGCTATGTAATGTGTGATGATGATACTATTGTTGCAACTATGGCATTCATTCCTGGGCCAGACCCTACATATTCGGTAATAGAGGGCGGTGCGTGGCTCAATGATGAACCTTATTATGTAATTCATCGCATTGCGGTTGGTGTGCCCGGCAAAGGATGCGCCCGTCGTCTGCTCGACTGGGCCTTTGAGCGCACCGGCACAGTGCGCATCGATACCCACCGCGACAACGTAATCATGCACCATATCCTGCGCGCTTACGGCTTTGAGTATTGCGGTGTAATATACCTCGCCAACGGCGACCAACGCGATGCGTATCAAAAGAGTACAGATAACAGATGACAGAGTACAGATAACAGAGTACAGATAACAGAGTACAGAGTACAGAGAATAGATTAAAGCTATTTTTGTACAATAGTATAAAACATATATTATGTCAGGCAGAGATGATATTGATTTTGGAACGGTAAAGGTTTCCAGACTTTTCAGACAGATATTTTTCCCCACATTGATGGGCATGGCAAGCTGGTCGCTGTTGACGGTGGCCGACGGCATGTTCGTGGGGTGGGGTGTGGGCAGTCACGGAATAGCTGCGATAAACATCTGCTATCCTATTTTTCTTGTACTCTCGGGCTTTGCGCTCATGATGGGAATGGGCGCCTCCGTCGTTGCCTCAATACACCTCTCTAAAGAGAACACCAAGGCCGCACGCATCAACACCACACAGGCAATGCTCTTCTCGGGACTCTTTGTCCTTGCCGTTACTGCGCTTGTGCTTGCAATACCCGAGCGCATCTCGCTGTGGTTAGGTGCCTCGCCCTCACTGCTGCCGCTTGTACGCGATTATATGGTTTATCTCATACCTTCGGCCGTGTTCATGGTGTGGTCGATTATAGGCCTGTTCATCATTCGTCTCGACGGTGCGCCCAAGTACGCCATGTGGTGTAATGTTGTTCCCGCAGCGCTCAACATGCTGCTCGATTGGCTCTTTATTTTCCCCCTCGGCATGGGCGTTAAAGGCGCTGCTATCGCATCAACGTTAAGCACTGTTGTCGGTGGCGTCATGGCGGTGTCCTACATCCTTTTCAGTGCCAAGACACTCACTCTCTACCGCATAAAGATGAGCATGAAGAGCATGGCCCTCACAGTGCGCAACATCGCCTACCAGTGCAAGATAGGCTTCCCTGCGCTGTTCAGCGAGGTGACAATGGCAATGCTTATGTTCATAGGCAATCAGGTCTTCATGGAGTATCTGGGCGATGCAGGCGTGGGCGCCTTCGGTGTCGCGTGCTACTATCTTCCGTTCGTCTTCATGTTCGGCAACGCCATTGCCGAGTCGGCACAACCAATCGTCAGTTTCAATTATGGCCTCGGCCGCAAGGACCGCGTTGCCGAAGCACTGGCAATCTCCTGCCGTACGGCAGTAGTGGGCTCACTGCTCTCAATCGTTGCCTTCACAATGTTCCCCGGTCAGCTTGTCGGACTCTTCATACCGACAACAGAGACCGCTGCGCAGATAGCAATCAGCGGCTTCCCTTATTTTGCGATAGGTTTCCTCTTCTTCATCATGAACCTTGTTGCAGTGGGCTACTTCCAGAGCATAGAACGCGCCAAACCCGCGATAATCTTTGCCCTCCTGCGCGGAGTAATCTTCATGCTCCCTTGCTTCATGCTCCTCCCCGGCGCATTAGGCATCAAAGGAATATGGCTTGCCATGCCGCTGAGCGAGATTGCCACGTTTGTGATGGTTGTGGCGTATTTTGTCACAAGCAGGAAAAGGCTGCTGTAATGCGGAGTGTTAGCTCCATAAAAAGAATTTAATAAATCCCTTCTGAACTGTTTGTTGTTAAAAGGTTGTTTCGGGGGATTTTATGTGTATTGAAAGAGAGACTTGCTGCATGGTGTTATGCTGTTTGTTTTTTTGTTGGAAATGTGCTACCTTTGCTCCAAGTAGATGATACTGTATGGTAATACTTGACAATTATATTCAAAACGGACACAGTCTTAATCCTGCATTGTTGTGGGAGTATGATTTGAAGGACTTTGATTGGCAGGGTTCACGTACGCTTGTTGTGCAACGTGTGATTGAACTTGGCTGCCCCGAAGATTACTATGCTGCATTTGACATGTATGGTGGAAAAACTGGATTCCGTGAAGTGATTAAAAGCATTCCGTATTTGAGTCCGATAGATATAAATTTTGTTTGTCTGGCTTTCAAACTTAAAAAGGAGGAATTAAGATGTTGCAGACACAGACAGTCGAACCGAGGACATTGGAACTTTTGAGAAAGTTGCAAAGTGAACCGCTAATGTCATCATTCAATCTTGTTCGTGGCACTGCACTTGCTCTCCGCATTGGACATAGAAAGAGTATTGACCTTGACTTCTTTACAAAAGAAGAATTCAATATTGTGGAATTGCGCGAGATGCTGGTAGAAAAGTATGCGATGAAAGTTGCCTTTGAACGTGGACAGACATTGAAAGGCTTTATAGATGGTATAATGATTGACTGCATACGTTTTAATTACCCGCATATCAAAGCCCCCGATATTATTGATGGTGTCCGTTTAGAAAGTATTCCTGATATAATTGCAATGAAATTAGATGCCATTTCACATAATGGCACACGAATAAAAGATTTTATAGATATTGCGACTTTGTCAACAATGTATTCATTGGATGAAATGTTACAGTTCTATTTGGCAAAGTATCCTAATTCAAATGTTTTGATGCCGGTTAAATCCCTTGTCTATTTTGATGATATAAACTTTGAAGAATCGGTCATTATGACAAACGAGGCTTTTGATTGGGATAAGATTGCCCAACGTCTTGTGGACATGACAAATAATCCTGCCCGAGTTTATAAATAAGAACGTTTTTGTGAAAACAAAACAATCCAGCACAAAGACTGCTGGATTGTTTTGTTTTTTTGGGGGATGGAAATGCCACTGAGTGAGATTGCCACGTTTGTGATGGTTGTGGCGTATTTTGTCACATACAGGAAAAAGGTGTTTTGATTCATTTATTATCTCAAACATTGCTATTTCGCAGAAATAATAATTAAACCAAATGTTGTTATTTCCATTATTTGGTTCAAGCTATCGTTGCCAACCCTCGACGCGATATACCTTTTCCATCAGTTTCCGTTCTTTGCCTGTCTTGGCATCCCTATGCCAGACCTCTATGCGCGCAGCGTAGTAGTCGCCCCAATCACCGGGATAGATGGTGAAGTTCTGTCCTTCGACAAGCTTTGAAAACGATGTGGTAGAGGGTACGGCAACTTTGCTTGCTTTCGCGATTCGCTCGGATGATAGTGGCTTGTTTTTTGTTGCCTCATAACAGCGCAGGAATATCTCTCCTTCCTCAATTGCCGGGTAGTGGAAATCGTATGTATACATTCCGCCCTGGAAATCATTCCAAATTTGGAGCCATGTATTCTGTATCGTGCTGTCAACGGGGCAGGGTAGTTCTTCACGCTCTTCAAGTGGGATGTTGTAGTCCATCCCGGTTGGAATGGGGTGCTCTTTACCGAAATTATCGGGTCCGGGATTGAAAGCCCGTTCCATAGCTAAACTAAATATATATAGAAAACAGGTTACTGAGAGTGCTGCCAGAATGAATGAGAAAAGACATTTCCACCATTTCTTGAATATGATTAGAAACATCCACGACGCTATCATTGCCACGAATGTCATAAGTGACAAAGTTGCCCAAAGTGTTAAAGCCCAGGATGTTGACAATAATATAAATATAAAAAAAGATAAGATTGCTGCTGCAAAAAGTGTCGGGAATATCCACCAGAATCTAATGATGAAGTTTTTCATGGCTTAATTTGATTTATGATTTGTTTTGATTTATTTACTAAACGCATATGTTATCCGCTTATTGTACTGTCTTACAATTATTTTTGACATTACATGGTATCTGGACCGATATTCTCCAAGTTCTCTCTATTTATAAGGTACTTTTGTTGCCGTTTTTCGCGAAAAATCGTTATATTCGCAACAAATTTATAAAATGGGGGTGTTGTGTTTGTGATTATGGTTATAAAAACTCCCTCCCGGCATGGCCGGACTCCCTCTTACCCAAGATGGAGAGTTGTGAATTGATTGATAAATTATAAACTATAAAATACATTTATGGCAACAGTAGACGACAAGAAAATCATCTTTTCGATGGTGGGCTTGAGCAAAACTATCAAGCAGACTAACAAACAGGTTCTTAAGAACATTTATCTATCGTTCTTCTATGGTGCGAAGATTGGTATCGTGGGTATGAACGGTGCGGGTAAGTCTACCCTTATGAAAATTATCGCGGGTCTTGACAATGACTTCCAGGGTAACGTGGTGTGGTCACCTGGTTATTCTGTAGGCTATCTGCCACAGGACCCTCAGCTGCAGGACGGCAAGACGGTAATGGATTGCGTAAAGGAGGGTGTACAGGCGACTGTGGACGCTCTTGCGGAGTATGAGGAGATCAACATGAAGTTCGGCCTTCCCGAATACTATGAGGATGAGGAGAAAATGAACCAGCTATTTGCCCGTCAGGCGGAGCTTCAGGATATCATTGATGCGACTGATGCGTGGAACCTTGACAGCAAGCTCGAGCGTGCTATGGCAGCTTTGCGCTGTCCGGCTCCCGATGAACTGGTTGACCATCTGTCTGGTGGTGAGCGCCGTCGTGTTGCTCTGTGTCGTCTGCTCCTGCAGAAGCCTGACGTGCTCCTTCTTGATGAGCCTACCAACCACCTCGATGCCGAGAGTATCGATTGGCTGGAGCAGCACCTGAACCAGTACGAGGGTACCGTAATCGCTGTTACTCACGACCGTTACTTCCTTGATGATGTTGCGGGTTGGATTCTTGAGCTTGACCGTGGCGAGGGTATTCCCTGGCAGGGTAACTACTCTTCATGGCTTGAGCAGAAGACAAAGCGCATGGAGCAGGAGGAGAAGAGCGCAAGCAAGCGCCGCAAGACTCTTGAGCGCGAGCTTGAGTGGGTGCGCATGTCGCCGAAGGCGCGTCAGGCAAAGGGTAAGGCACGTCTTAACTCTTACGAGCGCATGCTCAACGAGGACCAGAAGGAACGCGAGGAGAAACTGGAGATCTTTATCCCTAACGGTCCACGCCTTGGTAACAAGGTTATCATTGCCGACAATATCGGCAAGTCTTTCGGCAGCAAGCATCTCTTCAGCAACCTGAATTTCATGCTTCCGCCTAACGGCATTGTGGGTGTCATAGGCCCCAACGGTGCGGGTAAGACAACGCTCTTCCGCATGATTATGGGTCTTGAGACTGCCGATGAGGGTACATTTGAGGTCGGCGAGACCGTAAAGATTGCATACGTTGACCAGAACCACAAGGATATTGTTGCCGACAAGACTGTTTATGAGGTTATGAGCCAAGGCAACGAACTCATGCGTCTGGGCGGTAAGGAGATAAACGTGCGTGCATACCTCTCACGCTTCAACTTCTCGGGTGCCGACCAGGAGAAGAAGTGCGGTGTGCTCTCCGGTGGTGAGCGTAACCGCTTGCACCTTGCAATGGCACTGAAAGAGGGCGGTAACGTGCTTCTCCTTGACGAGCCTACCAATGACATCGACGTGAACACACTGCGTGCTCTTGAGGAAGGCCTTGAGAACTTCGCAGGCTGTGCAGTTGTAATCAGCCACGACCGTTGGTTCCTTGACCGTATATGTACCCACATCATCGCATTCGAGGGTGACGGTAATGTCTTCAGCTTCGAGGGTTCTTACTCTGACTACGAGGAGAACAAGATGCGTCGTTTGGGTATTGAGGAGCCGAAGAAGGTGAGGTATCGCAAGTTGATGGAAGATTAATACTTTATTGTCTAAAAGATCACTGACTGCGTTATGCTCGTTTCTGTAGTTAGTCATTTAGGTTTACTAAACTCCTGACTACAGAAACTTCTCAAGCCTTGTCATTGAACCTTTTATACAACAAAGGTGCTGCTTGTATTGGCTGCACGTAAAATCTGAAACCGAAGCGATGTCATTTTGAGCGCAGCGAAAAATCTCAAAAGTGGGTGCTGAGGAGATCCTTGACTTTAGCCCCTCCGGGCGTCGACCGTTGGTTCGCGTTGCTCAGGATGACAAGGTGCATGAGGATGATAGAGCCGTGAGGGACAATCATTGTAGTTGTCATGCTGGAGTGAAGCGAAGCATCTAAAACGGTTACAAATAGAGATCCTTCGTTACACTCAGGATGACAAGATCGAGAGAATATATGATATTTGTAAAAGTATAAAAGACTATGGTAAATATTCATCAGTACTGGGTCTACATTATGTCAAACAAGTCGCGTACAGTTTTGTATATTGGCATAACGAATGATCTTTACCGGAGATATTTAGAACATAATAAAAGGATTTACACAAAAATACAAATGTCATGACTTGTTGTATTATGAGGAATTTGCCGATGTTGATGAAGCAATAGCGAGAGGAAAGCACCTTAAAGGATGGCTAAGAGCGAAAAAGGATGAACTTATTGCAACAGTTAATCCTGATAAAAAAGATTTAGCAGAAGCGTTGGGGTGGTAATGACAGAGAATTGTCATTCTTGAGCGGAGTGTAACAAAGCGAAGAATCTTAACCGCAGGACAGAAGAGATCCTTCGCGTTGCTCAGGATGACAGAACCGCAAGAGAACAACTGTTAGACTTGTCATGCTGGAGCGCAGCGAAGCATCTAAACCACAGGGCAAAAGAGTTCCTTCGTTACACTCAGGATGGCAGGGAATTGAATGTTATAAAAACCTTTTACGAACTATATTTATTACTATAATTTCCCGTTCTTATGATTCCCTTGCTGTTATTTATCCTGTACAAGAAGAAAGGAAAGAGCATATCACGTGCTGCGAAGAAGATGCTGGGTAAGGCTAAGGCAAGGAGAATGCTCAAGAGGAGAGAACGCAATTCCAAGAGAAGACCTTTAAGAAATGTGTATAGTAAATTCAAACGTAATAGACTCCATCGTAAGAGAGCTGGAGATTGATGATATCCGCAGTGCGTCTATCCGACAGATAGGTGCTGTGGTACGTGCTGCAGAGGCGCAGACAGGAACAGAGTTCATCCATTTTGAAATGGGTGTTCCGGGCTTGCCGCCGTCGGCAGTGGGCGTGAAGGCGGAGTGTGAGGCCTTGCAGCGTGGTGTGGCGTCGGTCTATCCCATAATTGACGGTATACCCGAGGTCAAGGAGCAGGCTTCGCGCTTCATAAAGGCGTTTGTCAACACCGATATACGCCCCCAGGGATGCATCCCCACAGTGGGTTCTATGCAGGCGTCGTTCGCATCGCTGATGCTTGCCTCGCAGCTTGATGAAAAGCGTGATACAGTGCTTTACATTGACCCTGGTTTCCCCGTGCAGAAGATGCAGGCGCAGGTGATTGGTGTGAAGATTGCTTCGTTCGACATTGCGGAGTATCGAGGCAAGCTGCTTGAGGAGAAACTGGAGAGCTATTTTGCACAGGGCAATATATGTGCTGTGCTTTACTCAAGCCCCAACAACCCCACGTGGATGTGCCTCAATGACGAGGAACTTGAAATCATAGGTCGCCTGGCAACAAAATACGATGTTGTTGTCATTGAGGATATGGCATACATGACCATGGACTTCCGCAAGGACCTTGGGGTGCCTTTCCATGCGCCTTATCAGCCGAGCGTGTCGCATTATACCGACAACTATGTAATACTGATAAGCGCATCCAAGATATTCAGCTATGCGGGCCAGCGCATTGCCATGGCCTGTATAAGCGACGCTCTGTATGAACGTCATTATGCTTCGCTCAAGGAACGTTACGGCATTGCACGCTTCGGTGCTGCTTTTGCTTACGTGTTCCTCTATTCATTCTCTTCGGGTGTCTCACACTCGGCACAATGTGCTATGGCTGCAATGCTGAAGGCTGCCTGCGACGGAGAGTACCGATTTGTTGAAGATATAAAGGAGTATGCTTTACGCACTGCACGCATAAAGGAAATTCTGTTACGCAACGGTTTCCACATCGCATATGACAAGGATGATGGGGAACCTGTAAGCGACGGCTTTTTCTTTACAATAGGCTACAAGGATATGGATGGCGGGGAACTGCTTAAGGAACTGCTCTACTATGGTATAAGTGGCATTGACCTTGCTACAACCGGAGGTGTGCGGAAAGGAATAAGGGCATGCTCCTCCAACATAAAACCGCATCATTACAAGATGCTTGAAGAGAGATTGCACAAATTCAATGAAAATCATTAGAAGTTGTTTGAATAATATTGTCAAAACGGTTACTGTTGATAAGAAATCAAGTTGGCCGAATGGATGTGGATTGTTTGACGATTATAAGATTTTATTTAATTTGCGTTAGTAAATACAAAAACCTATGAGGGTAATTAATTTGATTTTAGTGTTTCTGTTCTTGTTGGTATCCAATGCGTTAGGACAAGATAGGGTGGCGGTGAATACCAGGGCTTCTGTGTCGGACGTCATTCCGGGTGATAACACATTGCGCTATTACCGTCTTGCTATTCCTGTAACGCGTTCGGCTTTTGTTGAAGACTTGGATGGAGATTATAACAATGTAATACAATTCTGGAGAGAATGTGAGGATTTCGTTAATAAGATGTTCGCACCGTTGGGTTTCTGTTTTAATGTTGTCGAAGACCAAAGGCTTGTAAAGTCCGATTATTTTCCCAATGAAGATAGCGATGCTTTTATTTATACATTGCAAGCCAACGGAACAACAAACACCAATGATTTGATAGGCGCCGACTCATACGACGTTGGTATGTGGGTGCATCATCGGGATATTACAGCAGAGAATAGCGGTCTCTCTGCCGAAGGCGGGGTGTACAGCAGCAGTGCCAAAGGAAGTGGATATTCAAAGGTTGACAAATGGGTCGTGGCACATGAACTCGGACATATGTTCGGCGCTCCACACACAACGACAGGTGAAGGCAGCCTGATGGATAGTGGTGGTGATTATTTTTTCTCATTTCCCTCAATAAAGAAGATACGTGACCTTGCAGTTGAAAAAGGGACAGGCTGTGCAAACAAAGCCATAAAGGTCAATAATAACGCTCCGGTTTTTGTCAATGCCAATATGAATGATGTCTACAAGATACCGCAAGGATCTTGTATGGCAATACCTGTATATGTAAATGATGCCGATGGTGACATCCTTGCATTTTCTGCAATAGGCTGCAGCAGTTCTACTGTAGGTGATATTGTGGAAGGAGGTTATATGCCGCATTTTGCATCGTCGATACCGCAGACAGGAAATGTAATTGATTATAGGCCTGAATTTTCAGCAGACATTTTCTATGATGATTTTTATTATGGTAAAGATGGTACCGATATTCCTGCAATGGATGCAGGTTCATACAGTATAGCCATTCTTGTGAACGATGTGCCGGCATCTATGGAGTTTGACTATTTGACATCCAACCCATTTTATAGCAATTATGCTGTTTGGGACGCAACAATACAGATAGTTGGTGGAACTGCATTTAAAGCTTCTATGTCGCCAACTAAGGATTGTTATTCGGCGGGTGAGCAGGTGACAATTAAATGGGGCGTGAACAACAACTATTTTAATGCTGACAGCCGTCTTCGCATAAAAATGTCTACCGACTACGGAAAGACATTCGGTTATGTGCTTGCCGATGATGTTCCTGCACTGGACGGCAGCAAGATAGTAATATTGCCCAATGTAAATGTCGGAAACATTGATGTCGACTTCAAAACAGCAATACGCTCCATGCGTGGAGGCATAATCCGCGTGGAAGAGATTGGCGGCGTGGCATATACATTGACAACTCTATCTCCGGAGAATGGTGGCGGGTTCAATATTACCGGCGGCGGTGATGAACCAATGACATATACAATCAACGTTACAGCAGGCAATGGTGGAACTGCATCGATAGGTGGTAACTCATCGGTCACTGTAGCTGCAGGCAGCAGTGTAACGCTTACGGCCGCGCCATACAGCGGTTACACATTTGATGGATGGTATCTGAATTCTGCAAAGGTAAGCGACAAGGCTGAATATACCGTTACAGCAACAGCGAGCGTCACATATAACGCGTTGTTCGTGAAAGAGTCCGGTACTCCGGTGACATACATGATTACAGCAACTGCAAGCCCTGCTGAGGGCGGTTCTGTTACAATCAACGGTGAGGCAACAGACACAAAACTCGTAATCAAAGGCAGTGAGGTTGCACTTGCTGCAAGCGCAAACGATGGTTATAGTTTTACAGGTTGGTATAATGGCAAGGATTTGATAAGCAATGAAAACCCGTACACCTTTACAGCAACAACAGATATAACATACACTGCGGATTTTGAACAAAACGGAACATTCCCCGATGGCGACAGCAACACTGCTGTTGATGAAATACATAATGACATTTATGACGGAGAACTATATGATTTGACCGGACGTAAAATTAAATCAACGGTGCACGATGGTATATATATATACAATGGCAAGAAGATTTATATTCGTTGATTCAATGTGTTTTACGGCAAATTTCAGCAAAATAATATCAATATTCTGTCTCTTTAGGGATAACATAATTCAATATCTATAAAATGAAAAAAATACTTTTTACATTGCTTTGCCTGTTTGCACTTACAGGCATGGCACAAGAGATTTCACTTATTCCTCAGCCTGCAGAAATGAAGGTGAATGAAGGAAAATTCCTTTTCAGAGGGAAGGTCGTTCTTTGCTATCCAAAAATCAAGGATAGTGGTATAGATGCAGTTGTAGACAACTTTGTCGATGAGATGAAGGCTGCAACAGGTATCAAACTTAAAAAGGACAGGTTTAAGAATGCAAAGTTGTCCGGTCTTGATGTCATTATGAGTTGCAAGAAAGGCGATGCTCATATCGTACTCTCTGTTGACGAATCTCTGGGCGACGAGGCTTACAGCCTCTCTGTTTCTGCCAAAAGGATAGACATTACTGCTGCAAAGCCCGCAGGTTTCTTCTATGCTTTCCAGACACTGAAGCAACTTATGCCACGTAATGTGATGGCAGGTGTACCCGATGCAACTATTAAGGAGTGGAGCGTTCCTTGCGTTGAAATAGAGGATGAGCCTCGTTTCGGTTGGCGTGGTTTCATGCTCGACGAGGGCCGTCACTTCTACGGCAAGGAGGAGATAAAGAAAATCCTTGATGTGATGGCGGCATACAAGATGAACCGCTTCCACTGGCATCTTACCGAGGATCAGGGCTGGCGCATCGAGATAAAGAAATATCCCAAGCTCACCGAGGTAGGCGCATGGCGCGACAGCAAGGTGCTCGGATGGGGTGATGTGAAGCCCGACGGACAACGTTACGGTGGTTACTACACACGCAAGGACGTGAAGGAGATTGTTGAGTATGCCAAAGAGCGCTTCATTGAGATAGTGCCCGAGGTAGATATACCGGGCCACTCACAGGCTGCTGTGGCATCATATCCTGAGTTCCTTGCATGCGACCCTGAGAACAAGCACGAGGTCTGGCTGTGGCAAGGCGTGTCGGCCGATGTAATCAATGTTGCCAATCCAAAGGCGGTGCAGTTCGCAAAGGATGTGATTGACGAACTCACCGAGATGTTCCCGTTCGGTTACATACACCTTGGCGGTGACGAGTGCCCCACAAGCAAATGGGAGCGTAACAGCGAGTGTCAGGCGCTTCTCAAGGAGATTGGTTCAACCAACTACCGCGACCTGCAGATTCACTTCTACAAACAGCTGAAGGAGCATATCGCGCAGAAGCCTGCCGACAAACAGCGCAAGCTTATCTTCTGGAACGAGGTTCTGCACGGCAATACAGCTCCTCTTGGTGATGATATCACAATAATGGCGTGGATTGGTGCCGACAGGGCTGCCGTGGATGCTGCAAAGCGCGGAATGAACACAATCCTCTCTCCTCAGATTCCTTATTATATCAACCGCCGACAGTCTAAACTTGAGACGGAGCCACGTTCACAGGGACACGGTGACGAGACTGTGGAGCGCGTGTACAACTATAAGCCAATGAATGGTGTTGATGCAGAGCTGCAACCTAAATATATGGGTGTACAGGCGAACTTCTGGACCGAGTGGGTTGAGGAGCCTTCGGTGGTGCAGTATCTCATGCTGCCACGTTTGGCTGCTGTTGCCGAGGCAGGCTGGACTCCAGCCGAGAAACGCGACTACAACGATTTTGTGAAGCGTATACAAGGCGAAGCGGTATATTATCGGCTCAAGGGTGTTGATTATGGTAAACATATATTTAAATAATTATATACAATGAAAAAGGTACTTAAAATTGTGCTTGCAGTTGTTGCTGTGCTGTTGTTGCTGTTGGTGTCGATACCTTATTTTTTCAAGGATGAGATTGAGGCACTGATAAAGAAAGAGGGCAACAAGATGCTGAATGCGGAGTTTGACTTCGGTGGCCTTGATATCAGTCTTATACGTAATTTCCCTAAGGCTTCGATTACAATCGAGGACTTCTATCTCAAGGGAATCGGTGAATTCGAGAACGATACTCTTGTTGCCGCCAACGAGGTTACTGCTGCGGTGAATGTGATGTCGCTCTTCGGTGACGAGGGCTTTGATATCAGCAAGGTACTCCTCGACGGTGTATCGCTCAAGGCTATTGTATTGCCAGACGGAAAAGTGAACTGGGATGTAATGAAGCCTACCGATGAGATTGAAGAAGAGGAGAGTGATACTACATCATCTCCATTCCGCATCAAGCTCCAGGAACTGATAGTCTCGGAACTTGATCTTGTTTACGATGACCGTCAGGGTAATATGTATGCAAACATAGAGAATTTGGACGTTGAGTGTGCCGGTGACTTCGGCAGTGCGCGTACTCTTCTTGAGCTTGAGGCTGCCATCAAGGCACTTACGTTCAAGATGGATGGTGTGGCATTCCTGAACAAGGCGAAGATTGCTGCTGACATGAATGTTGATGCAGACCTTGAGAACAACAAGTTTACTCTCAAGGAGAATACACTGCAGCTGAATGCGATAAAGGCTGCTGTTGACGGTTGGGTAGCGATGACCGATGAGGGTATGGATATGGATCTCAAACTGAACAGTAACGAGATAGGTTTCAAGGAGATACTCTCGCTTGTTCCTGCAATGTATACCGATGACTTCGATGGCCTCAAGACTGATGGTGAGGTTACTGTTGCTGCCTTTGCAAAGGGTAGCCTCGCTGGTGACAGCGTTGTTCCTGAGTTCGGTGTGGATATGGACGTGAAGAACGCGATGTTCCAGTATCCTTCACTGCCTGCAGGCGTGAACAAGATCAATGTTACAGCAAATGTTTCTAATCCCGGCGGTTCGGTTGACCAGACTGTAGTCAAGGTCGCTCCATTGAGCTTTGTGATGGCGGGTAATCCTTTCAGTGTGTCGGCTACAGTGGCTACTCCGGTAAGCGATATGCAGTTCGATGTGACTGCAAAGGGTAAACTCGATCTTGGCAAGATAAAGGATGTATATCCGCTTGAGGATATGCAGCTGAATGGTCTCCTGGATGCTGATATGAGTGTTAAGGGCCGTATGTCAAGCATTGAAAAGGAGGCGTATGAGAAGATTGCCGCATCGGGTAATCTGCGTCTGAACGGAATGCTGCTCGAGATGAAGGATATGCCTAATATCGACATCAAGAAATCTGTCTTTACATTTACACCGCGTTATCTGCAGTTGAGCGAGACAACTGTAAATATCGGTGGCAATGATATCACTCTTGACAGTAAGTTCGAGAATTATATCGGTTACGTCCTCAAGGGTACTACCCTCAAAGGTGACCTCAATGTCAAGAGCAACCGCTTTGACCTGAATGACTTCATGACATCCGACGATGGTGCGGTAACGGAGGCAGAGGGTGATGTGGCTGATGCAACGGAAGCTGCAACAGAGGCTGATGATGCAGTGGCAGCAGAGGCAGCGGCCATAAGAGTTCCTGAAAATATCGACTTTACAATGAATGCCGATTTCAAAGAACTGCTCTTCGGAAAAATGGCTTTCAAGGACATCAACGGTAAACTGCTTGTGAAGAACGGTAAGGTTGATATGAAGAATCTCTCATTGAATACGATGGGCGGTAATATTGTGGTAAACGGTTATTACAATTCGCCGGCAGAGATACAGCCTGAATTCAATGCCTCATTGAAGCTCACAGACATTGTGTTTGCCCAGGCTTACAAGGAACTTGATATGGTAAAGAAATTGGCTCCGATATTCAACGGCTTGACAGGAAAATTCTCGGGTAGTATGCTCATTGATACAAAGCTTGATGAGACTATGAGCCCTGTACTTACATCAATGAACGGTAGCGGTTCGCTCACCACAAAAGATGTCAGCCTTGATGGCGTGACTGTAATCCATAAGGTCGCAGACGTGTTGCAGAAACCATCGTTGAAGAATACGAAGGTCAAGGACCTTAATCTTGATTTTACAATCAATGAAGGCCGTGTTACAACCAAGCCTTTCAGTGTCAAACTCGGTGATTATAAGATGGATGTATCGGGAACTACAGGTCTTGACCAGACAATTGACTACCGTGGTAAGATAGCAATTCCGGAGTCTCTCGGAAAACTTGCCAAGGCCGGCACTGCCGACCTGCTTATCGGTGGTACATTTACATCACCGAAGGTGAGTATAGACCTTGAGTCCCTCGCGAAGAGCGCTGCCAAAGAGGCTGCCAAGGACGCAGTAGGAAAGCTCATTGGTGTTGACTTGGAAAATGTCGCGAAGGGCGATTCCACAATGACAAAAGAGGAGAAGAAAAAAGAGGCGGCAAAGGAGATTTTCAACGCGGCAAAAGGACTCTTCAAAAAGAAATGATTATTTTGAAATTTATTTACAAAAGCGGGGCTCAAAAGGCTTCGCTTTTGTTTTATCGTGTTGATTCAGTTGCTTTTGTGCGTCGGCAAAGTTTTGCTTTTTTGCGTTGTTATATATAAAATATAAATATATTTTAGATTTTTATTTGTATCTTCGCGGCTGAAAACCGTATTTGCGCATTTGTTGCGCGCTTTAAAGCGAAAAAACAATTACAATATATGGAAAAAATCAGAAACTTTTGCATCATTGCCCACATTGACCACGGTAAGTCTACATTGGCCGACCGTCTGCTGGAGACAACACAGACAATCAACGTCACCGAGGGCCAGATGCTCGACAACATGGATCTTGAGAAGGAGCGCGGAATCACAATCAAGAGCCACGCTATCCAGATGGAGTATATGTATAAAGGCGAGAAGTATATCCTCAACCTCATTGACACTCCGGGACATGTGGACTTCTCGTACGAGGTGTCACGCTCAATAGCTGCCTGCGAGGGTGCATTGCTTGTGGTAGATGCGACTCAGGGCGTACAGGCTCAGACAATTTCAAACCTCTATATGGCTGTTGACCAGGGACTTGAGATTATCCCTGTAATCAACAAGTGCGATATGATCAACGCGATGCCCGAGGAGGTGAAGGATGAAATTATAGACCTTATAGGCTGTGACCGTGAGGATATCATCGAGGCTTCGGGCAAGACCGGTATGGGTGTTGAGGAGATACTCAAGGCTGTAGTGGAACGCATACCGGCACCGGCAGGTGACGAAGAGGCTCCTTTGCAGGCTCTTATCTTTGACTCGGTGTTCAACTCGTTCCGTGGTATCATTGCATACTTCAAAATCACCAACGGTGTATTGCGCAAGGGCGACAAGGTGAAATTCTTCAATACAGGCAAAGAGTACGATGCAGATGAGATCGGTGTGCTCAAGATGGAACTTTCACCACGTCAGGAGTTGCGTACAGGTGATGTGGGATATATCATTTCGGGTATCAAGACTTCACGCGAGGTGAAGGTGGGTGATACAATCACACACATTGCTCGTCCCTGTTCTGCTGCAATCTCCGGTTTCGAGGAGGTCAAACCTATGGTCTTTGCCGGTGTTTATCCTATCGAGGCCGAGGATTACGAGGACTTGCGTGCTTCACTTGAGAAGCTTCAGCTCAATGATGCTTCGCTTACATTCACTCCCGAGTCATCGGCAGCGCTCGGCTTCGGTTTCCGTTGCGGTTTCTTGGGACTCCTACATATGGAGATTGTACAGGAGCGCCTTGACCGTGAGTTCGACATGAGTGTGATCACAACTGTGCCTAACGTATCGTACATGGTCTATGACAAGCAGGGCGAGGCAAAGGAGGTGCACAACCCGGGCGGAATGCCTGACCAGACACTCATTGACCATATTGAGGAGCCGTATATCAACGCAAGTATAATCACCCGTGCCGATTACATCGGTCCTATCATGACACTCTGTCTCTCAAAGCGTGGCGAGTTGCTCAAGCAGGAGTTCATCACCGGTAACCGTGTAGACATCCGTTTCCTTTTGCCGTTGGGTGAGATTGTGATTGACTTCTACGACAAGCTTAAGAGCATATCAAAGGGTTATGCTTCGTTCGATTATCATCCGGCAGGTTTCAGGACATCAAAGCTCATCAAACTTGATATCCTGCTCAACGGTGAGCCTGTGGATGCTCTTTCTACTCTCACACACGTGGATAATGCATACGGCCTTGGACGACAGATGTGTGAGAAGCTGCGCGACCTTATCCCAAGACAGCAGTTCGATATTGCATTGCAGGCAGCAATTGGAACTAAGATTATTGCCCGTGAGACAATCAAGCAGGTACGTAAGGATGTGACTGCGAAGTGTTACGGTGGTGACGTGTCACGTAAACGCAAACTGCTCGAGAAACAGAAGAAGGGTAAGAAACGTATGAAGCAGATCGGTAATGTCGAGGTTCCGCAGAAGGCGTTCCTTGCAGTGCTGAAGCTTGATTGATTAATGGCTGCGTAAAGTCCCGCAAAGTGCAGACGCGCAGTGAATAGGAATTTTTAGATTAGGAAGAATATGGGAATATTCAGTTTTTTCAGTAAAGAGAAGAAAGAGGTTCTTGACAAGGGATTGTCCAAGACCAAAGAGAGTGTATTCGGGAAGATTGCCCGCGCCATTGCCGGCAAGAGCGAGATAGATGACGAGGTGCTCGATAACCTTGAGGAGGTTCTCGTGACATCGGATGTCGGTGTAGAGACCACTCTCAAAATCATTGACCGTGTGCAGAAGCGTGCGGCACGAGACAAGTTCATGAATACAAAAGAACTCAACAACCTGCTCAAGGATGAGATTGCGCAGTTGTTGATGGAGAACAATACAAACGATGGCGGTAACACATTCGATATCCCGACAACTCCGGGACAGCCTTATGTGATTATGGTTGTTGGTGTGAACGGTGTGGGAAAGACTACAACTATCGGAAAACTGGCACACCAGTACAAGAAGGCAGGCAAGAAGGTTTATCTTGGCGCTGCCGATACATTCCGTGCCGCTGCCGTTGAACAGTTGGTGGAGTGGGGACACCGTGCCGATGTCCCGGTCATCAAGCAGGGTATGGGCTCCGATCCGGCATCGGTTGCGTATGATACACTCGCTTCGGCTGTTGCCAACAATGCCGACGTGGTTATCATTGACACCGCAGGTCGTCTGCACAACAAGGTGGGTCTCATGAACGAGCTTACAAAGATAAAGAACGTGATGCAGAAGGTTGTACCTACAGCTCCCAACGATGTGATGCTTGTGCTTGACGGCTCAACAGGACAGAATGCCTTTGAGCAGGCAAAGCAGTTCACTAAGGCAACAGAGGTCACTTCGCTTGCCATTACCAAACTTGACGGTACTGCAAAGGGCGGTGTTGTCATCGGAATCAGCGACCAGTTCAAGATTCCTGTAAAATATATCGGCTTGGGCGAGGGTATCGACCACCTTCAGATTTTCAACCGTGAGGAGTTTGTTGATTCACTCTTTGGATAAAAATGAAAAAGAACCGTGTAGATATAATAACAATGGGGTGCTCCAAGAATCTTGTCGATTCGGAGCATCTTATGCGTCAGCTTCAGGAGTGCGGCTATGAGGTAACCCATGACTGCGAGGAGCCTTGTGGCGAGATTGCTGTCATAAATACATGCGGCTTCATAGGTGATGCCAAGCAGGAGTCCATAAACATGATTCTTGAGTTCTGCCAGCGTAAGGACGAGGGCGATCTCAAGAAACTTTATGTTATGGGTTGCCTGTCGGAGCGCTACCTCACTGAACTGCGTGAGGAGATTGCTCAGGTAGACAAGTTCTACGGCAAATTCAACTGGACTGAGCTTGTGGCTGACCTCAAGCATGAGTATGATGAGAAGATTGCACAGGAGCGTGTCCTTACAACACCGTCGCATTATGCATACCTGAAGATATCGGAGGGATGTAACCGTCACTGTGCATATTGTGCTATCCCTATAATAACAGGTGCACATAAGTCACGCCCGATAGAAGAGATACTTGATGAAGTACGTTATCTGGTATCAAAGGGTGTCAAGGAGTTCCAGATTATTGCACAGGAACTCACCTATTATGGTGTCGACCTCTACAAGAAACAGAAAATTGCAGAACTTGTGGAGCGTATATCTGACATTGAGGGCGTAGAGTGGATAAGACTCCATTATGCCTATCCTGCCAGCTTCCCGTATGACCTTTTGCGTGTGATGCGCGAGCGTAAGAATGTCTGCAAATATCTCGATATTGCCTTGCAGCATGTCAGCACCAAGGTTCTCAAGAAAATGCAGCGCCACGTGACGAAGGAAGATACCTATGCCCTTGTAGAGAGAATGCGTCAAGAGGTTCCTGGTATCTGCTTGCGTACGACAATGATGGTGGGCTTCCCCGGTGAGGGCGAGAAGGAGTTCGAGGAACTGATGGAGTTTGTGAAATGGGCGAAGTTCGACCGTCTGGGCGCGTTTGCCTATTGCGAGGAGGACGGTACATACGCGGCGGAGAACTACCGCGACAGCGTGTCAAAGAAAAAGAAACAGGAGCGTCTTGACCGTCTGATGGAGGTTCAGCAGAGGATTTCCACAAAACTCAATGATGCGAAGGTAGGTGGTCTGTTCCGCACTGTGATTGACCGCATCGAAGGCGATTATTATATAGGAAGAACCGAGTTCGACTCGCCCGATGTAGACACCGAAGTACTTGTAAACGTGAATGACGGTGAACTCAAGATCGGTGAGTTCTACAATGTACGCATCACTGATGCAACGGAGTTTGACCTGATGGGCATTGTTGAAGAATGACACTTTAGAGGAATGTGAAGTGAATTTGTGTAATCTATTATGAATAACAAGGAATTTATCACAAAGCTTGCCAAAAGGTGTGGAATGACACCGGCAGAGACAACCGCGAACGTGGAATCGTTTGTGGGGGTTATGACTGATCGTCTCAAAGATGGCGACCAGCTGAATATTTCGGGTTTTGGAGTGCTTGAGACAAAGATGCGCAAAGAGCGCCTGTCTGTTAATCCTAAGACGGGGCAGAGGTTTCTTGTTCCGCCGAAGATCCAACCCTCTTTCCGTCCGAGCAGCAAACTGAAAGATAAATTCAAATAAAAGGAGGCACAGAATATGAGTGACAAATTGAATCATTCCGACTTGAGTGCCTTGCTTGCCAAGGAGGTAAAGATTTCAGGCGCAAAGGCTGAATTCTTTACAAAAGCCATGTTCGAACTTATAATAGAAGGGCTCGAACAGGATGGTATCGTCAAGATAAACGGTTTGGGTACATTCAGGATAACCGATGTGGCTGACCGTTCCAGTGTAAACGTCAACACCGGTGAGAAGATTGAGATAAAAGGACACAAGAAAATAACCTTTCTTCCGGCAGACACTCTCAAGGAGAGTGTCAACCAGCCATTTGCGATGTTCGAGCCTGTTGAGGTGGATGAGAACTACAAGGATGAGGATGATAGCGCAGAATCCGTTGGGGCAGAGAATGCTGCTGAGGAATTTACAGATGTTGTAGAGACAGTTGAAGAGGTATCCGTCGCTGCAGAAATAGTGGAAGAGGTTCCTGCTGTTGAGGAGATTGAGGAAGAGATGCCTGCTGAAGAGAGCGGAGTGGAGGAGCCAGTGCCCGTTGTTGATATCCTCCCCGAGGAGTATGCTCCTGCCAATAGCGACACTCAAGAGCCAGTAACCGACAATGGAATAGAGGAAGAGATTGCGGTAGAGGAAGAATGTGCAGATGATGAACCTGAAGTGCAGGCGCAGACCGTAATAGAGGAGATTGTGCCTGAAGAAAATAGCGCTGTATCAGTTGTGGAAGAGCCGGTCGAGGAGGTAGGTGAAGCGGGTGTAGAGAATAATGTTGAACCGGAATCTGAAGAAACAGTTAAAGAAAACAATGATATTGAACCTGTAGAAGAGGCAAGCGACAAAGAGAATGAGGCGAAAACAAAAACTGTTGAAACAAAGGCTCAGGAACGCTACGAGTATGATGAGTTTGAGGAGGAACAGGGCTGGCTCAGACGTAACTATATGAAGTTGCTTCTGCTTCTCTTGCTTGCTGTTGTTGTTTATCTCATATACATATTCCTCATTGATAAAAAGAACAATAATATATATGAGGAGACGCCACAGATATATGTTCAGCAGACAACTGTTGAAAGTGAGCCTGTAGATGAGACTGCAACTCCGCTTGTTCCATTACAGGAAAGCACTCCTGTTGAAGAGAATGACACGGAGGAAGCAACAACTCCGCTTGTACCATTGCAGGAGAGTGTACCGGTAGAGGAAAATAAGGTTGAGGAAAAGTCAACACCGCCCGTTTCATCGCATGAGAGCACCACTGTCGAAGGCGGCAATCTCTCTATCGTTGCGGAGCTTGCTGCACGCAGTGACAAGAGTATCACTGATGCAGATACCACAATGTACAATATTACAGGTAAAATGACGGTGCACATAGTAACTGCCAATGACCGCTTGGCAAAGATTGCAAACGACTATTATGGCAGCAGAAAACTATGGCCTTACATCGCAAAATACAATAATTTGCAGAAACCGTACGGCTTGAGCGTGGGAATGGAGTTGGTTATTCCTGAACTTCAGCCCAAATAAACGGGTTGCAGAGTTAAAGAATGTTATGTTTAACAATGGTTAAACCTCTTTGTATAAAATTGACACCTTAACTCTGACAAAAGAAGTAATTTTGACCAAAATCAAAACAAAACAATACAAAATATAATTATGAGTGCAACAATTGACATTCGTGAATTGAATGAGATGATTGAGAGGCAGAGCGGTTTCATAACCAATCTGCAGGCAGGAATGGACCAGGTTATTGTTGGTCAGAAACATTTGGTTGAGTCATTGCTTATCGGCCTGCTTGCCGATGGTCATGTGCTACTCGAGGGCCTCCCGGGTCTTGCAAAGACTCTTGCAATCAAGACTCTGTCGGAACTTATTGATGCAGACTTCAGCCGTATTCAGTTTACTCCGGACCTTCTCCCTGCCGACGTGGTGGGTACAATGGTATATAGCCAGAAGAATGAGGAGTTCAAGGTAAAGCGCGGTCCTATCTTCGCTAACTTTGTTCTGGCGGATGAGATCAACCGTGCGCCGGCAAAGGTGCAGAGTGCTCTTCTCGAGGCAATGCAGGAGCGTCAGGTGACAATCGGTAAGGAGACTTTCAAGATGCCACAGCCATTTCTTGTTCTTGCTACACAGAACCCCATAGAGCAGGAGGGTACATATCCGCTTCCCGAGGCACAGGTCGACCGTTTCATGTTAAAGGTTGTCATCACATATCCTGAGCTTTCTGAGGAGAAGAGAATCATCCGTCAGAATATTACAGGTGAGAAGATTGAGGTCAAGCCTATTCTCAAGCCTGAGGAGATTGTAGAGGCAAGAAAGATCGTACGCCAGGTTTATCTTGACGAAAAGATTGAGCAGTATATTGCAGACATAGTATTCGCCACCCGTTTCCCCGACAAGTACGGCATGAAAGACCTGAAGGATATGATTTCATTCGGAGCTTCACCTCGTGCTTCAATAAACTTGGCGTTAGCTGCTCGTGCATACGCATTTATCAAGCGTAGAGGATATGTTGTTCCAGAGGATGTACGTGCTGTCGCACATGACGTTTTACGTCACCGTATCGGCTTGAGTTATGAGGCAGAGGCAAGCAACATGACATCTGATGAGATTGTAAGCCTTATTCTTAACAGCGTTGAAGTGCCCTAATCATTGATTTATGGAGACAAGTGATCTCATAAAGAAAGTTCGCAAAATTGAGATAAAGACTCGCGGTCTTTCGCACAACATCTTTGCCGGAGAGTACCATTCGGCCTTCAAAGGGCGTGGTATGTCTTTCAGTGAGGTCCGCGAATACCAATACGGCGACGATGTACGCGATATCGACTGGAACGTGACTGCACGTTTCAACAGACCGTACATCAAGGTCTTTGAAGAGGAGCGCGAATTGACAGTGATGCTTGTCATTGACCTTTCGGAGAGTCTTGACTTCGGTACTGTAAAGCAGACAAAACGTGATATGGTAACGGAGATTGCTGCCACCATAGCATTTGCTGCCATACAGAACAATGACAAGATCGGTGTCATCTTCTTCACTGACAAGGTTGAGAAGTTCATACCGCCACAGAAAGGCCGTAAGCATATCCTATATATAATAAGGGAGCTGCTCAACTTTGAACCTGAGAGCTCAAGGACTGACATTACAGTTCCTCTGCAATTCTTGACCAATGCTTTAAAGAAACGTTGTACTGCGTTTGTAATCAGTGACTTTATTGATGAAAGTGACTATAAGAACGCAATGACAATCGCTAACCGCAAACACGATGTTGTGGCTATCCAGGTCTATGACCGTCGTCTTGCGGAATTGCCAAAAGTGGGTCTTATAAAGATGCGTGATGCAGAGAGCGGTGAGGAGATGTTTGTCGATACCTCATCGTCAAAGGTACAGGCAGCACAGCGTGAGTGGTGGAGGACACAGCGCGAGAAACTTGAAGAGACCCTGAAAAAAAGCGGTGTCGATTCGGTTTCAATAAGGACCGACCAGGATTACGTCAAGGCGCTCATGAACCTTTTTGCTCAACGAGGGTAACTTTAATGCGCTTCAATGAAATGCATATAAAATAATGAAAAAGAGAATATTATATATTGTTTCATTAATAATGGCATTGAATGCGACAGCTGTTGTTGCACAGAATGTCATACTTAATGCTAAACTCGATACTTTTGCAATAAGAATCGGTGAGCAGACTAAAGCCACGCTTGACCTGAGTGTCGACTCCGGGAGTGAGGTGGTCATGCCACCGCTAAAGGAGCAGGTGCTGGTTGACGGCATTGAGATTCTCGAGGGCAAGGAGTACAAGGAGAGTATTGATGAGGGGCGTAGAGACAGATATGTCCAGGAGTATCTCATAACCTCTTTTGACAGTACGAGATACAATATTGCACCATTCAATGTTGTTGTCAATAGCGATACGTTCAAATCGAACAGGATGGTTCTTGATGTATACAGCGTTGAGATTGATACGGCCAATATATACAACATAGCCGGTCCCGGGAATGTAATAGAGGTTGAGTTGACATGGGAAGAGATACGTGACTCGGTATACCTTGCGACAATCCTGCTCTTTGTAGGGGCGTTGTTTGCATGGGTCGTGATAAGGCTTATAAACAACAAACCGATAATACGTATCATAAAGATTAAACCCAAACTCCCGTCACATATTGTTGCCATTAACAAGATCGATGAGATAAAGGGTGACACTTCTCTGCGTGTAGAAGGTAACGAGAAGGCATATTACACCCAGCTTACGGATGTTCTTCGTGAATATCTTGAGCGACGTTTCGGGTTCAATGCAATGGAGATGACCACATCTGAGATTGTTGACGAACTGCTGAAGATAAAGGACAAGGAGAGCATAAAGGAACTCAAGGAGATTCTTGAGGTTGCCGACCTTGTGAAGTTTGCAAAGATGCACCCGACAATGTACGAGAATGACCGTAACATGCTCAATGCAGTCGAGTTTGTGAATGCTACAAAGAACATTGAGGAGGAAAACATCAAGCAGCCTACCGAGCAGCGTATTGTCAGCGAGCGCTCACTCAAGCAGAAAAGGGTGTTGCTTGCATCAGTGATAATCCTGGCGGTAATCATTATCGGAGTGGCAGTCCTGCTCACTACCGACCTGTACAATATGTTTAGTTAAAGAGTTTTGAGATGATTTTTTCACAGATAGGATATTTATTGCTCTTTATACCACTCATCGCATACGTTGTCTGGTACCTGTTTATGGGAAAGAGGTTGAAACCTTCGATGAAGGTATCGACTACGCTCCCGTTTGCAAAAGATGTAAAGAGCTTCAGGAATTACCTTGTCCATATACCGTTTGCTTTGAGGGTACTGACCCTCGCCCTGTTGATAATTGTGCTTGCACGTCCGCAGCTGACAAGCGAATGGGAGGAAAGGGATGTCGAGGGTATCGATATCATGCTTGCTACTGACGTATCTACCAGTATGCTTGCAATGGACCTTGAGCCTAACCGACTTGAGGCAGCAAAGGAGGTGGCGCAGGATTTTATTGCCGGTCGCAAGGATGACAACATCGGACTTACCATCTTTGCCGGTGAGAGTTTTACACAGTGTCCGCTTACAATTGATCATATTGCGCTTGCAAATATGCTGAGTGCAATCGATTGTGATATTGCTGCCAAAGGTATCATTGCTGACGGAACGGCAATAGGTATGGGTATTGCGAACAGTGTTTCACGCCTAAAAGACAGCAAGGCTGTTTCGAAAGTCATAATCCTGTTGACTGACGGTATAAACAATAGGGGAGAGATTACCCCCGAAGCTGCTGCTGATATGGCAAAGGAGTTCGGTATCAGGATATATACCATAGGTGTGGGAACAGACAAGAAGGAAGCGCCTTATCCCACTCCTTACGGAACTATGAATATACCTGTTGAGATTGACGAGAAGACACTTGAGAATATTGCCGTGGCAACAGGTGGAGAGTATTTCCGTGCAACAGACAAGGAGAGTTTGCGTCAGATCTACAGCGAGATTGATAAGTTGGAACGTACAAAACTCAATGTTCAGCAGTATCAGGAGTATGAGGAACTGTACCAGATTTTTGCACTGTTTGCAGTGCTCTCTCTGATGCTTGAGCTGTTGTTGAGGTACACCATTTTAAGAAGAATTCCATAAAGTGCTGATGATATGAGTTTTAAGGATCCACATTTTCTGTATATACTTATAGCCGTACTGTTTTTCGTGGCATTGTACTTCTATTCCAATGCGAGGAGAAGGAAGAACATTGCACAGTATGGCGATGCCGGGTTGATGAAGGCCCTGTTGCCCTCATCGGCAGTCTTGAGGTCAAGGGTTACATTTTGGCTTTCGATAGTGGCACTTGCGCTTCTGGTAGTGGCACTTGCACGTCCACGTTACGGAACAAAGAAAGAGACACTGACAACAAAGGGCGTCGAGGTTGTAGTGGCATTGGATATTTCCAATTCAATGATGGCCGAGGATATTGTCCCTACGCGTCTTGACAAGGCAAAGAGGCTTATATCACGTATGATGACACAGGCATCGGGCAACAAGTTTGCGCTTATTGTGTATGCCGGTGATGCATTCGTGCAGTTGCCCATTACCGATGACCAGGTATCGGCAAATATGTTCCTGAACCAGATAAGTCCGTCGCTTATCAAACGTCAGGGTACGAACGTCGGGGAAGCTATCGACCTTGCCTGCCGCAGTTTCAGCGACAACGAAAAGATTGGAAAAGCCGTTGTGGTAATTACCGATGGCGAGAACCATGAGGGTGGTGCAGAAGAGGCCGCACGCCGTGCTTCGGAGATGGGCATAAAGGTATACGTGATGGGTATCGGTACCCCAAAGGGTGGCAGAATACCTGTTGAGGGAACAGATGATTTCCTGCGTGACCGTGAGGGTAACATTGTCGTTACGAAGCTCAACGAAGCTATGGCACAGAGTATTGCGGCAGCAGGTAACGGAACATATATCAGGGTTGACAACACCAACAGCGCACAGGAGTTTATTGAGAACGAGCTTGACACTTTGACAAAAGACGAGGTGAAGACTGAGATCTTCACAAAGTTCAAGGAACAGTATGGTATTATAGCTCTTCTTGCTTTCCTGTTGCTTGTTACCGATATTGTTGTTGTCGGCATAGTCGACATCGTCAACAGTCCTGACAGGAGAAAACAGAAGAATTGAAAGGTAGAACGGTTTACATTCGACAGTTGATATGAATAGCTCAAAAAGTAAATACATATACATTGCATTGATTGTGCTGGCTTCAATAATTGTGGCGTACTCGGCATATTCACTTATCGTTCATGGTTCACCGACTTCAAAGAGCGTACGTGAGTATCTGATAAATGGAAATGAATTGCATAAAGACAGTCTGTTCGAGAAGGCGATGAAGCCTTATGGAAGGGCGTACAGCATGGATACACTAAATTCGATATCCAGCTACAACAATGGCACCAATATCCTTCTAAAGAATTACAAGGATGTGAAGGGTGGAAATCCTGACCCACAGACCGTTCTTGATGGATATAAGGAGGCTGAGAGAATGTTCGGTAAGGCAATCGAGAACAGCAATGACAAGGGTGAACTGGCAAAAGCCAACCACAACTTGGGACTCTCGTTCCATCTGCGTGATACATTGCAGGCTGCCGAGGCTGCATATAAGGAAGCGCTGCGAAATGATCCCACAAATGAGAACACACGTTATAATCTTGCAGTTGTGCAGTACCTGTTGAAAAATGACAACCAGCAGCAACAGCAGCAGAATCAGCAGAACCAACAGGATCAGCAACAACAGCAAGACCAACAGCAGAATCAACAACAGGATCAGCAGCAAGAACAGCAACAGCAGAACCAGCAGCAACAGCAGCAGGAACAGCAGAAGAAGGAGAATTATGAGCGTATGCTTGAGGCTGTAATGCAGGATGAGAAAGAGCTCCGTGAGAAGATGGACGAGGAGAAAGCTGTGCAAGGTATTAAAGTCGACCTTGAAAAGAATTGGTAAGGAATCTATTTTAGAAGAAAATACGTTATTGTTATAATGAAAAGATTATTGTTAACATCATTGTTACTTATAACATTCATCGGCAATGTGCTTGCCGATGATGTTACGTTTGTAGCATCAGCCCCGAAATCGGTTGTCGTCAACCAACGTTTCAGGTTGACCTACACTGTAAACACAACAGATGCCAAAGAACCGGTCATCGGTGAAATTCCTGGTTTTGAACTGCTTATGGGCCCGAGTATATCGTCGGAAAGCAGCTACAGCAATTACAACGGTCAACAGACCTCATCGGTGAGTGTGACATTCACCTATGTGTTGTTGGCAAAAGAGGAGGGTACGTTCACAATCCCGTCAGCAAAAATCACAGCAGCAGGAAAGGAACTGACTTCAAATACTCTTACTGTAAAGGTTTTACCTGAAGGACAGACCCCCCAGGGGGCTCAAGGCCAGCGAGGTGGTGCGCGCCAGAGCAATAACTCTGCAAACATTGGCGATCAGGACCTTTTTGTGCGTGCTACATTAAGCAAGAGCAACGTATATGAGCAAGAGGCTGTGCTGTTGACATATAAGGTGTATTCAGCAGTTAATCTTACAAATTTGAGCTATCCTTCACCGGAGCTGAAGGGATTCAATATCCAGGAGGTTGATCTGCCGCAGAACAAGCAGTTTGAGCTTGAACATTACAATGGCCGTAATTACAACACTGTTGTATGGCGCCAGTTCGTGCTGTTCCCGCAGGAGAGTGGGGAACTTGTGATTCCTGCAGTTGACTTTGAAGCAGTAGTGGCAGTGCAGAGCCGTCGTAACATGGACCCGTTTGAGATGATGTTCAGCGGTTTCTCGTCGGGATATGTGAATGTCAACAAAGACCTGCGTTCAAACTCATTGAAACTGAATGTTGAGAAGTTACCCGGAAGTAGACCTGCTGATTTCTCGGGTGCAGTAGGTGACTTCTCCATAAAAAGCAACATTAGCAGTACTGACCTGAAGACCAATAGCGAGTTTACTCTAAAGGTGACAGTGAAGGGTGCCGGAAATATGAGACTGATGAGTAATCCTGTATTGGAGTTGCCGGTTGAATTTGAGTCGTATGACCCTGTAATAGACAACAAGTTCCGTTTGACAAACAACGGATTCCAGGGCGAGAAAGTATATGAATACCTTATCACTCCAAAGGCAAACGGTACATATACCATACCCGGAGCAAAGTTCACATATTTCAATACCAAGACAAAACAGTATCAGACAATAGAAAGCGAGGCTTTTGAGGTTAAGGTTGCAAAAGGTGAGGAGGCATCCGGTGTAGCTGTAGGCAATGTTGTTGTCAATAAAGAGAAAGGTAAAGTTCTTGCCTCTGATATACGTCACATAAAGTTCGACAATGATGTTCCACAGAAGAGTGGTGAGTTCTTCTTCACATCGAACCTTTACATCCTTTTGTATGTGATACCTGCAGCGCTTCTTGTATTGTTCCTTATTGTATACCGCAAGAAGGTTGCCGAGAATGCCAATGTTTCGCTGGTACGTACAAAGAAAGCAAATAAGGTTGCTGTAAAGCGTTTGAAACTTGCAAAGAAGCTGATGAAGGAGAATAAGGTAAATGAGTTCTACGATGAGATCCTCAAGGCTATGTGGGGCTATACAAGCGACAAACTGAGTATCCCTGTGTCACAGCTCTCAAAGGATAACATTGCCAATGAACTTGCGGGCCGTGGCGTTGACGATGAACTTATTGCAAACTTCAAGGAGTTGCTCAACGAGGGCGAGTTTGCACGTTATGCTCCAGGCGACAAGGGTGCTACAATGGACAAGGTATACACTATGTCCGCGAGTGTGATAAGCAAGATGGAGAACTCTATTAAATAAGAAAGACCATGAAAAGAGTATCATATATATTATTGTTCCTGCTCTTGCCCTTTATGGCTTTAGCGGAAACACAGACCGATATTGCAATTGAGGCGGCGGACAACACCGTTGTTACAAAAAGTGACGCTGACGATGCCTATGAGATGAAACATTACGATAAGGCCATTTCCATTTACAAGGCGTTGATTAAGGATGAAGGTGCAACAAAGCAGTTGTATTATAACCTCGGCAATGCCTATTACCGTGCAAACGAGATAGGAAAGGCTATCCTTAACTATGAACGTGCATTGAGGCTTGACCCTACTGATGAGGATGCCAAGGCCAATCTTGAATTTGCCCAGGAGTATATAAAGGACGAAGTGACAGAGCAACCCGAACTGTTCCTTGTCTCTTGGTTCAATGCCTTGATCAATACTTTTGGCGTAGATACATGGGCTGTAATTGCTGTAACAGCATTCATTATTGCACTTGTCGGCATTGCCGTTATGCTTGTTGTAAAGAAAAGAGGCATCCGTAGCACTGGGCTAACAATTGCCGTCATTGCTGTTGTCATTTGCTTTTTTGCGAATATTGCAGCTGCGAGCCTCCACAACATCGTTACAGACAAGTCAAAGGCCATTGTAATGAAAGAGGAGGTTACGATGATGAGTGCACCGGGCTCAAGCACTGCACTCATCAAGATACACGAGGGCCGCAAGGTCACAATTACCGACGATACCATAGACAGTTGGAAAGAGGTCCAGCTTGAGGACGGTACCGTAGGCTGGGTAAAGAGCGGCGATATCGAGCGTATCTGATGCTCTTAGTTCAAACACAAACACCACAATACTATGGATTTGAGCACGTTGACGGATATTGACAAATATCTATTGCTGTCACTGAACGGAAGCGATTCCCTTTTCTGGGACGGAGTGATGAAGGTTTATACCTCCATGGCCATCTGGATACCGCTTGCATTGATGTTGGCTTATGTACTGATAAAGAACAACAGCATGAAGGATTTCCTTCTTCTGCTTCTTATCATTGCAGGAGTTGTTGCATTGACAGATGGTATCTCGTCAACATTCTGTAAGCCTTTCTTCGAACGTTGGCGCCCGACACGTGACCCCGTGCTCATGTATATTGTCGATGTGGTGACCGAGACGCGCGGAAAGGATTACGGCTTCACGTCGAGCCATGCTGCAAACTCATTCGGCATTGCGGTGTTCGTGATGCTGCTCATCAAGAACAGGGCCCTTTCGCTTTCACTCATCCTGTGGGCTTCGATGAATGCCTTTACACGTATTTACCTTGGACTACATTACCCCGGTGATATCCTTGCCGGTACTTTGATAGGTGTTCTTGTAGGGTGGGGAATGTATCGCCTGTTCATTTACATTAAGAAACATGGTAAACGCAATTCCCGTCGCGACTGGATATCAAACCACTACACCCCCAGCGGCTATCTTGTATCGGATGTGTATCTGTTGCTGATAGTCATGTTCGGAACATTCGCGCTGATTCCTATAATATCGTTCTTTACGTTTGCGTATTAGAATCATCGGACAATAACAAGAAACGAGAGCTTCATAAGGCTCTCGTTTCTTGTTATTGTCAATACATCTCGATGAATTCATAGCTGTTACCCACAATAGAGAGATATCGCATGAACTCCTCCTGTGATATCACCACTGTTGCGTGGTTGTCGTTAGGGTGGAAACTGAGCGACGCCTCGTTCTGCAGATTCTTGTCAAGGAACAGATGAACATGGTTGTCGGTGTCGTTTATAAGTCCGAATGGTGACACTGAACCCGGTGTAAGCCCCAGATATTTCTCCATTCTCTGCGGTGAGGCGAACGACAGCTTGCCCTGGTGCAAGCGTTTCTCAAGGTCATGGATGTCGAGGTCGCGCTCACAGTCAAGCACCACAAGATAGTGGCGGTTGCCTTTGTGGTTACGGAAGAAGAGGTTCTTGCAATGCTTTGAACCGTCCTTTTGCCAATACTGGCGTGCTATCTCAATTGTCGGAGCCTCGGGGTGGGTGTAGTGTGTGTGCTCAAGGCCGTGCGCTCTCAGGTAGCCGAGTACCTTCTCTATCTTCTCGCTCTCCATGGTTACAATAGCTCTTCAATGTCCTTGCACAGCTGTTCCACATTCTCCTCCTTTGTTGCCCAGCTTGTGCAGAAACGCACGACGTCGTGAGTGTCGTCGTATCTGCACCAATACTCTGGAACATATTTCTGCATTAGCTTCTCCTGCTGTTCCTTTGTTAGTATCGGGAACTGCATATTTGTCTGTGAGGGAATCCACATTCTTATCCCTTTCTTCTCGAATGCTGTGCGTATTCTTGCAGCAAGGCTGTTCGCGTGGCGTGCCAGCTTGAAGTAGAGGCAATCCTCGCCGCCTTTCATCAGCTGCTCGAACTGTATGCCCAACAGGCGCCCTTTGGCAAGCATGCCGCCGTGCTGCTTGATGGCATAGCGGAAACTGCGGTGCATCTCCTCGCCCTTGAATACAACGGCCTCACCGAAGAGTGCTCCCACCTTTGTGCCACCTATGTAGAACGCATCGCACAGGCGTGCAAGGTCAGCAATTGTAAAGTCGCAACCGTCCGACTGCAGGCCGTAGCCCAGGCGTGCTCCGTCGACAAAGAGGTATAGCCCGTGCTGGTGGCAGAACTCCGAGATACCGGTAAGCTCGGCCTTGCTGTATATGAGCCCGTTCTCGGCAGGGCAGGAGAGGTATACCATTCCCGGCTGCACGGTGTGTTCGTGCGAGTGGTCATTCCAATGGTTGAAGTAGCACTCCTTTATCTGCTCGAGCGACAGACGGCCGTCGGCCGACGGAAGGGCAATGACCTTATGCCCTGTAGCCTCGGGTGCGCCGGTCTCGTGTACGTTTATGTGTCCGCTGTCGGCAGATATCACGCCCTGGTAACTGTACAGCAGCGCATCAATGACTGTTACGTTTGCCTGTGTCCCGCCTACAAGGAACTGCACGCCCACAGTGTTGTCCTTGCAATGTGAGCGTATGATGTCGCGTGCACGTTCACAGTAGTCGTCGCAGCCGTAGCCCACGTGCTGCTCGAAGTTGCTTGCTGCAAGAGCCTCAAGGATTGAAGGATGTGCTCCTTCTATGTAATCTGAATCGAATCTTATCATCTGTCAATAGTTTTGTTTGCCGCAAAGTTACATATATAAATCCGTATGCAGTAAACAATAATTGTGAATTGTATTAAATTATTATAATAATACAGCACCTATTGAAACACAATGCTCCTTTTTAATTAAATTTGCAGAATGTTTAGAGTTAAGAAGATTTGAGAACTATCTAAATTATAAACTATGAGAAAAATCCGTTTGTTTATGCTGCTGATGCTTGCTGTAGTGTTGGCAATGCCTGTAGCAGCGCAAAAGGGTGAGCAGCTTCCGGTTGATCCCTCTATCAGAATCGGTAAACTGAAGAATGGCCTCACCTATTACATCCGTCACAATGCTAACCCCGAGAAGCTTGTGAACTTTTACATAGCCCAGAAGGTGGGCTCAATCCAGGAGGAAGAGGACCAGCGTGGTCTTGCCCACTTCCTTGAGCACATGTGCTTCAACGGCACAGAACACTTCCCCGGCAAGGCGCTCATCAACTATCTTGAGGGTATCGGCGTAAAGTTCGGTGCTGATCTTAATGCTTATACAGCAATAGATGAGACTGTGTATAACATCAACAATGTGCCCGTGAATGTAGAGGGTGCCATTGACTCTTGTCTGTGGATTCTCCACGACTGGGCAGACGGTCTTATCCTCGACGGTGAGGAGATAGACAAGGAGCGTGGCGTAATACACGAGGAGTGGAGAGGCCGCAATACGGCGATGATGCGTATGCAGGAGCGTATGCTTGCCGACATCTTCCCCGGCAGCCGTTACGGTAAGCGTCTTCCCATCGGTATAATGGAGGTAGTGGACAACTTCCCTCACCAGGCTCTGCGCGATTACTACGAGAAGTGGTATCGCCCCGACTTGCAGGGTATTGTAATCGTCGGTGATATCGATGTCGATGAGGTCGAGAAAAAGGTGAAGAAAATCTTCAAGAAAATCAAGAAGGTAAAGAACCCTGCAGAGCGCATCTACTATCCTGTCGATGATAACAAGGAGATGATTTTCTCACAGCAGATTGACAAGGAGCAGCAGAATTATGTGCTGCAGCTGATGTATAAACACGATGTTCCTGCCCGTGACCAGCGTAACACAAAGGAGTATATCCGCGAGAACACCAAGCGTTCATTCGCAATCTCTATGTTGAACAGCCGTTTCTCGGAGATTATGAGCAAAGATAATCCACCTTATCTGCGTGCCGGCGTAGGTTACAGCGGCTTCGGTGTCACAGAAACAAAGAAAGCCTTTACGGTAATGGTGCAGTGTAAGCCCGAGCAGATTCTCGAGGCAATTCCTATGGTGTTTACTGAAGTTGAGCGTGCTCGTCGTTTCGGCTTTACACAGCCTGAGTTCGACCGTCTTAAAGAGCGTATGATTGCAGGTACAGAGAGCTGGTATGCCGAGCGTGACAAGCGCACCAACGACTACTATGTACAGAACTGCATCCGTCACTTCCTTGATGAGGTTGACATGATGGCTCCCGAGAAGGAGTATGAACTGACACTCGATATAATCAACTCTCTTACACTCGACGAGGTGAATGAGGTCCTCCCGTCATTGCACCGCGAAGATAACCGTGTGGCCGTTTCTTTCGCTCCCGAGCGTGAGGGTGCTACATATCCCGGCAAGAATGACATTGAGATGCTTCTGAAGATGGTTGGCAATGCAAGGATTTCGGCATACGAGGACAACGCAGTCGATGCACCTCTGCTTGCAGAGATTCCTGCCGGCGGCAAGGTGGTGAAGACCGAGGAAGGCAAGTGGGGCTCAACAGTGTGGACCCTCTCCAACGGTATAAAGGTCATTGTAAAGCCTACCGATTTCCAGGCCGATGCAATCAACCTCAGCGGTTACAAGGTCGGAGGTACAAACCGTTATCCCGACAGCGAGAGAGTGAACATCGGTATGCTTTCCGCATTGTCAAGCATAGGCGGCTTCGGCGCTTTTGACGCTACCCAACTGAGCAAGAAGCTCGCAGGCAGCACAGCATCGGCAAGCGTGGGTACAAGCGCAATATATGACATCATCAGTGCCGGCTGCTCTCCAAAGGATGCCGAGGAGATGTTCCAGCTTCTTTACCTCAAGTATACATCACCACGCAAGGACGAGAAAGCATTTGAGTCTTATACCACACGTCTGCGCAATAACCTCAAGGACAGGAACCTCAACCCCAACACAGCACTCAGCGATACAATGGTTGTTGCAATGTACGGCAACCATCCACGCGTGAAGCCGTTTGTAGCTGCCGATGTGGATGCCGTGGATTATGACAGAGTGCTTGAGATTTACAGAGAGCGCACAAGCGATGCTACAGGCTACCAGTTCTTCATTGTAGGTAATGTTGACCTTGATGCCATAAAGCCTCTTGTCGAGCGTTATATCGGTGCACTGCCTTGCAACGGCCGTGTAGAGAAGATTGAGAAGACTACTGTGGAGACACGCACTGGCGTTTACCGCAACAACTTCAAGAACAAGATGGAGAATCCTACGGGTACAGAGAACATCATCTATGCCGGTAAGATTGACCCATCACGTAAGAACCGCATTGTCATGAGCTTCCTGAACCAGGTGCTGAACATTGTCTACACCGAGGAGGTGCGTGAGAAGGAGGGCGGTACATACGGTGTTGGTGTACGCGGTTCTATCTCAAAATATCCCGAGGGTGAGTACTCTCTGCTTGTGAACTTCAAGATGTCGCCCGAGCGTCGCGAGGAGCTTGCAGCAATCATCGTACGTGAGTTTGAGAAGCTTGCTGCACAGGGCCCTGTTGCCGAGCATGTCGAGAAGGTCCGCAGCTATATGCTCAAGTCATTCGAGGAGAGCCAGAAGAAGAACGGCGCCTGGATGAACTGGCTCTACAGCTACTACTTCGATGGCGAGGATAACCATAGCGGCTACGAGGAGCTTGTAAAGGGCATCACAGCCGAGGATATCCGCCTGTTTGCAAAGTATATCCTTGACCAGGGTAATTTCATCGAAGTAAGTATGACACCCGCAGAGTAATATCTGCTTTATGCTTGCAATTTTAAGGTGATTTTTTAATCATTTCTACTTGAAGAGGGCGACATTGAATGTCGTCCTCTTTTTGTTTATTGCGTGTGCCAAAAAAGACTAAATGACGCTTTTGCGGTTAAATTGTATTAAATGTTTCATGTATAAAGTGATATTATGCCTTTTTATTGGTCTTATATATGTAACAATCAAATGATATACTATTATGGATGATTTCAGCTATGAACTTGAGGGTATGCGCAAGCTTAGAAGAATGACAATGTCACAGATAAGAGAATGGTCGGACGGAGGTGTCACAGGTATGTGTTACAGTTATCTTAAACCGGCAGTCAAATTGTCCCGTGTAACCGGTAAATATATACCGGTTGGTATGTGTGAGGACGAAAGTGGGATTGAGGATGAGGGCAACGTCTGCAATCCCGAGTTGGGCGTGCTCGAGTTTGCCGATGCTTATGCCCAGATGGAAGAGGACGGTACGCTTGACAGCTCTACACGCTTTCTTTTATTGAAGAACATTATCCATAGTTTCAATGATAGATACCGTCGGGAATATGATAGTCCGGAACCGTCGCTTAAGGAACTGAACTGTTTTATCAATGCCGCAATGGCGATGCAGAGATATGACAATGAAATGGTGCCTGTCAGTCTGAAAGCCGAACTCTTTCGTGAAATAGGGCTGTTCGGACAGGTGCAATATATGTGTAAAAAATTTGAAGGGGCACCAGGACTGGAGGAGGTCTTGTCACATGCACTTAATGGCAAGACGCGCCCGTTTGTTACAAGAAGATACATTCCTGAAAGGTGACAAAGAAGTATCAGGACATAGCGAGAGGCTCCAGCTGATAATCAATGCTGGAGCCTCTCGCTATTTAAGCCTTGTCAGAATGCCAGACCTAACCTGAATCCAAGGCAGTTGATGATATCCTCGGAGTAGGTCATGATGTTGCACTTGTTTGTGGCAAAGCTGTAATAGAGTGCAAAGTGGAAGCCTATGCTGTTGGCCCAAGGATACCAGTTGAAACCTACCTCGGGTGACATATAGAATCCCCAACGGTCCTGGCTCTTCAGGAAAATGTAATAATAGTTGTTGAACTCCGCATAGCACATTCCGAGCTTCATTCCCACATACGGCTGCATGTCTGCCTCGATGAACCTGTAGCGTGCGAGCAGTCCGAAGGGGAGTGTAAACATCTGGTGCTGCTGGTCGGTGTTCAGCGACAGGGTCTTGTCAAGATGCAGTGTCCTGCGCGAGAAATACTCGTTGTTGCTGTGGAAGTTCAGGAACGCACCAACGGCAATCTGAGGAGTAACATAATATCCGCCCTCAAAGTTCATTCCCCAGCCGCTGGCACCACTGGAAAAACTGTTGCCCAGTGGGATGTTGAACTGCCAGTCGATGTTGTAATAACTGTCAAGCGATATCTGTGCCTTGCTCTTTGACGGGATGGCAAGCACGCAGACAAGGAGCATTATTGATGATAGTCTGGTTATAGTTTTCATAATTGTACTGTTTTTGAAGTTCTACATCCTATTTCTTCAAGTATGGCGACTGTACGAATGCTTGGTTTATAGCCTCCATGGTACGCGACAGACTCAGGTTGTTGCCGTTGAGCAGGCCACAGATATATGAGTTCCATATTACTGTCAGCTTGTCGTTCTGCGGGGTAGGGGCATTGGTGTTCACAAGCTCGCCGATGATTGAACCGGTGCTGTAGCTGTAGCTGAACGTGTAGGGATAGTACCAGCCCCAGCCGCCCCAGTTCCAGTAGCCGGGATAGGCGTTCCACCATGGTCCGGGACCGAACGAGGTGAAATAATAGGTGTTGTTGATGTAGCTGAGCTGAAGGATGACATCGGCCTCCTCGGCAGTCTCGGTCTGCAGGTAGCCGCATCCTTCGAGCTTGTCACTGTAAGCATTCACTATCTGCTGCGAATTGTTGTTGTTCCAATAGGTCGGTTTCTCGCTGTTGCCTATGATGAGGATGCTGTCGATGACATAGAAACTCTCAATGGCAGCAAAGTCGGTACCGCTGTCATAATTGGTGTAGACAAGGTAGTGGTTGTCCAGCTTGTCTGTGTCAGGGTCTTTCTGGCACGATGCAAGAACTATGCACGCTGCAGCAAGCATGATGGTCGATAGCTTTTTCATATCAGTAAAATTTTAGGTTAATTGTTCTTTTTGAGGTTAAGCTTGTGTGCGGGGTCATTGCTCACCGGCTTGCCGTTGTTACCGACTTTCACAAGTGAACTGTCCTGCATCATCATGAAGCTGACAGTCGGGTTCTTGTTGGCTGAAACGAGCTCTATGACAGTCATTGTGCTGTCGTTGCCAGTAATGATGACTGCCTCTCCCTGGTCGTTCTGGGTTGCAACGCCTTCATCGACATAATCGGTCGTGATGGTGTAGGTACCGTCGCTGTTCAGGTTGATGGTACTGATTGCGAGCATTACATCGGCAATAGAGTTGCCGTTCATGGGCGATTGTCCTTCGAATATGAAGGTCTGCTTGTCGGCAATGGTAGAGTCATTGACCATGTAGATGCTGTCACTCTCAATGATTACTCCTTGAGGGGCTTTGTTGCCGCAAGAGTTGCACGACGAGAATAGCAGTGTCGTCGCGGTTGCTGTGAATAGAAGAATCTTTTTCATTTAAATTTGATTTTGGGGTTATTTGGTGAAATAACACCGCAACCGCGCAGTATGTTCATAATTTTTTGTTTCAGTAGGTGAATAGATATAAAAAAAGCACTGCCGTCATTTGCGACGACAGTGCTTGTATATTACTTATTATAATTCTATTGCGGCATGGTACCGTTAACAATAAGATACTCCACATTGCGCAGTATATATTCCCTTTCGTTGCCCAAAGGGTATATGTGCTCTACCTCTTCAAGCTCGTCAAGAGGATAGTCCGGAGTTATGCCTTCTGCTGTCAGTTCTGCACCGTTCGATGAAGCCATGACAGCTACAGCCGGGTTTATGCTGAAAGAGAATGGTGACTCGAACTCACGCGTCATGAGGTTTGAGCCGGCCGTGCGCTCACCTATCGTCAGCACCTCATACATGCCACGTGAAGCATTGACCGAAGCGATGAAAAGTTCTGCCATGCCTCTGGTGTCGTTGCCTGTGATTATATACAGTTTCTTGTCGCTGAGGTTTGCCAATGGAGCAGGGTAGCCGTATACCTCTTCTTCTTTTCCGTTGAGGGTCGCAAAAGGCGTTCCTGTAAGCGATGCGGGTACAAAGATGGCTGCAATCTCCGCGGCGTTCTCTATTGAACCGCCGTTGCAGTAGCGCATGTCAAGCACAATGTCAGTTACATTCTCCGCAAGAAAATCAAGGGCCACGGTCTGGAATTCATCGGCGAGCGCAGAGCCATTGAGATTGTTGCAGAGGATATATCCTACTTTGTTTGAACGTACATTATATATTGTATCGAGCAGAAGCGCGCGATCAGTGATGGCTGTTGACGGCTGCAAAGTGAATGCCTTGCCTGCGGACCACACATATTTGCTCTCCACGTCGTCGAACTCGATATCCTGCGTCTCTACATTCAGCGCCTCGCCCTCTGTGAGCTGTTTGCCGCTCGATGCGGTAAGGGCCTTGCCGTTTATTGATGATATCCACATTCCGCGCTCAAGGCCTGCCGATGCAGCCGTAGAACCTGGTTCTACAAAGAGCACAAGTGCAAAGTAACGGCTCATCTTCTCCCCCAACGGATCACGCATAAGTGCGAATTTCATGCCGTATGAGGTTGTGGCTGTGGAGTCACTGAAGAATGATGTCTTGTCACCCTTCGCCAACAGTGAGGTGAAGAATTTTGACGGAGTGGCAAAGAATTCGTTGCGCTCGGGGCTCTTGAGGCCATCCGCCCACAGATACTCCTCGCTCATCTTTGAGAATATCCACTGGTTCTCGGCGGTCTTCTCGAGATACTCGTATGTGCGGTCCTCACCGCACGACAAGAAAGAGAGTGCCGTTGCAAGCAGCAGTGATAGTGTGTATAGTCTTCTGGTTCTCATTTTAGACTTGATTATTGTAGAAGCTGTTCTGGTTTCTGATTATATATATTTGCAGATAACAAAAATAGCTCAATTCTTGCTATTGTCAAAGTCCGGTGTGCTAAAAAAGCAGAACGGCTGCCGATAAAAATCAAGGCCACCGACCTTGCGGTCAGCGGCCTTATCTTGAGCATTACTGCAAACGGTTTGCATGCAAACCGTAAAGGTCGGCTTATTAAGCCTCGGCAGGAGCCTCAGTAGCCTCCTCTGCGGGAGCCTCTGCTGCAGCTGCAGCAGCCTCTGCCTCAGCCTTTGCAAGAGCCTCAGCAGCCTTCTTGTCTGCCACCTTCTTTGCAATAGCTGCGTTAACCTCTTTCTCTGCCTCCAAACGTGCCTTCTTGTCGTCACGCTTAGCCTGCTCTTCGGCTACCTTGATACCGTTGAGAGCACTTACCTTGGCATTCTTCCAAGCCTCGAATTTAGCCTGGGCAGCAGCCTCGTCAAATGCACCCTTCTTAACGCCACCCTGGAGGTGCTTCATCAAATAAACGCCCTCGCGTGAAAGGATGTTACGTACAGTGTCAGTAGGAGTAGCACCGTTGTTAACCCACCACAAAGCGCGCTCGAAGTTGAGCTCAACAGTTGCAGGATTTGTGTTAGGGTTGTAGGTACCGATCTTCTCGGTGAACTTTCCATCACGTGGAGCTCTCGAATCTGCAATCACGATAGAGTAGAAAGCGTAGTGCTTACGGCCTCTTCTCTGAAGTCTGATTTTTGTTGCCATTTTCTAATTGATTTTTAATGGATTAATGATTTGAGTCAGCCCATATCTCGTATGAGCGGTGCAAAGGTAATACTTTTTTGCTTAACTTGTTTGTTTTTTGGTGATTATTTTTATTTTTCAGGTTGCATTTCTGCTTTGTATGTGCATTTGATTATGTTGGCATGGTGTCCTGACAAAAAGTTTCAAGGTGTGTGCAAAATATGCACACTTTTCCCAAAAAAGTATTGAAAAGCCTTTTTTCTCTTGCATCGGATTGTCGTGCGGCATTAACTTCGTGATGAAAACAATAAAAGCCGTATGAAAAGAATCAATACCATAATGCTGCTGTTGATGCTTCCGCTGTTTATCCATGCACAACAGACAATGACGCTCACCGATGCCATAGAGATTGCAAAGCGTGGGTCCTATGCTTCAAAATCGGCAGGACTCTCTTTCCTGAGCAGCTACTGGAGCTTCCGTCAATATAAGGCTTCGTGGCTCCCGTCGCTCAACCTCTCGGGTAACCTGATGAACTATAACCACTCAATTGTGGAGGCGCGTGACGCGCAGACGGGACGTGTCACTTACGTTGACAACAACTCCTTGTATAACTATGCGACTCTTTCTCTGAACCAGAATCTGCCTTGGGCGGATGGTACAGTCTCGTTGCGTTCCGACCTGTCGTGCTTCGACCAGTTCGACTACAACGAGACTGTTTATAACACCACGCCGTTGCTGCTTTATTACAACCAGCCTCTGCGCAGCTACAGTTCCATGCGCTGGAACAAGCGTACACAGCCGTTGCAGTTCGAGTTCGCCAAACGCAGCTACATGGAATCGATGCAGAGCCTGACAATAAATGTGATAAGATACTATTTCAATGCCTTGTCGGCACAGTCGAACCTCAAACAGAGCACGGCAAAGCACAAGGACCTCTGTACCCTCTATGAGAAGACGCGCCGCAAGCTCGAACTGGGACTTGTGACCGAAGGTGAACTGTTGCAGCTTGAGCTGTCGATGCTGAATGCCGAGATGAGCATCAGCTACAACAGGCTTGCGCTCGAGAACAATCTATTCAGTCTCTTCTCGTATCTTAACATCACCGACTACAAGGATATTGAGCTTGTTGCTCCTACCGAGCTGCCGGATATGTCAATTGACTGTAACGATGTCGTCAGCCGTGCCTTCACCAATTCCACACACTCCGTGGAGCAGGAACTCAAGATGTTGAATGCCCGTCAGAACCTTGCGTACGCCAAGGCCAACAGCGGTTTGCAGGTGAGTCTGCAGGCACAGGTTGGACTGACAAAGTCGGCCGACGGCTTCAGGGGTGCCTACAGCAACCTGAAGGATAATGAGATTGTGGGTATCACATTCAGCCTGCCTATCTGTGATTGGGGATTGGGCAAAGGCAAGAAACGTGTGGCAAAGGCCCAGCTTGAGCTCACACGCATACAGGTTGAACAGGCCAATATTGACCTTGAACAGGAAATCCGTACCACGGTGATGTATTTCAACAACCAGGCTGCACAGTGCCGTATATCACGTCGTGCTCTTGAGATAGCCGAAGAGACATATCTCATGGCCTACAAACGCTACGAGAAAGGGGCGATGAGTGTCACAGACTTCAACACTGCAAACAATGAACTCGAGAGTGCACAGGCACAATACCTGTCGCAATTGAACACTTATTGGTCATACTATTACACGATACAGAGAATGACGCTGTACGACTATGTAAACAATGAGAATATCGAATGTGATTTTGATGAATTGGTAAAATAAGTAAAGTGATATGGACAGAATAATTGAACAGAAAAAAGGGTTGAAGAAGAAACATATTCCTTTTATTGTTGCCGGAGGATTGTTTCTGTTGCTTGTAGGCTGGTTGCTGTTTGGCGACCACAGCAGCAAGATGCGTGTGGACAGCGCCGGCATAGCTGTGAGCACGGTCGAGAAGGGTGCATTCAATGACTACATCCGTTTGAGCGGTCAGGTGCAGCCAAAGACCTCCATCCTGCTCACATCTCCGGAGGGTGGAGTGGTGGAACGCCTCATTGTCAATGAAGGTGCCATTGTGAAAAAGGGTGACACGCTCTTTGTGCTGCGCAACCCGGAGCTGCTAAAGCAGGTAGGCGACATCGAGGCGCAATATATCGACAAACAGAACAGCAACCGCGATGCGGAGATTGGGCTCGAAAAGGAGAAACTGAATATGCATCAGCAACGGCTGTCGGCAAAAATCGAGGCTAACCGCGCCCAGCGAACATTCGAACAGCAGCAGTCTCTTTACAGCGACGGGCTTACCACGCAGGAGGAGTATCTGCGTTCCAAGGAGAATCATGAGCTTGCACAGACCAATCTGCAACTGCTTGTGAAGCGTCTCTATCAGGATTCGCTCTATCAGCAGATACAGCGCATGAAGATGGCACAGGCTCTTGAGAATGTCCACAAGGAGGTGGAGACGGCCCACAGACGTGTGGCGGACCTCAATGTATGTGCCACGCACGACGGTCAGCTGAGTTCGTTCAACATGCAACTGGGGCAGGTTGTAGGAGCCGGGGCAACCGTGGGCCTTATAAACAAGCTCGATGAGTACAAAGTACAGGTGAGCATAGACGAGCGTTATATTGACCGCATTGCCACAGGACTTGACGGTGTGTTCGAGCGACAGGGTACCGAGTATGCGGTAGAGGTAAGCACTGTCTACCCCGATGTTAGGGACGGACAGTTCCGTGCCGACTTCACCTTTGTGGGTGAGACTCCGCGGAACATACGTGTGGGACAGACATACTACATCAATCTGCAATTGGGGGAGCCGCAAGAGGCAGTGCTTGTCGCACGTGGCGGTTTCTTTGCTTCAACCGGCGGAAAATGGGCATATGTGCTCTCGCCCGATGGCAGTGAGGCTGTGAAGCGCCCGATAAAGATTGCACGGCAGAACCCTCAATATTATGAGGTCATTGAGGGGCTTGAGCCTGGTGAGAGGATAATAACTTCTTCCTATGACAACTTCGGTGAGAGCGAGAGGCTGATACTCGATTGAGTCAGGTATTACCTGGCTGTCCCCGAAATATCATGTCTAAAAGAAACTGCTATAATTGGTGTTGAAAATGAAAAAAATATTACATAATTTCCAAGTGACATTACGCAGTAACCCGTTAGTGGTGGCACTGAACATCATTGGATTGGGTGTTGCCATAGCCGTTGCATATATGATTGCCGTGCAGGTACAGTATGAACTGTCGTATAATAAGGATATAAAAGATGTAGGGCGCATTGTGCGCATTGAGGCCCGAGGGTACAACGAACACGATCCCCATAAGTGGCAAGCTGTCCACTCTAAGGAGTTGCTCAAGGCGATAAGCGGAATCCCCGGAGTTGAAGAATTGGGAGTACTCAATATGGATGAGGCACACAACATATTCGCAATCGGCGATGCAGATATTCCACAGTCACTCTCGTTTGCCTCGTATGAAGCACTCAGGTTATTGCCATTTGAGATTACGGATGGCAGTATTGAAAACCTACAGACATATCACAGTATCATAGTAAGCGAGAGCTTTGCTGAAAGATACGGTTTGAAGCCCGGTTCATATATACTACTAAAGAACACGAAACTACATCCTGTATTTATCAGTGATTCTCATTTGATTGTGGCTGCCGTCTTCAAGGACTTTGAGGACAACTGTGATTTTGCTTCGCTTGATGTCATTGTCTCGCTGGGTGAATTGAAAGATTTGAAAATAGAATCTGCAATGCAGGAATGTTATGTGGCATACGCCGCGCTTGCACCGGGATTTACTGCGGATGAACTCACCAAAGCAATGAATGGGCTTATTGCAACGGAAACACCCGAAAAAGCCATCGAGATGCGTGCAATGCCTTTGGAAGATTCGCACTTCAATGGCGCCGAGGTCAAAGGAGTACAGAAGGGTAGCTTCACCGGTACAATTGCGCTCATAGCCATTGCTGTGGTGATATTGAGCATTGCTTTTGTAAATTACCTTAACTTCTGCCTCTCGTTGATGCCGCGACGCATACGCAGTGTCAATACTCAAAAAATTATGGGTGCATCGGTGATGCAGTTGCGTGTCACTTTCATTATCGAGTCGGTTATGATGGTGCTTCTGTCCGTTACAATAGCCTCGTTGATCGTTTCTGTAACAGACGACAGTGAACTGTCTTCACTCTTTTCCGCAAGGCTATCCTTGTGGGAGAATAAGGGTGTAGCATCCGTTATGCTGTGTGCATCGTTGTTGCTGGCCGTGGCTATATCAATATATCCGTCGATTTACGTGACGTCGTTCACTCCGGCACTGGCATTGAACGGTGACTTTGCACGTAACAGGCGTGGAATGAGGCTCCGTCTGGTACTTATTATAATGCAGTTTGTAATTTCCTTCGTGCTCATCATTGTTGCGGTGTTCATACGCACACAGAACAACTTCATGCTTGATGCCGATGTCGGCTTTGACAAGGAGGCAGTGCTTGTTGCCACTCCCAATATTCCCTATATACAATTGAGTGGTTACCAATCTTTCAGGGAAGATATCAGTGCGCACCCCGATATAATTGATGTTGCATTTGCAAATCAAGATTTCATCTCATTTTCTCCAAACAAAGAGGATGTTGCCATAATAGGGGAGTCAAAAGAGGAGGAAGGCTACCGCAGGAGCGACAAGGCTAAAATTGTAAGACTGAATGTGTCGTGGAATTTTCCACAGGTTATGGGGCTTGATATTTACGATGGACGTCTTATCGGGTATGAAGAACTACCGAAGTTTACAATGACAGAAAACACAATAGAGTTCATCCCCGGTGGATATATCTGTAACGAACAGGCCCGCAAACTGTATTCGCTCTCGATTGGGGATTGTATCGACGATACAAGAACACCTGTCATCGGATTCTGTCGTGATTTCAATTTCAGGCCGCTTCAGTACGAGGTTGAACCGTTGGCTGTGGGACTGAGCCGCGAGATATTGAATATCTCCATTTACGTTCGAGCGGCGCCGGGCTACAACATGAAGGAGGTTGCCGAGCATATCCGTACTGTTTCGACAGAGCATTTCGAAACAGACAATTCTACTCTTGAGGTGAAGCTGATTGATGATGTCATGCGCAGCGAGTACAAGGACGAACAGTTGAAGGCATTGCAGATTTCTGCCTTTGCCGTCGTTGCGATAATAGTCTCTGTCATGGGCTTGCTGGCCACAGTGCTCTTTGAGGTAAGATACATGGAGCGCGAGATTGCCCTTCGCCGCGTAAACGGAGCGACTGTGTGGAACATGATAAGGTTGATAAACAGGAAATATCTTGATATGGTGGCATTGAGTTTTATCGTGGCATTGCCTGTGGCCCTGTATGTCGTGAACGAGTGGCTGAGCAACTTTGCCTACAAGACCGCACTGCATTGGTGGATTTTTGCACTTGTACTGTTGTTGGTGTCTGCCGTGGTGGCTGTTGTTGTGACGGTGACTGCTTGGCGCACGGTAAACCGCAATCCTATTGAGGTGCTGAATAAGGGATAAACGATAAATTATAAAGTGAAATATGAGAAATCTATTACGTAATTTAAGGATGACACTGCGTGGGCAACGTCTGTCGTCGGTGTTGAATGTTGCAGGGCTTGCAATTGCCATTGCTGTCGCATATACAATGCTTGTGCAGGTGAACTACGATTTCAGCTACAATCGTGGTATAAAGGATGCCGGACGGCTTTTCAGAGTGGAGCATAAGTTCATTCAGGATTTTGATTGGACTTATATACTCACGACTCCGTTGGCCAGGATTATGGTAACGGACAACCCTGCTGTCGAAGGTTATCATTTCGGGCACTTGCAGAACCGTGATGTAGACCACACTTTCGAGAAGTTCCCCGACGAGCCTATTGTCCTTGCCGGTACCGAGCTTTCCGACGGAAGCATCACGGCATTGGGCATTGAACTTGTAGAGGGCGATTTTGAGCCTGTGCTCAAACGCAGCGCAATGGCATTCAGCCGTTCGGTGGCACAGAAATATGGCTTGGAGATAGGTGACCGCGTGTGTTGGGGTGGCACATACAACGCAGAAGTCTCACTCACTGTGGGTGCCATATTCGAGGACCTGCCGCAGAACAGTGACATTGCAGGACTTGAGGCTTTCTATGGGCCGTACTACGACAAGATGGAAAGCAATGAATGGAGCAATTGGAACGACCCCCTGTATGTGCGCCTGAGAAGCGAGGATGACACGGAGGCTTTCCTTCAGCATGCATCGGCACAGATCATGTTGCTTGAGGATAATGAACGTTTTAAAGAAAAGACAATCGATGAACTGAAGAAAAACATACGTCTGACTCCGTTCACCGAGACTTATTTCACTACCGACATGGAGCGTTTTGACCTTAAAGTGGGTAACCGCACAACAACATTCACTATGCTTACATTGGCTGTGGTGACACTGCTCATTGCTTTCATAAACTTCTTCAATTTCTTTGTGGCACTCATTCCCAAACGCATACGCAACATCAACACGCAGAAGATTCTGGGTGCGCACGGCATCTCATTGCGTATAGGAGTATTCTTTGAGGCGGCAGGCCTGTTGGCAATAGCCATGCTTGTATCGTTGCTGTTGGTGAATATGGTGGAGAAGAGCGCCTTCAGGGAACTGCTGTCGGTATCGTTGTTTGCTCCTGAAAATATGTGGGTTGCAATAGGTGTTGCTTTGGCAACGCTGCTGATGGCGTTGCTCACAGCTGCCTATCCTGCGTGGTACCTCACATCTTTTGCTCCGGCATTTGTGCTCAAGGGCAGTTTCGGTTCAACAGCCAAAGGTCAGGCTCTGCGTAACATACTCATCGGTATGCAGTTCGTGCTGTCGTTCCTTTTCATCATCGTAGCAATATTCATTGCCGTACAGAACAGCTTCATGAAGAATCATGATATGGGATTCGACAGGGATTGTATTCTTGAGTACAAGGTTTACAATGTGTATCCTGAAAGCTTCATTGACAAGGAACAGCGTGAGACGCTGCGCAATGCTCTGTTGACTTCTCCTTTCGTCGAGGCGGTTACCTTCTGCCGCCATGATATTGTCGGTGACAGGAAATACGGCTGGGGACGCGAATGGTCACGTTCCGAGGGAGGAATAAACTTCAGGGTTCTTCCTGTTGAACCGGGGTTCATGGAGACAATGGGAATAGCTGTCCCTGATGGCGTCGGGTCTGATGGCGATGCAGGGGTGTTTGTCTTTAACAATGCTGCAAGGAAAAAGTACGGGATGGAACTTGGCGACAAGATAAACCACAATGGAAAATGGTACGATGTGGTAGGTTTCTGCAGTGACTTCAATGAACGCAGCATGCAGCACGCCGTTGAACCGTTTGCGTTCTTTGTAAATCCCCAAGAGAAGATGCCTGTCTGTTATATAAGGATAAAGAAGGGTAGTGACCTGGCTGTCGTACAGCAGCAGATAAGGGATATTACCGAGAAACTGGGACGCAACGAGAGTGTAGAGTATGCGATACCTGTGTTGCTTGACGAGATAATCCAGAAGGGCTTCTACGAAAAGGAGGATAACCAGCAGTCCATAATAGTCGCAGTGTCTGTCTTTTCCATTATAATTTCTCTGCTGGGAGTATTCGGGCTTGTCTTCTTTGAGACCGAATACAGGCAGAAGGAGATTGCCTTGCGACGTGTGAACGGTGCACTGGTGGGGAGTATACTGTGGCTCTTCAATAGCCGCTTCCTGAAAGTGCTGCTTGTATGCTTTGTGATTGCTGTTCCCGTTGCCACATACCTTGTGATAGGGTGGCTTCAGGAGTTCGCCTATAAGACTCCGCTGCATCTGTGGGTGTATGTGCTTGCGTTTGTGATAGTGGCACTGCTCACTATGGCAATTGTCATGGCAAGTGCCTGGCGCACTGTCAACCGTAACCCCATTGAGGTGCTGAATAAAGGACAATAATAAGCTTGTTTGAAATAACTTTAAAATATGATATTATGAAACTGAAAACTGAAAATCTTGAAAAAGTGTTCCGTACAGAATTGGTGGAGACTGTGGCACTCAACGGTGTATCGATTGATGTCAATGATGGTGAGTTCGTGGCGGTGATGGGCCCGTCGGGTTGCGGAAAGTCGACTTTGCTCAACATCCTTGGACTGTTGGATAACCCTACGTCAGGCAGTTACAGGATAGATGGGGTGGAGGTGGCCCAGCTGAAGGAAAGGGAGCGTACACTTTACCGTCGTGGCAAGATAGGCTTTATCTTCCAGTCGTTCAACCTTATCGAGGAGATGACGGTAGAGGAGAACATCGCATTGCCGCTTACCTATCTTGATTACTCGACGGCCGAGCGTAAGAAGCTGGTTGAGGAGGTGATGATAAGCCTCAATATAGCACACCGTGCCAAACATTTCCCTAACCAGCTCTCGGGTGGACAGCAGCAGCGTGTGGCGATTGCACGTGCGGTGGTTACAAAGCCGGGGCTTATACTTGCCGATGAGCCTACCGGTAACCTCGACTCAAAGAACGGCCGTGATGTGATGACCACGCTCAAGGCGCTCAATGATGCCGGTACAACCATTGTCATGGTTACCCACTCACAGAAGGATGCACAGTATGCCAACAGGGTAATAAACCTGTTCGACGGCCTTGTTGTGGATTCTCTCAAGGATAAGATGTAAAGAACTTCTAAAAGCCGGTTGGTGGTTCTCCGGCTCTGGGATACGTTGCGTACGATGTTGCAGGCCTTCATTTGCAAGGTGCTTTAAACGTGGAAACAAAATATTAGAACAGCATCATCGTGTATGTGGCGTATCCCGATTTTTATTGATGTGAGGATGGTTTGATTTTACTGCTTTTTGAGATTTTTCCTCCTTGTTGTCGTCGGAATGACAAGTTAGGATGTTTTAGATGCTTCGCTACGCTCCAGCATGACAAGTACGCGTTTTTAGTTGTTTTGTTACTTCTTGTTGGATTGTCATTCTGAGTGAAACGAAGAATCTCTATTCGCGGTTTTGGGATTTTTTCGGGCAAAGCCCTCAACAACACGTCTCCTCCTTGCAGTCGTCGAAATGACAAAACAACGTTTTGTTATCGACGAGTTTTGCAGCAACAGGTCAAACGCAGCATAGCCGCAGGTTATGCCG
>SUXN01000056.1 GCA_015060965.1 Bacteroidales bacterium | reverse complement strand
ACTTTAGTTCCCCAAAGGAGTGTGCTTTAGCACCGGTGCCCGACCGAATGCTCGCTCATGCGGCACGAGCAAAGGGCGCTTGTGACGATTTTTCCGTGTGCCGGGCTTTTTGGTCCTTTTGGGCGCCAAAAGGACATGATATAACGACAACAAAAAGAATGTATGACTGCAGATTAAAGGTAAGTTGTATAAAAGAATATAAGAGATTGTTTATTGTTTTGTCTGTGTTAAAAAGATATTCCCCCTATAGTTTGCAGGTGAACCAAAAAAAGCCGATGCTCTCGCACCGGCTCTGATTTGTTTGTGGAATTGTCTGTTACTTCAAAGTTTTGCCGATAAGCTCAACAAGAGCATCCTTCTGCATTGCTCCTACCTGGGCTACAGGCTCGCCACTCATTGGAATGAAGAGCAAGGTAGGGATGCTTGCGACATTGAAGTGGTTCGCAAGCTCGGGTGAGTTGTCCACGTTTACCTTGTATACGTAAAGCTCTCCGGCTTTCTCTTTTGCAATCTCCTCAAGGATTGGGGCTACCATTCTGCAGGGGCCGCACCAATCGGCGTAGAAGTCTACAATGGCAGGCTTGTCACCAAGGTATTTCCACTCGGGGTTGTTGATGTCGGCTACCTTCTTGATAAATGTCTCTGTGTCAAGTACGACAACACCGGCCTCCTGATTTGTACACTTCTCGGCCTCACCCTTGCTTGCGCAGTGGTCGCATTCGCCGACGCCGTTCTCGCACTCGCCTGTGCAGTCCTCATGGTTGCCGTCGCACTCGTCGTGCTGATGTGTACACTCTGCATGGTTGCCGTCGCACGCTGTTGCCTTCTCCTTGTTGCCACCGCAAGAAATCATTACTGCGGCACAAAGCAATGTAAAGAAAATCTTTTTCATAATAAATATAAAGGTTAGTTAATGTGTCTTTGTTATGGTCTTGCTTGCAAATATATCTATTTTTTGAAACAAAGCACTATCTGTGCTGGGAAAATTCCTGATTTCTTATCTTTTGTTAAGCAATTTTGAATATTGTGGTTTATATGTTAACTTTGCAACAATAAATGAAATGAATACAGAATGACTATGAAAAAACTTTTTTCTCTTTTTACGGTAGTTTTGTTGGCCGTGGCTGTTGCCCAGGCACAGCGTGTGCGCTTTGAATTGCAGATTGAGCCTGCGGTTGAGGGTGAGATGAAGGTCTATGTTCTCCCGCTGACTGCCGAAGGCAATGAGAAGGCGATGCAGCTGCGTGGTAAGGAGGGTAAGTATGTTGGTGGCGTCACTCCCTCGGAGAAGGGGCTTTATAGTGTTGCCGCCGTGTATGATAACAGACAGCTTATGTCTACAATCCATGTTGTCCCCGGTGCTGATAACAAGGCGCAGCTCACTCTGAAGATGCAGGATAATACATTGATGCTTGACAACACTCCCGAGAACAAGGCCTTGTCGGCGCTGAATGTGAAGATGAATGAACTTGACCGTACCTTGTGGACAAAGCCCGGAATGGGAAACGATAGTCTTAGGATGCTTGTAGAAGGATATGGCCTTGCTGCCGAATCTTTGATGAGGAATTTTGATATTTCACGCCCTGTAATCAATTATATGAAGGTGTGGGCTTACACGCGTGCGTATAATGCCTATACATCAATACCTCGTGCACAGAATATCGAGGCTTCGGAAATAGATTTTGATGTTGCCGAAGTGCTTTCCGGTATGTCGGATGCTCTCGACAATGACTATGCGCCTTTGTTCCCGATGGCCGCGCAGATGATTGCGCGTTCAATCCCTGCCGATGAGGGACTGCTCGGACGTCTGGAGAAACTTTATGGCAGCTACAAGAATGAGGCTGTACGCGCAAAGGTTGCATCCTTGATGCTTTCGGCTTTTCTGTCGGAACACGACTATTCAGCCGATTTTGAAGGCGGACTGGCGCTGTTGAAGCAGGCTGTCGAGAAATATGCCCTCTCCAGGGAATATGTAGAGGAGTACATGAAGCGCAAGGCAACCATTGTGGGCTCGCCTTTCCCGGCTGATGTGGTGCTTGAGGATGCAGACGGCAATGTTGTCGACATAGCATCGTTCAAGGGAAAATATCTATATATCGACCTATGGGCAAGCTGGTGCGGGCCCTGTTGCAAGGAGGTGCCTCATTTGCAGGCAATAGAGAAGGAGTTTCAGGATAGCAATGTGGTGTTCCTCTCTATCTCAACCGACACAGACAAGGATGCCTGGAAGAACAAGATGGTCGAGTTGAATATGCATGGCAACCAGCTGCACGACAGGAATAATACCTTATGCAATGCATTGAACGTCAAGGGTATCCCTTTCTTTCTCATATATGATAAAGAAGGTAAATTGCATACATACAAGGCTATGAGACCAAGCAGAGGCGATGCTTTGAGAATGGTACTTGAGGGTCTGGAATAAAAATTGTATAACAAAACTGTTAAATTGTCGGTTAAATTTGAATTTAATCGGCAATTTTCTTTGTTATGTATGGTAATCGTTGTATTTTTGCTGTTCAAAATTAGAAAGTGATTATCAATCTATTAGAAACAAAAATTTGAACTTATGAAGAAAAACTACTTTATGTTGGTTTGCCTCGTGCTCATTTCGGCTTTTTCCGCTACAGCACAGGTTACTTCTGTAGCCGATCTGTTCGGTAAGTACAGGTTTACTGCAGATGTCGAGTTTACCGAGGATGGTCAGTCTTATAAAGACCTTCTTTCAGGTGACTGTGACGCGACAATTGAAGAGGATGGTACCTACATAGCAAAGATTGTAGGTTTTGCAGGTTCTCAGGTGCAGCAGAACATCAATGCTATCAGCATTGAAAAGAACATGGTAAAGGTTCTTAACCTCAACAATCCCGCGTTGTGGAACAATGGCCTGATGTTGGCCAATGAAAACGGTGACAATCCTTACGGTGTGTGGAATTCAGAGACATCGAACTGGGATGTGGAGAGCTACGGTCCTGTGTATTATACATTTGACCCTGCTACAAAGGAGATCTCCATTCCTGCATTTACAGTAATCACAATGTCTGATTACAATGCTGCCAAGGGAACAATCATTGCAAAGTATACAAATGTGAAGATGACTCTTGTTGAGGCTGAGACAATTGAGGTTGCCGATATCAGCGGTGACTGGAATTTCGCTGCCGGCAGCGGTGCATACGACACAATGGAGGGTTCTGTAATTCCGACTGATTTCTCAATTGCACTTACAAAGAGCGGTGACGATAACCTTGCATATACTGCGACAATTGCCATAGAAGGTTACGACAATGTAGAGTTGCCTGCCACATTCGACGGCAATACATTGGCACTTGCTTATGATGATACATACCTCGATGAGGCTAAAGGTATCCGTTTTGCTCCTATGTACGGTTCAGCAAAGAAAGGAACAATCGAGTTTAAGAGCCAGTCAGAGACTGCATTTACTCTCTACAGCGGTTTCTCATTCGCAAGTGACAAGATGGGTAAGACCAAGGACGAGACTGCCGATTCTTTGTATGTTAACGGTGAGTATCACCAGTGGTATATCGCAGGTACTCTAAAGAGTGCAGATGGCGGTTCGCAGGCATTTACCTGGGACGGTACATGGAATGTAAAGGTAGGTAATCCTGAAACAGATATCATTAAGGCCGGTACTGAGGATATCTCTTCATGGCCAGCGGAATTCCCGATGCATATTACATATTACGAGGCTATCGGTATGTACTATGTTGACCAGCTTTTTGGCTATGACCTGTATGGCGTGAACCAGGGAGGCCTGAAGCTTACTCCAAATGCCGACGGAACGGCTACTGTTGCGCTCGATGGCTATTATGGTTGTGCATTCCTCAAATCGAATGGTGATGGTACATACTTGCAGTTGACAAACTCGTCAGGCACAGCAACAAACTTCACTATCACTCCCTATGAGGACGGCTCAGTGAAGATTGAGGACCTTTTCATCCAGGTACTTGATTTCGGTACAGGCGCCCAGACACCTCTTGTGTTCTACCAGAATATGACTGCAGCAAAAGAGGGTGCCGAGGAGCCTGCATTTGATTGGGCCGGTGACTATAAGTTCAATGCCGGTGCAGTCGATGTTTACTATCAGGGTGTTGAATTCCCTGCAGAGTTCGATGTGAATATTACTTACTTCGATGGTTCGCAGTATGGCATGGACAGCTATTATTATATCAGTTCTTTCATGGGCAAGCAACTTGGTCAGAGTGTGATTAAATTGAATATAGCAGAGGATAACAATAGTGCAGAAATGGTTGTCGGCGGACTTTGCGGTGCAATCGTTCCCGGGGAACTGTACTATAAGATCTATGACATGAATGCTACAACTTCACCGGTAAAGATGACACTTAATGATGACGGTACAATCTCTATTGCGAATTTCTTTATTAAGGTATTGAACTACAATGACAACAGTGAGGTTGCCGGTGCCTTGTATAAGGATGTTGTTCTTAAGGCTGCAGGTAACTCTTCTTCTATAGAGAATGTGGATATCGAGGACAATGCTGTCAAGGGTATTTACGACCTTTCAGGCCGCAAGTTTGAGCAGATTGCAGCTCCCGGCCTTTACATCATCAATGGCAAGAAAGTACTTGTCAAGTAATATTATATTAATATTAATATTAACATATAATAAAGTGTCCCCGCTGTATTGTGGGGACACTCCTTTTTTTGTAATTTTGCGCTGAATCGCGAAAATAGACTGCACTCGCTGTGGAATATTGAAACAAGTTTCATATATCTCGCTCGTTTGTGGATATTTTTGTGTCTCATTTTCGCAGGCTGTTTGTGAAAATGGAAAAGAGTATGAATTATTGGATTATATTTATGAAAAACAACGGATTGGAAAAAACTTTTTTGGGCAGTTTGCTTATGCTGCTGTTGCTTGCAGCAGTGCCGGCATACAATGCCGTTGCTGCAGAGAATCCTGTCAGCATAGCTCCCGATGGAAAGACTGTAGTCTCGGGTGCTGTCATTGACAAGGCTACAGGTGAACCTATTATAGGTGCCAATGTGGCAGTATGGGCTGACGGAAAACTCGTTACCGGAACCTCTACCGGTGCCGATGGCTGGTTCAGGATTGTCTCTCCAGTGAGTGTCTTTGAGTTGCAGATATCTTTTTTAGGATACAAGACTGTCAAGATGCCGTCAAACGGCAAGGCTATGGAGAATCTGCGTGTTGAACTTGCCGAGGATGCAAACGCACTCAGTGATGTTGTGGTAACCGGCTTTGTCTCAAAGAACAAGGAGACTTTTACCGGTTCTGTTACCGAAATGTCAGGTCTTGAACTGAAACAGGTCTCTGGAACAAACCTCATTACTGCTATTTCTGCTCTTACTCCGGGTATGGCAATGGTACAGAACACCAGTCAGGGCTCTAACCCAAACCACACTCCGGAACTTGTGTTGCGTGGTATGAGTTCGTTCTCGAACAGCGGTCAGCAGGTGAACCAGCCTACAATAATTCTCGATGGTACGGAGATTACAATGCAGGACCTTTATGACCTTGACATAAACGAGATTGAGAAGATAACCGTGCTCAAGGATGCTTCGGCAACGGCACTCTACGGCTCAAAGGCTGCCAATGGTGTCATCGTAATTACCCGCAAGCCAATCCTCGAGAGCACTCTGCGTGTGCAGTATAACTTTACGGGCAATGTGCAGTTCCCCATGTTGGGCGACTATGACGTGCTGAATGCCCGCGAGAAACTCGAGTATGAGCGTCTGGCAGGCCTTTACGATGCCAAGGGAGCGATAAACTCCGCGACAGGCCTCCCGTTGCAGTATGAATATGACGAACTCTACAACCAGCGCTACAAGCTGATTGCAGCAGGGCAGAACAGTGACTGGCTCTCGCAGCCTGCGCGCACTGCCTTCTCGCAGGACCACTCTCTGCGTGTATATGGCGGTGCATCCAACCTGCGCTACGAGCTTACAGGCCGTTACGGCGATACAAAGGGCGTGATGAAGGATGACTACCGCAAGCGCCACAGCATCGGTTTCAAGCTCGACTATTTTGTGGGTTCCGTTACAATATCTAACCGCACTACCTATCAGGAGATTGCAGTGAAGAACTCGCCTTATGGCTCGTTCTCGCAGTATGTGCGCATGAACCCTTACGACAGGATGTACAATGAGGACGGTACTCCAAATACAAACCTTTCATGGGATGCCGACAACCCTCTTTATGAGGCTTCCCTCGGCAGTTTCTCAAAGAGTGGCGAGCGCACTCTCACCAACAGCACCGACTTCCGCTGGGATATAAGCAAGATGTTCCTGCTGACAGGTCATTTCAACATCTCGAGCGAGATGGGAAGCAGCGACATCTTCACCTCACCGAAGTCACTCAACTACAAGTATGTCACCGACCTCAGCAAGAAGGGCCAGTATACAAAGGGTACGACAAAGGGTACAAGCTACAATGCCAACATCGTGGGTACATTCAACAAGTTCTTCAAGGATGAATCGCTTGTGAGCCTCTCTGCCGGTTGGGAAATCAACCACGCGCAGAGCAGCAGCGAGACTACCCAGGCAATAGGTTTCTACAACGACCACCTCTCGTATATCGGCAATGCTGCGGGTTATCCCACAGACAGCAAGCCTTACGGTACACAGGCCGAGACAGCAGATGTCGGTCTCTTCACCACAGGTAACCTCTCATGGCGTAACCGTTACTTCATGGATGCAACGTGGCGTATGACAGGTTCTTCGCAGTTCGGCGAGAACAACCGCTTCGGACACTTCTGGTCGGGCGGTCTCGGTTGGAACATAATGAACGAGCCTTTCATGAAGCGTGTGAAGAAGAACTTCGATATCTTCAAGGTGCGCGGCAGCATGGGCTACACAGGTAAGGTAAGCTTCAGCCCGTTCCAGGCAATGACAATGTACCAGTATCTCAACGACTATGAGTACAAGAACGGCATAGGTGCAATACCTGTGACCATCGGTAACGTGGACCTCACTTGGGAGCGCACCATGAACTACAATGTGGGTATCGACCTGAGTATGTTCGACCGTCGTCTCAACCTTGTTGTCGATGCTTATATACGCAATACAACCGACCTGCTCCTCGACAAGGCCAAGGCTCCGTCAACAGGTGTCACAACGGCAAAGTCCAACCTGGGCGAGTTGCAGAACAAGGGTATCGAGTATCAGCTCGACGGTTATGTTTTCCGTACCAACGATTTCTATTGGCGCCTGGCTACAAGCGGTTATATGAACCGTAACAAGATTACAAAGGTGGACAAGGCTCTTGAGGAGATAAACAAGGAGAACCAGGAGAATGCCGACCTCTATCTCACTCCGCTGCCGCAGTATGCCGAGGGTGAGAGCGTGACAGCGCTCAAACTGGTGCGTTCGGGCGGTATCGACCCTGCCACAGGTAAGGAGATATACATTAAGCGCAACGGCGAGCGTACATTCGTGTATGACCCGGCCGACAAGGTGCTCATCGGTGACACGGAGCCTGAGTTTGCAGGTACATTCAGCACCAACCTCTACTGGAAGGGCTTCAGCCTCTATGCGCTTTTCAATTTCCGTCTGGGCGCGTGGGTGTACAATACTACCCGTGTGACAAAGGTCGAAGGTGCCGACCCGCACTACAATGCCGACCAGCGCGTATTCAACGACCGTTGGAAACAGCCAGGTGACCACGCTATCTACAAGGATATTGCCGATACGTCGCGTCCCGAGCAGACCGACCGCTTTGCCGAGGAGGAGAACACCCTCTCGCTCGGTTCGCTCAACTTCAGCTATGAGTTCAGCGACAAGCTCTGCAAACGTATGCATCTGCGCAACCTGCGTCTGGGAGTGAACTTCACCGATATCCTGCGTCTCTCTACCGTGAAGATTGAGCGCGGAACAGACTACCTCTACAGCCAGGGCTTTGAGTTCTATCTTAATGTTACACTCTAATGACTTGATGACTATGAAGAAGATGAAATATATCATATTGCTGATGTGTGCCTTGGTGCTCACGACAACATCATGCGACGACTTCCTTGACATAACCCCCGAAGGACAGGTAAAGCGCGACCCGCTGCTCTCTACCGCCGAGGGTATCGAGGATGCAATGTACGGCGTCTATTCACAGATGCGCCAGCAGACACTCTACGGTCAGGAACTGCACTTCTCTACATTGGAAATCCTATCGCAGACATTGTGGTGCTACGGCAGCACTGGTGTCACTGCCATGAGCGGTTACCAGTGGAGCCACTCTTCGGTAAAGGGTATCTTTGAGGCCGTATGGACTGCGATGTACAAGAATATCTCCAATGTGAACAGCATTCTTGATGCTCCGCTTGTGGCGAATGCGTCAGAGTATCCTTATACCGTTTATCGTGGTGAGGCACTCGGAATGCGTGCCTTCATGCATTTTGACCTCGTGCGTCTGTTTGCCGCGCAGTATACTGAGGATCCTGCTGCCGACGGCATCCCCTATGCAACGGAGTTCTCGCTGAAGACTCCTGAATTCGAGTCTCTTGAAAAGAATTATGAGCATATCCTTGCCGACCTGCTTGAGGCCGAGGCTCTCCTTGCCGACGAAGATGAGCATGAGGGCGCAGGCAACTTTATGCTTGACCGCCAGATACACTTCAACCTCCGCGCGGTGCAGGCTACCCTGGCACGTGTATATCTCACTATGGGTAACAACGTGAAGGCTGCCGAGTATGCGCTCAAGGTTATCGATGACAGGAAGTATACCCTCAAGGAGAAGACCGAGGTCGTGAACGACCTTGCCGGTGTGCTCTCACGTAAAGAGACAATCTTCGGTATATATTTCCCGGGTTTCTACACCAACGTGAGCGGCAAGCTGCAACAGGTGACATCATACTATTCGCTTGATTTGCGCAGTGACTTCATGCAGTTGTACGAGAAGGATGCCGCAGGCCTCGATTTCCGCACAATGGCCTATTTCTCCGAGTCGGGTGTGGGTGACGATGTGAAATACCGTCTGTGCAAGCTCACCGACATATATGAGCTGAACAATATGGTGTCGAACCGTCCGGCCGACCTTATCCTCGGTATAAACATGATACGTATCCCCGAGATGTACTACATTGCCGCCGAGGCTCTGCTCGACAGTGACTATGAGAAGGCCCTTGCTCTCTTCAACGACGTGCGTGTGCATCGTGGCCTCGACCCGCTCGAGGATGAGAAGGAATTGACCATCGAAGTTATCAACGACGAGCGTTACAAGGAGATGATAGGTGAGGGACAGACCTACTTCAATATGAAGCGTCAGAACCTGCCGATTCTCTCGCACGACGGTGGCAAGACATACAGGCCCGTTGACGGCATCTACTCAATCCCCGTTCCTGATGTTGAATTCGAGAACCGAAACTGATGAAATTATGAGAATTAAAGATATTACAAGATATGCCTTTATGGCACTGGTACTCCCGTCGATTATGTTCTTTACAGCCTGCGACGACGAGGATTATATGAGATTCGACCTCTCTCATTCGGGTGTCTACTTCACAAAGGATACACTCAACTATTCGTTCGGTGTTACTCCTGTCGAAATCAGGGAGTATACCTACAATATCCCTGTAAAGGTGATGGGTGGTCTCAGCAAGGAGAAACGTCCCATTGCCTATGTCATCCTGCCCGATTCTACAACGGCTGTCGAGGGCGTGCATTTTACGATAGGTGACGCCTGCATCATGCCCGATTCTATCCAGGGAGTGATACCGGTGACAGTATACCGCGACAAACTCGAGGGCAGCTATGCTACAGGCTACACCCGTTATAAACTTTGTCTGCAGCTTGCCGAGAATGAGTTCTTCACCCCCACGCTCGACTCACTCAGTCAGGTGCGCGTGTTCCGTTTCGACAACTCTGTGGACCAGCCCGAGTGGTACAATGCGCACGGCGAGAAGGTATGGCAAGAGAGGTACCTTGGTGAATGGCATCCGCTCAAGTTCATAAAGATGGTCGAGTACTATCACGCCGTGGAGGAGATTCTGCCCGAGACATACAGGAAAATGGTTGATCTCTATGGCGAGAACCTTGAGCACATACCTTACGGCGACCCTTACCAGTACCGTACAATCTTTGTAAAGTATATCTACTCAAAGATGTATGACTTCTTCAATGACCCTGCCAACAGGGAGGGTATACTGGCCGAGTTCCCCGACTTCCCGTTTGATTTCCCCGACCCGTACGCCGTGGTGTCGTGATAGGTTTTGTTTAATGAATAAAGGAAAGAATATGAGAATATTAAAATTGTGCTTAATGCTGGCAGTACTTCCATTGATGGTGGCCTGCTTCAGCGATGACACCACTGATGCTACACGTCCGCTCTCGCACATAACGATAGAGTCGGGTATCGACAGCATATACAATATCGACAAGAACGAGACTCTTGTTATCACCCCCGTGGTTACGCAGAGCAACAAGGAGAAACCGCTCACATATACCTGGGAGATAAACCTTGCGCCTTACTCCAACGATGAGGCCTTCAACTTTGTGGGTACTGCTTTGGGCAAGTACAACTGCCGTCTTATTGTAGAGAACGAGGACGGCAAGAGTTTCTTCCCATTCGTGGTGTTCGTGAACTCCCCTTACGAGGAGGGTATAACACTGCTCAGCAAGGATGCGCAGGGCAACTCAATGCTCTCTTTCATGCAGAAGCCTGTTGAGGGTGAGGAAGCATCCTTCACCACCGGTGACTGCTTTGCGGTGAACAATCCCGATATGCTCTTTGCTGCCGGTGCGGCCGATGTGGTTCAGTGCAGCGGAAACCTTATTGTTGCCTGTCAGGGTGGGGGTGAGCGTGGCGACCTGCCTACAATCTATTACCTCAACGAGAAGACACTTGTTGTGGAGAATATGTTCACTGTGCCCGAGTACGATGACTTCAAGCCCACAATCCTTGGTATTCCTGCTACCGGTTATTCCGGTACATCGTATCCCATCATCTGCGAGAGCGGCAAGGTATATGAGTTCTCGACAACAGAGTCGGCAGTGGCAAAGCCACGCAAGCTGCAGTCCACCTATGCGCAGAAGTGTATCGTGAACAGCGGTAGCGGCTACGATATACTTCTGTGGGACCAGGAGAACAAGGCTCTTGCGCAGATATACAACGGCTATGGCCCCTATTATTGCAGTACCGAGTATCATCTTATGGCAAGCGACTCGCTCTTCAAGAACAAGAACTACTTCAACAATCGCGACCTCGTGGCAATGGCAAAGATCGAGATGACACAGGCCCAGAAGACAACTGCCGGTGACCGTCAGGAGTTCCTTGTGATCTCCAATGTCGCGAATACCCCGATTACGCGCAGTGAAGTTATGTATACCGACTTCTGGGGCTATGACTATGTTGAAATGAAGCCTACCTTCACCACCGCGAACACTACTCAGGGTGCTCTTGCAAACAGCCCGTTCAAGGTTACAACACCCTGCGTGGCTAACAAGACATTCTATTCGTTGCTGTTTGCCGACGGCAACAAGGTGCGCCGTTGGAACTACAACACCAACCTCGCTGGTCTGGCAACCGCCCCCACGCTCCTTACCGTGGGTAGCGACAATGCAATAATAACTGCATTTGAAATAAGTGCCGACCACCTGAAGACATACGTTGCATTCTATGAGCCCGACCAGGAAGGCCTGAACGGCAGCGTGTGGGTGTTCGACACCGATAAGGGTACAGTGCTCGAGAAATATGACAATGTATGTTATGAGCCTGTAAAGATGTTCTATAAGAAAAGATAAGTAAGCAAACCTCAGTGGCTGACCGAGTGTCAGCCACTGTTTTTATGTTGACTACGTATTTACATTATTAATCATAACTCCTTTAGCTATCTTTTTTAAATTTTTTAAGGAACAATTCTTTTATTTCTTGCATTTATTCTCTACTTTCACTCTCTGTAAAGAGATTGTCCGTTTTAACTACCTGTATTGTCATTCTGAACGTAGTGAAGAATCTCTTGACTGCACCACGAATGGCAGTAAGGAAAAAAACAATTACAATAATATTTAAACTTTACAACTATGATTATCGGTGTTCCCAAAGAGATCAAGAACAATGAGAACCGCGTCGGAATGACGCCTTCAGGTGTTCAGGAGATGACCAAGAACGGTCACGTTGTATATGTGCAGGCTACTGCAGGTGTGAACAGCGGATTCAGCGACGAAGCATATACCGCCGCAGGAGCAAAGATACTCCCCACAATAGAGGAGGTGTATGCCTCCGCCGATATGATTGTAAAGGTTAAAGAGCCCATCGAGTGCGAATACAAGCTTGTGCGCAAAGGACAGTTGGTGTTCACCTACTTCCATTTTGCTTCGAGCGAACCGCTTACCAAGGCTATGATTGAGAGTGGTGCCGTCTGCTGTGCTTATGAGACGGTAGAGCGCAAGGACCGTTCGTTGCCGTTGCTCGTTCCAATGTCGGAGGTAGCAGGCCGCATGGCAACACAGGAGGGCTGTTACTTCCTTGAGCGTCCGCGCGGAGGCAAGGGCAAGCTCATGGGTGGCGTGCCCGGTGTAAAGCCTGCCAAGGTGTTTGTCATAGGAGGTGGAGTGGTGGGAACGGCCGCTGCACGTACAGCCGCAGGCATGGGGGCGGATGTGACGATATGCGATGTGTCATTGCCTCGCCTTGCCTATCTTGCCGATGTGATGCCCAAGAATGTGAAGACACTCATGTCTTCCGAGTATAATATCCGTGAGGAGCTCAAGAGCGCCGACCTTGTAGTGGGCTCTGTCCTTATCCCTGGTGCGAAGGCCCCTAAACTTGTTACACGCGATATGTTGGCACTCATGGAACCGGGAACGGTGCTTGTAGATGTCGCCATTGACCAGGGTGGCTGCTTCGAGACGTCACATGCCACAACCCATCAGGAACCCACGTATTATGTCGACGGCATCCTGCATTATTGCGTTGCGAATATCCCGGGTGCAGTGCCTTATACCTCAACTCTTGCGCTCACCAACGCCACATTGCCCTACGCATTGCAGCTTGCCAATAAAGGCTGGCGCAAGGCATGTGCCGACAACGAGGAACTCCGCAGGGGCCTCAACGTCGTCGAAGGCAAGGTCGTATATAAAGAGGTCGCCGAGGCCTGGGGCCTGCCTTTCGAGGAGCTGGTGCTGTAACAACAGGCTTGTTTTAAAGGAAATAAACGCCAGGGTCATCGTGCCCTGGCTTTGTTGTTAAGGTGCCAATGATTGTTAGGCTCTAGCTCACCTGCAAATTCTAGGGGGAATATCTTTTTAACACAGACAAAACATTAAACAATCTATTATATTCTTTTATACAACTTACCCTTAATCTGCAGTCATATATTCTTTTTGTTGTCGTTATATCATGTCCTTTTGG
>SUXN01000055.1 GCA_015060965.1 Bacteroidales bacterium | reverse complement strand
TCTCATCAAAAGCCACGCGGTGAGTCCGTTGATGATTATTGCCACAGCAGATACGATTATTACCGTATGAGCATTCACTTCATGAGGATTTATAATCTTACCGACACTTTCTGAAACAATCAACACAACCGCGCCCAGCAACAAAAAGCCATTCGCCAGCGTGATATATTTCGAGACGCTCTTGCTTGTATTCCCCCTTGCATGGCTCAGGTATATTGCAACTAAAGACAATAGTAGCCCCATAGCATCACCAAGATTATGCCCTGCATCGGACAACAGGCCTGCCGAGTTGCTTTGCCACCCTGCCGACGCCTCGGCAACAACGAACAGAAGATTAATTACCAAACATACATATAATACACGGACAGGAGTATTCTTCAGCCCTCCGGCATGGCTATGATTGTGAGAATGTGCCATAACAACTATTGTTTTGACGCAAAGATAGCGCCACCTTTCTGCAACCCGGTTGCAAAGTTGACAAGACAACCACAGAGTCGCATACTTTTATTGAAATACAGCAGACTTCTTTTGAATTTTTGCAAAGAAATTACTATTTTAGCATGATATAACAGCAAGAACGGAAAAACCGAAAATGAAGATAATACACACAGCCGACTGGCATCTTGGGCAGACATTCTTTAACTATGACAGGAGCAGGGAACATGCTGTTTTCCTTGACTGGCTGTGCAACACAATAAAGGAGCGCGGAACAGAGCTGCTGCTGATTGCAGGCGATGTCTTTGACTCGCCCAACCCGTCGGCAGAGTCACAGAGGATGTATTACCATTTCCTCAAGAGGGTTACCGGGGAGAACAGAAACCTGCAGATTATAGTAACTGCCGGCAACCATGACTCGGCAGCACGCATCGAGGCTCCAGCCCCGCTGCTGAACATATTCAACATACACATATCTGGCATTGTACATTACCATGATGCAGAGATAGACTACGACAGGATGATTGTACCGATAGCCGACGGCGGCTGTTGCCTTGCCGTGCCCTACCTGAGACATAACGACCACCCCGAAGCAGAGAGCTACAATGAGGGGGTCGCAATGATGTATGCCGAGCTTTACAGGAGGGCTACAGCGAAAGACTACTCACCAATCATTGCGATGGGCCATCTTCAGGCGTCCGGGGCAACCGTTTCTGTCGGCGACAGCTCGGAACATGCGATTATTGGAGGCATGGAGGGCATAGAGGCACAGTTCGTCAATGAGGGCATAGTTTATACCGCTCTCGGGCATCTTCATAAGGCCCAGCGTGTAGCGGAAAAGGAGAATATCCGCTACTCCGGTTCACCGCTCCCCATGTCGTTTGCAGAGCGCAACAACAAGCAGAGCGTAACGGAGGTTATAATTGAAGCCGGCGAGTGCCGCATTGAGAAAATCCTGTTCGATACCCCTGTAAAACTATTGAGCATCCCCGAAAAGCCGCAACCGATAGACGAGGTGCTGGAGGAGCTTGCCACGCTACCTGACGGCGAACAGAACGGGAACTCCCCGTTCCTTGAGGTGCGTGTGCTGATAACGACCATAGACCCCACGATACGCCAACGCATAGAGGAGGCAATAGAAGGAAAGGCTGTGCGCCTTGCCCGAGTGGAAGCAACAAGCAGCATCACGCGTCAGGGAGAGGGGAACAAACCGATGACATACGAGGATTTCAAGAAGATTGCCCCTGTTGCACTGATGAAGGATATATATAAAAAGGAGACGGAAAAAGAGATGCCCGAGCATCTTGTAAAACTGCTTGACGAAATAACGAAGGAGGTTGAATCATGAAAATACTTGCAATAAGAGGAAAGAATCTCGCCTCGCTGTCGGGCGAATTTGAAATTGACTTCCGTCGTGAGCCGTTGAAGCATGCCGGGCTGTTCGCAATAACGGGAAGCACAGGCTCGGGAAAGACCACCATACTTGATGCCATGTGCATTGCTCTGTACGGCAGTTCACCGAGGCTCGACAACATCAAGAACAGCAATGCCATAGAGCGTTTCGGCAAGGCGGCTTTGCAGGAGAGTGACCCCAAGACAATACTCCGCCGTGGCAGCACCGAGGGGTATGCGGAGGTTGACTTCTCGGCAGTCGACGGCAACGAGTACCGCGTGCGTTGGAGTATCTCAAGGACAAGAAACAACCCTAACGGCAGTTTCCGCCCTACATCATACGACCTCCACAACCTTTCCGATGGTGAGCACCGGCCACTATCAGCCACAGAGCACAGCAAGATGCTTCCGCAGCTTGTGGGGCTCACATACGAGCAGTTCACACGCGCCGTCCTGCTTGCCCAGGGAAACTTCTCGGCATTCCTTAAGGCCGATGAGAATGAAAAGGCCACAATATTGCAGACCCTTACGGGAACAGAAATTTACAGCCGTATATCGGCACTCATATACACAAAGTGCGCCGAGGCAAAAAAGGAGCTGGAGCTGATTGAGGAGAAGAAGAAAGGGCTTGTAATCCTCAGCGACGAAGAGTTGGTTACACTCGACGTCCGCATGAAAGAGCTGCTCCAACAACAGCAGAAGAACGAAAATGAGATTAAGGCACTGACAGCCCAACTGCAGTGGATCGAGCGTTTGCAGCAACTGCAGAAGGAACATGACGAGGCTGTAAAAAAGGTTGACGACGCCACATTGAAACTGGAGGAGTGCGCCCCGATAATAAAGAAGGTAGAACGCATTGACAGCGTTCAGCAGATACGCGATACCTTTATACAGAAAAGTTCAATCGAACAGCAGCTCGGCGGACACACCGCGCAACTGTCGACGCTCAAAGAGAATATGCAGAGCACCGAAAAGGAATACTCTGCTGCCATGCAACTCTCAAAAGAGGCCGAGACTCTGCTGAAAGAGACACAAGAGAGGTACGACGCTTTCAAACCCACACTCAACCAGGCGCTGAAAATAGAAGAGCAGATAAAAGGATGCATAAAGAGTGCTAAAGAGACAAGCGAAAACCTTGAACGGCAGAAGAAGGAGCACTCCACCACTCTAATGGCCATCGAGAACAGCAAAAAGACGCAACAGGCTAAAGAAAAAGAGAACTGTGAAATTGCAGCCTGGTTCCACAAATACAGGGAGTTCGAAAGCATTATCCCTGCAATACCGGGAATCGTTGTGAACATCCAGACCATTGACAATGCACGTTCACAAGCCGCAATTCGTGAAAAGACAATCACTAACGCAAAGACTCTGCTTGCACAGAGCGAAGAGCGGCTTGCAGATGTGACAAAACGCAAGGAAGAGCTTGACAAGGCACTGACAAGCGAGATAGCCACACTGCGCAAACGCCTTGTAGAGGGCAAGCCCTGTCCTGTGTGCGGCAACACACATCACCTTTACACGGCAACTGACGAAAAGACTCTTGCCGAAAAAGAACTTGAGAAGGCTAAAGAAGAGGTAAGGAAAAGCGAGGAGCTGCTTAAGAGCAATATCGAGGGCTACCGCAAGGAAATAAGCAGCGGAGAGAGTGTGATTGAGACACTGGACAAACAGGCCGATGAGCTGCACGGCAAGAACCTCGGACTGATGCAGGGCATTGACAATGCCAACGCAATCCTCACACAGGAGAACGCGGCAACGAAACTCCAGAACCTTGCATCGGAATGGAAGAGAAAGAGCGACAAGGCAACAGTCATCAAGGAAGAGCTGTCGGTAACGGCAAAGAGCCTTGAGCTGTCGGCTGCAAGAGCCGCTGATCAGGTAAAGGAGGTTGAGGCAACAGAAAGAGCCCTTTTAGCCATAAACGACGAACACAAAGGACTCAAAGCAAAACTCACACATTTGTTGGGAGATTGGGGTACAACAGAGAAAGCCGAGAGCGAACTCGGCAAGAGCATTGCCGAGGCCAACAGGCGCTTTACCGAAGCCACCGAGAAGAAAGCATCGGCTGCCGACCTCTATAACAGGCTAAAGGGAAGTGTCGAGGAGAAGACACGGCTCATTGCATCGCAGAAAGCGGAGTGTGAGAAGCTGTCGGCAGAGATTACAAGATACCTTCAGGAGCGCAATGACGGCCTGACTATCGACGGGCTTAAGGAGCTCATCGAAGCCGGAAAGGATATACAGCAGATGCGTGCCACAATAGAGAAATGCACAAAGGCTGTAACAGAGAGCAAGGCAACCCTTGCCGAGAGGGCGCGTAACATTGAGGAGCACCATAAGGCAGAGGCAAAGCCAAAGGAGCAGAAAGAGTTCGAGGCAATAAAGGATGAAATAAGTACCATAGATGCACAGCGCAGGATATGCGCCGAGGAAATAAGCAGCATAAACGCCAGCCTGCTTAAAGACAAGGAGAACAACGCCCTTTTTGCCCAGTACCGCGACGAGTATGATAAAAAAGAGGAGAATGCCCGCAACTGGGCCGAGCTCAATGCTATGTTCGGTTCGGCAAAAGGCGAGAAGCTTATGCGCCATGCCCAGGGATACACACTCGACATTCTCCTTGAGGTTGCCAACAAGCACCTCAAGGAATTCTCGGGCAGATATATGCTGTCACGTATCTCGCCAAGCTCATTGGGTATAAAGGTCATTGACCTTGAGATGATGTCCGACAGCCGTTCGGTGCACACTCTCTCGGGAGGTGAGACATTCCTCACGTCACTTGCCCTTTCGCTTGCACTCTCCACAATATCATCCAACAGGATGAGTATTGAGTCACTCTTCATCGACGAGGGCTTTGGAGCCCTTGACAGCGAGACCCTGAAGAGCGCAATGGAGGCACTTGAGCAGCTACAGAGCCAGGGACGCAAGATCGGTGTGATATCGCATTTGGGAGAAATGATAGACCGCATACCCACAAGAATAAAGGTATTGAAGAGCGGTAACGGGAAAAGCAAAATTGAAATTGTATAAACATGAATAAGGTTCTTAAGATATACAGGGCGTCGGCAGGTTCCGGAAAGACCTTCACCCTTGCCCTTGAATATATAAAACTTGTTGTGGAGAACCCCTACTCCTACCGCAATATACTTGCCGTGACCTTTACCAACAAGGCCACCGGCGAGATGAAGGAGCGCATACTGGGCAAGCTGTACGGAGTCGCCAACAGGTCGGATAGCGCGAAGGACTACTTTGAGAAAATCAAAGAGCAGCTGCCTGATATGAGCGATGAGAAAATCATTGCCAATGCACAGAAGGCACTCGACCTTCTGCTGCACGACTACGGACACTTCCGCATACAGACCATCGATGCATTTTTCCAAACGGTACTCCGTAGCCTTGCCAAGGAGCTCGATCTCAATGGCGATATGGAAATCACTCTTGACAGCAAGGAGCTGTTGGGGAATGCTGTCGACACCTACATAAAGAACCTTGAACCCGACACGGTCAACATTGCACAGGTAGTACGTTACATCGAGGACAGGCTCAGCAACGGCGAACAGTGGAGAGTAAGCGAGGATATAAAGAAATTTGCCGAAAACATCCTCAAGGAGGAGTACCAGCAACGCGGTGACAAGCTTCGCGAGGAGATGGAGGTGGACAACGGCCGGCTCCTCAAGCAGTTCTATCATGACATTACGGCATACAAAAGAAGAGTCGTAGAGAAAGCCAAGAGCATCGGAGAGAGATTCTTCAACCTCGCAACCGGATATACAGCCGATGACTTTGCATACAAGCAGAAAGGCATCTGGGGTGTGTTTGAGAAGATGCGCGAGGGAGTTGTTCCCGAGTGGACGCCGTCAAGAACAGCACTTGCCGACAGCCCTGAGAAAATATCAAAGAAGTGCGGTGCCGTGAACGAGATTGCCGCGCTCATAAAAGAGGCAGTTCCCTTGTATACAGAGTACCTCAACTGCGAGTTGTCTCTCGGGCACTACCACCAGCTGGGAATGCTCAACAACATTGCAGCCACCCTTAAAGAGGAGAACACACGCGAGAACCGTTTCCTTCTTGCAGAGACAACCCACCTGCTCAGTTCAATGATCGGCAAGAACACCACCTTCATATTCGAGAAGATAGGTTCCGAAATCGACCATATATTCATTGATGAGTTCCAGGACACATCCAAGCTCCAGTGGTCATGCTTCCATGTGCTGCTTGAAGAGATTCTCGCACGCGGAAACTTCAACCTCATCGTAGGTGACGTAAAACAGTCTATCTACCGTTGGCGCAACAGTGACTGGAACATCATGAACAACATAGGCTCACATTTCCGCGATGACCAGATAACCTTTGCATCGCAGGATGTGAAACTTGACGGCAAAGTATACAAATCGACGAACTACCGCAGCGACCGCAGGATAATCAGCTTCAACAATGCCCTTTACCGCGCAGCCATAGCAACAATAAAGAGCAGTACGGAAGGACACATTGACCCGGGCAGCTTCAAGGAGATTGAACAGGCATACGATGATGTGGAGCAGGCCTACCCGCTACCGAAGCCAGGCAAGACCGCAAAACCGGTGAGAGGATATGCCGAGGTTCGTGTAATCCCCAAGAAGGAGGAAGGCAGCAAATTTACCGACAGCGCCATTGAGCAGCTTATGGCTACACTGCATCACCTGCTTGAGGAGAAGAACGTTGCACCAAGGGATATTGCCATACTCATGCGCACGAAGAAGAAAAAGATGCAGATGGTTGTGGAGGCATTCAATAAAGAGTTCCCCAACCACAAGATTGTATCGGACGAGGCATACAAGCTATCATCTTCATTGACAGTGCAGTTGGTGATTGCATCGCTCAAATACATTGCCACCCCGACAGACAAGGTAAACATCGCCAACATGGTACGCCTTTATAACAAGGTAATAAATAAGGTTGAATACAACTTCAATGGGGAGATAAGCGGAGAACAGCTCAACACGCTGCTGCCGGCAGAGTTCCGAGACTCGTTGAAACGCCTTAAAGAGCTTCCGTTATATGAGCTTATCGAACAGATACTCGCATTGCTAAACATCACCGAGGCAAAAGATGAAGAGGCATACGTATATGCATTCCTTGACCACGCGGCACAGTACATCAACAGCCGCAGTGCCGACATACACAAGTTCCTGAAGGCTTGGGACGAGACGATACACGACAACAGCATCCCGGCCGAGAGCATTGACAGCATACGCATCATGACCGTACACAAGTCAAAGGGTCTGGAATTCCACACGGTGATAATACCCATGTGCGACTGGACACTGACAGGCGACAGCCGCACCCTTCTGTGGTGCGAGCCCACAGAGGAGCCGTTCAAGACACTCAGCCTGTTGCCCATCGACTGTAAGAAGGAGATGACAAAGAGCATATTCAACAAAGAGTACCACGACGAATATATGTACCAGGTAGTCGACAACCTGAATATACTCTACGTTGCCACAACAAGAGCAAAGAGCAACCTCTTCATCTTCACCGACGGGACAAACGGACGCGGAGAGAATGTATCGAAAATGATGAATACCCTGTTGCAGAATATCACTCACCTCGAAGGCTCACAGTATGACAAGGATAAAGGCATATTCACTTACGGCGAGATTGTAGAGAGCAGGAAAGAGGACACGAGCGACAAAAAAGAGAACGACAACCCGTTCGAGGCAGAGCCCGAGGTCATCAAGCAGCCATTCACATTCTTCGACAGCAAGATTACCTTTGTACAGTCAAACGAGCTCGAGCGTTTCCTTGCCGAAGGAGAAGAGGAGAAAAAGCAATATGACTACATCGAGGAAGGCAAGCTCATGCACCTTGTAATGTCGGGCATCGGGAGTAAAGAGGATATAACAGCTACCCTTGACCGCCTGATGATAGAAGGCCTCATTTCGACAGTGGAGAAGTACAACAGGATAAAGAAGCTTGTGGAAAGGGCACTAGCAAAACCCGAGATTGCAGAGTGGTTTGACGGAAGCTACAGGCTCTACAACGAATGTACAATTCTTGGTGACAGCAAGAAGAAGAGCCGACGCCCCGACAGGGTTATGGTTAAAGGCGACAAGGCTGTTGTAATAGATTACAAGTTCGGACGCGAGGACGAGAAGTACACCGAGCAGGTCAATGATTATATGGAGCTCCTCAGAAGCATCGGGTATACCGACGTGAGAGGATATTTATGGTATGTTTACAAGAATTATATAAAGGAGATATGACACCGTTTCTCAAGATAGTGGCAGAAGACATATACAACAGGTTCAACGGTAAATTGGAGGACGTTGCAGTGGTATTCCCCAACAAACGTGCGAGCCTCTTCTTCAGCGAATACTTGCTTGCAAAGAACAACGGCAAGGCAATGTGGAGCCCCCGTTACATGACGATTGGTGAGCTGTTCCAGCAGAACAGCAAACTCACTGTGGGTGACCAGATACTCCTTGTGAGCAAGCTGTACAAGGAGTATGTGCGTCCGAGGAGAGCCGACGAGAGCATTGAGGAATATGAGAAGAGCATCGAGACACTCGACAGCTTCTACTACTGGGGTGAGATGCTGCTGCGCGACTTTGACGACGTCGACAAGCATCTTGCCGATGCACGTCAGCTATTTGCGAACATAAAGGAGCTCCGCGAACTGGGCATTGCCAAAGATACCCTTACCAAAGAGCAGGCAGAATCTATTGCACAGTTCTTCAAGAACTTCAAACCCGAAGAGGAGAGTGAGATAAAGAAGAACTTCATGGGCGTGTGGGAGAGGCTCTTTGCAATATACACCAATTTCAAGGAGGCTCTGAGACGCGAGAACCTTGCATACGAAGGCATGCTCTACCGCGATGTCATAGAGAACAGCGAGAGCATCACACTACCCCACAAGCAGTATGTCTTCATCGGATTCAACGCCTTGAACGATGTAGAGACAAAGATGTTCGACATTGTGAACAGGCAGGGCAAGGCACTCTTCTATTGGGATTACGACACACACTACACAAAGAACATACACCACGAGGCCGGCCATTTCATGCGCAGGAACCTCGAGCGCTTTCCCAATGCCCTTGATGCATCGCACTTCAACAACATAGCCCGCCAAAAGAGTGTAACGGTAGTTGAGACAAGCAGCGACAGCATAGAGACTCGCTACCTGTCAAGCTGGCTCGACAAGAACCTCACTGCCAACGAGATTGAGACTGCAGTGGTGCTTTGCGACGAGACTATGCTTGAGCCTGTGTTGCACACCATTCCTTCAAAGGCAAACGGCAAAGAGCTTGAGAACATGAACGTTACAATGGGATTCCCCATTTCGCACACTCCCATCTTCACGCTTGTAAAGCTCATTGTAGACCTGCACACACGCGGCTGGAGCGAGAAGCATGCCACCTACACCCTATCGGCGACAACGGAACTTCTCAACCACCCGTACATTGTACGTTGCAGCGATGGCAAGAGCGTTGAATTGAGAGAGAAGCTTCTGGAAGAAAAGAAGTTCTTCCCCACCATTGAGGAGCTTTCACAAGGCGAGTTCCTGACCCAGCTCTTCAAACGTACCACAGACAATATGGAGTGGTTCGGAAACATATCGGCAATCATTCGAAACATCGCCAACAGCTATTCAGGCGAGAACAGGGAGAGTATGGAACTTTACGAAAAACTCTTCTGCGAGGCGATATACAAGGCATACACCCAGGCGCAGCGCATCATAACGCTCATAGAAAGCGGTGAGCTGATTATGAAACAGCAGACTCTCGGCCGCCTCTTCGTGAGAATGCTCTCGTTCCAGAGCCTTCCTTTCCACGGCGAGCCGGTGGTCGGATTGCAGATTATGGGACTGCTTGAGACACGTAACCTCGACTTCAAGAACCTGATACTCCTTGGAGTGAACGAGGGCAACCTCCCGAAGAACAGCGGAGAGAACTCTTATATTCCCTACAACCTTCGCCGAGCCTTCGGGCTTACATTGAGTGAGCACCGCGACTCGATATACGCGTACTATTTCTACCGCCTGCTGCAACGTGCCGAGAATGTCACTCTTGTATACAACAGCGCCCCCGAGAGTAAGTCGCGCGGCGAGTGTTCGCGCTACATACTCCAGCTGCTCGGCAGTAACCTCTACGACATAAAGCACATTGCATTGAGTTCGCATCAGGGCAACGGTTCGTTGGGCAACTGCGACATACCAAAGAGCGACAGCATAGTGGAGACCCTTATAAACAAATACGACATCAGCTCCAACGACAGGATAAGGGAGATAAGCCCGTCGGCAATAAATTGCTATTTGAGATGCGGACTGAGTTTCTTCTACAAGTACGTGCTTGGTATAAGGAAAGACGACGAGGTGAGCGAAGGGATTGAGAACAATGACTTCGGAAACATCTTCCACGCGGCAGCCGACGACCTTTACAAGGAACTTGCCTCAAAAACCAACGGCATGATAACCAAAGAGGCACTGGAGTATTATGTAAAGAACGAAGAGTTGTTATACAGATACATCGACAGGGCCTTCTCAAGGGAGTTCTTCAATAACAACAAATCGGTATATAATGGCGAGCAGTATATCAACCGCGGTGTGCTGCATCACTTTCTGCTGAGACTGGTGAAGATTGACATGCAGTATGCACCGTTCCTCTACATCGGCGGCGAGCGTAAGATAAACATGCCGTTCACCCTTGACGTTGACGGCAGAGAGATTACCGTTGCACTCGGCGGAACGATAGACAGGGTAGACATAAAAGGCGATACCATAAACATTGTCGACTACAAGACCGGACGCAGCAGCCGCGAGAGCAAGACCTCGCTTGACGACATCTTCGCAAACGAGATATCTTCGGCCGGTTACCGTCTTCAGGCATTCCTCTACTCAGTTATTCTCGATGAGCTGCTGAAAGGGAAAAAGAGTGTAGGCTGCAACGATTTCGGCTGGGTTGAGAAAGTGAGGAAAGAGTATGCAAGAAAAATCGCTCCTTCATTGTTATATATACACGACCCGGAGAACAGCATGCGCGAGAGTTTCATTGTAGACATACTCAAGACACCTGTAACAGACATCTCGGCAATAAAGGATGAGTATATGCAGAAACTGACCGGAGTATTGCAGGAGATATTCGATGTCGGCAAGCCTTTCACGGCAGCAAAGAACGAACGGACATGCGAATATTGCGATTTCAGGAAAATCTGCGGTAAATAACACATTTTAACAAAGAGGCGTGAACAAAGAGTGTTCCGCCTCTGTTATATTAATGTGTTTTTCATAGTAATAGATTTATTGGCAGCATCTGCTTGTGAAAGTCGATGATGCAACGGATAAAGGCGTTTATCCGCAGAAGAAAGCCGCGTCGTTCCCCTAAGGCGCGGCTTTTTGTATTGGTCCTGTCATGCAGGAGCGCAGTAAAGCATCTAAAATATCAAAACCTGTCATTTCAACGACTATAAGGAGGAGACGTGTTGTTGAGGGCTTTGCCCGAAAAAATCTCAAAAACTACGAACAGAGATTCTTCGTTTCACTCAGAATGACAATCCACCGCAAACCTTTCATTCCGATTGTAAGGACACAATCTTTTGTATTATCTGTTATCAGGAATCACCTTCATGATACACTCCTTGCAGTCGAACGACAGGCGGAAACGTTTGCCGTCACCCGACACGATATAAAAAGGCTCCTTATAAGGATGTCTCTCGCCGGTCTTGGTACACCATCCCATGCTGTACTTTATACAATGCTTGCAGAACATCACCGCAGCTGCAGATACAGGCTGTTTCTCAAAAGCCGGCAATATGCTCTTTACACCATGTTGTTTGTAGAACACCTCGGCATAACTGTTGGAGACATTGCCTTTGTAATCGAGTTCCTCTGTGACAAAAGGTATTGCATTGTCAAGCAGACGCATATCCTCGCGGCCGTTATCCTTGATATGTTTCCCGACAAGAGCCTCGCAGAGCGAACGGCGCATATCGGACAGCAACGACGAGGGGACGAACCACTCACTGGAGAACTCCACACGCACGTCACCCACCTCGAACGGAGTATTGCCCCACTTGCCCAACTGCTTTACAATGTTGTCGTGCTGCGAGGTGCGTGCCTCCTGCTTTTCAAAAGCCGCCGACACCGAACACTCCATGCCGCTCTCGTCCTTGCCATGCAGCACAAAGCCGTCGGCCGTCTCACCGAAAGAGAGGTCTATGCGCATGCGTCGTGGAGCATCGGGGCGCGACAGCTGGCGCTCGAAGTCACAGTCATAATTGCGGTAAAGCTCGTCACCGCTCTCTACCTGGGGCATCGTCTGCGGGAATATGCGGTTACCCTCTACCCTGTTTATATGGAAGCCCTTCAGGCGGCCATCACTTGCTATAAAGCATGCTCCGTCGCCATTATTGAACTCCTTGCCTGTAAATGTAAAGAAATTGCGTGACACAAACTTTACGCGTCCCATATACTCACCCTTTGACTTTGGAGTATCGAACGAAGTCATGCCCTCCTTATCACCGTGCAGCATATAATCGGTAAAGCCACGGCTGAAACTCTTCTCGGGTGACGGAGTGAACTGCGGAGAACAACTGCCGTATGATGCACGCACATATTCAGGACGACGCGCAAACACCTCGTCAAGCTTCTTGCGGTAGTAGGCAGTTATGTTCTTAACGTATGATATATCCTTCAGGCGGCCCTCAATCTTGAACGATGTGACACCGGCATCGAGCATCTGCTCTACATATCCGCTGCGGTTCATGTCCTTCAAAGAAAGAAGATGCCTGCCTTTGGCTATTACCTCGCCATCGGCATCGACCATATCGAACGAGAGACGGCAGAACTGCGCACATGCACCGCGGTTGGCACTCCTGTCAAAACAGTGCTGCGATGCATAGCACTGCCCGCTGTAGCTCACACACAAGGCACCGTGCACAAACACCTCGAGTTCCGTTTCAGGTACAGCATCGTGTATCGTCCTTATCTCTTTGAGTGAAAGCTCACGAGCGAGCACGATACGTGGGAAGCCAATCCCGGCGAGGAACTTCGCCTTCCCGACCGAACGGTTGTCCATCTGCGTACTTGCATGAAGAGGTATAGGCGGGATACTCATCTTCGCTATTCCCATATCCTGTACAATGAGCGCATCCACCCCCGCATCATACAGTTCAGCCACGAGTTGCTCGACAGCAGCAACCTCTTCGTCGTATATTATGGTGTTAAGCGTCACATAAACCTTTGCACCGAACAGATGGGCATACTCTACCAGGCGCTTTATATCCTCCACACTGTTGCCGGCAGCCTGACGCGCACCGAACTGTACAGCACCTATATATACCGCATCAGCACCATGATTTATGGCGGCAATTCCCGTCTCGACATTTTTTGCCGGCGCAAGCAATTCTATTCTGCGTGATTGTTGCATGGTAACTCCATATTGTGTTTAGGTAACAAAGTTACATATAATTCGTTGAATTGAGAAATTTGGGGCAAAATAATTGGCAGACAGGGGTTTTGTGAAATTCTGATTTTTGGAGGAATGCCAGCAAAAACCAACGTAATGCCAAGTTATTCCAAAGCTGAGTAA
>SUXN01000017.1 GCA_015060965.1 Bacteroidales bacterium | reverse complement strand
CCCAACTTTATATTCTTGGGTGTAAAATTGGGTGTTTGTTTTATAATTTGCTGATTTTCAGCGTTTATTGCGGAGAGGGAGGAAGTGAACCTCCGTGTATTCCAATTTCTGTGCCGTCTGTTCCTGTATATTTTGTCTTGATATTATCAACAAGTTCAAAAGTTTCATCATCTTTATATGTGAGGTTAAATGATTTGAATACAGATGTTATACTTAGTATACAGCTATTTGTCTGGTTTGGTATATTGTAAAAAGTATTAGCAATATAATTAGTAGCACAGTTATTTGAAGTTATATTAGTTGCAATACAGTTGTATGCCTGACTTGTGGTATGAAGTATATTATAATTAGATGTGCTTGAATTTCCTATAAGAATACAATTATAGAATGTACAGTATTTTAGATCACGAATATATTTACTAGTACTAGAAACATTATTATTAATAATACAGTTTGTAAAAATTGAGTTGCAATTGTTGTTTTCAATCGAACATATATAGCTGTTTGTAAAGGAGAAACTACTATTGTCTGAGTTGTCTGGTGCCTTGAAATTATCTACAACCTTGCAATGTATATAACGGTTATTCTGGTATTGTATTGTGTCACCAGAAGCAGTGTATATGATACTTCCTAGTATATTCTTTAAGAATGATGCATTATTAAGACCATTACTAATAGTGATATTGCCGTCGCTGTATATACCCTCTATTGTTAGTTTTTCACTAACGTTGTCTCCAATTAGGATACTGAAGTCGCCGTTGATAATGGTAGGGTAGGTGTTCTTTAATGTATCAATTTCCATTCCGGCACCACGCAGTGTAATGGCCTTTGTAATATTTGTGGCATTAAATGAACCGCTTGAGAGTGTGATGGCATCGCCATGCTGGGCTACTGCATGAGCCTCTTTCAATGCGTTTGCACCATAAAAGACTGTGATTTCACCTTCGTGGCTGAGAGTTGCCAACATTGAAGTTTGTGCAAAAACAGCTCCTGTAAATGAGAGAAGGAGCGCAAAACTCAAGAAAATCTTTTTCATAGTGTGTCGTGTTTGTGCCACGACAGCTCCTCCTGTGGCGGTTAATAGTGTTTGAAATATAAAGAAGCGTGGAGCTGTCTGCTATTTCAAAGCGAGGGCCCTAGGAAAGCCTGAAAAAGGAAATAACACAACAGCCCACGCCATCGCATACGGATAGCATGAGACTGCTTATGCCATTCTTCTTTTTCGAAAATTTCCTAGGTTTTCGCTTTAAGAATGAAGCATACGCCTCTTAAAAATAATATGTCAAGTAAGTGCTTTGTGCACTTTATCTTGTTGCAAAAGTAGTTTATTTTTGAATAAATACAAAAAAATCCCTTTTGCTATGTTGTATGTTACAAACATTTATAAAGCAAAAGGGAATAAATTCTTATCTTTTCATCAATATCTTCATTGCCTTCTCCCTGTTCGATGAGAATGAGAACTGCTTTATGATCTTGTCATAGTCTTCAACGTCCACAAGCCTTGGGGCCATTACCTTGAGTGCATCCAGTTTGTTGTCGTCGAACGAGAGCAGTGATAGCAGTCTTGCGCACTGTCTGCTGCTGAAGTTGCTTCCAATGCATGCCACACGAATAATATCAATCTTGTTCTTGTCGAACGAAGTGTTCTTCACAATCTTGTAGACCATTGAAAAGTCGTCGTTGCGCATGGCACGTAACATAACAGGTTTTCTCTGTGGTCTCTTGTCGCGTTTCTCCACCTGTACCTTTATTCTCTCTTTTGCCACCGCCTGTTGGGGCATGGGAATCATCATCAATGCTACAAAAGCTATGAGCATTATTCTTTTCATGTTTTTCATAGTCTTTGGTTTTTTGATTGTTAATACTGTTTTTCGGTTTCTTCTGTTGCAAAGATACCATGTACATAATGTGCCGGCAAAAATATATCCCTATTCCTGTTTGGGGGATTTCCTAACAAGAATAGGGAAAATACAATTTAGATGCTTGACTTCAGCCCCTTCAGGCTTTTTAGCTAAGGCTGACGCCTTCGGGCGTCGACCGTTGGTTATCTGTGCTCCAGCATGACAAGTCTTTACCTGAAGAACTTGCCTATCACTGGAATGCTTTTCAATGGCAGGTCTTTCTTTATGAAATATGCCACGAACAACAGCAACAGCACTGTGTTGATACCCATCTTTACTATACTGTTTTCCACCGGGTTGATGAGCGATGCACCGTATACTGCGGCGAACAGCAATGTGTACACGAATATGCTTTTGAGGTCATAGTTTATTGCATTGCGTTTCTGTCCCACGATGTAGGAGAGTGTCATTGCCGTGAAGTACCCGGCAAACGAAGCCCAGGCGCAGGCGATGTAGCCGTACTTCGGTACAAGCAGTATGTTCATGGCAAAGAGCACAGCACAGCCTATGAATGAGAAAATGGCACCCCAGTATGTCTCGTCGTTTAGCTTGTACCAGAACGAGAGGTTGAAATATATTCCCATGAAAATCTCGGCTGCCATTACAATGGGTACAACCTTGAGTCCTTCCCAATAGTTGGGGCTTATGATATAACGCAGGATATCCATGTAGAATACGACACACAGGAACGCAATCATTGCAACTACAATAAAATATTTCATTGCGTCTGCATACAGTTTCTTGCTCTCTTTCTCCTTGCTGTTGCCGAACACGAACGGCTCGTAGGCATAGCGGAATGCCTGCATGAGCATTGCCATTATGGCTGCGACCTTTACCGATGCTCCGTAAATACTGAGGTCAACAATTCCTTGCTTTCCGGGTACCAGCCAGGTGTATATTATCTTGTCGGCATTCAGGTTCAATATTCCGGCTATTCCCAACAGCAGCAGCGGCCATGAGTAGCTGAGCATACTCTTGAGCAGTGCCTTGTCGGCCGTGAAACGGAACATCCTTAGCTCCGGTATAAAGAAGAGTGTTATTGAGGATGTGCACAGCAGATTGATGAAGAACACGTAGAATGCCTGGTTGTGCGGGTCGTAGAAGCGTGCGAACGTGTCGGGTTTTTCAGCGGCAAGGTAGGGCAGGGCAACAAAGGCGAACAGGTTCATTGCTATGTTCATTCCAATGAACAGCAGCTTCAGCGCGGCGAACTTTAGCGGGCGCTTCTGTAGCCTGAGCAGCCCGAAAGGTATTGCCTGCAACGCGTCAAGTGCCACAACAACGGCCATCATTCCAATGAACTCCGGGTTGGCAGCGTAGCCCAATGTCTCCGAAATACCGGGCAGGAACATAAATACTGCAAGCAGGAACAGTGCGCACAGCGAGCCTACAACCTGCATCGACATCGAGAAAACCCTCTTGATATCGGCATTCTCCTTGCTTGCGAAGCGGAAGAATGTTGTCTCGAAGCCGAATGTGAGCAGCACCAGCAATATTGCAGTCCAGGCATAAACGTTTGTTACAACGCCGTAGTTACCGCTCTCCACACTCATCTTTGCCGTGTAGAGCGGCACCAGCAGATAGTTCAGGAAGCGGCCTATTATACTGCTGAGACCGTATATTGCTGTGTCTTTTGCTAAGGATTGTAGTTTACCCATAGGTTATATTTTGCAATTAGGGGAAATTAATAAAAAGCAAACTACTGCGTTATACAAAACTCTAAAAATCCTCATTTACGCTAAGTAAATTAACCCACTAAGTGGCTTTTCCTCCTCGTAGCTCGGCATAGAATGCGAGCACTCTCTGCTCTCGCGTTACAGCGTCGGTTGCGGTTTTTAGAGTTTCGCAAGCCTTGTATTTTATCTTTTTATTAATTCCCGGTTTTATTAACGGTTTACAATTACTAAAACAGCGTTCCTTGCTCGCCGTTGTTGTAGCGGCTGCGTCCCAAGTGTTTGTATGCAAGGTCGGTCACCTCGCGTCCGCGTGGGGTACGCTTGATGAAGCCTTCCTTTATGAGATAGGGCTCGTACACCTCCTCGATGGTTCCGGTGTCCTCGCTCAGTGCTGTGGCGATTGTTCCTATTCCCACAGGACCACCTTTGAACTTGTCGATGATTGTGCACAGTATCTTGTTGTCAATCTCATCGAGTCCGTACTTGTCAATGTTCAATGCTTCAAGAGCCAACTTTGCAATCGAGTTCGTTATGTGTCCGTTACCCATCACCTGTGCAAAGTCACGCACACGGCGCAGCAGTGCGTTGGCAATACGTGGCGTTCCGCGGCTGCGGCGTGCAATCTCGTATGTGGCCTCCTCGTCGAATGTCACACCAAGAATCTGTGCCGAGCGGCTGATGATGCCTGCCAGTGTCTTGCTGTCGTAGTACTCAAGGTGCATGTTTATGCCGAAGCGTGCGCGCAACGGGGCTGTCAGCAGTCCGCTACGTGTGGTGGCACCGATGAGTGTGAACGGGCTCAGGTCAATCTGTATCGAACGGGCCGACGGTCCTTTGTCAATGAGGATGTCAATGCGGTAATCCTCCATGGCCGAGTAAAGATATTCCTCCACTATGGGTGACAGACGATGTATCTCATCGATGAAGAGCACGTCGTTTGGCTCCAGTGATGTGAGGATGCCTGCGAGGTCTCCCGGCTTGTCGAGCACTGGGCCCGATGTCACCTTGAAGCCTACACCAAGTTCATTGGCGATGATGTTGCTGAGTGTGGTCTTTCCCAATCCCGGGGGGCCGTGCAGCAGCACGTGGTCGAGTGATTCGCCGCGCATCTTTGCAGCCTGGACAAAAATCTTGAGGTTGCTCACAATCTTCTCCTGTCCGTTGAAGTCGGGGAAGGAGAGTGGCCTGAGGGCATTCTCAAACTCCTTGTCGCTGTTCTTTCCGCGTATGTTGAAGTCTGTATTCATATTATCATTTTTCTATTATTTGCAAAAATAGCATATTATGGCGATATTTTTGAAAATATAGCGATTTTTATATTATCCATTTAAGGGCAATAATGACGGTTATGATGAGAATAAACATTATTATTCCCCTGCGTTGTCCTTTGGTAAAATAGAAAAAATCGCCCATATACTTTTTGCACAATTCTGTTATTGCAAATTTAGCTCTTTTGTTTGTTATCTTATAAGAAACAGTTCAAAACTTATTGATTTGACGAGAACACTTTTTTGTAAAACTTAACAAAAACTATGACTTCAATTCTTTATACTGCTTTAAAATAGAGTAACTTTGCATTGTTTTAAAAAGGATGTGATGTCAATAATATTCAAATACATTAAGCGTTACCCTCTTTCGTTGCTCACCTTGGGTGCCATCGTTTATTTGAGCCTCTTCAAGCCATCGGACGATGTTTCCCTGTCGCTTTTTGCACACATGGACAAACTTGCGCATTTTGTCATGTATGCGGGGCTAAGTACTATCATATGGTTTGAGTTCTTCAGGAGCCATAGCGGAATAAAGAGTATAAAGGCTTTTATTGCGATGTTTCTTATTCCGGCTCTCTTCAGCGGGCTTATGGAGTATCTGCAGAGCGAGCTTACCACATACCGCGCCGGCGATGTAATGGACTTGCTGTTCAATATGCTTGGTATTATATTTGCGAATATTGTGTGCGTGACGTTGTTGAGCTATCTGTTCGGAAAGCATACAGACAATAAATGAAGACACCCGGGTGTCTCATTTATTGTCTGTATTACCAACATTTGAAAGGGAATCTTGTCAGGCTGGAGTTATAGTAGCGTTTGTCGCCTGTGACCTCTTTTCCAAGGAATGGAGGCCTTTCAAATGTTTCGTCGGCATTTTCAAGTTCCACTTCGGCCACCACAAGGCCGTCGTTGTCGCCGTGGAACTCATCTACCTCGAATGTGTGGTTGCCGCACTTCACAAGGTGGCGCGTCTTGTCTATTATGCCGCCGTGGCACAGTTTCAGCAGTTCCCAGGCCTCGCTCTCGGGAATCTCCTTTTCCCACTCGAAGCGGCTGAGTCCGCCGTCCATCGACGGTCCTTTGATGGTGAGATACCCCTTGTCGCCACGTACCCTCACACGGGCCGAGTTGCCGCCTTCGCGGCACAGATAGCCTTGTGCAATGCGGTCACAGCGGAATGCCATTGCCTTGTAGCTGTCGTCGGTGACAAGGAATTTCCTCTCAATCTCTAATGCCATGTGCTGTTACTTTGCGTCCTCGGAGAACTCCATAAGGAATGCCTTGATGAAGCCGTCTATCTTACCGTCCATTACTCCGCCTACATCCGATGTCTGGAAGTTTGTACGGTGGTCTTTCACACGACGGTCGTCGAACACATAGCTTCGTATCTGTGAACCCCACTCAATCTTCTTCTTGCCGGCCTCAACCTTTGCCTGCTCCTCCATGCGGTGCTGCATCTCCTTGTTGTAGAGGATTGAACGCAGCTGACGCATAGCGTTCTCCTTGTTCTTGGGCTGGTCGCGGGTCTCGGTGTTCTCAATGAGTATCTCCTCTTCGGCACCTGTATACGGGTCCTTGTACTGATAGCGCAAGCGCACACCCGACTCCACCTTGTTCACGTTCTGACCACCGGCACCACCGCTTCGGAAGGTATCCCATGATATACGTGCAGGCTCTACAACAACCTCAATGCTGTCATCGACAAGCGGAGTGACGAACACCGAGCTGAACGATGTCATTCGTTTGCCCTGGGCATTGTAGGGGCTCACGCGCACCAGACGGTGAACGCCGTTCTCGCCCTTGAGGTAACCGTATGCGTAAGGGCCCTTGAGCTCAAGGGTAACTGTCTTGATACCTGCATCCTCGGCCTCCTGAAGGTTGGCAACGGTAACCTTGTAGCCGTTGGCCTCGGCCCAGCGCATATACATACGCATGAGCATGCTTGCCCAGTCCTGTGCTTCGGTACCGCCGGCACCTGAGTTTATCTTGAGCACACAGTCCATGTCATCGGCCTCGCCGCGGAGCATGTTCTTGAGCTCAAGCTCCTCGACAGCTGTGAGGGCGCGTGCATATGCATCGTCAACCTCGTGCTCCTCTACCATCTCCTCGCGGTAGAGCTCCATAGCCATCTCGGCCTCCTCGGTACGGTTCTTGACCTCCTTGTAGCCGTCAATCCACGCCTGCAGGCCCTTCACTTTCTTCATCTGTGCCTCGGCCTCCTTGGCATTGTCCCAGAATCCCGGTGCCTGAGTACGTAGCTGCTCCTCCTCTACCTGGATAATCTTCTCATCGATGGCAAGGTACTGCTTGAGCGCCTCGGTGCGCTCCTTTATATCTTTCAGTTGGTCGGCTGTAATCATTTGATGTATATCTTTTTGAAATTCTGCGCGAAGATACAACTATCTTCAAAAATAAGCAAATATATGCGCGCGTAAAGGGTGTTTTTACCTGTTTGTCTCCTCTTTTTGTTGATAAATTCTTTGTGCGGATTTTGAAAGTGCACCTTTACTGTTGTACCTTTGCACTCCAAATTCAGAAACAGATTTATGATTATAAGCGAATCGAATGTAAGTCAGGCCGTCGAGCTGTTGAAGGTGTTGATAAATACCCCTTCGTTGAGCCGTGAAGAGGGTGATGCGACGGACAGACTACAACATTTTATCGAACGTGGTGCTCCTGTGCAGTGCGAGGTGCACCGTCACCTCAACAACCTGTGGTGCGTTGCACCGGGGTTCGACGCATCACGCCCGACTTTGCTGCTCGATGCCCACATAGACACTGTAAAGCCTGTCAGCGGCTGGAGCAAGCACCCTTTCACCCCAATCATCGAGGGTGACAGAATCTATGGCCTTGGAAGCAACGACGACGGTGCCTCACTCGTGACACTGTTGCAGGTGTTCTACAAGATATGCCAGAGCAAGCAGAACTACAATACAATCTTTGTGGCGTCGGCCGAGGAGGAGGTGTCGGGCAAGAACGGCATCGAGTCACTCATCCCGCACTTGCCACCCGTCACCTGTGCAATTATCGGTGAGCCCACAAGCATGCAGCCTGCCGTGGCCGAGAAGGGTCTTATGGTGCTCGATTGTGTAGCAAAGGGAGTGTCGGGCCACGCCGCACGCAACGAGGGCGACAACGCCATATATAATGCCATAAGCGATATTGAATGGTTCCGCAACAATAAATTGCCCAAGTCATCGGCTCTTTTCGGTGATGTGAAGATGACCGTGACACAGATAAATGCCGGAACACAGCACAATGTCATCCCCGACAGCTGCAGTTATGTCGTTGACATACGCAGCACCGAGTGTTATTCTAACAGCGAGCTTCTCGATATAATAAAGAGCAACGTCAAGAGTGAGGTCAAGGCACGTTCCACACGCCTCAACTCATCATCGATATCCCTTGAGCATCCGCTTGTAAAGCGTGCCATCGAGATGGGCCGCAAGCCTTACGGCTCGCCCACGCTGTCGAACCAGGCACTGCTGAATATTCCCACACTCAAGATGGGCCCCGGTGATACAGCCCGCTCGCATACAGCCAACGAGTATGTCCTCATAAGCGAGATACGCGACGGAATGAAAATGTTTGCCGAGATGCTCGATGGACTGAGATTGTAAGAAACAGGTAATGTTAAATAGTGAGAACAAATAACACTTTTATTTTTTATTATTGTATATTAGCGACGATAAAAAGAGAAAAACATATAGTTACAATATAATTTTTTGAGCTTTTAGCTCTATTCCCCCAACTGAAAACCGCCAATTTACAGAGACACGGGAGTAGGCACGACAAAAAGTTCATACCGGTGAGGTGTGGACTGTTTGTGCTTATCTGTGTCGTGGTGCTTGGCGGTACCTCAGTTGGAGATTTGCAACAAGCAGTTCCGCCTTTTATGATACACATAGGTAAGTTGATAGAAGAAGAGATGTTACGTCAGGAACGTACTCCTGCCTGGCTCGCACGTAAGATTAATTGCGCCCGGCCCAATGTGTATTATATCTTCAAGCAGGATTCCATCAATACCGATTTGCTACTTAAAATTTCTCAGGCGTTAGGCCACGATTTCTTCCGTTATTATTCAGAGATTATTTGATTCGTGTATAAATCTTATACGGAATGGTATAATTAATATACTATAGCCATTGTGCTTTATTCTTTTTTAATAATCACCTTTGCAACAAACAATTAAAACAAATTACTATGAAAAAGGTGAAAATTCTTATTGCTCTTATTTTGACAGCATTTTGTATGACGGCATGTGCTTCATTCTCAAACATGAGTGAGCAGGATGCGTATGACATCGGTTACGGATTAGGTAGAGCTGCAAGCTATATGGTTAGATAATTATTAAAACTGCTGCGACAGGATAAACACGGTACAAATGCTATGAAAAGGATGATTATGTTAATGTTGTTTTCCTTTTCTATCTTTCTATCAATTCTTGCTGTTCCTGGAGGATTGTATAAGGATACAAGAGGTAATCAATTCTTGATAGATGACCACAATGTGATTCATATTTTGGATGATCAAGGTCGGGTTACAAGTCGTATAAGTATTATTTCTGAGGAAAAAGTCGGTAACAGCAAAGGTATCTTTGTTACAAAAGATGAGTATGGTGTTACTCGTTACAACAATTCTTGGTGGATTGAAGACGGGGAAATATACGTAAATATAAAGAATAAATTAAGAACTTATAAAAGAGTAAAGTGATGAAAAAGATTTTTTTTGCTATGGCATTGTTTGCATTTACTTTCTCATATGCAAATACAGCAGTTGAAACAAATAATAAACCAGTTAAAGTTCAGGTACAGCCCGATACATATAAGGTTAAGGTTTGTATGATAAAGAATCAGGGAAGAATGGTTATTGCCAATAACAGCAAATCAGGTATATATGATTCTGAAACCAATAAAATAACTATAGACGGCAATACATATTCTGTAAAAGCTAATCCTGAATATGGAGAAAATACAAAGCGAGGCCCATATAAATATGTAGCTGGCGGATGTTACTATTTTAACTTATAATCAATATGAAAAAACTTCTTGCAGTTGTTTATTGCCTGTTTATGATATCTGGTTCATCGACGGTGTATGGTTTTGATTATGGGTGCAGAACATTCTTTTCGTCGTTTGAAAACAGGAACATAGCATTTAGAAGTAATATACAAGTTAAAAATAGTGAAGGTGAGAGAATATATTTCTATAAAAACTCAACCTTTAAGGTTATAGGACCTGATGGCACTTTCTTGAAAGGTACTTATACGCTCGAAGATGAAAGTACTAATATTCTTTTAAAGTTTGAGAACGAAGTCCAATTGTATGGACGTGTTTATAGTTATAAAGGTTCTATAACAAAAATTGTTTTTAATGGAAATGTAGAATACTTGCCATTCAGATAATATCAATAATCAGGATAGTTATAATAAATATAACAATCCTGATTATTAGTTATATGATTGAGGGTAAACCTCTGCATTTTCTTATGCAGTTATTTATATGATAATAAATAGAACTTAAATATCCGATAATAAGTCTGTGTAAAATCAATAGTTATATATTGGAGCCATACTATATTATGAAAAAAACACTTACCGTATCATTGATATTGCTTTTTGTGTACACTGTTGGTGTATTTTCTCAAAATAATAGAATCAAATTGACAGAACATGTTGCACTTGTAAATTGTGGTGATATATATTGGCTGGAGGATGACAAGAACCAAATGAGTATCAGTATATCTCTTGCTCAGAGAGGAGTTGACAAACGTACAGGTAAAAAGATATACAGTGTTGTTTGTGGAGAATTTTCCAAAACAGTTGTAAAAGCGGGAGTTAAAGAAGCTATAAGAAGTGGAATAAATAGTTTGGGAGTAACTCAAGGGACTTCTTTGATAGTTGCTGCCGCAGGTTATGCTGCAGAAAAAATTTACAATTCAATATGTGAATATTGGGGTACTTCCTTCGAATAACTCCGATAAATATGAGACCCAATGAATAAAGTTTACTCTAACCTCCCTTAAAGAATTAAGAAGGTTAGAGTAAACTTTATATATGCAATACAAGTATTCTAAATCTACTGTTTCTGTTGCTGTAGGTAATGGTTAAACCATTATCTCATTGCCAGCGCCTTATTCTCACATGCCTCCATAATCTCACGTTCACCTTCACCCTTATCGTTTATCCCGCACAGGTGTAGTATGCCGTGAATTATTACGCGGTGCAGCTCCTGCTCGTATGTGGCACCGACCATCTCGCTGTTGCTGCGTACGGTGTCCAGTGATATGAACAGGTCGCCGCTGATGATGTCACCCTCGCAATAGTCAAAGGTGATGATGTCGGTGTAGTAGTCGTGTTGCAGGTACTCGCGGTTCACTTCAAGGATTTTCTCGTCGTCGCAGAAGATGTAGGCGATGTCGCCCACCTTCTTGCCGTATGTGGCTGCAACGGCCTTTATCCACGCTGTTGTCTCACGTCTCTTGATTGCGGGCATCTTTACGCCCTCGGTCTGGTAGCTTATCATATATCAGAATTTTTTGTTCATTGTTACATTCCCGTCAATGTCTGTTATTGTAACCCCAATGCCCTCCTCGTCGCTTGTGAGGTCCATGACGCTGCGGTTGTCGTTTATCACAATGGGGAACTGCCGTTTGCCGTCGGGCTCTATTGAGTAGTGACGGTGGGTGTGCCCCGACAGTACAAGGTCTATCTTTGCCTTGTTGAATATTGGCGTGAACAGTTCCACAAGCTCATTCTCGGCATGGTTCTCACTCCCGTGGTCGCCTGTGACAAAAGGAGGTATATGCATCAGCACAATCCTGTTGGTGCATTTGCGGAACCTCTTGCTCTTTATCTCCTGCTGTAGCCACAGGGCCTGTTCGCGGCGGTAGCTGTCGAAGTCGTTTATGCCGCCGTATACGGGGTGGCTGTCGGGCTTGTCCTCACCGGTGTCAAGGACAATGAGTGCGGTGTTGCCAAAGTAAAAGATGTTGTAGAAGCGTCCGTTGGGGCGGCCCACATACTCCTTGTAGCGGCGTGCGAGGTTTCCGCGTGTCTCGTGGTTTCCGCGTACGGCAATGAAAGGCTTGTTGCGCGCGAACAGCTCAACCGACACGTCAATGAATCCTTTGTAGGGTGCCTCGTCATTCTCGAAGTAGCTTATCATGTCGCCCAGGTATATCACGGCATCGGCATCCTTCAGTTGCGACAGGTTGAGCAGGGAACGCACCTTGTCGGCATTGTCGTGCCCGTCATTGATTACCACAAAACGGCTCTTCTCTATCTTCAGGGGCAGTGTGCTGAACTTCTCCCACTGCGTGGCGATGCTGTCGCCGTATGTTATTTTGTAGGGGCGGAACTCTTTCATCTCCTTTGCCACAATACGGTAGCGGTAGCTGCACCCTGCATCGAGCCCGCTTATCTCCACGGCATGACGTGTGTCGTATGCGTCGATGAGTCCTGCATCGATGTTGCAGTAGCGTCTGGGAGCTTCCCATCCGTCGGCATATACCTCTACCCAGGCTGCTGCACGCTGCGACGTGGTGAAAAAGATTTCAGCGCCCTCTTCTGTCACATTCTGGATGTAGGGACCGTTCTTTATGCCGAACCCGTCGGCAAACGCTGCAACGGTGGCAATCAATACTATGGCTGTAAGCAGAATACGTTTCATAATCTATAGTTTTTATCCGAAGAATATATATGCAATTACTATGGCCGCGATTATTCCGGCAAGGTCGGCAAGCAGTCCGCATGTGACCGCATGGCGTGTCTTGCGTATTCCCACACTGCCGAAGTATACGGCCAGTATGTAGAATGTGGTGTCTGTCGCTCCCTGGAACAGGCATGCCAAACGCCCTGCGAATGAGTCGGCACCGTATGTGTTCATGGCGTCAATCATCATTCCGCGTGCTCCGCTACCGCTCAGCGGCTTCATTATGGCCGTGGGCAGTGCACCCACGAAGTCATCGCCCAGCCCCACGGCATTGGCGCACCACGCTACTCCTTCCATTATAACATCCATGCCACCCGATGCGCGGAACACCCCTATGGCAACGAGTATGGCAATGAGGTAGGGTATTATGCGCACCGCAGTGCCGAATCCCTCCTTTGCACCCTCAATGAAAGCATCGTATACGTTTATCTTTGCCCTCATCCCGGCAACAATGAATAATATTATTACCGAAAAGAGGATTATGTTTGCGAGTGATGTCGAAAGGAGTTCAATCTGTATCTGCGACAGCTGCATCATGCCCCATGTTCCACCGGCAATGAGCGCGCATATTCCAAAGAGAAAGAGCAGCATCGTGCGGTTGAAGAGGTTTATGCGCTGGTAGATGCTTGTGGCTATGAGGCCTACGATGGTGGCAACTGTTGTGGCAAGCAGAATTGGGATGAACACGTCAGTAGGGTTTGCAGCGCCCATCTCGGCGCGGTATAGCAGCACGGTTATCGGAATGAGCGTCAGGCCCGATGTGTTCAGCACCAGGAACATTATCATCGGGTTGCTTGCAGTGTCTTTCTTTGGGTTTATCTCCTGTAGTTCCTGCATGGCCTTCAGTCCCATGGGAGTGGCCGCATTGTCAAGCCCCAGCATGTTTGCCGAGAAGTTCATGAACATTGTTCCCATGGCCGGGTGTCCTTTGGGGATGTCGGGGAAAATCTTGCAAAGAACAGGGCTCAGCAGCCTGGCAAGCGCCGCCACAAGGCCGCCCTTCTCGCCAATCTTCATAATACCCATCCACAACGACAGCACACCTGTCAGTCCCAATGATATCTCGAATGCATTCTTTGCCTGGGCAAAGGTAGAGTCCATTATGGCAGGGAACACCGTTGTGTCACCAAAGAAAATGAGCTTTCCCAATGCTATAATAAATGCAAGGAGAAAGAATGCTATCCAAATATAGTTAAGTACCATAGAATCCTCTTTTTAAGACATTTATAGAGCGGCCGTAGCCAACCACGATGCGAAGATAGTGAAAAAGTATGGTAAAACAACAACCTTAAGCAGTCGCAGTAAGCATACTTTTGTACAAAAAAGCAGTAATATGGAAGATAAATTTAAAAGCACAGAATTCTTCATTTCTGACAACCCTGAAGAAATTGAAAAGGAGAAGAAAAACCGTCAGGCACTTCATTCGTTCTTCCCTCATTCAATGGGTCCTAAGGACAATACAAGGTATGTGTTCTTGGGTGACAATAAGCCCGAACCTAAAGTTAATAACCCTTTTGAGCAACCCAAACAGGAGTCAATCAATGTTAAAAGTGGTCCAGATTTTGGAAATGATGAAAAAGAACTTAACTTTGACCCTTGGCAACGTGAAAAAACGCTTGACAGGATGAGGGTAATAAAGTATCCCAAATTGAATGGTGAATTGGGAACACAAATCCTTAACCGTGCTCCTTATCACGAGGAAGAGTTTGATTACATGAACAGAGCAAAGTTTGATTCTGTTATTGGCCATACTCTAAAATCCGAGGGTGGTTATTCAAATCATCCTAATGACCGTGGTGGGGAAACCATGTACGGCATAACAAAATCCTTTATGGAGGACTATAAATATGCCTTGCCTGGTGGTAAGTCCAAACCTATAAAAGACCTCACGGTCGATGATGCCCGCAGTCTCTATAAGGCCATGTGGGATAAGTATAAGTTAGGATACATAAGAGACAAGAATTTGGCTTATGTACTTAATGATTATATGATAAATTCCTATGCAGGTGGTGTTGTTAAACGTGTACAGCAGATATTGAACAGTAGAGGAGCTTCGCTGAATGTTGATGGTCTGATGGGGCCAAAAACATTAGAGGCCATACATGCTTGTGACCCTAAATGGTTGATTGATGAAATAATTAAGAACAGGTATTATCATTACAGGGATGAGGCGCAAAAAGATTCTTCCCAATTTGCATTCTACAAAGGTTGGATTAAAAGATTGAACGGTATTGCTGAGAAAGTTGGTAGCCAATTGAGATATCCTATAAAATTTTGATATTATGAAAAGAACATTCCTTTTAATTTTGGGACTTGTTATATTGTCATTGACAATGCAGAGTTTCATTAGTGCCCCGCAAGAAGATGGTGACGAGGAGTTGTCGCCGTTAGTTGGAACATGGGATTGGAAGGAGGGATATGAAATAGGTTCTCACTTTGCAGTATGGGTCGGTGAAAGGAATGACTCCTTGATATTCACAATGGGAGGCTCTTTCTTTTACGGACAGAAACTACACTCGGCGGAAACAACCTATGATGAAGAAAGAATGTTCATTCAGATGATACGTGTAAAGAAACCTGAAGGTAATTTTGTGAAGACCAAGATAAGTGAAGGCATATCAAATGGTTCTTATAATTATGACAGGAGAAATCTTTACAACGATATTTCGTTTGAGGTTCTTAATGATTCAACAATGCTGTTCATTTTGGGAGACAAGAGAAGTTATTGGCCCGACACTGCAAGAATGATACGTCGAGACAGGGTTAATCATGAATTCTCTGATGAGACTTACCTTTTTATGTATAAAGGTGAATAATACAATGAAGAAAACTTTCTTTTTATTCTTTGCGGTGAACCGCGAAAATAGGATGCGGCCTTTCACTATCATTGGACTTTTCGCATTGTCATTGACAATGCAGAGTTTCATTAGTGCCCCACAAGAAGATGGTGACGGGGAGTTGTCTCCGTTAGTCGGTTGCTGGAATTATATATGGAATGATGATGTACACCAGTTCTATATTTGGTGTGGTGAAAGAAATGATTCTTTGATTTTTACTGTAGGAGGAGTGTTTTTTCGTGGCGATAGAATCCATATGCCTGAATGGGATGAAGCGGGTAAGTATCTTCAAATGGTGCGTGTAAAGAAACCGGAGGGGAATGTTGTAAAGAGTAAAATATGTGAAGGCATATCCGATTTTTATGGTTTTGACAGTTGGGACAAATATAACGATGTTACGTTTGAATTGCTCAGCGATACGGTAATGCGTTTTATTCTCGATGATGACAAGGCTTATTGGCCCGATACCGCATTGATGATTCTTGAGAAAAGGGTAAATGTAGAGTTTTCTCAACAGGAATATCAGAATATGTACAAAGGCGAATAATACAGAAAGATGGCGACCATGGTCGCCATCTTTCTGTATTATTACTCTTTTCTTCTCCTTCTGTATAACGCCTTTACCATCTTGCGGTAGTTCTTCATGCTTGGCATTCCGCGGAACCGTGTCTTTATATAGGGCATCGTTAGTATAAGCAGCAACAGTATTATCCCACCGATGGTGAACCAGCCGAGAATCTGCTTCATGCTCACAAGCATGGCCTGCTGCATTAGTGCACCGTAAAGTGCTCCTGTAGGCATGTGTGCAGCAATGGGGTTCACGGCATCAAGCTCCATGCCGAGAGTCATGCTGTTCTGTGCTATGAGCTGTGTCATCAGGTGTGTCACAAGGGCTGCGGCAGCTGCCGTTCCTACTCCTGTACGTATGAATCCCAATATTCCCACCGGCTGCAGGAAGAACTTGAAAGGTATCTGCCTTATTGCATAGAGCGTTAGTACCACATAAAGGGTGGTGTACCCGAATCCATGGAGCAGCGACGGAAGGTAGAACATCTCGACTGTCATGCGCGGGTCGATGATGAAATACATCACAGCCTGGTAGCCCACAAGGCAACAGAATCCGAGCAGAATCATCCATTTGTAGCGTACTCTCCTCAGCGCGAGCCAGTAGAAGGCATTCAGCGAACCCAGTACTCCTCCTGCAACTACCGTCCAGTTTATGCCCATTGTCGCTTCGTTGTCGAACTTGAGTATACTGCCGAGCATGGCACCCTCAATGGCCTTGGGGGTAGCAAGCAGCAGAATCATCATCAATATGAGCCAACAGGCGATGTGCAGACACTTGTAGCTGAACAGCTCCGGCTCGAAATAGGGCTTTGGCGTGCAGAGCATCTGTCTTACAGCAAGCAGCAGCGACAATGCGCACACCACAATGCCAATGCGTATGTAGGGCGATTCAAGCCAGTCGAAGTGCTTGCCGAAAAGCATAGTGAATGTTCCTGACAGCAGGAACAGGCTCCACAGCATCATTCCCGGCCAGTCGATGCCCTTGAAAGGCATAATCTCCATGAGACGTATGTTTTTCATCATCACAAGAGCACACAGTGTGACAGTGAGCATCGTTGCCATTGTGAACAGGTGCATGTACTTCCAGTTGTAGTATATGTCCATATATACCGTTGCAACGCCCGACAGCTGTATTGCCGTGAGGATGATGCAGAACAGCACACAGAAGAATATCGTCTGGTCGTGGTTGGGGGCGAGCTTTCCTTGCAGTGTCGACATGCACTCGAACGTACCTATCAGTCGGCAGCTTCCCACGATGAAACCTGCGGAGCACAGCACGAAGGGATTGTCGCTGTGCATGGTCACAATGTTGCAGACGGCAATCATCAATGCCGCGGACATTATGATATTGCGCGACTTGAAGCGGAACTTTATCCTGAAGACCAACGGAAAGGTTACCGTCAGTCCAATGAATGACGAGTAGGCTGCCATCATCACCTCCTCCTGCATCAATGCGCGGCTTCCCATCATGTGGTTCATGCCGCCAAGATATACTCCGCCTGCCAGCTGAAAGCAGAACGCGAATGCAATGAGCATTGCGAACCTTACATTATGCGGGACCCAATCCTTGAACGTGGGTATACGGAACGGTCCCTGTTGCCAATCTCCTGCCATTACTTGATAACTTTACATTCAGCATTCATTCCACTGCGCAGGTGTGCAAGTTCCTCGGTGCTGTTCTCCCCGGTGAACTCGATGCGCACCGGTATGCGCTGCTGTACCTTTACAAAGTTTCCGGCCGAGTTGTCGGTGGGCACGAGCGAGAACTGCGCTCCTGTGGCGTCGGAGATTGAGCGCACCGTGCCCTTGAAGGTCACACCGGGCACCGCGTCAACGGTAATCTCCACAGCCGAGCCCTCCTTTATGTTTGCAATCTGTGTCTCCTTGTAGTTGGCGGCAATCCACATCTCTCCGCTCTCCACGATATTCGCAATGGCCTGTCCGGGCTGTATGAGCTGTCCTTCCTGTATATTCCTGCGTCCCATGACTCCGTCGGCAGGGGCGGTTATTACCGTATACGAGAGATTCAGTCTTGCAAGCTCAAGAGCTGTTTCGGCAAGCTCTACAAGGGTGTTCTGCTGCTCAAGGCGCAGTGAGAGCTCGTCGCTCACCAGTGTGGTGCTCTTGCGTTGCATCTTCATTGTATTGTACTTTGCGAGTGTTGCCTCGTAATGTGTCTTTACTCCGTCATACTGCTGCTGTGTGACGGCTCCCTGTGAAAGCAGTCTCTCATAGCGTTCCTCCTCGGTCCTTGCGTTGGCAAGCAGTACCTCAACCTCGGCAAGTGCGGCATCGCTCACCCCGATATTGTTCTTTGCAGTGCTTGCTGTGGTGCCTGCTGCCGTACGGTTCTGCTGTGCGCTCTGCAACGATGCCTCGGCCTGCAGCACACGCAGGCGGTACTCGGTATCCTCGATAATCATCAGTGTGTCGCCCCTCTTTACATCCTGGAACTCGTCAAAGCGTATCTCCTTTACAAAACCCTGTACACGGGCGTTGATGGGAGTGATGTGGCGTCGCACCTGGGCATTGTCGGTGTACTCGCCGCCAATGTGTATGAACTGCGATGCAATCCACACCAGGCCTGCGATTGCTACAATGAAGATGAGTATGTTTACAACGGTTGTCTTTCTCTTTGGTTTATTCTGGTTTTCCATGATTTTCTGTATTAGAATTGTTTATAATGTTCCTGCGGCACGTTGCAGGCTGTAGTAACTGTAAATGATGTTTATGCGTGCGTTCACCAGCTGCAGCTCGGCACTGAGACATGAATTGCTTGCGTCAATCATCTCCGTCACGAGTGCAAGCCCGTTGAGGTAACGGTTGTTTATGACGTTGTAGTTCTCTGTAGCGAGTGCGACACTCTTCTCCTGTGTATGCATACGCTCGAAGGCCTGCTGAACAGCCACAAAAGCACTGTTTACGGCAATGTCGGTATCCTCGCGTGCAAGCTCCACGTTATGTTGTGCGCGCAGTGTCCCGGCCTTCTCGGTACGTATCTTGCGGTTGCTCTTCCACAGCGATGCGATGTCGTAGCGCAGACCTACGCCCACGAACCAGTAGTTGAAATTCTTGTCTATTGCAGGAATCTCAATCGTTATCGGGCCGTTGAAGTTGTTCTCGGCCACCAAGGCAATCTGTGGCAGACGTCCGGCTTTTGCTGTGCGCTCTTTCTGCTTTTGGATTTTCAGGTTGAGGCCTGCAATCTGCATCTTTGGGCTCTTGCCGGCCATCTGCAGCCACTCCTCATTGGTCGTTAGTGGAATCTGCTCTTCAAGCAACGTGCTGTCTGGTATTATCACAGTGGAGGCCGGCATGTCAAGGGTCGCTGTAATGTTATAATTCATGATGCTTATCGCGCTCTCTACCTCACTCAGCGCCAGACGCAGTTGCTCGAGCTGCAGCTCGTAGCGTGTGACATCATTGCTCAGTACGACTCCCTCGTTGTAACGTGCCTTGATATGCTCCACGAGCAGCGTTGTCTGCTCAATGTTCCTGCGGTATACCTTTGCCTGGTTATGCAGCTTGTAAAGCTCAAGGTAGTTGCCGAGAACCATAAAGCGTATATTCTGACGTGTAGCCTCAAGCCCCTGCGCAGCAATCTCTTTCTGAAGCTCGGCCTGCTTTATGCCCGCATCTATCGCTCCGCCTGCATATATGACCTGTGACGCCTTCAATGCGAAATTATTCCCGAAGTGCGGCATATCGGCCTTTGTCACGTCTCCGAAATTACGGTCGACCACATAGCCGTTGCCAAGGAAACTTGCCGACAGCGAAGCTTCCAGTTGAGGCAGTCTGGCGCTCTTGGCAACCTCGACGCCTTCGGTTGCCTGCTTTAGTGTCGCGCGTGCCATCTCAATACCTGTACTGTTGTTGTCGCACAGGCTGAACAGTTCGCTTATGCTCATGACACGCTCCTGAGCATACGTTACGCATACCCACGACAGCATGGCAATTGCCGTCGTGAGCAAATGTTTTTTACTCATTAGAATAAAATTATATGATTAAATAAAATGTGATTGTTATACAGATTGTGCCACAGCAGATGCTGTGGTTAACAGAATCAGTCGAAGAGGTAATTCCAGAACGGAACGATAGCGTTGAAACTCTTCGCGTAATATTTAATGGGTTTTCTGTGGTGTCTGTTGTGCACTTGTATATCAAATTTGCTGCAAAATTATAAAAATATCCGATAGGTTGTGACAGCAGGTCTGATGTTTATATCTCTTCTTATTTGTGAATCATAAGATAAACCTTATTCCTGAATCATATAGAATTTAAACGACTAATTCGTGACTAAACAGAAATTTATAATTAAATTTGTACATTAGTATATGATGAGATATTCAAATATGAGCGAAAACCAGAACATTGAGTGGAAAGAGAGTTGGAGAGACGAATATCTGAAATGGATATGTGGTTTCGCCAACGCTGTCGGTGGCAAATTATATATAGGCAAGGATGATAACGGCAAAGTCGTAGGACTGGATAATGTCAAGAAGCTATCAGAGGATATTCCCAATAAGGTACGAGATGTTCTTGGTATTATGGTCGATGTGAATATTCTTGAAGAGAACGGTCTTGAATATTTGGAAATTGATGTTCCTGCATATTCCAATCCAATAAATTATAAAGGTCAATACCATTATCGTTCAGGTAGCACTAAACAGGAGTTGAAAGGTGCAGCCTTGAATCGTTTTATTTTACAGCGTACAGGAAAGAATTGGGATGAGGTTCCCATGGCTGGTGTATCAATTGATGACTTGTCTAAAGATGCTCTTAACCGTTTCAGAAAAGAAGCGGCTAAAAGCAATCGTGTAGATGAAGATGTACTGAACGATTCAACAGAGAATCTACTTGAAGATTTACGCTTGATTGACAAAGAAACTGCTCAACTGAGCAGAGCTGCCATACTGCTTTTCCATCCGGATCCAGAGAAGTATGTAAGAGGGGCATACATCAAGATCGGGTTCTTCAAATCCGATAATGAAGACCTTGCTTTTCAAGATGAGATTCATGGTTCTTTAATGGAACAGATAGAGAAATCTATTGACCTCATTAAAACCAAGTATCTTATCTATAGCATTTCATATGAGGGTATTTCTCGCCGTGAAACTCCACAATTCCCTGTAGAGGCAATACGAGAGTCACTGATGAATGCAGTAGCACATAAAGACTATGCTGATGCTACACCTATCCAAATCAGTGTATATCCGGATCATATTGTCTTTTGGAATGCAGGTAGATTGCCTGAGGATTGGACTACTGCAAGATTGTTTGAGAAACATCCATCGAAACCATATAATCCATCCATTGCAAACACCTTGTTCAGATGTGGTGACATTGAAAGTTGGGGGCGTGGCTATAAACGCATTATGGATGCTGTGGCTTCATACAAACTATTGCCACCAATTATTGAGGTTGTTAGCGGTTTGATGATTACATATTATACGGATGTACAGTCGCAATTAAAGGCTCAAAAGATAGATGAAAAGTATTTTCCAATAATTGACTTCGTTGCAAAAAATGGTAAGGTAACTAATTCTGATGTGCAGAAACTTTTAAATACAAATAGAACTACAGCTTTTCGCATTTTGCAACAATTGAGTGATATATTAGAAAAGCAAGGAACAACTGGTGTAGCAACATATTACATACTTAAAGGTCTTTAAACGCTTCGCAAACGCTTCAAAATCGAGCAAATTAAAGAAATTGTATTCTATAAATAGCTGGTTTATAATTGTTTGCTATAATATAAAACGCTTCACTAACGTTTCATTATATAATACTAAAAGCAAGATTCTCTTACAGTCTTCTTTGTCCAGTATTGCTTTCAAACAGCTTCTAAAAATCTCTTATTGCGGTTACTCTGCCTATATGGTACGTGTAACCGCATTTTTTTATAATAACTATGTGCCCACTCCTCCCCTGTGTCCAATGCTTTTACATTACCTGTCTAAAAATTTGACAAAATACGGTGGCTGTAATTTTGCTTAATTCGTTGTCTGCTAATGATTTGAATAGTTTGGCACGCTTTTGGCATGTACTCTTGTAGAAATGTTTTTTGTATGAAAAGAATTTTTATGATAATTATTGCAGGATGTTTATCCTTTATGATTGCATCTGCGCAGGTGATGACAATGGATGAGTGCATGGCATACGCTGTGGAGCACTCTGTTTCGGTGGGTAAACAGGAGAATGTTCTTGACAATGCCAAGATGAACTACAGGCAGTCGGTGGCATCACTGTTTCCTTCGGTATCGGCGGGTGTGTCGGCGTCTACCAATTTCGGACGTTCCATTGACCCCGAGACAAACAGTTATACAACGGTCTCAACGTTCGGTAACTCTTACAGCCTGTCGGCTTCGATGCCGTTGTTTGCCGGTTTGCGTTATGTGAACAGCATCCGTGCGGCAAAGGTTGCACGTGAGCGCGGTTACAGTGATTTGCAGATTGCACGCGACAAGGTGGCGATGGAGGTTATGAGAGCCTACTCCGACGTGGTCTATTATAAAGGTGCGGTGAAGATTGCCGAGGAGCATCTGTCGGCATCGCGCAAGACGTTGCGTCAGGCACAGAAACTCCATGAGTTGGGACGCAAGAGTGCTGCCGAGGTTGCCGAGGTCGCATCGCAGGAGGCCAATTATGACTATCTGCTTGCCGAGCAGCAGAACAACCTTACTATGGCGTGGATTGCTTTGCGCGAGGTGATGAATCTGCCTCAAGACACCCCTTTTGAGGTTGCCGAGGAGGACGGTATCATCATTGGCTGTGATGATATCCCGGTGCAGAGAATAGTGGAGAATGCTCTTGCGGGCAATGCACAGGTTGTGTCATCGGAGCTTGCCGTTAAGGAGTCCAAGCTGCACTATGCGCGTGCAAAGGGTGCCTGGTTCCCTACAATAAGCCTTTCGGCAGGGATAAACACAAATTACTATACCAACTTCGACAACAAGCAGGCTTATCCCTCTTTCTCTTCACAGTTCAAGAACAACAGCGGTGAATATGTGGGTGTCTCAATGTCTATCCCGATATTCTCTAACCTTAGCCGCAGTGCATCGGTGCGTTCATCACGTAACGCATTGCGTAATGCCGAGCTTGAGCTGTCTGCCATGCGTAGCTCGGTCGAGAGTGAGGTTGTGCAGGCGTGTAGCCGCATGGAGGGTTACGGCAAGCTCTACAACCAGGCTGTGAAGAAGGTCGAGGCTTCGCAGTTGGCATACGACGGCATTGCAGCCAAATTCGAGAACGGGCTTGTTACCGCAATAGAATTGCAGAGTGCTGCGACAACGCTGCTGCAGGCACAGTCCGACCGTCTGCGCTCACAGCTGCAGTATATGATTGAGAAACGTATGGTCGACTATTATAGTGGAATACCTTTTGTACATTCAGGAAAATAAAATATAAACTACTATGGATATAAAATTAGAGAAGAAAACCGGTTGGCGTGCTGTATTCAGCAAGAAAAGCCTGCCTTATCTGTTCGGAGCACTTCTGGTTGTGCTCATTGTGTGGCTCCTCTTGAAGGAGAATACATCGACACTGCGCGTGAATATGGCCACTGTCACAGTTTCAAATGTGGAAGAGGGTGAGTTCAACGATTATGTGAGCCTCAGCGGAACTGTGCAACCAATGACAACAATGCAGCTGTCGCCGCTTGAGAGCGGAGTGGTGGAGCGTGTGGTTGCCGAGGAGGGAACTGCAGTGAAGGCCGGGGATGTGATTCTTGAGATGTCGAACAAGCAGCTGTCGATGCAGATTCTGCAATCGGAGGCGGACCTTGCCGAGAAGCAGAACATCCTGCGCAATACCCTTATCTCAATGGAGCAGGAGCGTCTCTCGCTCCGTCAGGAGATGCTTATGCTCGACCTTGAGGTCACCCGCAAGCAGCGTGCATACGAGCAGAACAAGGAACTTTACAACGAGGAACTTGTTGCCCGCGAGGTATATCTGCAGTCGAAAGAGGACTACGAGCTGGCACTCAGCAGACGTTCTCTGGTGCGCGAGCGTCAGAAGCAGGATTCCCTCTACCGCACCGTGCAGGTGGCGCAACTTGATGAGAACCTGCGTTCAATGCAGCTGAACATGCAGCTTATACGTGAGCGTGTGGATAACCTCAAGGTAAAGGCTCCCATTGACGGTGAACTGGGTATGCTCAATGTCGTTCTTGGACAGACACTCTCGCAGGGCAGTGCCATTGGTCAGATAAACGACCTCTCGGCCTATAAGGTGACGGCTATGGTCGACGAGCATTATATCGACCGTGTGGTAACAGGCCTTACAGCCTCGTTCATGCGTCAGGACAACAGTTACGACATGCTCTTGAGAAAGGTGTATCCCGAGGTTCGTGAAGGCAAGTTCAGGGTGGACCTCACATTCAGAAGCGAGCTGCCCGACAATATACGCACCGGCCAGACATATAATCTCAATCTTCAGTTGGGGCAGCCTGTCGAGGCTGTCTACATCCCTCGCGGTGCATTCTTCCAAAAGACAGGCGGCCGTTGGATATATGTCGTGGATGAGACAGGCGAGAAGGCTTATCGCCGCGAAATCCGCATCGGACGTCAGAACCCAAGGTACTATGAGATTCTCGATGGCCTTGCACCCGGCGAAAAGGTGATAACATCGTCATACGACAATTTCGGTGACAATGAAGTGCTTATTTTAAAAGGTGAAAACAGAAAATAAGGTTTTGTCATCCCGAACCATGTGTGAGGGATCTCAAAGACCGTGAAAAAAAGAGATATCTCACGTGCGTTCGATATGACAATAACCGCGCACTTGTCCCGAACCTATCAACGAGGGATCTCAAAAATATTGAGATATCTCACATGCGTTATTGACTTTAGCCCCTACGGGCGTCGACCGCTGGTTCGCTAAAGCTCATCGAAAGCCACGATTAAGCGAGTAAAACATAAAGTTTACTTTAATGTTTTTCAGCGAGCGAAGTGGTTTCGTAAAACAAAACCTCTTTTGATTATTTCATTAAGGTATGGTCGATATGACAAAACGGGAATTACAAAACAAGAATATTTATTACATTAGGCAACAATATAAGAGTTGTCCATTGACACAAATATCTACTGCGATTGTGTCATCCTGAGTGAAACGAAGGATCTCAAGGGTGTTAAAACCGGACAATATTTTACACATTACTTAAAACAAATTACTATGTATTTCAAGAACTTTATAATGCTTTTGAAAAGGTACACAACCTCTTCATTGCTTAACATACTGGGTATGGCGGTTGCCTTTGCTGCGGTGTATCTTATAATGGTACAGGTGAGCTTCGACCTCTCATACAACAAGGCCATTCCCAATGCAAAGAACATATACCGCCTTGAATATCCCAACTGGAGCGAGGAGGGGTATTGGAGCACCACATGGGCACGCCAGTTGCCCGACGACCTTTGCAATGGTGTACCAGAGATAGAGAAGAGTGCTACAATATGGCCGACAGGACACTACAACATCAATTCCGATTACTCAAGAAAGAGTGACAAGGGAATAGAGTATATATATTTCGATTTGTGCGAGGCGGAGCGTGAAGGACTGGATATCTTCGGCCTTGAGATAATCGAGGGCTCGCTCGACAAATTCCTTGACCATTCCACTTTGGTACTGAAAGAGTCTGCGGCAAAGAAATTCAATCTTTCGGCAGGGGATGTAATATGCTATGGACACGAGGCAAGCGATGAGAATACCGCAACGGTCATTGCAATATGCAAGGACCCTGTGTCACCCAGCATCCTTGATGAGTGCGACGGTTGGGGAGGCATGTTCCCGCAGGAGGAGGACAATGCGAACAACTGGAACAACCCCTATTACCTGGTGTTGAGCGATGGGGCATCGCCCGATGCTGTCTGCGAGAAGATAAGAAGCGCTCTCTTGGAATCACTAAGGTCCCAGAATGTAAGCGAAGAAGATATTGCAGAGCTTTTGAAACGTGTCAATCCGCGTCTTAACCCGCTCACCGAGCTCTACTTCTCGACGGATGTAGTCGCTGCTGCGCATGCAACCGGCAACAAGGCCACTACATATACGCTCCTTGCCATTGCCGTGCTCATCATGGCCATTGCACTCATAAATTTCGTGAATTTCTTCTTTGCGCTCATTCCTGTTCGCATAAAGACAATAAACACATGCAAAGTATTCGGAGCATCATCCTTCACCCTGCGCCTGAACTTTGTATTTGAGACTGTGGGGCTTGTGCTTGTGGCTCTCTGCGGCGCGGCGGCTATTGTGGGCATGTTCATGGAGACACCGCTCACCGAGCATATATCAACCTCAATAGCTTTTGCCGACAATGTAGGTGTAGCCGTGGCAGTGGCTGCTGTCGCTCTCGTTACGGGAATCATCGTGAGCATATACCCTGCATGGTACATTACCCGTTTCTCGCCGGCAATGGTAATGGGCGGTTTCCAGGCCACAGCGCCGGGCAGGCGATTGCGCTACACGCTTGTGGCCGTGCAGTATACCATTTCGATAACACTTGTCATCTGTTCGCTTTCTATCTACAGACAGTATGATTATATGCTCAAGCATGACATGGGTTTCAACAAGAACAATCTGCTTGTGGTGAACCATCTGCCGGGTGAAACGGTATTCGAGTCATATGACCCTGAGAATGGATTGTCACAGAGCAGGCGCGATGCCTTTGCCGGGAGCCTGATGAAGAACCCCGAGATAGCGGATGTCGCTTTTGCCGACGGTTCATTCATTACTCCATCGAGGATGCAGTGGGGACGCGGCTTCAACGGCCAGAGCATATATTTCCAGGTATATCCTGTCTCATGGGATTTCCTGCGGTTTATGGGAATTGACATAGTCGATGGCCGCGATTTCCTCAGCAGTGATGAACGTACTGTTAACGGAACATATATTTTTAATGAGGACGCTGCACGCAAGCTTGGCCTGAAGGTGGGCGATGTAATTCCAGGTCACCGCTCTGATACCGAGGTGGTAGGTATATGCAAGGATTTCAATTTCCGTCCCATGCAGTACAACATCGAGCCTTTCGCGTTCTACATCTTCGGCAAGTATCCTTGGCGCGTGATGAATACAATGTATGTGCGTACAACACCGGGGGCCGACGTTGCAGCAGTGCGCGAGTTCATCGCCCGGACAATTGCAGAGTATGTACCCGATATACCTGCCGACAGTTACGATATCTCATTCTTTGATGCGGAACTTGAGAACAAGTACAAGAAGGAGAGTAAGCTGGCTTCACTCATTATCCTGTTCACAGTGCTTTCGATACTGATCTCGGTAATAGGAGTCTTCGGCCTTGTGCACTTTGAGACACAGTACCGCCGTCGCGAGATTGGAATACGCCGTGTGCATGGCGCATCGGTGAGCAGCATACTTGCAATGTTCAACAGCAAATATCTGAAAGTGCTTGCAATATGTTCAGTGGTGGCTGTGGTGTTCGGCTTTGCTATAATCAAGTACTGGACAGAGCAGTTTGTCTACCAGGCACCTTTTGCCCTGTGGGTATATCTGCTTGCCATAGCCTTGGTTGCCATTATAACGGTGCTTACCGTCACCGCATGTTCATACAAGGCCGCGAATGACAATCCTGTTGAAGCAATAAACAAATAAAAAGACTATTATGTATTTAAGGAACTTCATAATCTTGCTGAAAAGGTATATCACTTCTTCTGCATTGAATATACTTGGTATGGCGGTTGCCTTTGCTGCGGTATATCTTATCGCAGTGCAGGTAAAGTTCGACATGTCATATAACCGTGTAATCAAGGACTCGGAGCGTATATATCGTTTGGAGCATCCTTCGTGGATAGGTGACGGCAGTTGGGATTTCAGCTGGAACCGTCAGACACCGGATGAAATGTGTGCCGTTTGTCCTGAGGTTGAGGCGGGTGGCTCAATTTATGAGTTACAGGATGCAATGTACTACTCTGGAGATGTATCTGTAAAGCGTAATGGTTCAATTGAGAATTTTGTCATCAAATTCGGAGCTGCAGAACCTGAGGTGCTGGAGGTTTTCCCTTTTGAATTTATTGCCGGCGGCGCTTCGTCATTCCACACTGAATATGACATTATCATAACAGAGAGTATTGCCAATGGATGTAGTATCTCAGTGGGAGATAAGTTGCATTATGGCCGGAATGCCGACAGTGAATTGCTGTTTACGGTTGTAGGTATCTACAAGGACTTTCCACGCCCATCTACAATTGCCATGTCTGATGGTTTTTGCTATATGGCAAAAGCAAAACCCGAAGAAGAGGGCAATTGGGGTACTCCATACTATGTACTGTTGAGAGAGGGTGCTTCGCGCGAGGATGCCGAGGCGAAAATGTATCAGTATGTTATTGATGATTGTCAAAAGAGAGGACTGAGTGAGCAGGAGGCAGAGGTTCAGATCTCGCGTATCAAACCGCGCTTAATGCCTATCAACGATCTTTTCTTTGCAGAGGATACCCATAATATTGGAATATCAGGCAGTCGTACGACAACATATACACTCATTGCGATTGCTGTATTGATTCTGGTTATCTCGTTTATCAACTTTGTAAACTTCTTCTTTGCTCTGATTCCGAGCAGAATCCGTGCCGTGAACAATTACAAGATTTTTGGTGCGCCAACAGCAAAACTGCGTCTTAATTTCCTGTTTGAGACAATTGGGCTGATTCTTGTATCACTCATTGTTGCAGCAGGCATTGTGGCACTGTTTTCCGATACACCGCTCAAAGAGTATATCTCGACTTCGGTTGCCATCAACGAGAATTGGTCGTTGGCAGGTGCTATTGCTTTGGGCGTAATTCTCTTCGGTGTAGTGGTTTCGTTATACCCTGCGTGGTATATTACCGGATTCTCGCCAGCATTTGTTGTCAAAGGTGATTTCTCTGCATCAAAATCCGGTCGCGTCTTGCGTTATACGCTTGTAGGAGTGCAATATTTCATCTCCATTACATTGATTATCTGCTCGCTCTTTATCTACCGTCAGCATCAATATATGCTTACGCGTGATATGGGTTTTGACAAAGAAAACATCTTGACTGTGGAAATACCATACGAAGCGACTTATGGCTGGACAAAAGAGGATGGTATCACAATGGACTATACAAAGCGCAATGCTTTGGAGGATAAACTCAGACAGAATTCTCAAATTATAGATGTTGCTTGGGGACAGGGAGAGTTCATTTCTGGTGGTGATAGACAGTGGTCACGTAAGACCGAAGATGGGCAACACGTCACCTTCAGAGTGTATCCGGTATCGTGGAACTTCTTGCAGGTAATGGGGATTGACATTGTCGAAGGCCGTGACTTTATCCCTTCTGATAATGAGGTGATGACAGGTGCAATGATATTCAACGAGAAGGCTGCTAAAGACATGAATCTTTCTCCTGATAGTAAAATACAAGGTCATATCGGCAACATGCAAACACAAGTAGTCGGTATTTGTGAGGATTTTGATTTCCAATCAGCCCAAAACACTATCAAACCGTATGTCTTTGTTGTCTTTGGCCAGTATGGCTGGGACTTGCCTCGCAGGGCTTATATACGTACAGTTGCGGGTGCCGATATTGCGCAAGTAAGAGAATACATACACCAAACGATTGTTGGTTTTTCTCCCGATGTTGTGCTGGAGAATATCAATGTAAGATTCTTTGATGATGAGATTGAATTTATTTACCAGAAGGAAGATAAGCTCTCGACACTTATTACGCTATTCTCATTCCTGTCGATTATTATTTCAGTTATCGGAGTATTCGGTCTGGCACTGTTCGAAACACAGTATCGCCGCCGCGAGATAGGCATTCGCCGAGTTCATGGAGCATCAGTAAGTGAGATACTTGCATTCTTTAACTGTAAGTACCTTTATATTGTGGCCATCTGTTCGGCTGTGGCAATACCAGTGAGCTACTGCATCATCGACAACTGGATGCAGCAGTATGTCTATCGCACGCCGATGTCGTGGTGGGTATATGCTTTGGCTGTGGGAGTAATCCTGTTGATTACCATCGTTACCGTTTCTCTCCGCTCATGGAGTGCGGCGAATGAGAATCCTGTCGATGCTATTTCGCGGTAAATAAAAGAACGAGATTCTTTCCTTCGGTCGGAATTGCATATATATTGCATTTTGTCATATTGAGCGAAGCGAAATATCTCAAAAGATAAGACAATTAACATTAATAACTAAAAAAATACGATTATGCTTAAAGTAGAAAATTTGAAGAAGAGTTTCTTTACAGAAGAGATTGAGACTATTGCCCTTAACGGTGTTTCTTTTGAAGTGAAGGAGGGTGAGTTCGTGGCTGTTATGGGCCCATCAGGTTGCGGAAAGTCAACGTTGCTCAACATCCTGGGCCTGCTCGACAACCCCACAGGCGGAAAATACACCTTGCTTGACAAGGAGGTTGGCAATCTGCGTGAGAAGGAGCGTACACAGTTCCGTAAAGGCAATCTCGGCTTTGTGTTCCAGTCATTCAACCTCATTGATGAGATGACAGTATTCGAGAATGTTGAACTTCCGCTTGTATATATGGGCGTGAAGGCCTCCGAACGTAAGCAGCGTGTCAACGATATTCTTGAGCGCATGAACATCTCGCACCGTGCGGGGCACTTCCCGCAGCAGCTCTCCGGTGGTCAGCAGCAGCGTGTTGCAATTGCCCGTGCCGTAATATCCAACCCCAAGCTTGTCCTTGCCGATGAGCCTACCGGTAACCTTGACTCAAAGAACGGTCAGGAGGTAATGCTCCTTCTTCAGGAGCTCAACCGCGAAGGTACAACCATCATCATGGTTACACACTCCCAGCACGACGCGCAGTATGCATCGCGTACTATCTGCCTGTTCGATGGACAGATAGTTACTGACGTGGCAAACAAACTGTAGGAAAACCATTGTACCGGGCAGAACAAAGAGCAAAGATGAAAGATGAAAGATGAAAGTAACGAGCGCTATGTCGGGATGAACGCAGTGAAGGATCTCGAAAATAGCGGCGGTGTATGAGATTCTTCGCTTTGCTCAGACGTGTTGTTGAGGGTTTTGCCCGAGAAAATCTCAAAACAGAATTTAATGAGATGAGATTTCTCCTCCTGTCAGTCGTCGAAATGACAGGCTTAGATATTTAAGATGCTTCGCTGCGCTCCAGCATGACAGTGTTATGATTATCCTTATGGCTTTGTCATCTCGAGTGAGCGTAGCGACGAGAGATCTCTCTTCCTCTCTGTTGTCGGGAATGACAAGAATGCGAGACATCTCAAACAATTGAACTGAATTTAAAGAACTTTTATGCAAACACTGAATTATTCATTCCGTTACCTGTTGAAAAGACGTGGCAACACTTTGGCAAGGGTTCTATCCCTGTCATTGGGTGTGGCTGTAGCGCTTCTTGTATTCTCATACGTGGGGCTTAACTTCTCTTTCAATAAATTCTTTCCCAACAAAGAGAGGGTGTTCCAGGTGTGGGAACAATCGCCGAAGATTGGCGGAATGGCACATAAACTGGTTAAGCCGCTTGCTCCGAACCTTGTCGCTGATATACCCCAGGTTGAGGCTGCTGTACACTTCATTGAGGTGCAAAAGATATTTGGCACTACAGACAATCTTATGGAGGCTACAGCATTACAGACCAATAGCACTCTTTTCGATGTCCTTGACTTTGGGGTTATCAGTGGCGACCCTCACCGAATACTGAGCAGTGAGGGTAAAGCCTCCGGCGAGATAATGATTTCGGAGCGTCTTGCCAAAAAGATGTTCGGCGATGAGGATCCGCTTGGCAAGAAGTTGGGACTGGATGTCGTTGCCGGTGTATTTGAAACTCCGCGTGTAAACCAGTCGATAGGTGATTTTGATATACTTGAACACTTGCCGTATGATGAGGATAATGAGATATGGACTGGCCAAGACAGCTATACGACATTTATAAAGCTATGTGAGAAAGCCGATATTGCCGAGGTTGAGGCTGCAATGCCCGAATTTATAAGAAAGCACGGCATTGAGGAGCATTGCAAGGAGTGGCAGATTACATACTGTTTTGTGCCGCTTACCTCTACAATGTTCGTTGCCAATGATGTGAAGCAGATGCAGATGATATATTCGGCAATTGCTTTGGTGGCTCTCATTGTGGCGTGTCTCAACTATGTGCTGCTGACAATATCCTCGCTTGCCGAGCGCAGCCGCACGATAGCGACAATGAAGTGTAACGGTGCTTCGCGTGGGACGGTGTTCTGCATGCTGCTTGCCGAGACATTGCTCATTCTGCTTGTCTCTGTGGCCATTGCTGCTCTCCTCATCGCGACACTGCACGGTGAGATATTCGACCTCTTCGGCTACAAGGTAAGTGACCTGTTTGCACTGGAGCGTATATGGATTCCTCTGCTTGTATGCGTTGTGGCTTTTGCTGTTGCCGGCATTGTACCTGCTGTGATATTCTCGGCTGTGAGCATAGACTATGCTTTCCGCCGTGGCGGGGACAACAGGGCGTGGTGGAAAAAGTCATTGCTCTTCCTGCAAGTGACAATGGCTGTGGCTGTGGTGATATTCCTCTTGGTGAGCAACAGGCAGGTGTCTTACATCATGAATTCCGATTATGGCTACAAGTTTGACAGGCTCATGGCGCTTGAACTCTCTACCGAGATTAAGAATGCCGGAGTCATTGCCGACAAACTGCGCAGCCTGCCTTTTGTAGAGAATGCCGGAATGTCGTCTTCATCGCCCTTGTCGGGATATTCGGGAATGCCATGCGTGGATGAAGAGGGTAACCTGCTCTTCTCGTGCCGTTGGGACATAGTCGATGAGAATTATATACCGTCAATGCAGATGAGGATTGTGCAGGGGCGTAACTTCCTGCCTACCGACGGTGCCGACAAGGTCATTGTAAACGAGACGTATGTTGAAATGCGCGGCTGGAAAGACTCTCCCATAGGCAAAATCATATACGACAGTTCAATGGTGCCTTTTGAGATAGTGGGTGTCGTTGCCGACTACCGCATGATGAGCAGGGGTGTGGCACTGCCTATTTTGCTGCATACGGTACCTTACCTGAGCGACCTGGCTCCTGAATACAGGGTAGTGGTACTATACAATATTCTGATGAAGGATATTGACAAAGAGAATGTGAAGGCGCTGGATGAGGCCATAGCATCGGTATATGACGGCTACTACAAGTACAAGATTATCCCTTACAGCGAGTGGATAGATATAACGTTTGCTCCTGTGAAGCGCATGCGTAACGGTATGGTTGTGGTGGCTTCCATTGTGCTGCTCATTGCATTCATCGGCCTGAGCGGTTACCTGCAGGGTGAAATGGCGCGCCGCCGCAAGGAGATTGCCGTGCGCAAGGTGTGCGGTGCTTCGACAAGCGAGGTACTGGTGGTTCTTGGAGCAAGACTGCTGTGGATTGTGCTCCCGGCGGTTGTATGTGGTGTTGCCATTGCCGTGTGGCTGAATGAGGAGTGGCTCTCTACTCTTGCGCAGATGCGTTGCAGTGTGCCCGTGTGGATATATATTGCCGGAGTACTGGCTGTGATGGCATTTGTATATGCGGTGCAGCTGTTGCTATCGTGGCGTGCCGCAAACGAGAACCCTGTGGAGATGATAAAAAGGAATAATTGAGAAGCAAGAGATGTCTCGTCGCTGTGCTCGCTCGACATGACAGCCTCTCGAATAAAACAGAGATTCTTGACTTTAGCCCCTCCGGGCGTCGACCGTTGGTTCGTTACACTCAGTATGACAAGAATCGTGAGGTAACCATCGCGATCCTGTCATGTCGAGCGTATGCGAGACATCCCAAAACTAAAAACAGTAAGATTATGAAAATAGCAATCAAGAATTTTATAACTACCCTCAAACGCTTTAAGGTGGCTTCGCTGCTGAACATCGCAGGGTTGGCACTTGCCTTTGCTGCCTTCTACATTATAATGGCGCAGGTGTACAGTGCTTTTACCTACAACGGTTCCATTAAGGATAATGAGCGGGTGTATATGATATCGCCTTACAGCGAAATGTTGGGACGCTATAATGAAAATGCGCCCAATCCTGTTTCATACGAAACCGCAGAGGCTTTGCCTGTTGTTGAGAGCATTGCCTCAATGGCGTGGTATGAGAGCCCCACCCATGTGTGGATAAATGGCAACGGGAATGGCTATGAGAAGTTCAAATGCGGTGTTACCAAATGCAACAGCACACTGCTTGATGTATTCTCGTTCGGCATTGTTGCAGGAAATTCCGAAGACTTCAAGCAGATGAATGCTGCTGTAGTTTCGGAAAGCGTGGCTGGGACTATGGGTATAACCGTTGGAGATGTCATCAAGCTCGAAGAGGGGGAGCTTGCACCGGGTACACCGCTCACGGTTGTTGCAATATTCAAGGATTTTGATGAGAATACTATCCTTGGCGGGAGGCATATATTCCGCAACGACAACAGGAAGGACGGTATGCTGAACAACAACTGGAACTATTCGGTTTTCGTGAAGTTCCGGGAAGGGGCCGGCACTGATGAATATATTACCTTGTGGCAAAAGAAGTACTATGAATTCAACGAAGATATGTACGAGCAGTATATTGCTGCAACAGGAGCCAAAATCAGTAAGGAAGGGAAAGAGAAACTTTGCAGAATGGAAATAAAGCTTGTACCTATGGATGAGTTCTATTTCAATACGCAGTTTGAAAATTACTTGAACGGTTCCGTCGGCACAACGATTACGCAGCTTGCCATTGCTCTTGTGATAGTAATAGTAGCATTCATAAACTTTGTAAACTTCTTTATTGCTCTTGTACCGGTGCGTATGCGTACGGTGAATATATGCAAGGTCTTTGGTGCAGGTACCAATACTCTGCGATGGAACTTTATCTTTGAGGCCGTAGGGTTGGTGCTTATTGCTCTTGTCATTGCCTTTTACATTATATATGCCGTACAGGGTGCCGGTATAAACGAGTATGTCAACTTTCCTTTGGCAATGGGTGACAATACGGAAAGCGTAGTGCTTGTGTGTGCTGTTGCCGTATTGATGGCTGTAGCAGCTGCTCTCTACCCTGCATTCTACATTACAGGTTTCAATGCCTCACTTGCTGTCAGAAAAGGATTTGCAAACTCAAAGGCCGGCCGTGCCTTGCGTTCGGGGCTTGTGGCATTACAGTTTACGGTATCTATGGTACTTATGGTTCTTGCACTTGTATTCTCCATGCAATACAGTTATATGGTACGTTACGATATTGGTATGGATAGGGAGAATATGCTTATGATAAAATCGGAAGACCTTGCACCGAAACATGAACTATTCCTTGAGAAACTTGCTGCAAACCCTAATATAGAGGCTGTGACATCGACAAATTGGGGACTTTTCGGTTCTGGTGTCTATAATTCGAGACTGATAGATGGTGTTACTGTAAAAATGCAGATACATTATGTGCGGCATAATGCTCCAGAGGTATTCGGTATTCCGGTAATAATGGGACATGGTTTTGTTAAGGGCACTCCCGGATACCTGATAACCGATTATACATCACAGGCAACGGGGCTTGGCGTTGGTGACAAATGGGACGGTGAAGAGATTATCGGTGTAATACCTCACATAAACTTTGTGGGAGTAAACAAGGCCAAAATGAATACAATGCTTTATGCTCAAGGCTCGTCGGACTTCAGGATGTATTTCTATGTGCGTCTTAGCAAGAATGTGGATGTTGAGGCTGTGTGCAATGACATAAGGCAGGCTGCCAGGAATATTGAGCCCAACAGCAGTGAACCTGAGATTGAATTTGTGGATGACGCCATCGCAAAGGTCTATGGTGACACAAAGAAGCAGACTGTAATGATTTCTCTCTTTGCGCTCATTGCTGTTGTAATATCGCTGATGGGTGTGTTCGGCATTGTGCTCTTCGAGACACAGCACCGCCGCAGTGAGATTGCCGTGCGCAAGGTCTATGGTGCGTCATCGGGCAGTGTGGTAGCAATGTTCAACCGCCGTTATCTGTTCATTGTGGCAGTGTGTTTTGTTATTGCCGCACCGGTTGCATGGGTTATTGCAAGCGATTGGCTCCAGGGATTTGTCAACCGAATAGAACTTTCATTGTGGCTGCCGCTTGCAGTGCTTGCTGTTGTGGCATTGCTGACGGTGTTGCTGGTTACCTTGCGCTCGTGGAAGGTTGCAACGGAGAACCCAGCTGATGTGGTAAAGTTAAATTAAGAGCATTCTATATTTGCACTGTCATTGACTCGTTTTGCTTTTCGCAACCCAAACGTCATAAGTTAAATTCCTCATCTGCCTGAGGGGAGGTGCCAGTTTACTGGCGGAGGGGTGGGAGTGCTACGTTTGACCTGTTGCTGCAAAACTCGTCGATAACAAAACAAAAGAGCATTGGTTCGTTCATTGTTACACTAATGAACTCACCGATAACAAAACAAAAGAGCATTGGTTCGTTCATTGTTACACTAATGAACTCACCGATAACAAAACGTTGTTTTGTCATTCCGATACGGAGTGAGGAATCTCAAAAGAAGACTTTAGACATGAGTTATTAAGAGATGTCTCGTCGCTGCGCTCGCTCGACATGACAAGTCCGTGAGTGCTTAATTGCCGCTTGCTTTGTCATTTCGAGCGCATGCGAGACGTTTGTTGAGGGCTTTGCCCGAAAAAATCTCTGTATTCGTGTTGCTTGAGATCCTTCGCTTTGCTCAGGATGACATTTCCTGCGTTTTTTGAGATCCCTCATCGCTACGCTCTGTCGGGATGACAGGTTCGCGATTTGATTTTGCTTATATCGAACTCACGTTAAAAAAGGGAGATAATTGTAGGCAAATGGCAAAAAATGAGTAACTTTGCACAATTTAATATATAATATTAATTTAAATTTATAATATTTCCTGTTATGAAGGAGTTTCTCAAGGTTCTCAAGCGGTTTGTTCCGCCCTACAAGAAGTATCTTGTCCTGTCATTGATTTTTACCTTCCTGTCGGCAATTCTGAACGTCTTCTCGTTCATGGTAATTATCCCCATCCTGCAAATCCTGTTCAAGGTAACTGATACGTCAGGCGTGGAGTTCATTCCCTGGAGCGAGGCTACATCGGAGAATATGAAGGATATTGCCGTGAACAACGCGACATATTACCTTAACTCTTTCTCTGATGAGTATGGTGCCTCGGTAGTGTTGTTGCTGCTCGGTGTGTTCCTTGTAGTGATGACTCTGTTCAAGACAGCGTGCTACTTCGGCTCTTCGGCTGCGATAATCCCGTTGCGCACCGGTATTGTCAGGGATATCCGCACAAAGGTATACGACAAGGTGGTGAGCCTGCCCATCGGCTTCTTCTCAAAGGAGCGCAAGGGTGATATCATCGCCCGTATGACAGGTGACGTGAGCGAGGTAGAGAACTCTATCGTTACTTCCCTCGATATGCTTATCAAGAACCCTATCTTCATCCTGATTTACTTCGGAACACTCGTATACATCAGCTGGGAACTCACTCTTTTCACTATATGCGTGATTCCGGTGCTCGGTTGGATTATGGGCTCTATCGGCCGTAAGCTCAAGGCAAAGTCTCTTGTAGCGCAGCAGAAGTTAGGTGAGACCACTTCACAGATGGAGGAGACACTCGGTGGCCTCAGAATCATCAAGGCTTTCATTGCCGAGAAGAAGATGTCGGCACGTTTCATGAAGTGCAGCAATGAGCTCCGTTCTGCCACAATGAAGGTTACAATGCGTCAGGCACTTGCTCACCCCGTGAGCGAATTTTTGGGAACAGCAGTCATTGTAATTGTGCTGTGGTTCGGCGGTACATTGATTCTGGGTGAGAACTCACCTATCTCGGCTGCGGCCTTCATCTACTACCTGACAATCCTCTATAGCATCATAAACCCGTTGAAAGAACTCTCAAAAGCATCGTACAACATCCCACGCGGTTTGGCATCAATGGAGCGCATCGATGCTATCCTCAGTGCCGAGAATCCTATTGTGGACGGTGAAAAGGGCGTTGAGATTCCCGAGATGCTGGAGGGTATTGAGTACAAGAACCTTACCTTCTCTTATGACGGCGAGCGTAATGTGCTCAAGAATATCAACCTCAAGATCCAGAAGGGCAAGACTGTCGCGCTTGTGGGTCAGTCGGGTAGCGGAAAGTCTACAATGGTAGACCTTATCCCGCGCTACTACGATGTGGAGCAGGGCGAGATTACCATTGACGGTGTCAACATCAAGGACATGAAGGTGAAGTCCCTGCGTGGCCTCATCGGTAATGTGAACCAGGAGGCTATCCTCTTCAATGACTCGTTCTACAACAACATTACTTTCGGTGTGGAGAACGCGACAATGGAGCAGGTGATTGAGGCTGCGAAGATTGCCAATGCACATGACTTCATCATGGCTACAGAGAACGGTTACGACACCAATGTGGGTGACCGCGGTTGTCTGCTGTCGGGCGGTCAGCGCCAGAGAATAAGCATTGCACGTGCAATACTCAAGAATCCGCCGATACTTATCCTTGACGAGGCGACCTCGGCACTCGATACAGAGAGCGAGCGTCTGGTGCAGGAGGCTCTTGAGCGTCTTATGAAGAGCCGTACCACAATTGCCATTGCACACCGCTTGTCTACAATCAAGAATGCCGATGAGATATGCGTGTTGCGCGACGGCGAGATTGTGGAGCGTGGTAAGCACGAGGAACTTCTTGAGCAGAACGGTGTTTACAAGCGCCTTAACGATATGCAGTCACTTTGATAGCCTATGAAAAGCGTAGCAGTTTTCTGTGCCGCATCGGAGACAATAGATCCGGTGTATTCAGCGGCGGCAACGGAGGTTGGCAACATGTTGGGCCGTACGGGTGCAACGCTGGTCTATGGTGGTGCACGCTTCGGGCTTATGGAGGCAACGGCAAAGGCCGCGAAGGCTTCAGGTGCCACAGTGGTGGGTGTAGTACCGCAGATTCTTGAGGAGCGTGACAGGGTTAGTACCCTCATTGACGAGAAAATCAACTGCCGCAATCTGAGCTACCGCAAGGATATCATGCTTGAGCGCAGTGATATTCTGGTGGCGTTGCCAGGCGGTGTGGGCACTCTTGATGAGATATTCCATGTGCTTGCAGCCGCGATGATAGGCTATCACTCCAAATGTGTGGTGCTTTACAATGTGAACGGTTTCTGGGACTCTCTAATGGAGTTGCTCGGCAGCTCAAAGGAGAAAGGCTTTGTGCGTTGCGACCTCGAAAGGCTTCTGGTTGTAGCGGACAGTATTGATGAACTTGAAAAATATATTCAGGAGGCATAAGAATTATGGGTAGAGTGATTGGAATTGGCGAGACTGTGCTTGATATCCTTTTCAAGAACGGGCAACCTGTGAAGGCAGTTCCCGGCGGTTCGGTGTATAACAGCATAATCTCCTTAGGGCGTATGGGCCTTGATGCTGCATTCATCAGCGAAGTAGGCGATGACAGGGTGGGCGAGATGATTCTCTCACACCTGCGCGACAGTGGTGTGGATGCCTCGGCAGTATGCTGTTTTTCGGGCGGAAAGTCACCTCTCTCGTTGGCTTTCCTCAACGAGAGGAACGATGCCGAGTATCTCTTCTACAAGGATTATCCCAACAACCGTCTTGAGGTGGAGTTCCCTAAGATAGGCCCCGGTGACATCGTGCTCTACGGCTCTTACTTTGTGCTCAATCCTGTGTTGCGTGCAAAGACAAAGGCGTTTCTGGAGTATGCCCACGAGCAGGGTGCGTTGCTCTATTATGATATCAACTTCCGCAAGACACACGCTCCCGAGCGTATAAAGCTTGCCGAGGCTCTTATCGAGAACCTTGAGTTTGCCGATATTGTACGCGGTTCGGCCGATGATTTCACTTATCTCTATGAGATGACCGATGCCGACAAGATATACAAAGAGAAGATAAAATTCTACTGCCCGAACTTTATATTTACAAGTGGCGACGGCGATGTGCGTCTTTTTACAAAGGATACCTCGGAGCGTTACCCGGTAAAGAAAATCGAGGTTGTGAGCACTGTGGGTGCAGGTGACAACTTCAATGCAGGTGTGGTGTACGGCCTGATGACTGCTGGTGCCACATGTGAGGCTTTGCCGGCAATGGACCGCGGAGAGTGGAACAGGGTCATGGGCTGTGGCCTTGACTTCAGTGCACATGCCTGTACGCTCATAGAGAATTACGTCGACAAGGAGTGGGCCGAGAATTATAAGATTAATGTTTAGGGTGTATACCGATATACTAAACTGATGAAGAACGTCTCCCGTAAAATAGCCTATCTTCTGGTGCTCGTGGCAATGGTGTTGCTCATGGGCGAGAAGATTGTGCCGCATCACCATTGTGTGGAGCTGCATACAGGTTGCTGTACGGGCGTGGAGAGGGTACATTTCGGCTATGGCGACTGTGAGGAGTGTGCCGGTGAAGGTGCCAGGCACAGCCACGGCGAGGAGCGCTGCTGTGATGACACGCAGCTATATCTGCGCGTTTCGGGTGCCGACGTCCACTTCGAGAAGAAATACATATCATTCAATAGCAGTTTCATCCTCCCCGAACAGATTGTGCTGTCTGTGGAGGATTCCCGTGTGCCTTACATCTGCCTCTGGCATCTTAAGATTCCCGATGTGTGGGTACCGCATACCGGCCTCAGGGCTCCGCCTGTTGCATGAATTTCCATGGGAGATATTTTATGTAACAGTTCTTTAGACTATTTATCATTATGAAAAATACATTCTTGTCGGCAATCATCATGATTGCTTTGTGCGCTTGTGGACACGACCACAGTGCGGAGGCTGAACACGTTCACGTGCACCTCCATAATTTCACAGCCTATTCAGGGGCTAACGAGTTCTTTATGCAGCACGAGGGTCTTGAGGTAGGCTCAAAATCGTGTATCACCCTGTTCGTGACCGAACTTGATGCCTTCGGCCCCACTGCAGTGGGCGAGGCCAAGGCTACCCTGAAGGTAGGCGACAGCGAGCAGAGTGCTACTGTCTCATGCAGCAAGACCGGAGTATTCAACTTTGATTTCGTACCGCAGAAGAGCGGTAGCGGAAGCCTCTTCTTTGAGGTGAGCGGTGACATGGCCCGTTTCCCTATTGAGGTAAATGCCGCAGGCCACTCACATGACCACGGTCACGCTCACGACCATTCAGCCCATGCAGGTCATGACCACGCCTCGCACGCAGGCCATGATCATGCCGACCATGCAGGTCATGACCATGCGGACCACAACCATGACCACGCCTCTTGCGAAGAGCATGACCATTCACATGACCATGCCGCACACGATCATAACCACGACCATTCAGCTCACGCAGAGCATGCTCACTCTCATGACCATGCATCTTGCGAGGGTCATGACCACGGGCATTCACACGCCTCTTCTGTGGCGTTCGGTGCAGAGACCGAGGGTGCAGCCGATGATGTCGCTTTCTCAAAGGAGCAGAGCTGGAAGATAGACTTTGCGACAGCTGTTGTTGAGAAGAAAGGTTTCGGTGGTGCTGTCAAGGTTGCCGCAAAGGTTGTCGCAACACCGCAGAACTTCACTACAGTAGTTGCTGCCACAAGCGGCAGGGTGCAGTTCGTTGGCAATGTGGTAGAGGGCAAGGATGTTGTTGCCGGCGAGCCTCTCTTCTATCTTGAGGGTGGTGATGTCACCGACAATGACGCTGCAGTAAAGTATGCCGAGGTCGAGAGTGCTTATCTTCTCGCCAAGGCCGACTATGAGCGCAAGAAACTGCTTCTCGACGAGAAGGTGGTGTCCGAGCGTGACTTCCAGGCTGCCGAGGCTGCCTACAAGCAGGCCGAGGCACGCTTCCAGAGCCTCAAGCGTAATTTCGGTAACGGAAAGGTTAGTCTCAAGGCTTCAAGGAACGGTTATATTGCCACCCTGCTTGTCGGCAACGGCGACTATGTGGAGCCGGGTACTCCTTTGGCTACCGTGCAGTGCGACGGCAACTGTAACATTACAGCGGAATTGCCTGTACGCTTTGCCCCGCAGTTGCAGAATATCATTGATGTAAACGTTATGTTGCCGTCGGGTGATGTACGTTCCATGAACGCCGCAGGCGGCAGCGTGGTTGCGGTAGGAAACTCTGTCAACGGCTGCAATATGTTGCCTCTCACAATCTCGGCAGGCTCAATCGAGGGACTTGTGCCGGGCAGTGTGGTTACATTGTATATCATCGCCGAGAGCGAGACTCCTGCGGTGGTTGTTCCCCGTACGGCACTTGTGGAGGAGATGGGCAATTTCTTTGTATTCGTACAGAATAACCCTATCTCTTTTGAAAAACGTGCCGTGGAGGTCGGTGCTACCGATGGCATGAGTGTGCAGATTGTCAAGGGTGTCACTGCCGGCGAGCGCGTTGTTACAAAGGGTGCCGTGTCGCTCAAGCTCTCACAGGGTGCGGCGGCTCTTGACCCTCATGCAGGACACGTACATTAATACCATACTGCTATGCTGAACAGAATAATCAAATTCTCGTTGAACAACAGGCTGTTCGTGATGTTGGCAGTCGTGTTGACGGTGATAGGCGGTATATACTCGGCAAAGAATATCGAGGTCGACGTGTTCCCCGACCTTACAATGCCAACTGTGGTTATCCTCACCGACGCCTCGAATATGGCACCCGAGGAGGTGGAGCGTCTTGTTACCTTTCCTATCGAGACTGCTGTCAACGGTGCCACCAATGTGCGCCGTGTACGCTCGTCGTCATCGCAGGGCTTCTCTTTCGTCTGGGTTGAGTTCGACTGGGGCATGGACATCTACCGTGCCCGTCAGATAATTAGTGAGAAGATGAGCCTCCTGACGGGTCAGCTGCCCGACGGCATTGTGCCTATGCTTGCTCCGCAGTCGAGCGTGATGGGTGAGGTTATGTTTGTGGGTATGCAGGCCGACAGCACCTCAATGATGGAGCAGCGTACCCTTGCCGAGTGGATAATAAAACCGGCAATCCTTGCTACAGGCGGTGTCTCCAATGTTACAATCATCGGAGGTGACTACAAACAGTACCAGGTGCTTGCCGACCCTGTACGCATGGAGATGTACGGTGTAACTATGGGTGAACTTGAGGCTGCCGCCGCATCCATGTGCGTGAATGTGGGTGCCGGTGTGGTACGTGACTTCGGCAATGAGTATAATCTGCGCGGAATGGGCCGCAGCAACGATGTCGATGAGCTCGGCAGCACAGTAGTAAAGGTGAATGGTGACGTGTCGGTGCGCGTTGCCGATGTTGCCGACGTTGTGATAGCTCCTGCCGTAAAGCAGGGTTATGCGTCGCTCAATGCCACTCCTGCTATAATTCTCTCTATCTCCAAGCAACCTAATGTGAATACCTTGAGTGTTACCGAGAACATCGAGCGTAACCTTGAGGAGATTGCGAAGTCATTGCCGGCCGACGTAAAGCTCGATACAAAGATTTTCCGTCAGGCCGACTATATACAGTCATCGGTTAACAATGTGGGCAGCTCATTGGTCGAGGGTGCGATATGTGTGATACTTGTGCTCTTCCTCTTCCTCACAAGCCTGCGCACCACTTTCATCTCGCTGTTGGCAATCCCGCTGTCGCTGTTGGGTACAATCATCGTGCTCTATCTGTTGGGAATGGATATAAACACCATGACCCTCGGCGGTATGTGCATCGCCATAGGTTCTCTTGTCGACGATGCCATCATCGACGTGGAGAATGTGTACAAGCGCTTGCGCCAGAACCACAGGCTGCCCAAGGAGGAGCAGAAATCGGCCTTCAAGGTGGTGTTCGAGGCTTCTTCGGAAATACGTGCGTCAATCATACACGCTACCCTCATCATTATGGTGACCTTTACACCGCTCTTCTTCCTCAGCGGCCTTGAGGGCAGAATGCTCAAGCCTCTCGGTATCGCCTACCTCATTGCGCTTGTGATGTCTCTTGTCGTGGCCATGACCGTTACACCGCTTCTCTGCAAGATGATGCTGTCGGGTAAAGGCTACCTCTCGAAGAACGAGAAGCAGAACTGGGTGGACAAATGGCTTCTCTCGTCTTACCGCTCGTCACTCGAGTGGGTCCTTGCACGTGCAAAGGTTGTCGTGGCTGCTCTTCTCCTGCTCTTTGCCGTGTGTCTCTTCCTGTTTACTCAGATGGGACGCAGCTTCCTGCCCGAGTTCAACGAGAACGCATTGACCATTGCGGCCGTTTCGCGCCCGGGAGTGTCGCTCGAGGAGAGCAACAAGATAGGTGCAGTGATAGAGACCGAACTTCTGCAGGTGCCCGAGGTGGTGAGCACCGCGCGCCGTACAGGACGTGGTGAGCTCGACGAGCATTCGCAGACGTCTAACGGTGCAGAGATTGACGTGAACTTTGTGCTGGGTGAGCGCAGCAAGGCGGAGTTCCTTGCCGACGTTCGTGCACGCCTGGCAACGGTCCCCGGCGTTGTGACTTCTGTCGGACAGCCGCTTGAGCACCGTATCGACCATATGGTGTCGGGTACGCAGGCCGACCTTGCAATTAAGATTTTCGGTCCCGACCTCAGCACTCTCTTCCGCAAGGGAACAGAGATAAAGGAGCTGTTGAAGGCTTTCCCCGAGGTGGTGGATGTGAATGTGGAACAGCAGGTCGAGACTCCGCAGTTGCAGATACGTGCCGACCGCGAGAAGCTGGCTCTCTATGGCATAACAATGGAAGAGTTCAACAGTTTTGTCGAGGCCTCTTTCCCAGGCAAGAAGGTAGGTAGCGTATATGAAGAGGAGCGTAGCTTTGACCTTATAATACGCCTGAACAAGGATTATACCGAGAGCATGGAGGGAGTTAAGCGTGCCCTCATAGACACCCCCGACGGCAAGGTAGCACTCGATGATGTCGCTTCCATAGTGTCGGTGGGCGGCCCGGGAAGCATCAGCCGTGAGAATGTACAGCGCAAGGTCGTTGTGTCGGCCAATATCGCGAGCGGTGACGTTGCAGGCACTGTGGACCGTGTACGCGAATACCTCGAGGATGAGCTGCTGCTCGAAGAGGGCTACCGCCTGGAGTACGGCGGCCAGTTCGAGAGTGCCGACTCTGCGTCACGTACACTTTGGCTCACCACGCTGGTGGCAATCCTTGTGGTGTTTGTGTTGCTCTACAGCGAGTTCAGGAGCACGTCGTTGTCGGTGGTGGTTCTGCTAAACCTGCCTCTGGCACTTATAGGCGGTATCATAATCACATATTTCACATCGGCCGTGATGAGTATACCTGCAATCATCGGTCTCATAACACTGTTCGGTATCGCAACGCGTAACGGTATTCTCCTTGTGACACGCTATCAGCATCTGCGCGAGGGTGGAATGGGGCTTGATGAGGCTCTGCTCTCCGGCTCTGCCGACCGCTTGACGCCAATCCTCATGACGGCCTTTACCTCGGCATTGGCGCTTGTGCCGATGATTCTAAACGGTGCGGCGTCGGGTAACGAGATACAGAGTCCTATGGCTGTGGTTGTGCTCGGCGGTCTCTTGTCATCGACATTCCTTAATATATATATCATTCCAATTGTTTACCGTTGGGTGGTAAATAAGGATTGGGTGTAATAAACGACTTCCGGGCCAAATAGATTTGGCCCGGAAGTCGTTTATTGATGTTTATTCTTTCTGCTGCTCTACTTTTAAAACTCCTCCACCGCAAGCGGTCCCCCAGGCTGCTCCACTTTTCAAGGGGAGCTGTCACAAAGTGACTGAGGGGTTAAACAGAGGAGGACTCTGCTGTCAGTTTTCCTACTGAGGGGTAAACAGAGGACCTGTCATCCCGACGACTGCAAGGAGGAGAGATCTCTCGTCGCTACGCTCGCTCGAGATGACAAACACGCTAAATTACAGTACTGATTGTTATATCAAACCCACGTTGTATTAATCAAAGTTCACAGTGCTCCTCTTATTTGTAACTAAGAGGAGCTCCCTGTAAGGGTGAGGAGATAAAACACAAGCAAGCAATTAGCCCTTTATCGTTAAATGTTACACGCTAACCCCACTCCGTGGGCTTGAGCCTGCTCCCGCTCGCTGTGAGAGTAAAATACATTTTACTTTTGCTCGCTTACTCGCAGCCTTAATCGTTTGAGTAGCAATCGTTATTCTTCCTTCCCGAATGCCTCTTCAAAGTGTTTTATTCTGAACCACACTGTCTGGCGTGGGTATCCTGTCAGGTTCACAATCTGCGGGCCGGTGAGGCCTATCTTCCATAGGCAACAAACACGCATCTGTGCCTCGCTTACTTTTTTAAGTTTAGCATTCACCTCATATGTAAACTCGGGGTACTCCTTGTCAATGGCACCCAGCAGCTCTTTCCACTCATCATCGTTAAGGTGGTATTTGCCTTTAGCGGCCTTCTTCACCTTTTCTATTATATCTTTAGCATTGCCGGCTATTTTATTCATCAAAGTAAGCTTTGTCAGTTCACGGTTCTGTGCCACAAGCATTCTGAAATCATTCTCGGCTGCCTCAAGCTGATTGGTGAGCTTTGAGTTTGTAGCGTTCAGTGTTGCCAGCTCCTTCTCTTTCTTTTCAATCTCGCTCTCTTCCTTCTCAATTTCTTTCTCCCTTATTGAGATTAGCGCTTTTGCCTGTTTTATGTTCTCCTCCATGTTCAGTATAATGCCAAGCAACTGATTTTTTCGACGGTAATAGTGAACGGCGCCTACAAGCAACAGGATAATACTTATGGAAGCCACCAGCAGCGTCCAGAACCTTTGCTGTGCGGCATTTTCCATTATTGCCGTCTCTTGCTCCTTGTCGCGCCGGTACCGGTAGAAGTTATTTGCATTTGTAGTGTGCTCAAAGTTCCTCTTGTCAATGACAGCCTCGTTTGCATTTATAAAATTAATGGCATAGTCCGCAGCCTTCTCATACTCCCCTTTGGCTACATAATATCTTGTGAGCCATCGTGCAGCGTCGTATTTGGATTCAATACTGTTGGTTGTTTCATACAGCTCGGACATTGTGATAGCTGCACTATCGGCTGATACAAAACGTTCAAGATATACAGCAACATTAGGAATATAATTGCGTGGTAATTCATTCTTTGGTAGAGACTTTAACAGTTCGTAACATAATCCTGCGTGCAAATATTGATTAGTTATCGTATAATGGTACATTGCTTTAGAGACAATATCTGCGTTACTTTTACTGATGCCATTACCTAGAATGTTATTTATTGCTTTATTGCATAGAGTGGTGGCATTTGTAGTATCTCCACTCTCAAAATATGCAGTTGACGTATTAATGTATGTCCTCTCATTGGATGTATTGAACTTCTCTGCAATATCAAGTCCTTTTATTGCGGCATCAAGTGCACTGCTGTAGTTGAACTGCTGATTATAAAGGTAAGACAGTTGTGAATATGTGCATTCCCATAGTGAACTGTCAATGTAGTTGTCGCTTTCGGCAATCTCAGCCGATTTCAAGAAATATGTCACCGCATTAGGATAATCGTTAAGGTCGCGGTATACACTGCCCATGTAATAATAGGCCTCTTGCAGCTCTGCTGCTGTACCATTCTCCTCAAAGTAACCGCACACTCCCTTTATTGGTTTTATTGAGGTATGCGTTATGTATGCCTTGTCGTGCAACCTTATATCAAGCAATGCGAATTTGTTGCGCATATACTCACTTTCATTGTCAAAGTGTGGCTTTATTGAGTCAAGTCGCTGCATCGCAACCTTTGGCAATGTATCACCCATAGCCTTTATATCACTCAACTGTACAAGCAATGTCTCATTCTGCTGTTTGCTGCACGACGCAAATAGCATTGTTGCAATAAATACCAATTGAAATAAATGTTTCATATATTCTCCATTCAGTTATCGAAGGCTAAATTAAGAGAAAAAAATGAATTATAAAGGTATTTCTTGTCTAATGTTGTCCAATGGAATATAAATATGTTTTTCAGGAAAGAAAATTTTCGCCTTTATATAATAAGTTATAAATCAATGGATTAAAATTAGGGAGGGTGATTTTTTATTTATATTGGACAAGGCTGGACAAGATTTGCTTTGAAGTTGGTTTTATGGTTCCTACTTTTGCAGAAACTAAACTAAACCATTATGAAGAAATTTAATGACAAAACAACTGTTGACAGGTTGTTCAATGGACTACTTGGAGAACAAGGGATGTGGTATTTATGTAAGGTGTTGCTATGTTTGTTCCTGTTCCTCTCCGGAACTGCTGTATGTGCACAGTCAAATGAAGGTAATGTTGAAATACCATTGGAGAAAATAGGAGATGATTTAATAAGTAATGATGAGGATTATAAAAGAGATTTAGAGCTTGAGGCAATATTGCCGACAGCTATGTATGATGTCTCAAATGAGAGTTTAAATATTATCAGCCCCCATGTAACCTTTGAATCTGTTACATATTATATAATGGATGCGAACGGCATCATTGTTGCAACCGATGAGATTGACTTGCCAAAGAATGTAGAAGTGATATTACCTCTTTTGCAATTATCCCGCGGTTCTTATAGAATTATATTGGGAATAGATGGTGTCTATTATGTAGGTGAATTTGATGTAGAGTAAATTGAAGTTATAAAATTAGTGGTATTTATGAATAATAAATTTCTTTTATTAGGTATTGCTATAGCCATTGGTGCATTTGTGATGCATGGCTGCAGTGAAGATTATTATTTTGATGAAGACTTTGATTCATTGGCTGAACGTAGAATAACTCGAAGCAATGCGGAACCTGATGGATATGGAACACTCATAGATGGAACTATTGATACGACATTTACACAGCGTTTTAGTGTTGATGCAGTCTATATTGGTTATGATTACATGAATAATCCATTGTATAGGGACTATGAAATAAACCTTGATTTTCATCAATACACAAATACCAACGGCCCACAGAATAGGCAAGCGACGGTTGATTTAATCAATAAAAGTTTATTTTGTAAAAATATTTATTATTTAGTAAATGGCTTGCGCAGATATCCGGGTGACGGGTTTATAAATGATAGTATAATATATGAATTAGATGAGAAATTAACATCTTTCTCTCCAGATCCAACGGCTGGGGCAAACCACGGTGACGGTACACCAATACCATTCAATTATTATATACACTTATGTGTAGGAGAGAAAGAGTATAAACTAATCTGTGGTTATCCAGCGGGGTGTACAGAAGTTAAAAAAATTAATTAATAGCTGGTATTACTGATTGTTGAAATTTGTTGAATTTGTGGCGTCTGTATGAATATGCAAGAATGTAATCTCTGTCTGCAGTGTAGCGAGTTTTCTAATCGTGAGAAAGTGACATATGTTTTTAAAAAAACTGATAGCTTCTGTTTAAGATATTCTTTAAATTTATTTTAAAATATAAAGGGTTATGATAGGAATTGTAAAAAATGCTTCATTGATATTGGTGATGTTATCTTCAATGAGTGTCTGTAATGCAACTATAGTGAAAGATGGTTCGGAATCTGGTGATTCAATTTTAATGAATTCAAATGAAGGTTTTGAAAGGATTACCGTCAGAGAACTTATAAAAAGGAATAGAGACTACTCGTATCAAGTGTGTGCCGATGCGGCCGATTCGGTTGTAGTGACTGCAATGTACAATCGCTGGGTAGAGGGTTTTTCCAGTGCGGACCTAATGGACTCAATCGCATTGTGGGGGCCTGATTATGAACGTTCTATCAAGGAAATTGCTCGGCAAAGAAAAGAGACGTTCGGTAATATCGAGAACATTGAGAAAATCAATTTTAAATCTTACTATATACGATATAAGAATATTCCCGGCAGATGGTTCCTTGAGGAATATGAGGATATCACTTGGGAAGAAGGGTATCGGAGGATATATGAGGTTGAACTTGGTATGGCCCGCAACAAGCAGGATTCCATTGATGCAAAGCAAAATTACGACATGAAAATGTCACATCTTAAAAAAGCAGGGCCCTCTCTTGGAGAATTTGCCCGTTGGCATGTATATACATTAGATGATGTTAGGGATTTTGTTATTAAGGAGCGTAAACATTTAGATGAGTTGAGGGCAAGAAAAAAGAAAAACAAAGACAAAGTACAAGAGAGCAAATAACTCATCAAAGATTTCAGATAATGGACAAAATAGAATACAATAGTCATAATAGAATTGATGACTAAGGACTTTATAGATAACTTAGACCGCACCCCAAGAACATTGTTGTATTTATGCCTGTTCTTGGGTGCGTTTTTTCCTGGCATCGCTTATTTCAAAGATGATCCATTGGTTGCACAATGGTTCATAAGCATATTCGTCACTTTGATAATTGCACTATATGAAACCTACCGTGCAACTTACAAGAAGGATGATGTTTTGTCTATAGAGATTTCAATCGGGCAGGCTGCCACGATTGTTGTTGCTTGTGAGTGTATATATGCAATTTTATGCTCTCTATTATTGGATAGGTCCGTGCAAGGGACAATGAACAGTAGTACCGGACTGGCATTATATATAAGCCTGCTTCTCCCATTTGTTCTGAGAAACTCTGTATTTGCCAAAGGTGTTGAGAAAGCAAAAGTCCTGTCTGTTGTCGTTATAGCCATTATTACAATATTTGCTACCGAATGCCGCACTTCAATGTTGTGTACTGTATTAATTATCATGGTAGCCATAGAATTCCGATTCCGAGTCCCAATTAAAGCAAGGTTTATTTCTGCAACAATAGTAGTCATACTGCTTGCTTTTTTCATTTTCTCCGGTTACAAAGGAGGTTCAACTAATGGCAGATGGTTTATACTCAAGAATTCCATAGAACTAATTGCAGAGAAACCACTTAAAGGATACTCTGAAACCGGTGGCTTCCGTAAGGTATATATGGAAAAGCAGGCAGAATACTTCAAGCAGAATAGTGAAGATGGTTATGCAATGCTTGCCGATGATATAAAGCATCCTTTAAATGAGTTTGTTAATGTTTGGATAAACTACGGGATAGTGGGTGGGCTGGGGTTGGTGGCCTTGCTTATGATTCCATTAGTTGTATTTTTCAAGAAGAGGAGTTTTATTGGTATCTGCATAATGGTAACATTGGTTATTTTCAGCATGTTCTCATACCCATTTCAGTATCCGCTCCCCAGTATATTGTTGCTAATATGTAACGTCTTGGCTTTTATATCAGTAATCAAGGTTAGAACGAACTGTTGTAGTAGAAGGAATATCATATTTGTCTCTTTGTCTCTTTTTATTGCGATACAATGTTATTTGGCACATCATTTTATTCGTCACGCACAATGGAACAAGGCTGCGTACAAGGCTGTCCGCGGAGAGAGTGGGAAAATGTTATCACAATTTGATGAACTGTTCGCATATTTTTCGGACGATATATACTTCCTGTATAATTATATGGCAGAACTCTATTTTAATGGCCATTTTAAAAAAGCATTAGAAATCTCCTTGGTGTTACAAAAAAGTATGTCATCATATAATCTTGAACTTTTGACAGGTGATATTTATATGCAACTCGGGTCATATGACAAGGCCATAATACATTTTGAAGAAGCATCGTATATGTGTCCCAACAGGTTCGCACCATTAGAGGGGTTGTATAAGGCATATGATAGAACAGGTGATGAATTGAACAAAAAAAGGATATCGAATATAATAGCAAGCAAGAAAGTGAAAATTCCATCACTGAATGTTCAGAGAATAAAAGATACGTGTCGTTGAGAAAATATAAATAATCAATAAAATGAAAAAAACAGCAATCATTACAATAATTGTTGCTATAGTCGCATCAGTTTCAGGGATATTCTGTATAAAATATCAGAATGGAAGCAAGAAAACATTGTTTTATTACAGATACATTGATACTGACAGCCTCAAGTACGAGGCCGCAAAGTTCCTTATTGATAACATGCATTACCATTACTCCTTGGACAATATTGCTGCCGACAGTGAGGAGTGGGAACGTTGGCGCATTGAGACCGACAGCATTCTCAAGGGATTGCTGTGCAGCTATCCCTTTGACGGCATACCGCGCGATACCATAAAGGCAATACAGGCACAGCGTGACACACTGCTCGCAACAAAGAACCTGCCCGAGATAGCCACGGTCGATTCCATTGCATCGGACAGCACATTCCTCACCGCGGACTTCCTTATACAGCACATAGACAACGCCTTCGAGGTGTGGCGCACAAACAAGTACGCAAAAGGGCTTACCTTCGACGAGTTCAAGGAGTATATCCTGCCCTACACCTCATTGCGCTCATACGGTTTCCTCACCGATGGCAAAAGACTCAACGATATCTTTGAACCGTTGTTCTCTCCAGACTCCGCAAGGACCCTCACAGAATACATCAGACGTTACAACCATACCATAGGCAACCTCCGTGCCCTTAACGGTCAGAACCGCCGCCATGGTGCCGGCGGGCTCTATGACATGTACGTACACGGCGCACACGAGTGTACCGACATCGCCGTATGGGGCTGCAACATCCTGCGTGCCAGTGGTATCCCCGTCGTCGTTGAAAACGTCATAGGCTACCGCGACTTCACCGGCAAACACTTCCACTGCAGCGTGTACGACAGCGACAGCAACCGTTGGCACCCTTTCAATGCCGAATCCTCGTTGCCAGGCAACTTCAGCTTTGAGAGTCCCGTCTGCCTCAACGTATACAGGAACCTTTTTGCAGCACAGAAGAACACCCCCTATTTCCTCCGTGGCAAAGGCGAACCCGTGCCGGGCGAACTCGCAAGCCCCTGCATACAGGACGTGACAGCACTATATATGGACGTGCACAGCGTCACCTTGCCTGCCGATACCACACAGGGCAACAGGCTCGCATACCTTGCAGTCTTCAATGCCCATAGCGGTGTCAAGGCAACAACATGGGGCGCCATCGACACTCTTACACACAGCGTTACCTTCGAGAATGCCCTTTCAGGAATACTCTATCTTCCCGTATACTGTACAAAGAAAGGTTACAAGAACTTTTCCGCTCCTTTCTACCTTACATTAGAGAACGGCAAAGCACAAATAAATCAGATACCCGGTGTAGACAACGATACAACAACCACGTCCCTGCTCCTCACCCGCAAGTTCCCCCGTAAGGAAAAGATGGCAAAGATAGCCGATGAACTCGTCGGCGGAAAGTTCCTCGGCGCCAACAAAGCCGATTTCTCCGACGCTGTCGTGCTCTACACCATAACCGATGCTCCACAGCCACAGCTGAAAGAGTACAGGTTCAACCGCACAGGCAAATACCGCTACTACCGTTTCCAGGCCCCCGCACAGTACCCGCACGCCAATATCTCACATTTAGAGTGGATAAGCGACAGCCGTTACGGATATACCAACACCGAACCCGCAACCAGTGAACATATCCTATCACCCGATGAGGCTGAATCAGTAGCAGATGACGGTAAGGTAAAGCTTCTCGACCGCGACAGGAACCGCATGACCTGGGCAAGCGAGTATGACGGCAATATGCAGACCGCCCCCGGCGCATACCCCAGCATAACCCTTACCCTTGACGAGCCTCAGATTGTTACAGCCGTGCGTTTCGCTCCCCTTAACGCCGACAACGGAATAAAGGCCGGCAACGCATACAGGCTCAACTGTTGGGACAACGGCTGGGTGCCATGCGGCATAAAGACAGCCGAGTATGAATTTGTAGAGTTCAGCAATGTTCCCGTGAACAAGCTCTACTGGCTCGAGAACCTTACCGAAGGCAAGGAAGAGATGCCCTTTGTCATCATCGACGGTAAACAGAGGTTCATATATGACGGAATAGTAACAACTGCAGAATGATACGTACCGCACTGTTTGCAGCAGCACTTACAGCGTCACTCTTCTTCCGAACACACCCCGGGAGCCACGACGTCGTATGGTGGGAATCACACATCCCGGCCCTTGCATTTGTGGCACTTTCCCTGTTGTACCTCTCCCTGCCCCAGAGATACATACGGCAGAAAGAATTCGCAAGCAACATGCTCGTGCTCTCGCTTGCGGGATTTATAGCAGTATTCCTTGCCGACAAGGCAAACACCTCAATATATGCAATGGGCATAACCCTTGCCGTGCCCTCAATGCTTTATCTTGCCGATACAGACAGGAAAGGCATCAAGGCAATACTTTACATCAGCTTTATCATATGCTTTGTCGCAGTGGCAAAGAGCTCCTCCCGCACAGGTGTCATCGTGATGTCATTATCGGCAATACACCTCCTATGGCAACTCTTCAGGTTCAAGAAGAAGTATGCACTTGCAGCAAGCCTCGGCGCAGTGCTGCTCCTTGCCACACTGCTGTTCTTTGTGAAGAGAGACTCCTCAAACGGCAGGGCATTCATCCTTGAGAACACATTGGCAATGATAGCCGAGAGACCCGCAGGCTGGGGAGACAGTGGCTTCGAGGCCAATTATATGCACCGCCAGGCCGGATACTTCATGAACAGCAGCAATGAGACGGCTGCAATGCTTGCCGATGACATAAAGCATCCTCTTAACGAATACCTGTACATCGCAATCAACTACGGTGTACACACACTCCTGTCGGTGGTTGCGGCAGTGGTAGCGCTCATAACTATGTTGTACAGGAGACACACCAAAGAAAGCCTGTGCACCCTGCATTTCATGGCACTGCTTGTCATATGGTCCTGTTTCTCCTATCCGTTCACGGTCTCGTTCGTGCCTGTGATGCTTCTTGCCTTTCTCCCGGCATTACCGGGAGTGGAACAGTTCCGGTACAAGAACTATCTGCGTTATCCCGCTTTCTTGCTGTTGCTTCTGTACGCAGGCGTTGAACTGCGTGCCTTCAATGACGAGAGAGAGTGGAACAATGCCATTGAAGAATACCGCAACGGCAACAAGAATGTAGCAATGCAGGTGTTCGACAGGTGGGAAGAACTCCACATAGACAAAGGTGCAATGTTCTTCTCGCTTGCCACAGTAGAGTACAACAACAAGGATTACCACAAGTGCATCGAAGCCTGCATAAAGTGCAGTAACCACCTTGCAAGTTACGACCTTGAGTTCCTCCTTGCCAACAGCTATCTGTTCACAGGCAACTACACAAAGGCCCTTGAACATTTCGAAACAGCCCACAATATGTGTCCCAACCGCTTTGTACCGCTCTACAAGCAGTTCAAGATATACAAGGCCCAGGGCGACACGGCAAGGATGATAAGCACAGGCAATGAAATACTCGCCAAGAGAGTAAAAGTCCCATCACGCAAGATAGACATAATACTAAACAACGTTAGATATGAGTTGCAGAAGATAAGTAATAACGATGAAAGCTCGTGCCAATGAGCGCAATGCAAGCTTGCTTGTAATTGTACAGCGAGTGCAGCCGAGTTCCAAGCCCAAAGGGCTTAACGAGTAACGGGTTAAGGGCTACGGTGAGGGGTTAAGGGAGGTAACTATTAGCGTACTTTGTCATCCCGATACGCAGTGAGGGATCTCTCATCAACCGCAGTTTTAGTTCTCTCGTCGCTTCGCTCGCTCAAGAATGGCAGACTAACATCAAACAGTGAATATTTAAAGAAAAGTGATATCACAACTATATAGAAACTAATTAACAATTTTAAACTCTTAAAAAACAATGAAAAAGAAACTATTATTTACATTCGCGTGTGTTATGGCACTGATGGCAGGATTTGTATCCTGCACAAACGATGACTTTGAGGATTGTATGCCTGTTGCCGAAATGCAGAAGAGTGCAATGACAAGGTCTGCTGGTGGAATGAGCAAGGAAGAGGTCCAGGCAAGACTTGATGAACTTGGTGAGAAGTACGGTATTAATATAAAGATGCTTTATGTGAGAGACTATTCAGAGTTTACAGAGAGTACTTTTGAAAAGATGGAGCAGGACATCATTGCTTATAAAAACAAGGAAGTCAATACTACTGCTGTAAGTGCTATGGCGGTAGATGATAACTTTTTGGATGACGGTGTGATTGATGAATATGAGATTGCAACGTTGAGTACTAATGCAGAGCCTGACGATGATTCAAACCCTAATTCTGGTTTTGTTTTAGATTTGGATGTGGAATATACAGTTCCTTCCGAATATTCATCAGATTCCACATCGGTGATAAGTACTCAAACTGATTGTTATTCCTATAAATACACTGTTAACTTGAGAAGTCTTGCTATAACAGGGGATTTTGTTATAGAATCTTATTATGAAAACTTGAGTCCTGCTGTCAATCAACTTGGTCAAGCACCAAAATCGGTTTGTCAGATGGGAGGCCTTAGACACGGTCCCATAGGTTGTAAATATCCCGGAAATTGCTATTTTGACTTTGAATTTAATATATATGCCTTTTATATTTTATGTCGTCCCTATCCGGACAAGGATATGAAGATTACAACAGACGTTTATGTACGTGGTGCATATGATGATGGAGTTGAATATGTATGGGTTACGGAGCCTGACAAAAACATCGTAGTTAATTACTCTTACTAAAACAAGTGAAATTTATTTTTGCACACTTGTTCCAAGCAGTAGTCAATATTGTGGGATAAAGTAAAGTGATATCACAATTATAAAAATTTATTAACAACTTAAACTTATAAAGCCATGAAAAAGAATCTTTTTTTTGCATCTGTTGGAACACTTGCAATTGCGCTCTGTGTTATATCCTGCACAAGCAATGATGAGAATTACAGTCTTGATCAAGTAGAGCCTTCAATTAACACAACAAGGTCTGTTAGTGAAATGACCAAGGAAGAAGTTGAGGCGCGAATTGATGAACTTGAAAAAAAATATAGTGTATCAATTATGATAAAAGACACTTCAAGAATGACAGAAAGTCTCTTTGAAAAGATGGAACTTGAAATGATGACAAAACAATTAGAACAGCAGAATAATAAAGATAAAAACATATGATATAATATCATAAGGAATACTCCTTTGGGGTTAAATCCTGGGGAGTGTTTTTTGTCGTTGATTACTAAGGATTTTTGTTAAAAAACCAAAAACACACAGTCCTTGTATTATTGGAGTATTTGAGAACCCGGTTTATTTAGTTTTCTTTGTATAAAAGCCACTTGCGCAATGAAAAACATCCCATTTGTTAAATGGTTATTCGTCATTCTGTCACTTGTTGTCGGAGCGGCATCCGGCGCAATGGCGCAGCGTTACACCCCCACCGACAGCGCTGCGTTGCGCGCGCTGTTGGTAGGCCGTGCCTTGCCACAGGAACGCGTCTATCTGCATTTCGACAATACCGCGTACTACCT
>SUXN01000016.1 GCA_015060965.1 Bacteroidales bacterium | reverse complement strand
CCTTTACATCAGTTAAACATCATAAGCAAATATAATCATTCTTCTTTATCTTTCTTATCTTGCGCAAATCTAAGGTAAAAACAGGGGAGGAATTTGTTGTCGCCTTGTCGCCACCCGCGACCTTTGCCTGCCGAACGAGCCGATAACAAAACAGGGGGACATTGGCTAATTTTACCTTGCAGCAAAATCAGCCGATAACAAACTTTGTTTTGTCATTCAAAATAGAACGAAAGAATAATCATCTTGCTCACTACCTTGTCCACCGATTGTGTGAACTTCAGGTAATTCTCGTCGAGCAGGTCCTTGCGGTCCTTTTCAAGCACATCGAGCAAACTGAAAGCGAACTTGAGTTCAGGAATAAGTTTGAAGAAGGGAAGATAGAAATCACAACCCATACCCACCTCGACCATAAAATCGAACTTCTTGAGCAGCAGCTGCTTCTGTTTCTTCACCGTAAGGTTGAGCATTGGACTAACGCCAGCCGTGATATAAGGACGATAGTTGTTGAAGCGCTCAGCCGCGAACTTGACGTGCAGCGGTAAAGATATATAAGTTGTCTTTACCGTCTGGCGCGATACCTCACCGCTATTCTGCTCGCGGAAGACAATGCTGTTCTGCCCGAAGTGCATTGTAGGGATTGCGCGCAATGAGAAATGCTCAGCCAAACGCAGGTCGGCAAGCACACCCACGCTGAATCCCGGGTTATACTGCGCAATATCGGCAAACCATGACTCACCGTTCTGGGTAACGAAACCATTGTTCGTGAATTCCATATCCTGCATATGCACGCCCACAAAGAAACCGTAGTGCAGACGGCGGTAATCGATATACGGCTTGTTCTGCACCTTACGTTCCTGAGCTACAGAGCCTAACGGCAACAGCAGCAGGAGCAGTATGTAAAGTATTTTTCTTTTCATACAGATATTATAACGCGACAAACGCCGACATATTGCCGGACAGACGAAAAAAAACGCAAAAAGCAAGAATTGCAAAATAATGTTAAAAACAGCAAACAGACATCCACCTATATGCAAAAAGCACTATCTTCGCCAACGGATAATACAAATTTAAAATTTACAACTATGGCTTACGTAATTTCAGATGACTGCGTTGCTTGCGGTACATGTATCGACGAGTGTCCTCAGGGTGCAATTTCAGAGGGTGAGAAGTATTCAATCGACCCAGAACTCTGCATCGATTGCGGTACTTGCGCAAGTGTTTGTCCTTCAGAGGCTATCCACGAGGGTTAATGGCGCAGAAGAACAAGTTTCAAGAGGCTGACTAAAAATGCTTTTAGCAGCCTCTTTTTATTATTGAGGATAGATAAAATACAACATGAAAACGTTTGTTCACATAATAGTAAAAAGCACCATAATAATTGCCATTGGTGTTGCCTGCTATTTCATTTATACTGAACTGCTGGTGTAATAGCCCAAGCGCATCAATGCCGACACCATGCGGAATACTTTGTGTTCAGTATGACAACGAAGTGTAGAACAATACAGGACCTTCAATATAAAAATAAGCCGCGCACCTCAACTGCGCGGCTTATTTTACAAACGTATATTAACGTGAGTTCGATATAAGAATTTATACTAAAATTTAGCGTATTTTGTCATTCCGAACCTTGTGTGAGGAATCTCATTATTCGCGGATTCAGAGATCCCTCGTCGCTACGCTCTGTCGGGATGACAGGTTCGCGATTTGATTTAGCTTATTTCGAACTCACGTTATATTAACTGTTTACTTCATTTTCTCCTCTACCAATGCCTTCATCGCATTTCCGCGGAGGTCACGCTTTACGATTACGCCGTCAGGACCGAAGAGAATAATCTGGGGAATACCCTTGATACCATACATTTCGGTAGCATTGTCCTTGTTGTCACGTGGAATGAAAATCTGAGGATAGGTGATGCCCTCTTCAGTGAGAGCAGCCTTGAACTTCTCTTCCTCGTCCCATACATTCACGCCGAGAACAGTGAACTTCTCGCCACCGAACTTGTTCTGCAACTCAACGAGGTTAGGAATCTCACCCTTGCAAGGACCGCACCAGCTTGCCCAGAAATCAACGAGCACATACTTGCCCTTACCGACATAATCAGAGAGCTTTGATGGCTTGCCGTCAACAGTGAAACCGCTGAAGTCAACAAACATCTTGCCGGCCTGTGTAGCAACAACCTTGAGGTAACCCTCACGCTCTGCCACGATAGCATGTATCTTATTTGAGTACTTCACCTCGGCCATTATCGCCTCAAGAGACTCCAAAGAGGGGTAGAACTGCGAAGCTACCATGCCAAGCACGTATGCACCGAACATATTGTCCTTGTTCTCATTGATAGCCTTACGGTAGATATCATACATGGCTTCAACCTCCGGACCCATTTCAACCTCAATCTCATCACGAGACTTGCCGTCGGTCTGCATCTGCTGAATTTTCGCATTCAAAACAGCACCTTTCTCTGCTACCTCTTTATTAAGAGCCGCAAGCTTGTCATTGAGGCCGCCTGTTACTACTGCAGGACGCTGTGAGAAGTCTACGGTAGCATTTACACCGGGCTCAACAATCACGTATGCCCTGTTTCTTCTGTTCTTGTTGATATTAACCTCGAAAAGTGCCTGATCGGCGGTTGTACCCTCAAACTGGAAAACGCCATTTGTTACCACAGCAGAATCGGCATATGTCAGATTCTCCTGGTTTACAAGGAATACCTTCTTACCCTCAGCCTTATCATCAGCGATACCCTTGATTGTGTAGCTCTGTGCAGTTGCAGTAAGCGCCAATGCAGACAGAGCAAAAATTGATAAAATTCTCATAGTCTATGTTTTTTTAGTTAGTGTTCGCTCAATGGTGCGAAGATAAACCAATTTGTTGAAAAAAAGTATCAGTTCACATTATTTAAGATACTCGTCGAGTTTTTCATGCAACGCGCTACCCGGAATTCCACGTTCCTTGATAGTTCCGTCAGGCGCAAACAGAATCAGATGAGGGATTGTCTCAACATTATACAACAGGGCTGCATTGTCCTCGTCTTTGCTGTTGCGTGGAATGAAAATCTGCGGATAGTCAATGCCAAGCTCTGCAACAGCAGCCTTGAACTTACCGTTCTCATCACCGATGTTCACTCCGATTACCATAAACCTTTCACCGGTATACTGCCTGTTTACCTCTATTATATGTGGCATCTCATTTTTACAAGGGCCGCACCAGCTTGCCCAGAAATCGACAAGCACATATTTTCCTTTGCCGACATAATCGGAAAGCCTTACTGCCGCGTCATCAATAGCGAAGCCTGCGAAATCAATAAACTTGTTGCCGGCTTTTGTGAGGCCACCATAATAGAGCGCTGTACGGATTTTCTTGAGAGCGCGGAACTCACCGGAATATTTCACATCGGCCATCACGGCATCGAGCGCCTCAACAGATGAGTAGAACTGGCGCGCAACAAGGTTGAGCACAAAAGCACCCAGGATATTGTCGCGGTTCTCGGTTATCGTGTTGCGGTAGACATCGTACAGAGCCTCGGTCTCGGCAGTTGTCGCAGCAAGAATCTCCTCCTCGCTCTTACCCTCCTCATGCAATTTCTTTGCCAATCCGCTGAGAGCTACACTACGTTCCTTAACCGCAGCATACATGGCATTGAGCTTGTCGTTGAGACCTCCGTTGTCGTTTATCTTCACAGGACGCACTGTCATATCAACGACAACATCGCTGCCGCCCTCAATCAGCACACTCGCCACCATTCCCTTTGGGCGGTTGACAACTACGTCAATCACTGCCTGGGAACATATTTCGCCTTTGTACATGAAGGCATTATCGACAATCTCGCACGCAGCGATGGTGTCGCCTGCGTTCTTGTTCACAATGTATGCAGTCTTGCCGTTGAATTCAGGCTTCACTGCACAAGAAATTGTATACTCCTGCGCTACAGCAAACAAAGCCACAAGCAAAAACAGGAATGTAAAAATAGTTCTTTTGTTCATATTGTTCTTATATAAGTTCGTTTTCCAAATATCTGCCGGTTCGGCGGGGCCGGGGAACCCCACTGTGTTCAAAAGCGTCAAGCCATTATCAATCACACAATTAAGGTTACTGTATTTTCGGGCGACAAAAATAGCACAATGACACGAAAAAAGCAATTTTCCAGCCTAAGAATAAACAAAATAGAGCCCAACATTTGGTAAAATAAGATTTTTGGCCTAACTTTGCCGCGCTTTCGGCGTAATCGCTGTCAAGGAAGAGTAACTTGATATGTTGCGTTTGAATGATTGAACAATTTAACAAATCAAAAAGATGGATTTAATTAAAATTGCTAAAGAAGCATTTGCTACTGACGTAAAGCGTGAGATGGAGTTCCACCCAGGTGATACTATCACAGTAGCTTACAAGATCATTGAGGGAACAAAAGAGCGTATCCAGCTTTATCGTGGTGTTGTTATCCGCATCAGCGGTCACGGCAACGAGAAGCGTTTCACAGTACGTAAGATGTCAGGTACTGTAGGCGTTGAGCGTATCTTCCCTTTGAACTCACCTGCTATCGACAGCATCACTGTCAACAAGCGTGGTCGTGTTCGCCGTGCTAAGCTCTACTACTTGCGTGCCCTCACAGGTAAGAAGGCTCGTATCAAGGAGATCAAGGCGTAAGCACCTGAATGATACAAGAATAAAAAGAGGATGACTTTTGAGTCATCCTCTTTTTGTCGGGGGTGAATAAAAAGCAAAGTTCAAGGCTTGTGCAGGCTTCAAAAACCGCAGTTTACTAAGCGTAAATGAGGATTTTGAAGGCAAACGTAACACAGAAATTTACTTTTTAGTCACCCCCTTTTTATTTATAGGATTATCACCCCTTACTCCACCGGAGTATCGGGAATAGTGTTCTGCTCAATAACCTCAAGAGCCCTGTCCTTGTCGGCCTCGTTCACTACAACATATACATCACCCACGTTGGGCGCATAGTGCGAGGTAAGAGCACCCAAGGTCTCATCGTTAATCACACAGGGGACCGCATTGGCATCGAGCAGCCCCTTTACCAACTGTGCCTGCCACAGGTTACCTGCATAGACCTGCACAAATTTCTCTTCATTAGCGCCGTTCATAATTACCTCCTTTTTAAGGGTTAAACATTATATATAACACATTGTTGAACCATTGCCGATTTCACGGGTGCAGCAGGTATATCTGCCGTACATGGCGAATATATAAATAACCAATGGCAGAAACAATAGAAATGTGCAACTATCAATTATTAAAAAATCTTAAAAGCACCATTCATTCACTCTTATTGTATATTTTTGTGATAGGAGAGGCGCAATGTGCCGACCCTGAAAATGAATAATTTAAACATAAAGACTATGATAGATGTTAAAGCATGCCTTCAAGAGGCTGAAGAGATGATGCAGATGAGCGTCATGCACCTGGAGGACGAGTATTCTCACATCCGTGCCGGAAAGGCCAATGTACACCTCCTTGACTGCGTTAGGGTACACTCTTACGGTTCGGAGATGCCGCTCAACAATGTGGCGACCATCACCACCCCCGACCTTCGTACAATTTCAATCAAGCCATGGGACAAGAACATGATTGCCCCAATAGAGAAGGCAATCATTGACTCTCCCGTAGGCATCATGCCTACCAACAACGGCGAGGTCATCATCATCGCTATTCCACCTTTGACAGGTGAGCGCCGTAAGGACCTTGTAAAGCAGTGTTCACACGAACTCGAGACAGCAAAGATAAGCATCCGCAATGCACGCCGCGACGGTATCGAGACTATGAAGAAATCCGTCAAGGACGGTACTCCCGAGGATGTAGCAAAGGACGGAGAGGAGAGCCTGCAGAAGCTCCACGACAAGTACATCAAGAAGGCCGAGGAGATTTTTGCAGCCAAGGAGAAGGAAATCATGACCGTGTAACCCCACGAGCAGAGTGCAGGGAACAGTAATAAAAAGTTCGGGCAGTGTCTATGGCGTGCGCGCCACAGACGGCACCGTTGTGGATTGCAGGGTAAAGGGCAACTTCCGCCTCAAAGGTATCAGAAGCACCAACCCCGTTGCCGTTGGCGACCACGTCAGGTTCGACGTGCGCGACGACGGCACGGCTTATATAGTGGAGATTCTTGAGCGCAAGAACTACATTGTGCGTAAGGCGTCGAACCTCTCGAAGCAGTCGCATATCCTTGCCGCCAATCTCGATCTCTGTTTCCTCACAGTAACCATCAACCACCCTGCCACAGCCACCACCTTCATCGACCGCTTCTTAGCTGCCGCCGAGGCCTACCGTGTGCCGGTGGTGCTCCTGTTCAACAAAACCGACCTCTACAACGAGGCCGAGCGCGAGGAACTCGAGTACCTGACAGCCTTGTACGAGAGCATCGGCTACAGTTGCCTGCACACAAGCGCCACCACAGGCGAAGGCATCGAGGCACTCAAGGAGATGATGCGCGGCAAGGTATCGCTGCTTGCCGGTAACTCAGGAGTGGGCAAGTCGAGCATAGTAAATGCCATAGCCCCGGAGATTGCCGCACGCGTGGGCGAGATATCAAAGACCCACGACACGGGAATGCACACCACCACATACACCGAGATGTTCGAGTTCATGCCCCAGAGCTACATTGTAGACACCCCGGGAGTAAAAGGTTTCGGAACATACGACATGGAGATTGAGGAGATATCCCACTATTTCATAGAGTTCTTCGAGCTGTCCAAAGACTGCAAGTACGGCAACTGCACCCACACACACGAACCCGGGTGTGCCGTCCTTGAAGCACTTGAACGAGGCGAGATAGCCCCGTCGCGCTACCAGTCGTACCTGAGCATGCTCGAAGACAAGGACGAAGGGAAATACAGAGCATCGGAATAAAAGTGGGTGACCCAAAATGAAATGGGTCACCCACTTTTGTAGGGAGGTTGGATAAAAAGAGCTATTTTTAGGCTTGCGAAGCCCGAAAAAACGCAGTTTACTAAGCGTAAATGAGTATTTTTCGGGCAAGCGTAACAACAAAAGAGCCTTTTTAGTCAGCCTCATTTATCGACAGCATGAGTAGAAATAGTCGCGCGTAGTGCAGGCGAAGGTTGCACCGCGCGGGATGCGAAAAGCGAGTGCTGTCAATAAAAAACAAACTATATCAGCATGAGCGAATGCCCAAAAGAGCAGCAGAGGATTCAATAAACAATAAGCAATGCAGGTCAACGAATTCGTTGACCTGCATTGCTTATTATATCAATTGATATCTTATTTTTGGGGATGCGCTATCAAGTACTCCGCAATCTGCACTGCGTTGAGAGCTGCACCCTTCTTTATCTGGTCACCCACAATCCACATGATGATGCCGTTGGGGTTAGCGATATCCTTGCGGATACGGCCCACATATACAGGGTCCTGACCTGCGAGGAACAGAGGCATCGGATATACCTTCTCCTCGGGGTTGTCCATGAGGATAAGGCCCTCGCCCTCGGCTACCGCGCAACGCACCTCCTCGACAGAGAGAGGGCGCTCGGTCTCAATCCACAATGTCTGTGAGTGAGAGCGCAATGCAGGGACACGTACGCACTGCGCGCTTACCTCGATGTCGCTGTGCATAATCTTGCGTGTCTCATTGTACATCTTCATCTCTTCCTTGGTGTAACCGTTGTCGGTGAAAGAGTCAATCTGTGGGATAACGTTGAATGCCAACTGGTATGCAAACTTCTCCACTGTAGGCTCCTCGCCAGCCAGCACCTGACGGTACTGCTCATAGAGCTCGGCCATGGCAGCAGCACCTGCACCGCTGGCAGCCTGATATGTAGATGAATGTACACGCTTGATGTGTGACAGCCCCTCGATAGCCTTGAGTGCCACTACCATCTGGATTGTTGTACAGTTAGGGTTGGCGATGATGTTGCGTGGACGGTTGTAGGCATCGGTAGGGTTTACCTCGGGAACGACCAAGGGCACATCGCTGTCCATACGGAACGCGCTTGAGTTGTCAATCATCACTGCGCCGTGCTTTGTGATAGTCTCGGCAAACTCCTTTGATACACTGCCGCCGGCCGACACAAAGGCATAGTCAACACCCATGAAGTCGTCGTTGTGCTTGAGTTCCTTTACCACATAATCCACGCCACGGAAATTATATACCTGGCCCGCGCTACGAGCAGAGCCGAAAAGCACCAACTCGTCAAAAGGGAAATTTCTCTCGTCAAGGACGCGAAGGAACTCCTGTCCCACCGCTCCGCTGACACCTACGATAGCTATTTTCATCTTATCTTATAAATGTTTTGATTATCAAAATTCTTATTGCTGTGCAAAATTACGCAAATTTTGTATATATATTCCCCTCAATGGCTATTTTTTTGTACTTTCGCTACCTGAAACGCCATTCAAGGCTATAAAAACATATAAATATGAGTGATAACTGGTTACAGCGCGGCACGCTGATATTGGGCGAAGAGAAGCAGAAGAGACTGAGCGGGTCGCATCTGCTTGTTGTAGGAGTGGGCGGTGTAGGTTCCTGGGCAGCCGAGATGCTCTGCCGTGCAGGAGCCGGAGCAATGACCATTGTGGATGCCGACGCTGTGGACGTAACCAACATAAACAGGCAGATGCCTGCCCTCACAAGCACCGTGGGAAGGCCCAAATGCGATGTCGTTGCCGAGCGCCTGCTCGCGATAAACCCGGATATGAAGGTTACCGTGAAGCAGATGTTCATAGACCCCGACAATGTCCCCGCCCTGCTCGACGAGGGAGGCTTTGACTTTGTCATTGATGCCATAGACACCCTTGAGCCCAAGGGAGCACTCATCAGAGGATGCTGGGAGCGCGGGATAAAGATAATATCCAGCATGGGAGCAGGAGCGAAGTGCAACCTTGCCGACATACGTACCGGCGACCTGTGGAAGAGCGAGCACTGCACATTGGCAAAGAACGTGCGCCGACTGTTGCGCGATGCCCGCGGCAGGCACAAGCTGCCCGTCATCTACAGCATCGAGGAGCCGCGACGCGATGCCATACGCCCCAACCCGGACGGAGGCAAGCCCATAATAGGCTCACTCGGATATTTCACGGCAACCTTCGGATGCCATATTGCTGAATATGTAATAAAGAATATATGATTAAGATAGAAAACCTGACTAAGAAGTTCGGAGAGCTTGAGGTGCTCAAGGGAGTGAGCCTCACCGTCAACAAAGGCGAGGTGATAAGCATCGTCGGCCCCAGCGGAGCCGGCAAGACCACCCTACTGCAGCTCATCGGCACCCTTGACAAGCCCACAAGCGGCACCATACGCTTCAACGGCGAGGATACGGGCAAGATGGGCAGCAACAAACTCGCCACATTCCGCAACAGGCACATCGGGTTCGTCTTCCAGTTCCACCAACTGCTGCCCGAGTTCACAGCACTCGAGAACATCATAATCCCTGCGCTCATTGCAGGACGCAAACGCAAGGAGGCCGAGGCCGAAGCCATGGAGCTGCTCGGCATAATGGGCCTCAAGGAACGTGCCGGACACAAGCCAGCAGAGATGTCAGGAGGCGAGAACCAGCGCGTTGCCGTTGCGCGCGCACTCATAAACCGCCCCGACGTGATACTCGCCGACGAACCATCGGGCAGCCTCGACAGCCACAACAAAGAGGAGCTCCACCGCCTGTTCTTCGACCTTCGTGACAAGCTCGGACAGACATTCATCATCGTAACCCACGACGAGAAACTGGCATCGTACACCGACAGGACAATAAGAATGGTAGACGGAGTCATAGAGTCCGAAAACGTTAAAATAAGTTAATAACGGTAAAACCTTTTTACTTTTTTCATTTTCACATGTCAAAGTAACAGATGATGAGCCAAGGCTCGTTGTTTTTCAATGTTTGTCTCTACAGCTCCTGCCCGTGCAGGAGCTGTACTGCAAAGAATATAAACATAAAAACATACAGAAATGAAGAAAGTACTATTCCTTATCGTTGCCGCCATGATGGCAACATTCTCATTCGCCCAGGAGGGCCGCGGCCAGCAGCGCCAGCGCATGGAATTCAACCCCGAAGAGATGGCACAGCGCCAGACAGTGCAACTCCATAGCGTGCTGCAGCTCGACAGCATACAGTACCAGGCGATACTCCTCATGAACTACGCCGACGCAGTGACAATGCAGGACAGCATCAACGCACGCCGCGCACGTGCCGAGAAGATGCGCGCCGAGGGCAAGAAACCCGAACGCACACGCCCCACCGAGGAGCAGATGAAAGCCATGATGGAGCTGCAGAAGCAGCGCGAAGAGGTGCGTAACGAGCAGATGAAGCAGATACTCACCCCCGAGCAGTACGAGAAATACCTCAAGCACAAGGAAGAGCAGCGCAAGAACATGCGCCGCGGTGGCCAGAGAGTCCCAAGAGGCGGCGGCCAGGGCCGTATGCCAAGACAGTAAATAAATAACAACATTTGTATTACCAACTCGGGCTGTGCAGTAACTGCACCGCCCGAGTGATTTTTATAAGAGCAAACAACGCATAGGAATCAATTATTTTGAATAAGTAATAGTTTTGTTAGTAACAACATTATTACTAATAAAGTTATTACAAGCCTGAAAAGCTCCTAACATTCGCTGAATACACAATATTTCCCGCATCGCTTTATTATAACCTGGGTTCGATATAAGTTCAACAGAATCGCGAACCTGTCATGCTGGAACGAAGTGAAGCATCTACAACAACCGCATAATAAGAGATTCCTCACTACGTATCGGAATGACACAGCGGAGGCCTTTACTCATTAAACATCAAACGTTACACAATACACATTAAACATAAGTATCCTCTTGTTTTAACCCTTTGGCTAAAATTGATTTTTCCAAGTTTTGCGAATATTTCCTGCACTCGCTGTAAAATGTCAAAGTAAACTTTGCCTATCTTGCTCGTTTGTTGCTATATTTGCAATAAACTGCGAGTATATGAAACAGACAACAGAAGCAGCGGTTCTGCCATTTAAGGTATTGGAGTTGGTAGGGCTTATATCGGAGAAAAAGCGTCTGTCATTTGAGGACGCGTTGTATTATCTCTATAACTCCAAGCTGTACCATGATTTGGACAATCCAAGTTTGAAACTGTGGTATTGCAGCGGTCTGCAGCTTTTTGATTATCTTGAGGAAGAAAAAGCAGCCGCACGTATGCTCAGGATAAGCAGGAATGAGGCGCTGTTTGTCATCTCATGCATAGAGCAGTATCGTTTAAGAGGAAATCTTTCCTCGGCCGACGTGCTGACGATGTTCTGCGAGTTGGGAGTTGACAAGTTCCTGACAGCGAATTTTGAAGTCCTTCATTCGCAGAGCATGGAGTATATTCAGCACGAAATAGATTTGTTCATTAAAAAACACCGATAGATTATGTTGTTATACCACGGTTCCACTATGGCTGTCCGCAAACCGACAGTTTCGCGAGGCAGAGCAAATACTGACTTCGGTAAGGGATTCTACACCACAACAAGTCGTGAACAAGCCGAGAAATGGGCCCGGATAAAGCGGGACAGAGAGGGAGGAGATGCCCGTGCTGTGGTATCGGTGTTTGAAATTAATGATGATATTCTAAACGACCGCTCATTCAATACGTTGCACTTTGACGGTGCTACCAAAGAATGGCTTGACTTTGTTGTCGGTAACCGCCGGGGTAACACCAAGCACGGGTTCGACTTGATAATGGGACCGGTTGCGAACGATAAACTGTATGTAACCATTTCGCTTTACGAGAATGGGGTTCTTGACGCAGAATCGGCCATCATACAGTTGAATACACACCAGCTGTTCGACCAACTGTCATTCCACTCGGCAAAGGCCTGCAAACTTCTTACATTCGTGAAATCGGAAGTAATTTAAATGTAATTTATGGCAATTGACCTTCAGATAGAGAATATATCAAAGAGTTTCGGTGACCCAGTGCTCTTCAACGACATCTCGTTCACCATTGAGGAGCGCCAACGCATTGGCCTCATCGCGTGCAATGGCAAGGGCAAGAGTACGTTGCTCAAGGTCATTGCGGGCGAGGAGCCGCATGAGGGTGGCAAAATCACTATGCGCAACGACATACGCGTTGGTTACCTGGAGCAGGAGCCTGACTTTGACGGGGAGCTCACGGTGATTGAGGCGTGTCTCAGGCGCAACAGCGAGAAGGCTGACATCATTGCACGCTATGAGGCTGCCATTGAGGGTGGTGACCACAGTAACCTGCAGCACCTGATGGAGGAGATGGACCGCTTGCAGGCGTGGGACTATGAGAACCGCGCGAAGCAGGTGCTGACGAAGCTGAAGATAAAGAATGTGAACCAGCCTATCAAGGAGCTGTCGGGTGGGCAGAAGAAGCGTGTGGCATTGGCTGCGGTGCTCATTGAGGAGCCGGAACTGATGATTCTTGACGAGCCGACGAACCATCTTGACCTTGAGATGGTGGAGTGGCTTGAGGAGTATCTGGCGCGCATGAGCGGCAGCCTGCTGATGGTGACGCACGACCGTTACTTCCTTGACAACGTGTGCAACGAGATAATTGAGATTGACGACCGCCGTGTGTACCGCTACAAGGGCAACTACAGCTATTTCCTGCAAAAACGCGAGGAGCGCCTGCAGAACCTGGCTGCCGAGACGGCACGAGCGCGTAACCTCATGCGCAAGGAGCTTGACTGGATGCGCCGTCAGCCGCAGGCACGTGCACACAAGGCGAAGTACCGCATAGACGCGTTCTACAAACTTGAGGAGAAGGCGGCAGCGATGCGCGACGACAGTAAGGTGTCGCTCGAGATAAAATCGCAATACATAGGCAACAAGATATTTGTGCTCAAGGCGCTATCGAAAGCCTTCGGCAGCAAGGTGATTACAAAGGATTTCTACTACACCTTCGCGCGCTACGAGAAGTTAGGCATTGTGGGCAACAACGGCACGGGCAAGTCTACATTCATAAAGATGCTGCTGGGGCGCACAGCTCCCGACAGCGGCACCATCGAGGTGGGCGAGACGGTGAAGTGGGGCTACTACAGCCAGGACGGCCTTTCGTTCAACGAGCAGATGAAGGTGATTGATGTTGTGAAGAATATTGCCGAGGTGATACCCGTCGCGGGCAAGATGTTGACGGCATCGCAGTTCCTGCAACATTTCCTCTTCTCGCCCGAGAAGCAGCACAGTTATGTGTACAAGCTCAGCGGCGGCGAGAAACGCCGCCTCTACCTGTGCACGGTGCTTATGGCGAACCCGAACTTCCTTGTCCTTGACGAGCCCACGAATGACCTTGACATCGAGACCCTGCAGATACTTGAGGAGTACCTGTGCGACTTCAAGGGGTGCGTGATTGTAGTGAGCCACGACCGTTACTTCATGGACAAGGTGGTGGACCACATATTCGTATTCAACGGTGAGGGCGACATAAAGGACTTCCCGGGCAACTACAGCGATTGGCGTGACTGGCGCATCGAGGAGAAGGCTGCCGCAGCCAAGGAGGCTGCCGAGAAGGCTGCGAAGAACGCACCGCCCAAGCAGAGCTACCGCACGGAGACAAAGCGTAAGCTCACATTCAAGGAGCGTAAGGAGTATGAGGGCCTGGAGGAGGAGATTATGATGCTTGAAGAGGAGAAGGCATCCATTGAAGAGGCGATGAGCAGCGGAACGCTTGACAATGACACCCTGCTGAAGCACTCCATGCGCATACAAGAGGTGATTGAACTCATCGACACAAAGACCGACCGCTGGGTAGAACTCAGCGAGTTTGCGTAAGGTCCCACCCCAACCCTCCCCATTATGGGAGGGCGCAGACAGCACACGGGACAGTGGGGTTAACGATGAACGTTTAACGATTAACGAGCGGAAGCAGACTCAAGCCACGGAGTGGAGTTAACGATGAACGTTTAACGAGGAACATCAGTACGTATCGGGATGAAGTTCGCGATTGTTTTCGCAGTCAATGTCATTTCGACAGAGTGCAACGACGGAGAAATCTCTGTATTCGTATTGCTTGAGATCCCTCACTGCGTATCGGGATGACAAATTCGCGATTAGGTTGAACTTATATCGGACTCACATATATATTATACTGAAATTATAATTATGGACAACAAGAATATCGACAGTTTCCCATTCTTTGCGGAGACATTCCTGACAGACAGCCTGGGACGCGTGCGCCCTACGACTATCCTGAATAGCATGCACAGCGCAGGCAACCGCCATTGCGAGTCACGTGGCTTCGGCTCGACAGACTCTTTGGGCTGGGTCATCGCCCGTATGGCACTGCACATTGAGAGAACACCCATGCAGAAGGAGAAGCTGAGGATCGACACCTGGATACGCAACCTGTACCACGGTTTCACCGACCGTTGCATGCGCATGGTTGACAAGGACGGCAACGAGGTAGCATCGATGATTACAACCTTTGCGATGATTGACCTTGAGACACGCACATCGGTGGACCTGAGCGGAGACATCGGGGTTGCCATGAACGGTTGTCTTGTCCCCGACGAGCAGCTGGCACTGCGCCGCATCCCCTCGATAAACCGCACGCCGGTTGAAGAGGTCACTTTCAAGCGCCGCCCGCACTACAGCGACATCGACGTCAACGGGCACATGAACAGCATACGCTACATTGACCACATACTCGACGCCATGCCCATTGAATACATCAACAGCCATAACCTCACAGACATTGTAGTTGCTTACATGCAGGAAGGCAGCGCAACAGAGGAGCTGTCATACGGCATAAAGGAGATTGAGCCCGACCACTACATTGTACAGGTGACAAAGGATAACGGCGTTGCGTCGTCAAGGTTTGAATTAAAGTTCAAGGAACTTTAATATAGAATAGCGGCAGCAACAAGTCAAGCGAAGCACTCCCACCCCTCCGCCAGTAAACTGGCACCTCCCCTCAGGCAGAGGAGGAATTTAACTTATGCCGCTTGAGTTGCGAAAAGACGGTATTGCCAATTAAAGTTTAACGATACAAACTCTGTAAACATTAAACATTACACGTGGGGTTGATATAACAAGCGTTTTGTCATCTCGACGATTGAAATGAGGAGAGATCTCTTATTTCGCGATTCTTAGATGCTTCGCTGCGCTCCAGCATGACATTTTCTGCGTTTTTTGAGATCCCTCGTCGCGGCGCTCTGTCGGGATGACAGATCCGCGATATTGAAAGACTAAACATCACACTTTACACACTACACATTAAACAAAAAAAGCGCCCCGCGGGGCGCTTTTTTCAATCAATAATTCTCAGGTTTAATCTGGAAGTATGCCTTTGGATGCGCACATACGGGGCACATTTCGGGAGCCATCTTGCCTACATGTAGATGACCGCAGTTGCGGCACTGCCATACACACTCCTCGTTACGGCTGAATACCATACCGTTCTGAACGTTCTCAAGAAGTTTCTTGTAACGGTCCTCGTGTACCTTCTCTACTCTTGAAACAGCCTCGAACATTGCTGCAATCTCTACAAAGCCCTCTTCACGAGCCTCCTTTGCCATAGTGGGATACATATCGGTCCACTCGTAGTTCTCACCGGCAGCAGCGTCAACAAGGTTCTCGGCTGTTCCACCGATGCCGTGTACCTGCTTGAACCACAATTTTGCATGCTCCTTCTCCTGGTCTGCAGTCTCCTGGAATATAGCTGCTATCTGCTCATAACCCTCTTTCTTTGCCTTGCTGGCATAGAATGTATATTTGTTACGTGCCTGACTCTCACCTGCGAAAGCTGCCCAAAGGTTAGCTTCGGTCTTTGTTCCTTTCAATGATTTATCCATAGTTGTACAAATTAAAGTATTAATATTTACTTTCCGATACGCGAAATTCACAATTTTATTTGATATAACAAAATGCGGAGCAAATATTTTTATTAATAAATCTAAATTCCTTTTTATTATAGCCGAGTGTCAGATGTACAGAAAATCACCAGCAGGGCGATGTGCAGCATCAGCATCAACGGTACAGAGACCGTAAACTTGTTTTTCTGCGTCTTGTGGTGGAACATATTCATGGCACAGAGCGCACCGGCTGCACCGCCACAGAAAGAAAACCACAGCAGCACCGCCTCCGGGACACGACGGCTGCCCATCTTTGCGAACATCTTGTCAAGCGCAAAGAGGATAAAGGTCAGCAGGGATGAGCCTGCTATTATATATATAAGAAATTCCATTGCTAAATGATGTTTTATATATCCACTCTTACACGGAGCAGTGAAAATCGGAGTACTTGTCGACGATTGAAATGAGGTGAGATCTCTTATTTCGCGATATTATTGAGATCCCTCGTCGCTTCGCTCTGTCGGGATGACAGGTCCGCGGTTTTGTCATTTCGACAGAGTGCAACGACGGAGAAATCTCTATATCGGTATTGCTTGAGGTCTTTCGGCACTTTTGGGCAGACACGTCGGTACCGCCCCTACTATCGGGATGAACTGTTTCTTTTTCATTAAAAAACGGGGCGGCTATTAAGCCGTCCCGCCAACTCTCAATATTACTTGCAACTGCCCGGGCAGCGTGGCTTAATCTGCTTGAAGAAGTCATTGCCCTTGTCATCAACGAGGATGAATGCAGGGAAGTCCTCTACCTCGATTTTCCAGATAGCCTCCATGCCGAGCTCGGGGTACTCTACGCACTCGATGCTCTTGATGTTGTTCTGCGCGAGGATAGCTGCAGGACCACCGATTGAGCCCAAGTAGAAACCGCCGTGCTTCTGGCAAGCGTCGGTCACCTGCTGGCTACGGTTACCCTTTGCAAGCATAATCATTGAACCGCCGTTCTCCTGGAAAAGGTCGACATAAGAGTCCATACGTCCTGCTGTTGTGGGGCCCATAGAGCCGCAAGGCATGCCTGCAGGAGTCTTTGCAGGGCCTGCATAGTAGATAGGATGGTCCTTGATGTACTGTGGAAGACCCTCGCCACGGTCAATGCGCTCTTTCAGCTTGGCGTGCGCGATGTCACGTCCGACGATGATTGTACCGTTGAGCGAAAGACGTGTAGCGATAGGATACTGTGACAGCTGTGCACAAACCTCCTTCATAGGACGGTTGAGGTCGACGCGTACAATCTCGCCCTCGCCTGCGTTACGCAACTCCTCGGGGATGAGTGTTGCGGGCTGGTCATCGAGTTTCTCAATCCAGATACCGTCCTTGTTGATCTTTGCCTTGATGTTACGGTCGGCCGAACAGCTAACGCCCATACCTACAGGGCAGCTTGCGCCGTGACGCGGAAGACGTACAACGCGGATATCGTGTGCAAGATACTTACCGCCGAACTGTGCGCCCAGGCCAATGCGGTGAGCCTCATCGAGCAGCTGCTTCTCGAGTTCGATGTCGCGGAATGCACGGCCTGTCTCGTCACCTGTTGTAGGCAGGTCATCGTAGTAGTGTGTAGAAGCGAGCTTAACAGTAAGCAAGTTCTTCTCGGCCGATGTACCGCCAATCACGAATGCGATGTGATAAGGAGGACAAGCGGCTGTACCCAGGCTCTTCATCTTCTCAACAAGGAAAGGAACGAGTGTCGCGGGGTTCAAGAGAGCCTTTGTCTCCTGATAGAGATATGTCTTGTTGGCCGAGCCGCCACCCTTTGTCACCATAAGGAACTTGTACTCCATGCCCTCTGTTGCCTCGATGTCAATCTGTGCCGGGAGGTTGCACTTTGTGTTCACCTCGTCGTACATTGTCAAAGGAGCATTCTGGCTGTAGCGCAGGTTCTCCTGTGTATATGTGTCGAACACACCGCGTGAGAGAGCCTCCTCGTCACAGAAGCCAGTCCATACCTGCTGGCCCTTCTCGCCGTGGATGATGGCTGTACCTGTATCCTGGCAGAGAGGAAGCTGGCCCTTGCAGGCAACCTCCGCATTGCGCAGGAAGGTCAGTGCTACATATTTGTCGTTATCACTTGCCTCGGGGTCGGTAAGAATCTTTGCCACCTGCTCGTTGTGTGCACGACGGAGCATGAATGATACGTCGCGGAACGCTGTGCGTGACAATAGAGTCAAAGCCTCTGGAGTAACCTTGAGCATAGGTTTACCCTCAAACTCACTTACTGATACACCCTCCTTGGTCAAGAGATAGTACTCGGTTGTATCCTCACCATGCTGGAACATGTGGGCATACTTGAATTCAGGAATTGCTGCCATAGTTTTCAATGGTTTTTATATTGTTAGTATTGTATTTTCGTTCTCTTTTAAATCAGTTCGTTTTTTGCATCCCCAGATTGTCATTTTTCGGGCAGAGCCCTCAACAACACGTCTGAGCATCGCGAAGAATCTATCCATACACAAAGAGCCTTCACTACGTTCAGGATGACAATACAATGCGCTTTTTAGTCATTTACATCTTCCTCGTACGTCTGGTACAGGAAATCGTTATAAGGGTACTTCTGCACATGCAGCTCGCACACCTTCTTGTAGAGCACCTCCTTGAGATACTCGATATTCTGTCTCTCGCGTGCCGAGATGAACAGGCAGTTGTCGGCAAGCTTGTTCATCCAGGTCTCCTTGAGTTCGTCAAGGGTGATGTTCTCACGGGTCTTCGGGGTAAGGTCGTCCTCCTCCTTCTGTACGTATGTGAAAGCATCAATCTTGTTGAAGATTACCATCATAGGCTTGTCGCCGCAGTTAAGGTCGGCAAGAGTCTTCTCCACAACTGCAATCTGCTCCTCGAACTCGGGATGCGACACATCGACAACATGCAACAGCAAGTCGGCCTCACGCACCTCGTCGAGCGTTGATTTGAACGACTCCACAAGGTCGGTAGGGAGCTTGCGGATGAAACCTACAGTGTCGGAGAGCAGGAAAGGCAGGTTCTCTATTATGACCTTGCGCACGGTGGTGTCGAGTGTAGCAAAGAGCTTGTTCTCGGCAAACACCTCGCTCTTGGCAAGCAGGTTCATGAGTGTAGACTTGCCCACGTTGGTGTAACCCACCAATGCCACGCGGATGAGACGTCCGCGGTTCTTGCGCTGTATGCTCTTCTGACGGTCAATCTGCGCCAGCTGCTCCTTGAGCAGCGACATACGGCCCAGAATTATACGGCGGTCCATCTCAAGCTGTGTCTCACCCGGGCCACGGAGTCCCACGCTACCGCCCTTACCGCTACCGCTGCCGGAGCCACCACCCTGACGCTCAAGGTGAGTCCACAGGCGTTGCAGACGCGGAAGCATATATTTGTACTGTGCAAGCTCCACCTGCACCTTTGCGTGTGCAGTCTGTGCACGCATGGCAAAGATATCAAGGATAAGAGATGTACGGTCAAGTATCTTTATTTTAAGTTCCTTTTCAATATTGCGCAACTGCTTTGCCGAGAGCTCATCGTCGAAAATCACCATTCCAATCTCATCGTCGCTGTCCTTGAGCATCTCGATATACTCGGCAATCTCGGTAAGTTTTCCTGTTCCCACGTATGTTACAGGGTGCGGATGGTCAATGCGCTGTGTAAAGCGCTTCACCACCTCGGCACCTGCCGTCTGCGCAAGGAACTCGAGCTCATCGAGGTACTCGTTGGTCTTGCGCTCATTCTGTGTAGAGGTTATCAGGCCCACCAGAATTGCAGTCTCCTTCTTAGTTGTAGATATTACAAATTCTTTCATCAAAAAAACACAGTTATCCAATTTCACGCGAATATAATGATATTTTACAGAAAAATGGTTATCATTGCAGTATAAATATTGCAAGAATGAAAAAGATACTCTTCACTCTAATACTGCTTTCCTTGCCTGTCATGATAAAGGCGACCGGACAGATGGCCGAAAGCCTGTTGATAGATGGTAAATATTGGCAACTCTATTACTGCCCGATAGAAACCGATATGGCACTTAGTGAAGAAATAGCAAAAGCCATTGAATTATTGCCTGAAACGATAACCGAAGATAGTATCGAATGGGTGAAAGGCCAAAGCACCGATTTATGGAGAAACTATATTGCAGAATGGGAAATCAAGGACAACAGGTTGTTTCTGCGGGAAATCGGAGTTCCATACATTCGGGTAGTCGGGGACAGATTAGAAGATCACTTTTTTACACTGAATGAAGAGAAGCTCAAGGAGATTTTTGCACCATATTACACAACCGAGGGAATATGTGCATCGTGGTTTTGCGACACAATGCGTGCAGGCAGAGGCAAAGAGATATACTACGAACATATGGCTTTTGCAAGGCACAATGAAAATGAATGTCTTATAGTTGTAGACAACGGAGTTGTCAGAGAAATAACCCAGCACAACAATTACCATAAAAAGGGAATTGCGCCGTCTGATGTTTGCAAAGCACTGACCGAGAATTTTCCCTGGGAAAGATTCCCCGAATATGAAGAGACAGGTTTTGTCTTACAATTCAGCGACTACATCATTGACGAAAACGGTATACTGAAAGATTGCAGTGTGCAATGCATAAGACCCGACAAGTTTGAGTCAATGACCCAGAAAATCCTTTTGATAAAAGCCGTTAAAGAGATTTTAAAAGAGTTGAAACCCTGGCCAATATGGTATATAAACGGTAAATTTGAGACAAGATACCTTAATTGGGTATTCCCTTTTAAGAGCGAGACCAAAGCAATAGACGACAAGTGGGGGAATTTAAAAAGTTGGACACATTAAAAATGGTAATAATATAGATATTGCCCCCAATGCCATAGTTGTGTCATTTCGACCAAAAGGGAGAAATCTCATAATTAAATTCAACAGATATCTCACATTCGTTCGATATGACAAAGCCATCGGCTCAACAGCTATATCATTGCTTTAAAAATACTACCGCATCATTGCCCTGTAACAACCGCCGGCTACGGCCTTTACATACCCCTTCATCTCCATTTCGAACAGCAGGGGCAGGAGTTTGTTTATGGGGATATTCAGCCTGACAACCAACTGGTTTACCTGCATGCCGTCGCTGTCGGCTCGCAGTGCTGTGATTACAGCATTCTCCTCGGGTGTAAGTTCCGGAAAGAGCTCTGTCTGCAACTCATCGGCACTTTTTTTCTTTGTCGCCACCTCCCAGTTCATTGCCTCGACAAAATCCCAGGCACTTGTTATGAGCGCAGCCTTGTTGCGGCTCACGAGTTCGTTGCAACCGCAGGAATACTGGTCGTTCACCCTGCCGGGGAAAGCAAAGCAGTCGCGCGAATAGCTCTGTGCAATTGATGCAGTGATGAGCGAACCGCCTTTTGATGCCGACTCAACCACCACAGTGGCATCGGACATTCCGGCAACAATCCTGTTACGCTGCACAAAAAACTGCTTGAAAGGTTCTGTCCCGCTCATAAATTCCGAGAGCAGACCACCTTTCTCAAGCATACTCTTTGCTGTGGAACGATGCACACTCGGATATATGCGGTCGAGTCCATGGGCAAGCACTCCCACTGTGGGCAAGCCTGCATTCAGAGCCGCGCGGTGGGCACACACATCAATGCCGTATGCCAGTCCACTGACGATGAGCGTGCCGGGCACGAACTTTGCAAGGTCGGCAACAAAATTGGCACACAGCTCCTTACCGTACTCGCTTGCATGGCGTGTACCCACAATGGAGACTATGTGACGGGCATTAAGGTCGGCATTGCCCATAGAGTGAAGTACCAACGGAGCATCATCGCACTCGGAAAGACGGCAGGGATAGGCCTCATCGCCCATGCAGATGAGTTTTATATTGTTCTTTTCTATGAACTCCATCTCACGCTCGGCAAGCTCGACAAGCGAACGGTCGGTGAGCAGCGACACGAGCTTCGGTGTTGCATCGGGCACGATATCCTGTATATGCGACGCGTTCTCAAGCAGTTCCTTTGCGCTGCCGACCTCCTCGATAAGGCGACGTAAAAAAGCAAGTTGCGGCACCTGCGCCCTTGAGAGCGCAAGCATCGCAACCTGTTCATTTATCAATAGTCTTGCCACTTTAACAGGGCTGTATTACTTGAGGATTGACTGGAATGTAGCGTCCTGCAGGTACTTTGTGAACTCAAGGTCACCTGCAGCTTTCTTTGCCATTGAAGGATCAAGCTTGATTGCAGCCTTCAAACCGTCATACACATAAGCGATATTTGATGTACGCGCACCGAGCAGAGCCTTGATGTAGTGTGTTGTAGCATCCGGTTCAGCAATCTCGTCGATTGTCTGACGTGCAGTGCTGTAGTCCTTGTTCAAGAGCTGTGCAAGGGCAGCGCTGTTGGTAGCCTTGCCGTCAAGAAGAGCCGCAGCACGGCCATACTCACCCTGAGCGATGTAGAGATTACCAAGAGCCTCATCACCGGCCTTTGCCTCTGCACCGAGAGCCATAAGAGCCTCTGCATCGGATACGTTACCCTGGAGAAGCTCAAGATAGCCAAGGTTCAACTGCACCTCAGGTGCGCTTGAATTGGCAGCCAATGCCTTCTGGAAGTAGCTTGCGGCAGTGTTGTAGTCACCTGCGTTGTAAGCCATTACGCCAAGGTTGTTGTATGCACGGTAATCTGTAGGATGCAACTTGATTGCTGTATTGAAAATCTCTCTCTGCTCCTCGGCATCCTCGGTGAGGATTGAAGAGTAAAGGATCTCCTCGAGTGAAAGCACTTTTGGATCAGCTGCATACTGCTCCTGGATCTGCTCGTCACTACGGCCGATAAGCTGATAGTTCAGAGTGATACGTGCACGGCGCAATTTAGGAAGAACCTCATCGGCAATCTCGCTGTAGATTGAAGAGATGTTCTTTATCTGTGCCTCACGCTCCTCGGGATCATCGTACATTGAGAGCACACGAAGGATAAGTTCCTTATCGGGAAGCTCCGACTTTGAGATAAGCTCCTGGAAGCCCTCCCAGTCCTCGGCTGTATACTTGCTGTCGACATAACCGTCGAGCTTAGCCTTCTTCATCTCCTGCTTCACGAACTTTGCAGTGTTGAGCTCACGGCCTGTAGCGATGTTGTCATTGAGGGCAACGCCACCGTCGGGTGATGCGTAGGCAGACACCTCGACCTCGTCGATTACCTTGTTCTCAAAATCCTTTGCGATGTCGGCCATTGCAGCCTTAAGTTCCTCCATCTCCTCGGTAGTGATCTGGGAAGCACGAAGGTTTGTCTGCTGGATAAGGAACATGATGTTAGCCTCCTTGGCCTGCTTGATTACACGCTGGAAGGCATCCTCACCGATAGCAATGTTTGCCGAAGCAGCAGTCTGGCGATAGAGCTGTGATGTAGCGATGCAACCGTCGGCAACCTTCACGTCGGGAAGATTGTATGTTTTGCTGCCCTTGTTCACAACAAAGCGGAGATAGAGTTCAGCATCCTCCATAGCCGGAACATAGTCAAAGGTCATCTTTGTCTTGAAGCTGCCGCCGTTGTCATAAGAGATGACACGGTCGTTACCGCGTACCTTCTCGCCCTGGAACACCACAGGCTCGGCAAGAGCCTCGCCACCCTCATACTTGAGTACAGGAATAACGGTCAAGACTGATTTCTTGTTGAACACCTTTGCAGGGAACTTTCCGTCGATAGTAACAGGAACCTCGCTGCCTACAACTTCCAACACTGCCGGAGTAACAGTGAAGTACTCCGGTTTCATTGCGCCCATCTTTGAGCTGCACGAACTCAATACGGCTATAGCCGCACAAGCGAACAATAGAGATAATTTCTTAAACATTGATTATTTTTTAATGATTCGTTCTGTCGTGTATGTATTACGCCACGCATGGAGCAGCACGGCAACAGAGAGCCGGGAACGCGCCTGCCATGGACAGCCTTATTCTGTACAAAGGTAACCCGACTCTTTCAAATGACAAAATCAAACAACCGCGTAATACAAAATATTTTATATTTTTCACAATCAACGGTTACGGGGATGATGTTCTATTATCTCCTCACGCAGACGTGTACGGTCGATGTGAGCATATATTTCGGTGGTAGCAATACTCTCGTGACCGAGCATTGCCTGTATCACACGGAGGTTTGCACCGCCCTCGAGCAGATGGGTGGCAAAGGAGTGGCGGAAGGTGTGCGGGCTGACACATTTCTTTACACCGGCCACCACAACCAGCTGCTTGATGAAATGGAACACCATAATGCGTGAGAGCGGCTTCTTGAGCCTTTCGCTGATGAACACGAAGTCCTCGTAACCCGGTTTGATTTCAATCCTGTTGCGGTCGCAGAAATAGGCCTCGAGTTCAGCTATCGCACGCCCGGAAATCGGTACCAGACGCTGCTTGTCACCCTTGCCGGTGACGCGTATGAACTGTTCGGCGAGATAGAGGTCGGACATACGCAGGCTGCACAGCTCCGACACGCGCAGACCACAGCTGTAGAGCACCTCAATCATCGCACGGTTGCGCTGTCCTTCTTTTTTTGAGAGGTCAATGGCATTTATTATATCATCGATCTCCTGCACAGTGAGCACGTCGGGCAGATGCACACCTATCTTGGGAGATTTCAGCAGTTCGGTCGGGTCTTCTGATATAAAGCCGTCGAGTTTGAGGAAGCCATAGAAGGAGCGCAACGAAGAGAGTATGCGTGCCTGCGAACGGGCATGGATGCCCACATCGGATAGCGACGCCACAAAACCACGGAGCTCATCAAGGGTGACAGAGAGCAATGCATCGGCACCCCCTTCAAGGTAAGCCGAGAATTTCTCAATGTCGCTCAAATAAGCCTCTACCGTATTCGGCTGGAGCGATTTCTCAAGCTTCAGGTATATGCGGTAGCTCATAAGCGGCGACTTTGTATTCAGGGCTGTTTTCTGTGCCATAAGAAGAAACTTTTCCGCGAAAATAAGAAAAAAACATGAAATGGAGAACTGCGGCAAGGTTTAGGGACATACCTTTTTGACTGCTGTCCAGAATGTTGTACCTTCACTTTCTGTGCACATACATCTTCTCCGGCGGTAAAAAAATCAAAGCAAGCTTCATTTTTTAGCCCGCTTATTCGTATCTTCGCGGATTGAAAGGATATAACTACGTTATATATGAGCCTGACGACACCACTTGACGACTATATTGCCAGCCACAGCAGCCCCGAGGGCGACTACCTCTACAGGCTGTTCCGCGCCACACATGTGGAGATTCTTGCCCCGCAGATGGCATCGGGGCACATCCAGGGACGACTGCTGAAGTTCCTGGTGAAGATGATGCGCCCCAAGCGCATACTTGAAATCGGGACCTTCACGGGATACTCGGCTCTGTGTATGGCCGAGGGACTTGACGAAGGAGGCAAGATATTCACATTTGAGGTCGAGGACGAGCTTGAGGACTTTACACGACGCTGGATAGAGGGGTCGGAGTACGCCGACAAGATAGAGTTCATCATTGGCAATGCCCTTGAGATTGTACCTACCTTAGGCGAGAAGTTCGACATGGCATTCATCGACGGCAACAAACGTGAGTACATCGAATACTACGAGATGGCAATGAGTCACCTCAATGAGGGCGGCTGGATTCTTGCCGACAACACGCTATGGGACGGCCATGTGATTGAGCCGGAGCGTCAGGATGCACAGACAAACGGAGTGAGAGCCTTCAACGACCATGTCCGGGGCGACGAGAGGGTCGAGGTAGTTATCCTGCCCCTGCGCGACGGACTTACGATAATCAGAAAAAAATAAATATAAGAATATGGACAGTACAAGACAGAACAAGATTGCACGCCTTAGACAGAAGGAACTGAGCGATATTCTCCTGCGCCTTGCAAAGGAGAGCCGCGGCATAATGGTATCGGTGAGCATTGTACGCGTGAGCCCTGACCTGGGTATCGCGAAGGCTTACCTTAGCGTGTTCCCGTCGGAGAAGGCAAATGAGGTGGTGAACCACCTGAACGAGAACATCAAGGCCATACGCTTTGAACTGGGCAACAGAGTGCGCCACCAGCTGCGCATCATTCCCGAGATACGTTTCTACATTGACGACTCGCTCGACTACATCGAGAACATAGACAAGCTGCTCAAGGAATAAAGGGGAACGTGATGAACCTGTCGCTGTACATTGCCAAACGCTACCTTTTCTCAAAGAAGAGCCACCAGGTGATAAACATAATATCAGGGGTGGCCATTGCCGGTATTGCATTGGCCACGGCAGCTATGGTGTGTACCCTGTCAGTATTCAACGGTTTCCAGGGAGTTGTCGCCGACCAATTCACGGCATTTGACCCCGACATCAAGGTTACCGCGGCACAGGGCAAGAGTTTCTTTACCGACAGCCCCGAGATTGAAACTGCCGCAAACGCAGAAGGCATTGCAGTTGTCTCTTTCAGCGTAGAGGACAAAGCGCTTGTAGAATACGGCGGCAAGCAGGTGATGGTGACACTCAAGGGTGTCGACGACAAATTCTCACAGCTCACAGACATAGAAAGGGTTCTTCACGGCAACGGAGAGTTCATATTGCAGGATTCTCTCAACAGCTACGCAGTACTTGGCGGAAAAATCATCAATGAACTCAACTGCGGTATATTCTTCACCACTCCATTGGAGGTGTATGCCCCCAACAGAGGCGGCAAGATAAACCTGACAATGCCTGCACGCAATTTCAAGAAGGGAGTATTGCTCTCTTCTGGCCTTGCATTCATCGTGAACCAACCGGAGTATGACGGAGGATACATACTCACATCAAACGAGTTTACCCGCAAGATCTTCCGCCGCAAGCCAAACGAGGCAACATCAATGGAGATAAAAGTTGCTCCCGGCACGGAGATTGAGGAGACAAAAGAGAGACTCGAGGCAATACTCGGCAGCGACTACATCATAAAGGACCGCTACGAACAGCAGGACGACATATACAAGGTTATGCAGATTGAGAAGCTTATCTCATACATATTCCTTACTTTCATACTGCTTGTTGCCTGCTTCAACATCGTAGGTTCGCTGTCGATGCTGATAATCGAGAAGCGCGACAACATGAACACCTTGCGCAGCATGGGCGCCGACAACAAGACCATTGCCAACATATTCATATATGAAGGCATCATCATCTCGGCAGCCGGAGCATTGGCAGGAATAGTCATAGGCCTTGCCCTTTGCCTTGCACAACAGGAATTCGGATTCATATCCATGGGAAGTACCGAGAGTTTCGTTGTAAACAGCTATCCCGTCGAGGTACACATGAATGACATACTCACGACATTTGTCACCGTGCTTGCAGTAGGTATTACGGCCGTGTGGTTACCCGTAAGGATACTCACCCGCAAGCTGGTATGACACACATACATCAAAAGCGGAGAAAGCACCAGGTGCTTTCTCCGCTTTTATTGCAAGGTCCGGGGAACACTATAAGAACTTGTCCCCCAACTTCATCTTTACATCATTAAGAATCTTACGAATCTCTTTCTCGTCACCCTTACGGCATATCATCAGGACATTCTCCGAATCAATGACAAGCATATCGTCCACACCCTGAACAACCGCAAGTTTGCCTTTGGGCAACATAATCAGGTTATTATGGCTGTTGTATTTCAACGTAGAACAGTTCAGGACCACATTACCGTCACCGTCCTTGGGCATAGTACCGTAGAGAGTCTCCCATGTTCCGATATCCGCCCACCCGAATTCCGCAACCGCTACATATACGTTATCGGCACGTTCCATGACACTCATATCAAGCGAGGCATTGGGGAAAGAGGTGTATATCTCATACCCGCGTCTGCGGCGCTGGTCACGGTCGGGTATCTCACGGTATATCTCCTCAAGGGTACGCATCATCTCGGGCAGATACTTTGACATGGTATCTATTATGGTCTGGACATTCCATATATATATACCCGAGTTCCAGTAGAACTCACCGCTGTCCATGAATATCTTGGCAAATTCATACTGCGGTTTCTCGGTAAATGTCCTTACCTTATAGAAGAAATCGGATTCAGGAGCACCATCAACCTGGATATATCCGTAACGTGTTTCGGGACATGTAGGCTTTATGCCAACGACTACCAGTTTATTGTTCTCCGCAACAAAGTCAAAACCCCGCGAGATGACATCCACGAACTTCGTTTCATCAAGCACAAGCTGGTCGCTCTGCGCGATGACAATGTTCGCCTTTGGATTCAGGGTACGGATATGACATGCCATATTCGCAAGACTGGGAGCTGTCCCCCTGAAAGCCGGCTCATGGATTACCTGTCCCCGCTGCAGATCAGGCAACTGTTCCCTGACAAGATCGGCATAATCGACATGCGTAGAGACAAGTATATTTTCTTTGGGAACGATACGGCAATAGCGGTCATATGTAATCTGCAACAGCGTCCTTCCACAACCTAAGATATCCTGGAACTGTTTGGGATAAGCCTTACGGCTCATTGGCCACAGACGTGTGCCCTGGCCACCTGCCATAATTACACAATAACGGTTTTTGTCCATATTATCGGGAGAAATTTGATACTTTCAATATTACAACGCGAGTATAATATTTTTATTGCAGAATAAAAAGTCTTTTAGGTTTATTTATCACTACAGCACATAAACAGACGATGGCGACCCGACCGGGTCGCCATCGTCATTATGATAAATATCCTTTTAGAACTCTGCATTATTCGGAGTACGTGGGAAAGGAATCACGTCACGGATGTTCGACATACCTGTCACGAAGAGCAGCAGACGCTCGAAACCGAGACCGAAACCGGAGTGAGGACATGAGCCGTAACGGCGTGTGTCAAGATACCACCACATATCCTTCATAGGAATGTTCATCTCTTCAATGCGTGTTAGCAGCTTGTTGTAGTCTGCCTCACGCTCCGAGCCACCGATAATCTCGCCGATTTTCGGGAAGAGCACATCCATTGCACGTACAGTCTTGCCATCCTCGTTCTGCTTCATGTAGAAGGCCTTGATCTCCTTCGGATAGTCTGTAAGGATTACCGGACGCTTGAAGTGTGTTTCGACGAGGTAGCGCTCGTGCTCCGAAGCGAGGTCGACACCCCAATATACGGGGAACTCGAACTTATGGCCGGCAGCCACGGCATCCTCAAGAATCTTGATACCGTCGGTGTAGCTCAGACGCACGAACTCTGTATCAACGATTGAACGCAGACGCGCGATGAGCTCTTTGTCAATCATATTGTTGAGGAAGGTGATGTCCTCCATACAGTTGTCAAGAGCCCACTGCACACAATACTTGATGAACTCCTCGGCAAGCTCCATGTTGTCATATATATCGTTGAACGCAACCTCGGGCTCAATCATCCAGAACTCGGCCAAGTGGCGTGGAGTGTTTGAATTCTCGGCACGGAAAGTAGGACCGAAGGTGTAGATTGCACCAAGGGCTGTTGCAGCCAACTCACCCTCGAGCTGACCCGATACGGTGAGACTTGCCTGCTTTCCGAAGAAGTCATTGTCATAGATGATGCTGCCGTTCTCGTCCTTCTTGAGGTCATACAGGTTCATTGTCGTGACCTGGAACATCTGGCCTGCACCCTCACAGTCAGATGCTGTAATCAGCGGAGTGTGGAAGTAGTAGAAGCCCTTGTCATGGAAGAACTTGTGGATAGCGTACGCCATATTATGACGGATACGGAAAACCGCACCGAATGTATTTGTACGTGGACGCAGGTGGGCTACAGAGCGCATGAACTCCATAGTCTGGCCCTTCTTCTGCAAAGGATATGTGTTGTCACAAGCACCAAGAAGCTCAATCTCGGTAGCCTGTATCTCTACAGCCTGTCCGCCACCGATAGACTCGACGAGAGTACCGTTCACGCTCAAGCAGGCACCTGTAGTGAACTGCTTCACGAGTTCCTCGTCAAACTTGTCGGCATCAATGACAACCTGAACGTTGTTGATTGTAGAACCGTCGTTCAAAGCTACAAAAGCAACCTGTTTGCTGCTACGGCGAGTTCTTACCCAACCTCTGACATTAACCTCAACGCCATACTCCCTGCTCTTGAGCAGGTCGGCAATTCTTGTTCGTTTTATCGCTTTCATCGATTTATTGTGATTATGCCCGCCAGGCAGGCTTTGTTCGTTATTATTCGTAAGCACCCATACGCAACATGTTCACCTCCTTCTCAGTGAGGTAACGCCAGTCGCCACGTTTAACGTTCTTCTTTGTAAGGCCTGCAAACAGCACACGGTCAAGTTTGTTCACACGGTAACCCAGATGCTCAAGCATACGGCGTACAATACGGTTCTTTCCTGAGTGGATTTCGATACCTATCTGCGAACGGTCGGCCTCGTTTACGTAAGAGACCTCGTCTGCATATACAGGACCATCCTCAAGCTCGATACCGTTTACAAGAAGATCCATGTCTGACATTGCCACGTTCTTGTCACAAGTCACATGATAGATTTTCTTCTTCATGTATTTGGGGTGAGTGAGCCTTGCAGCCAAATCACCGTCATTGGTGAGAAGAAGCACACCTGTTGTATTGCGGTCAAGACGTCCGACAGGGTAGATTCTCTCCTTGCCGATACCACGCAAGCAATCGAGCACGGTCTTGCGCTCCTGCGGATCATCGACTGTTGTAACGCAGTCCTTGGGTTTGTTAAGCAGCACATAAACCTTACGCTCAGGATTGATGCGCTCACTGTTGAAACGGATATCATCTGTCGGGACAACCTTTACTCCCAACTCTGTAACGACCTCTCCGTTTACCGTAATAAGACCGGCCTGTATATAGTTGTCAGCCTCACGTCGTGAGCATATTCCTGCGTTCGCAAGATATTTGTTGAGGCGTACTGGAGCATTGGGATCAATGGCAGCCTCCTTGTATGCCATACGTTTCTTGTTGCTGTATTTTGCATTGGGGTCATAGGCAGCCTTTCTTGCAGGTCTGTTGCCATAACCGCCACGTCTTTCTGCACCATAGTTTCTTGACTCACCGCCATTCTCACGGAATGAAGCGTTGCCTCCGGAACGATAACCACCCTGACGTGGGGCTGCATCACCGCCCTGACGGAAATCGTCATTGAAACGTGGTCGATAGCCACCGCCATAACGCGCCTTCGGCGCCCTGTCACCGCCTGCGCGGTTATTGTCAAAGTCACGGTTTGAGCGGTTGGCCTGCCTGTAGCGGTCACCGCCACGCTCAGCCCTGTCGAACTGAGGGCGTTCGTCACCGTCTCTGTTGAAACGCGAACGTGACTTCAATCTGTTGTCACTTCCAAAATTGGGATTGAAAGAAGCTCTATCCCTGTTTCCGCGTGAGGAAAAATCGTCCTGACGCTTGTTTCTGTAATTGTTCATCTAAAAAATATTTTACGAACCTCACGGTCCAAATTATATTTATTACAAACCTGTATATGAATGTGGAGTAATGGCACGCAGTTCCTCCTTTACATTCTCGGGCACATCAAGGCCATCAATGAACTGCAACAAGGTGTTCTGGTTTATACCCTCGTTTGTACGTGTAAGGGCCTTCAATGCCTCGTACGGGTTAGGATAAGCCTCGCGGCGCAGGATTGTCTGTATACCCTCGGCACATACGCTCCAGCAGTTGTCAAGCTCGTCATATATTGCAGCCTCGTTGAGCAACAGTTTACGCAAGCCCACAAGAGAACTCTTGATAGCTATAATCATATGACCCATAGGCACACCCACATTACGCAATACAGTAGAGTCCGTAAGGTCACGCTGGAGACGTGAAATAGGCAGTTTCATTGATAGGTGGTCAAGGATTGCGTTAGCGATACCCAGGTTACCCTCACTGTTCTCGAAGTCGATAGGGTTGACCTTATGAGGCATAGCACTTGAACCCACCTCGCCGGCCTTGATCTTCTGCTTGAAGAACTCGTTTGAGATATACTGCCAGAAGTCCTTGTCCATATCCATGATGATGACATTTATGCGACGCATTGCATCAAAGAGCGCCGCAAGGTTGTCATAGTTGGAAATCTGCGTTGTGTACTGCTCACGCTGCAGGCCCAGATTCTCCGAAACGAACTTGTTCGCGAAAGCCTTCCAATCGATTGAAGGATATGCCACACGGTGCGCATTGAAATTACCTGTGGCACCACCGAACTTCGCAGAGATGACACATCTCTTGAGCTCGGCAAGCTGTGTCTCAAGACGGTATACAAACACCATAACCTCTTTGCCCAAACGTGTCGGAGAAGCCGGCTGGCCATGAGTCCTTGCAAGCATTGGGATATTCTCCCATGTTGTCGCATACTCACGCAACTGTGCAATCAGTTCTTCCATGGCAGGATAGTACACCTCGGCAAGGGCATCCTTTATAGAACATGGAATAGATGTATTGTTTATATCCTGAGATGTCAGACCGAAATGAATGAACTCCTTATATGCGTCAAGGCCGCCGATGCTGTCGAACTGCTCTTTTATGAAATACTCCACAGCCTTTACATCATGGTTTGTCACCTTCTCGATCTCCTTTACACGTACTGCGTTCTCCTTTGAGAAATTCCTGTAGATTTCGCGCAGACGAGGGAAGAGACTCTTGTCCATACCCTCAAGCTGAGGTATTGGCAATTCGCAAAGAGCGATAAAATACTCTATCTCAACAAACACGCGATATTTAATGAGTGCATACTCCGAAAAATAAGCGGCCAATGAATCGGCCTTTCCCCTGTAGCGTCCATCTATAGGGGAGATTGCTGTCAGAATATCAAGTTCCATTATCCTATAATTTAAAAAACGTTTTTCAAATTGCAAAAGTAGCACTTTTTAGCCATAAACACTCATTATAAACATAAAGTTTATTAAAAATAAGCAGCTTGGCTCAAAATGGCCTATGGAGAAAAAAATAACCCACGCAATGCGCAGGTTCTTGCTTCGTGGACGTTGACGGATTCGAACCGCCGACCCTCTGCTTGTAAGGCAGATGCTCTAAACCAGCTGAGCTAAACGTCCAATATGTCAATCTGAATGTGGACGTTGACGGATTCGAACCGCCGACCCTCTGCTTGTAAGGCAGATGCTCTAAACCAGCTGAGCTAAACGTCCAATATGTCGCAATCCTTAATTGCGATGCAAAAGTACAGCAAATTATTTTTACCACCAAATATTTTGGCATAAAATTTCAATCAACACAAAAAAATCTTTAAATACGGGCATTTTTCCTACCATGGCACTTCTATGAGAGAGTCACAACCACACAGCAATATAAATAATAACACAACGAATACGCCACAGCACAGGGACAACAATCAGAGTCGCCCCACTCTGTCGCCGCCACCAATCGGCTATAAACAAAAACAAGAAAAAAGGGCAAGCCTAATGGCCTGCCCTTCATATCGAATACCGTATTGATTACTTAACGATCTCAACAACAGCACGACGGTTCAAGTACTTAGAAGAGAGCTCGTCTGTCTCACCAACAGCAACAACCTCTACATCCTCAACACCGGCAGCCTTGAGGACCTCAGCTACAGCGTTTGCACGAGCCTCAGCAAGACCCTTGTTGTACTCCTCAGAACCGATAGTATCAGTGTAACCGATAACTCTCAGCTTAACACCAGCCTCAGCAGCAGCCTTAGCATAAGCCTCAATGTTCAACTGCTCCTTCTTAGAAGCGATCTTAGAAGAACCGAATGCGAAGAAGATAGACTCCTTAACGTCAACCATAGAAGGTCTGTTCTTCAAATCGTTGTAAGCAGCGTTCAACTTGTCATAGTCGTTTTTGAGAGCCTTGTAAGCGTTCTTCAGCTTGTTGTTCTCAGCCTGAGCGTCGTTCAACTGTGACATAAGCTCTGCAAGAGCAGCAGCGTGCATAGCGTTGAGGGCAGGAACATCAACAGAGTTGTCCCAACCCACCTTGTTGAACTTGTAAGTAAGACCGAGGTTAGCAGACCACATCATGTCGTGACCAGAAGTACCTGATACACCGCTGAAGCCGTTACGCAAGAATGTACCGGCCAACTCGAGGTTGATAGCCCAGTGCTTAGATACGCGGAATGTATTGATGATACCGTAGTTAGCAGTGATTGAACCTGTGAAACCATCGAAATCCTCGTGGTTCATAGCCTCACGACCTGCCCAACCAACACCTACATAAGGAATGAAGTTCCAGATACGCTTCTCGTTGTAACCGCAGAAGAGGTTGCTGAGGTTGAACATTGCGTCAAAGTGGAAGTTCATATACATTGCGTGATCAGCCTCCTCGAAAGTCTGGATATTAAGACCCTGATAAGCTACTCTCCAACCGAAACCAGGAGTATGCCACTTACCAACGTATACATTAAGTGCTGGAGAAAGGTGATCGAATGGGCTCTCACCGTTTGTTACAACACCGTTATAGAGGTTAACACCGCCGTTAACACCAAGGAACCAGTTGCTTCCAAAACCATTGGTAGCTACAGAGTTCTTCTTAGTAGGAACTACGACCTCATTAACTGTCTCCTGTGCATTAGCAGTAGAGAACATGGCAATAGCAGCTACTGCCAAAGAAATCATAAATTTTTTCATACTTAAAACTAATTAGAATCTTATATTATGTTATTTATTACTTTTATGGTCAATGTCTATACAACACGTAGAAAACATTTTTGTTTAAACGCGTTGTTTTACAGCACTTTGCCGCAAAACACTATATCACACTATCCAATCTTGTGCAAATTTACATAAATTTCACAATACAGCACCAACAACGCAGACAAATAAGGCAATTGTTAACACTATTTAACAATTAAAATATGCTATATTTCCCTATTTTGTAAAAAAACGGTCTATTTCATTGTCGGACACTATATGAATTATTGTTTTTCCATCAGGAGTTCTGGACGGAAGCGGTGTCTGGAAAAGTTCATCGACCAGACTTTTCATCTCCTCGGCAGACAAGAGCTGACCTGAGACAATCGCCACATCCTTGGCCATCACGTTAGCCAGATGGTCATAGATCTTCTCCTTTGCCTCGGTTGTCTGCTCCATTGTACTATGCACAATATCCATCAGCAGCTTGACAGGAGAGAGCCCGTCAAGGTCGGCCGGAACACCTTGCAACACATATGTACCGCTACCAAGAGAAGAAATATCGAAACCCAACGATAGCAGTTCAGAACTTATAGACTCCAATACACTACTCTCACCGACCGACAGTTCTACTCTCTCGGGAAAAAGAAGTCCTTGAACCGGAGCACTGCTGTCCTGGAGCTGCTTCCTATACCTTTCGTACAGCACCCTTATATGAGCCCTGCGCTGATGCACCCACATGAGACCGGACTTGACCGGTATCAGTATATATTGCCCTTTATACTGCGACATAGGGACGAACTCCTCCTGTAGAAAACTCTCGGCAGGAGTCTCCGAGATCGCAGACTGCATCACAATTTCACTGGGCAAATCTTCAAACGGCGACAGGTCAAGAGTAGTCTTTTTATTTGAAGCACCTTCGTACAACATCTCCCACATTGAATCACCACCATTATGCTCGGGAGCACGGTTCTTGAAAGGATTGTAATCGGACTTATATGAAATCTTAGGCGCTGAAACCGGAGCTCCAGACAGACCCGAGAGATCCATCACGGGAATATCAGGGATATCATCGTCGTCAAAGCCCAGACTCGGAGCGGCATTGAAACGGCCAAGTGACTCACGCACTGCCGCACATATGATTTTCCAAAGACTGGACTCATCCTCGAACTTTATTTCAGTCTTCGTGGGATGTATATTCACATCAATACGTGAAGGGTCCACATCAAGTGATAGGAAGAAAGGCACCTGCTCCCCTTGAGGAATTATCTCGCCATAAGCCTCAAGGACAGCCTTTGCAAAATAGGGATGACGCATATAACGTCCGTTGACAAAGAAGAACTGCAGTGCACCTTTCTTGCGCGCACTTTCAGGGGCGCCGACAAAGCCTTTCACATTTATGAGGGTACTTGTGACACCCACTTCAATGAGTTGGGAATTTATCCTCTTTCCGAACAGATTGACAATTCTCTGACGGAAAGACGAAGGCGGCAAGGAAATCATCTCCGAACCATTGTGCGACAAAGAGAACTCGACATCGCAGTTCACAAGAGCGACACGCTCGAACTCGGTCACGATATTGTTCAGCTCGGTCTGTACGGATTTTAGGAACTTACGGCGCGCCGGTATATTGAAAAACAGGTTCTTGACCTTGAAATTGCTGCCACAGGGGGCCGCGATAGGCTCCTGTAACTCCAACTGCGAACCGGACATGACGATTTGTGTACCCAACTCATCATCGGCCCTTCGTGTAACCAATTCCACCTGCGCAACTGCAACTATCGAAGCAAGGGCTTCACCCCTGAATCCCATTGTAGACAACGCGAACAGGTCTTCGGCACAACTTATCTTTGATGTCGCATGACGCTCGAAGGCAAGACGGGCATCGGTCTCGGACATACCTTTACCGTTATCGACAACTTGGATAAGTGTACGCCCCCCGTCGGTAACTATAACCTGTACTTTTGTTGCACCCGCATCGACAGAATTCTCCATAAGTTCCTTGACCACAGAAGCAGGCCGTTGCACAACCTCTCCCGCAGCAATCTGGTTAGCCACCGAATCGGGCAATAGATGTATTATATCTTGCATTATTTTCAAAACTATAGTTGCCAAACACTCTTCGCCAGATAAAAGAGCAGGAAGGCACAGATGAACAGCGCCACGACTATTGCACCCGACGAAAGTCGCTGCCCATTCTCGTTACGGCGCGAAAGATGAGAATTGCTGCCCACAAAAGCACCTTTCAGACGGTCACGGTAGGACTCTTCGCTCGGCGGCAACATACCGAGGTCACGCTTGGCATTCTCGACAATCTTGTCAAGTTTTTCCTTGCGCTCATCGACAAAGATATATTTATGGTCGAACCTGCGGGGCTCTCTCTGCTTGAAATATCCCATTACTCCTCCTTTCTGAAACGGTCAAGCGTCGGCAACGGGACACTCTCCCTCTTTATCATTTTCAATCTCATATTTGCATCCTTGCCTCTCCACACAAAAACATCATCCTTGCTCACGGGACGCACATAATCGAACCACGCAAAATTATCAAGATAGCAAGCCTCGGGCGGGCGTTGGCTCATCGGATAGAAAACACCTTTGGATTCTTTGGGCACAACGACCTTGTCTACCTGACCTTCCTTTACAAAAGCTGTTGCGCGGCCTGCAGTAGTGGTGTTCATGCCTACATATGTACTATCCTCGTCAAGAGGGAAGAACACTATCTCCACGCTACCTATCACCTGCATCTCGGAGAGTTTGTTCTCGCTGAAATAGAATTTCATCTCCTGTCCACGTATCTGGTTATAATTAGCGCTGTCCATAGGCTCTGCATAAAGGGTCTGATTAATGACATGTACCCAATCGATAGAGGTACTGTCAAGATACACCTTGATCTCTTCTCCAAGCAATTGCACATTATTGTTCCACAAAATGGGGTCCTTATACATTGTCACACATGTATCACGGGAATCAAAGACAAGGGAGTCGCATACAGCCTGCATACTCTGCCCCCACGCACGAACTTTATTATATGCCCTGACTTGTCTGAAAAGAGAATCAGTATTTAGGTTATACGATACCGCCCATATTGTATCGGCATGCATAAACAGTGAATCCTTCTGCGAGAAATCAACAACAAGAGCACGCTGCGTCACATAGGCCGAGTCAACAATCTCGTTCAGATACGCATACTCACCGGTGAGCATATTGCGGTCAACAGGATCTTTATATATTATATTGCCGAACATCTCACTGTAACCGGCAGCCGTGTCATAGAATATCGAATCGGCAGTCACATCCTTATTGCCGTTATAAAGCACAGAACGGTCGAGCAATACTGCCTGACGTGTACCCATATTGTAGCGCCCGCGCTCCGAATACACCTCGCTTGACCCGCTGTACATGTTTGTAGGCCCCACTACCGCAGCCACTTTGCTTACTGTATTATACCTGAGAGTATCGCCGAGCATACGGAACTGGGGATTCTCGACACTGACATCATCAAGAAAAAGCGCGTCTTTTGAATCGACATTGTACTCACCATAGTATGAGCTCAAAGTACTCTCCTCATCGGACAGTGTACCGTAGTCAAAGAAATACCCCACATTCGTATTGCGGTCGAAGTCGAGGCTATCGGTCTCAAGCACGCTGTTCTTGTCAATAAGCTGCACATTGTTACGCACACGCGCAAGGTTGGTGTCCCCGTCAAAATCGAGATAGTCACCGAACAGGAACAAGGTATCGCCTTGCTCCATCCTTACATTACCGAATGCCTGGAACGCATTCTTCTTCTGGAAATAGTGGGCGCTGTCGCAGTACATGTACATGCTGTCACGACGGAACTGCACGTCACCTACAAGAATCCATGCATCAGGGTTTATCTTCTCGTCAAAGCGGGTGACATTGGTATGCAACATATGTATGTAACTCTTCTTTTCAGAAGAGCCGCCACCGTTATCCTGCGCACCGGCACAGAGAATACAGCAGAGAAGAGACAATAATGAGATTATCCTGCGCATAAAGAGAGCTGTCATTTATCCTCCTCGTAGAACTCCCAATGTGGATACTTGAATTCACAGTTCCTGTTGTCACTGTTGATTCTCACATAAGTGCTTTTCTGTTTCTCTTTTATCCACTCCTGAATACGGTTATTGCCAAGTTCCGACTTATACATCATACTCAAGGTTTCATAGTCATCGGCTATTGTCGCAAGATGAGCCTCAGTCCTTGACCTGAGTTTTGCAACGGCACATACAGTCTTGCCGTTATCGAGGACCCAAGCAAAAGGCTGTGACAGGCTATCAACCTCCAGACCGTCTATTACACGGGCAACATCTACGGGAAGTTCCTCGAGAGAGAAATGCGACGAAGCCGTATTCCTGTTGTACATGATACCGTAGTTATTGCGGGTATCCTTGTCATGAGAGATAACTTCAGCGGCCTCTTCAAAGGTAAACTTGCCCCCTTTAATATCCATAGATATCGAATCAAGACGCAGAAGCATTTTCTTGATATTCTCGCTTGAACGGGCCGGTTTGCGCAGAATGTGGCGCACCTTTATTCTGTCGCCTCGCTTCTCAATAAGCTGGATAATGTGGAAACCATACTCAGTCTCTACTATCTTCGAGATTTTGTTTGGGTCGGTAAGATTGAATGCAACTGCAGCAAACTCCGGTGCGAATTCACCGCGGCCACTGAAATCGAGTTCACCGCCACGTCTTGCAGAGCCAGGGTCTTCGGAATACAAGAGCGCCATAGTCGAAAAGCTGGTCTCACCACTGAGGATACGGTCAGTATAATCACGCAGTTCACTCTTCACACGTTCTATCTCCTCTTCTGCAATCTCGGGTTCCTGTGTAATTATCTGAACCTCTACCTGCTCTTGGATGAAAGGCAGGCTATCCTTTGGCAAAGATTCGTAGTAACGGCGCACAAGAGAAGGCGACACTTTGATATCACCAATCAGCTTGGCTTTCATCATCTCCATCATCTCCATGTTATACAGCTGCTCGCGGTACATCTCACGGATTTCGGCCGAATTCTTGTCGAAATACTCCTCAAGTTTCTCTTTTGAGCCAATCTGCTGAATGACATAATCCATCTGCGCATCAACCTGACGCATGATCTTTGTCTCGTCAACCTCGACACTGTCTATTGCAGCCTGATGCAGGAAAAGTTGCTGCACCGCCAGATCCTCGCCTACCACGCAATACGGATCACCGTCAAATTTTCTGCCGGTACTCAACCAATAGCGTATCGCCTCTTCAATATCGGAACGCAATATCGCCTTGTCACCTACAACCCACTCCACACGGTCAATGACATTGTCCTGGGCATTGGCGCTACCAAAAGAGAAGAGCGCAAAAAGCGCAAATGCACATTTAAGAATATATCTGTTCATTATTTTTCTATTAATTCGTCTGTAACAGTCTGTCTATTGTTAAACTTAATGATTCCTTCGGCCTTGGCCTCTTCAAAAAGGTCCTTCTTCTTTCTTTTAATGAAATCGGCCTTACGAGAATTCAGCAGCAGTTCGTTTATCTCGGCCGTAACAAGTTCCACAGGCATTGTATCGCCTTCACGGAGTATGGTATCGGAACAAACAAGATAGATCTTGTCATCCTCCTTGAATTCAATGGTACTCTTACGTGAGAGCCTCTCCATCAACTGGGATTCTGTAAGCGGGGTATGTTTTACGACATCTGCAAATGGATACCAGCGGTCCATAAGATATTCGTAGGTCAATGCATTCTCAGCGCTGTACGTTTCCAGTTCCTCCATTGCCTCCGGGCTCATATCAAGACACCATTTCCGCACCTTATTCAAGTTCGGAGCCTTTGCCGGGAGCACCAGCAGCAGTCCCTTGAACAGAGGCTCGTCGGCATCAAAGAGAGGTTTGTTGGAGTCATAGAAATGCAACACCTCGGCGAAGCTTATCGACGGTTTAAGATGCTGTTCAACAAGTTTATCCTGATAGATATTGAGTATAAGACTCTTGCGATAGTTCTCCACCATACTCTCTATTTCGGATGTTGAAGCCACATTGTCTGTCGCTTTGCTGTAGAACAGCTGCTCGGTAGCCCAACGCTCAATGTATTCATTGACGAAACCGACACTATCATCATGGGCAGCCGCCGCTAACTGCAAGTCTACCTCATCCTTATACAGATGCACACCATTCACCTCCACAAGAGAGTGACGGCTCTCTTGCAGGACCTGCTCGCCATGACATGCCGCCAACAAAGGCACTGCCATCAGCATTAGCAGAAATTTCTTGAATATATTCTTATGCATCCGTTGTAAATTGTTACAAAGATAAGAAATAACCTCTCTTCATCAGTGGTTATTAACCGTTTTTAGTACCTCTTTATTAACCTTAACTTTATACTTCTTGCGAAGTGATTTCACCCATTTATCCTCAAGAAATTTCTGATAGTCATTGGTTACCGCGCCTTTGACATCTACGTAAGATTCAGGCTTTTCGATTATGCCGCCTTCAAGCTCTACGACAGTGAAACCCTTACGGAGTTTGCCTCCATCACCCTGACCGAAGGCCAATTTGTCCACCCACGCATTGTCACCGATAGCGAATACGCCTATTTCAACACGTACATTACGCATTGAGTCCTTAGGAAGATTGGCATCAATGACACTCTTGTACTCGCCCACGCTCTTACCGGCAATCATAGACTTTATATCATCAAGATTCGCTTGAGTGTTCGCCTGAATTACAGCACCGCGGAAACGTGGAGTCTCGAACTTGTACTTTTTCTTATTCTTCTTGAAGAATTTCTCAAGTCCCTCTACATCATTTTGAGCTTTATTCCAAACTTCACGGGTAGAGACCTCAAAGAACAGGAGACCGTCATAATACTCTCGCATAAGATTACCGAACTCAGGATATTTGCTCTCGAGCAGGCTGTCTTCACGTGCCAAAGCCTCTGTCGGGGTCAACCCACCGCCGAATTCATCGGCAAGCTGTTTGCCTCTTACAATACGGGCCTTTTGGCGTATATTCTGCTGTTCGAGCATATCCATGATTGCAGGCTTATACTCCTCAAAAGAGCCGAAAGGACGTGAGGATATACGCTTTACGATATGGAAGCCGGCAGGCGACTCAAATGGCGCAGAGTACTCACCGTCGGCAAGCGCAAAAGCCGCCGCCTCAAATTCAGGATAGGCCTGTCCGCGTATAATCTCAAAAGGCTCGAGGGCACGTGCCGGAATACCGAACTCTACCGCAACCTCCTCGAATGTCTTGCCCGCCTGAAGCATCGTATAGACAGAATCAATCCTTGCCTTCAAAGAAGCAATGAGAGTCTTGTCCTCCTTTTGCCTTGCTACAAGCACGATATGGCTCAATTTCAGGAAGCCATCCTTGCCTATTGTCGCAGAATCTTTCGCATATACGCGATATGCCTCCTTCTCTACAAAATTCGGGTCAATAAGATAATCCTCCGCCATCTGGGCGCGATCCTTGCTGTACTCCTCCCTGAAAGACGCGATAGTATCAAGACCCAGCGCTTCGGCCTCGGCAACCTTCAGCTTGAAATCGATATACATCGGCAGATACTCTTCCACCGTCTGACCACCGTCGACAAGATTGCTGTTGTTCTTGTTGAACGCATACTCGAACTCCGAGCGTTTCACTTCCTTGCCATTTACGGTCATCAGCACCGGGTCAGAAACCTGAGCGAGTGCCGATGCCGAAAAAAGCAATGAAGAGAGAAATATATTCTTCAGACTTTTCATCATTCCTTACAGTTTATTATTCAGGACGGCTGTAGTTCGGAGCCTCACTTGTAATTGACACATCGTGCGGGTGGCTCTCGAGCACACCGGCATTCGTGATGCGTACGAACTTTGCATTATGCAGAGACTCGATATCCTTGGCTCCGCAATAGCCCATACCTGAACGCAGACCGCCTACGAGCTGGTAAATCACCTCGAACAAAGTGCCCTTGTAAGGTACACGCGCAGCAATACCCTCGGGGACAAGCTTCTTCTTGTCGGCAGTATCTGCCTGGAAATAGCGGTCCTTTGAACCGTTCTCCATTGCCTCGAGAGAACCCATACCGCGATATGACTTGAACTTACGGCCGTTGAAGATAATTGTATCACCGGGAGACTCCTCTGTACCTGCAACGAGCGAACCGATCATCACACTGTATCCGCCTGCGGCAAGAGCCTTTACGACATCACCTGAATAACGCAGACCTCCGTCAGCAATCAAGGGGACACCTGTACCCTCAAGCGCCTTGGCAACATCATATACGGCAGACAGCTGTGGGACACCTACACCGGCAACAACACGTGTCGTACAGATTGAACCCGGGCCGATACCCACCTTGACTGCATCGGCACCAGCATCGGCAAGCATCTTTGCTGCCTCACCTGTAGCCACATTACCCACTACAATATCAATCTGAGGATAAGCAGCCTTAGCCTCCTTGAGTTTCTTTATAACACCGGCTGAGTGACCATGGGCTGTATCGATGATGATGGCATCTACACCGGCCTCTACGAGAGCCTTGATACGGTCCATGGCATCAACGGTAACGCCTACACCGGCTGCCACACGCAGACGGCCCTTGCTGTCCTTGCAAGCCATTGGCTTATCCTTTGCCTTGGTGATATCCTTATATGTGATAAGACCTACCAGTTTGCCGTCCGAATCGATAACCGGCAACTTCTCGATCTTGTTCTCGCGCAGAATCTTCGCAGCCGCCTCCATGTCAGTCTTCTGGTGTGTAACGACCAGTTTGTCGGCCGGTGTCATCACCTCGCAGATAGGACGTGACATGTTTGTCTCGAAGCGGAGGTCACGGTTTGTAACTATACCGGCAAGCCTCTTCTCCCCATCAACAACAGGAATACCGCCAATGTGGTACTCTGCCATGATATCAAGTGCATCCTTTACAGAAGCTGTTGCCTGGATTGTCACAGGGTCGTATATCATACCGTTCTCGGCACGCTTCACGATAGCCACCTGATGAGCCTGCTCTGCTATCGACATATTCTTATGAATGACACCGATACCACCTTCGCGGGCAATGGCAATAGCCATCTTTGCCTCGGTAACAGTATCCATGGCAGCTGTCACGAAAGGTACATTAAGCTCAATATTTCTTGAGAACTTGGTCTTCAAAGTCACCTCTTTAGGCAACACCTCTGAGTACGCAGGGATAAGCAACACGTCATCATAGGTGAGACCATCCATCACAATCTTTTCTTTAATAAAATCATTCATAAGAGTATATTTTAGTTTTTTGTCTTTTATTTTTTGTCATTATCAATTGCCCATCTCCGAAATGAACTTGACACGTACCAGACGTATCTCTTCCTCGCTGTATTCTCCGCCAAGTTCCTCAACGGCAATGTTTATGTTATCGGTATCCGAAGTCTTGAAGTAATCATATATCTCAAGCATGTTCTCCTCATCAAGGATTTCCTCAAGGAAATAATCTATGTTGAGTTTAGTTCCTGAGTATACGATTGACTCGATATCATCGAGCAGCTCGTCAAACTCCACTCCCTTGCTGATTGCGAGATCATCAAGAGCGACCTTGCGGTCGATGGCATTGATGATCGCCACCTTCAGCTTGGATTTGTTGGCAACGGTACGTATGCGTATATCCTCGGGGCGATCAATCTCATTCTCCTCGCAGTGACGCTTGATAAGGGCACAGAACTCCTCACCGTAACGCTTTGCCTTACCCTCACCCACTCCAGGGATATTCTTCAGTTCGTCGATGGTAATGGGATATGTTGTCGCCATAGCTTCAAGCGATGGATCCTGGAATATCACATAAGGCGGAAGCTCAAGCTGTTTTGAGAGTTTTTTACGCAGATTCTTCAGCATTGCATACAACTCGGGGTCTACTGCAAATGTACTTGTTGTCTGCACAACAGCCTCCTCCTCGTCAAAGTCCCTGTCCTCCACAATCTTGAAAGAGACAGGTTTCTTGAGGAACGCATTGCCCTGCTTTGTAACCTTGAGAAGGCCGTAATTCTCGACATCCTTGTCAAGATAACCAGCTATAAGCGCCTGACGTATCACTGCGTTCCATCGTTTAGCATCCTCGTCATCGCCACAGCCGAAGCACTCCAGTTCATCGTGTTTATGCGAAAGGATATCTGCAGTTTCCTTTCCCAGAAGCACATCTATAACATATTCGGCCTTGAAATTCTCCTTCAACGCCAAGATAGTTTCAATAACTGCCTCAAGCATCTCCTTTGCCTCTACCTGCTTTTTAGGAGAGAGACAGTTGTCACAATTTCCACAATTTTCCACGTCGTAATTTTCACCAAAATAATGTAACAACAATTTTCTTCTACACACGGAAGATTCTGCATATGCAGTTGTCTCGTAGAGCAACTGACGGCCAATGTACTGTTCTGCCAAAGGTTTACCTTCAAGGAATTTCTCAAGTTTCTGAAGGTCCTTGTTGTTATAGAACGCTATACATTGCCCCTCACCACCATCACGGCCGGCACGGCCAGTCTCCTGATAATAGCCCTCGAGACTCTTTGGAATGTCATAGTGTATCACATAGCGCACATCCGGTTTATCAATACCCATTCCGAACGCTATTGTAGCCACAATGACATCTATCTTTTCCATGATGAAATCATCCTGCGTCTGCGAGCGCATAGCAGAATCCATTCCTGCATGGTATGCTTTCGCCGATATCTCGTTTGTCTGGAGTATCTCGGCAAGTTCCTCCACTTTCTTACGGCTGAGACAGTAGATTATACCCGACTTTCCCGGGTTCGACTTTATGAATTTTATAATCTCCTTGTCTACATCCTTTGTCTTTGAGCGTACCTCGTAGTAAAGGTTCGGCCTGTTGAATGACGACTTGAAGTCCGCCGCATCCTGTATTCCCAAATTCTTCTTTATATCGTCACGCACCTTTGTCGTTGCTGTTGCAGTAAGCGCGATTATCGGTGCCTTGCCTATCTCGTTTATGATAGGCCTTATGCGACGGTACTCGGGGCGGAAGTCATGACCCCACTCCGATATACAGTGCGCCTCGTCAATGGCATAGAACGAAATCTTGATACTCTTCAGGAATTCGACATTATCCTCCTTTGTCAAAGACTCAGGAGCAACATAAAGCAATTTGGTCTTACCTGAAAGCACATCGGTCTTAACCTCCTCTATTGCCTGCTTGGTAAGAGACGAATTCAGAAAATGGGCAATGCCATCCTCTTCACTGAAGTTCCTGATGGCATCCACCTGGTTCTTCATCAAGGCAATGAGAGGCGATATGACTATCGCCGTGCCATCCATGACCAATGAAGGCAACTGGTAACACAGCGACTTGCCACCACCGGTAGGCATCAGCACAAAGGAGTCATTACCTGCGAGCAGGTTCCTGATGACCGCCTCCTGATCCCCTTTAAACGTATCAAAGCCGAAATTCTCTTTGAGAACTTCCGTCAAATTACACTTCTTCGTCATTTTACAATATGCCTATTTGAAAACAAAGTTATAAATATATAAATAAAACGCGCAACTTTTTTCAAATATATTTTCCGAAATATTGTAAAAAACTTCAAGAAAGTGTCCTGACATAATCCACGCCCAATTTCCTGACCACGACCCGCGCTGTTACGCAACGGAAACAACCCGGATTATTGAACAAAGGGCTGCATTAAAATAACCATTTCAATGCAGTCCTTCAAACATAAGGTATACCTGTCAGAGAAGGGCGTTGCCCATTACAGCACTTTTCTCCACCTGGGCCCTCGCATAATCCTTTGTTATGCGGCACTCTTTGACACCTGCAGACGGAATCTCGAACATCTTCTCCATCATTATCGTCTCCACTATCGAACGCAGACCACGTGCACCGAGTTTGTACTCGATAGCCATATCAACAATATACTCAAGCACATCATCCTCGAACACCAGCTCCACTCCATCCATCTCCATCAGCTTTATATACTGCTTTATGATAGAGTTCTTTGGCTCGGTAAGGATGCTGCGCAATGTCTTGCGGTCAAGCGGACGCAGCGATGTCAGAATAGGCAAGCGACCCACAATCTCAGGGATAAGGCCGAAAGAGCGCAAATCCTGCGGTGTTATGTACTGCATCATATCACCCTTGTCAATCTTGAGACTGTTCTGCACCGAATCATAACCCACCACATGGGTGTTCATACGCTGTGCAATCTTCTTCTCGATTCCGTCAAAAGCACCGCCGCAGATGAAGAGTATGTGCCTTGTATTCACCGGAATCATCTTCTGGTCGGGATGCTTGCGTCCGCCCTGTGGGGGGACGTTCACCACAGAACCCTCAAGCAACTTGAGGAGTCCCTGCTGCACACCCTCACCGCTCACGTCGCGGGTGATCGAAGGGTTGTCGCTCTTACGGGCAATCTTGTCAATCTCATCTATGAACACTATTCCACGTTCTGCCTCCTCGACATTATAGTCGGCAACCTGCAGCAGACGCGTGAGGATACTCTCGATGTCCTCACCCACATAACCGGCCTCAGTCAGCACAGTGGCATCCACTATTGTGAAAGGGACCTTGAGCAAGCGGGCGATGGTGCGCGCAAGAAGGGTCTTGCCGGTACCGGTACTTCCCACCATGATTATATTGCTCTTCTCTATCTCCACATCATCGGCAGCACCGCGCTGCATGAGACGCTTGTAATGATTGTACACCGATACAGCCAGAGCACATTTAGCCTCATCCTGACCAATGACATACTCATCGAGGAATGCCTTGATTTCTTTTGGCTTGGGGAGCTCCTTCATCTCGAAGTCACTCTTGGGCAGCATAGCCTCCTCGCGCAGGATATTGTGTGCCTGCTCAACACAGTCATTGCAGATGTAACCCGTCATTCCGGTCATCAGCAACGCCACCTCATTCTCGGCCCTACCGCAGAAACTGCAACGTCTTTTATTCTTTTCAGCCATTGTCTGGATTACTTTTTACGTATGAGGACACGGTCAATCATACCATACTCCTGAGCCTCGGCTGCAGTCATCCAATAGTCGCGATCACTGTCTGCCCAAACCTTGTCGAAAGGCTGCTTGCTGTGGTCGGAAATGATGGTATAGAGTTCCTTCTTCAGTTTCTGTATCTCACGGGCAGTGATCTCGATGTCACTGGCCTGGCCCTGCACACCGCCAAGAGGCTGGTGTATCATCACACGGCTGTGCGTAAGCGCAGAGCGCTTGCCCTCGGCACCTGCAACAAGAAGTACGGCAGCCATGCTCGCAGCCATACCGGTACAGATTGTAGCAACATCGCTCTGGATAAACTGCATGGTATCATAGATACCCAATCCCGCATATACAGAACCGCCAGGAGAGTTTATATAGATTGATATGTCCTTACCGCTGTCCACTGAATCAAGATAGAGCAGCTGTGCCTGCAGAGTGTTTGCAGTATAATCGTCAATCTGGGTACCCAGGAAGATTATTCGGTCCATCATTAGACGTGAGAACACATCCATCTGGGTAACGTTCAGCTGACGCTCCTCAAGGATATAAGGGTTAAGATACTGCGACTGTGCCTTGATCACATCATCAAGCACCATACTGTTCATACCAAGATGCTTGGTAGCATATTTCTTGAAATCGTCTCTCTCCATACAACAATTCGTTTTAAACAACACTATAGTAATAATTGAAAAACCGTTCTGGTTCATTGGCTATGCCGACGAACCAGAACGTATAATCATAGCCCGATTATCAGGCGTTCTCAGAGACCTTCTTGTTGAAATCCTCAACAGAAACCTTCTCCTCCTCAAGAGTAACTACACCCTTGATAGCCTGGATGAGCTTAACGTCAACAGCGCGGTTGATGAGAGCCTCGCGTGTCTTCTCCTGCTTGAGCATCTCCTTTGCGTAGTTCTCGAGCAAGTCATCGGGCACGTTTGCCATACCGTACTGGGCGAACTGGTCACGTGTGGCTGCCTTGGCAACATCAAGGACATCATTATCCTCAACCTTAACCTCGAACTTGCGTGCAAGCTGCTCCTTGATGAGGTGCCATGTGAGCTCTGTGAGGCTCTTCTGGAAATCCTCCTCGCTTACAGTCTCACCCTGCTTGCTGCCGTCCATGATGCGGCGCAGGATAGACTCGTCATACTCGAGCTTGCCGACCTTCTCCATGAGGTATGTACGTACATCCATAAGGAGCTTGTAGTCGCTCTCAACCTCGAAGCGTGACTCGAACTGCTCAGCAATCTTCGCACGGAAGTCAGCCTCGTTTGTAACGACATCCTTACCGAAAGCGGCATCGAATACAGTCTGGTTCAACTCGCTTGCAACAAAACGTGTAATCTCTGTGATAGTGAATGTAAACTCACCGTTGTGTGCTGCGACATCAGCCTTCTCAACCTTGAGGAGTGAAGCGAGCTCAGCCTCGTTGTTGTCAAAAGCAACAGAGGGGTTGAATGTAACCACGTCATTAAGCTTTGAACCAGCGAAGAGAGCCTTCTGCTCATCGTTCTTCATATAAGAAGGCATCATCACAGCCTCACGGACAACGATACCCTCCTCAACAGACTCTGCAAGAGTACCCTTGAGCATATCACCGTTCTCGTATGCCTCAACCTGCTTATACTCGCCGCAACGCTGTGCGAAAGCATTCACCTGACCCTCGATCATCTCGTCGGTAGGCTGTATACGGTAGTAAGCGAGCTTGTCGTTCTTGTCAAGCACTGCATCAAACTTTGGAGCAAGGGCAATCTCGAACTCGAAAGTGAACTCCTTGTCCTCGGCCATATTGATGCCGGCCTGCTGTGACTCGATAGGAAGTGGCTCGCCCAACATATCGATCTTATTCTCTCTGATATACTCGAAGATCTTTGTCTGCAACAGTTTGTTGATCTCCTCGGCCTTGACAGCTGTACCGTACTGCTTCTTGATCAAGCCCATAGGTACCATACCAGGACGGAAACCGGGGATATTTGCCTTCTGGCGGAAGTTCTTCAACTGTTTCTCAACCAAAGCTGAATAATCTGCCTCCTGAATATTTACAGAGAGGATAGCGCTTGCCGCGCTCTGATTCTTAAGTGTAAATTCCATTTTAAAATATTTAAATAATTCTTTGTCAAAAATAAGAAGATGCCACAAAAAGCATCCACCCTGTGCACGGCATAGTATATACCTAATTTAGGGCGTGCAAAAATACAACAAGTTGGGCACAAAATCAAGTAAAAACCGAATTTGTTCGCAACTTGTTGGAAATTAAGCCTCAGAAACAGCTTCTTAATCCTCGTTTATCTGGAATTCGCGCTTGCGCAACACAAAGTCGCGACCAAGATATTTCTCGCGCACAATAGGATTCTCGGCAAGGACCTCGGGAGTTCCCTCAAACAGGATACGGCCCTCGAAGAGCAGATAGGCACGGTCCGTAATACTCAATGTCTCCTGCACGTTATGGTCAGTGATGAGGATGCCGATATTCTTGTCCTTGAGTTTCCACACGATATACTGGATATCCTCGACAGCGATGGGATCGACGCCCGCAAACGGCTCGTCGAGCATGATGAACTTGGGGTCAATGGCAAGACAGCGCGCAATCTCCGTACGGCGGCGCTCACCACCCGAAAGACGGTCACCAAGGTTCTTGCGCACCTTCTGCAGACGGAACTCCTGAATAAGGCTCTCGAGTTTCTCTTTCTGGTACTCCTTGGGCTTGCCTGTAAGTTCGAGCACCGAAGCGATATTATCCTCCACGCTAAGCTTGCGGAACACGCTGGCCTCCTGTGCAAGATAGCCAATACCCGCACGGGCACGCTTATACACCGGGAATTTTGTTATCTCCTCATCGTTTAGGAAGATACGTCCTCCATTGGGAACCACAAGACCGGTGGTCATGTAGAACGAAGTAGTCTTTCCTGCACCGTTAGGGCCCAACAGACCGACAATCTCGCCCTGCTTGACGTCAAACGACACATTGTTCACAACAGTACGCTTGCCATACCTCTTGACAAGACCTTCGGTGCGCAGCACCATACGCTCTGCACTACCGGCATTGATGTTGTTATCGTTCATCTCCATTTCCCGAAAGCATATTTATATACTCGGCGAAGATAATGCAATTTTGCCGTTTACGCAAAAAAACAGGCTCTTTATGGAGCCAAACGTACAAAAGAACAACTTTGTAATAATTATTAACATTATTGATGGGCAATTTTTAATAACTTTGTACCCGATATTCTAATTCTTTGAAAGAAATGATATTATTCGACTCAATAAGGACATTCGGCAGCTATCTGATACTTATGGGACGCGTACTGTCAAAGCCGCAGAGATGGAGCATCTTCTTCAGGCAGACACTGCGCGAGACATACCAGCTGGGAGTGAACTCAATCCCCATTGTGCTGCTCATATCATTCTTCATCGGCGCAGTCATCTGCATACAGATGAAACTGAATGTAGAGAGCCCGTGGATGCCAAAGTTCGTTGTAGGATATGCCACACGCGAGATTCTTCTGCTGGAGTTCTCTTCATCCATCATGTGTCTTATCCTTGCCGGTAAGGTAGGCTCGAACATAACATCCGAGATTGGTGCAATGCGCGTGACACAGCAGATCGACGCTCTTGAGATAATGGGTGTTAACTCGGCGAACTTCCTTATACTCCCAAAGATTGCGGCCCTCATGTTTACAATTCCCATCATGGTCATCTTCAGCATCGCAGCCGGAACAGCCGGAGCGTTCGCCATCGGAGAATTCACCGGCATAATGACGCCGCAGGACCTTATAGTGGGACTTCAGTACGAATTCAACCAGTGGTACATCTGGTGCAGCGTGATAAAGGCACTGTTCTTCGCATTCATCATAACCTCCGTTGCCTCTTTCTACGGTTACAACGTGAAAGGCGGTTCAATAGAGGTGGGCAAGGCAAGTACAAACGCCGTAGTCAGCTGCAGTGTACTTATACTGTTTTCCGATATGATACTCACTCAACTTCTGATGCAATGATAGAGGTAAATTCACTATACAAGAGTTTTGAGGAGCAGGATGTCCTCAAGGGTATCAACGCTGTTTTCAAGAACGGCAAGACCAACCTCATCATAGGCAAGAGCGGTGCCGGAAAGACCGTGTTGCTCAAATGTATCGTCGGCCTCATAGAGCCCGACAGGGGAACAATATGCTACGACGGCCGCGACATAATGTCATTGGACAAGAAAGAGAGGCTTTTGATGCGCCAGGAGATAGGCATGCTTTTCCAGAACGCCGCATTGTTCGACTCGATGAGCGTGTTGGAAAATGTCATGTTCCCACTCGATATGTTCTCCACAATGACATACAACGAGAGGATACAGCGCGCACGCGCCTGCCTTGAGCGAGTAAACCTCATCGAAGCCCAGGACAAGAGCCCCGAGGAACTGTCAGGTGGAATGCAGAAACGCGCAGCCATCGCCCGCGCGATAGCAATGAAGCCCAAGTACCTGTTCTGCGACGAACCAAACTCGGGACTCGACCCGCAGACCTCACTCATCATCGACCAGCTCATACACGACATCACCGATGAGGCCGGGATAACTACAATCGTCAACACCCACGACATGAATTCCGTGATGAACATCGGCGACAACATCCTGTTCCTTGCCAACGGCGAGTTATGCTGGGAAGGCAACAAGAAAGATATCCTCAACACCGACAACAGCACACTCAACGACTTCCTCTTCTCGAGCGAGATACTGAGGCAGGTAAAAGAGCAGGCAACAGGGAAAAGATGACACAATAAACAGGCGCGCACCTGTTTATTGTACAGCATCAATGACCATCAATCCCATCAAAATAAAGTTCGCTTATGACCGTATCGCTGTATTTTGTTCCGGGATACACTTCTGCTATCTCAAACCTCAAATCCCAATCGGGTGCGCCCTTGACATGAGTACCCAATATACCCACATCAAAGCACTGCAAGGTACGGCTGTCCTCAAGTTCCAGCACAGCATACAGTTCACCATTATAATATACCTTCAGAGACTTCACGCGTCCGTTAGCCTCCCATAATGCCTGATTCTTGACATAACCGTTAAGAATCTTCACTTTTGTAATACGGGCATGATGTCCCGGGAATCTATAAACGATACTCTCACCTATGCCATCACCCTCTACACCCTCGGCCCAAACTGTTTCGTGATTGAAATCGTGTATATTGGCAGCCTCATAAGTATTACGTCCCTGCGGAGCGAGAGCACTCGTAGCCTCCGGATCATCAAACATCGCAGCGCAATACCAACTACAGGCCGCGCTGTAAAGATCATTGTACAGTTCATATCCTTCAAGCATATCGAACACATCTTCATAACCAGGTTCCACTGATATGCTGTCAATATATTCTTTTGAATAGCCGTCGAACACAGGATGTATCTCAAAAGGTTTTATACTGTCAACCTGAGAGTAGCCCAAAGCACTCGAAACCAAAAGAAGAAGCAACAACATTTTTCTCATAACCATAATTTATATAGCAAATATAAACCATATCACAATAAAAACCAATAGCGCCATAGCACTATTGGTTTTGTCTATTCAGGCCTATACTGCGTTACGGCCTATTTCTGACGAATAAATATATTCGGATGAGAGAAATTGGCTGCGCCGATTTCCTTGAACATATTTATTTCTGACGAATAAATATGTTCATCGGTACTCCGTGGAAATTCCATTTGGCACGGATTTTATTTTCAAGGAAGCGCTTGTATGGTTCCTTCACATACTGCGGAAGGTTCGCAAAAAAGAGGAACGACGGCACGCGTGTCTCGTGCAGCTGCATGCAGTACTTTATCTTGATGTACTTGCCCTTCAATGATGGTGGCGGATAGGCCTCAATGAGCGGCAGCATCTCTTCGTTGAACTTTGCTGTGGAAATCTTAGTCTTTGAATTGAGGTAGACCTCCTTTGCTGTCTCAAGCACCTTGAACACACGCTGTTTTGTCACAGCCGAAGTGAAGATGATGGGGAAATCCACAAACAGGGCCACACGCTCACGGATGGCGTTCTCGAAGAACTTCTGCACCTTCTCGCTCTTGTCCTCCACAAGGTCCCACTTGTTAACAACCACCACCAGACTCTTCTGGTTACGCTGGATTATCGAGAAGATGTTGAGGTCCTGTGACTCTATGCCACGTGTGGCATCAATCATGAGGATGCAGACATCGCTGTTCTCGATGGCACGGATTGAGCGCAGCACAGAGTAGTATTCGATATCCTCGGTCACCTTGCCCTTCTTGCGTATGCCGGCCGTATCAACAAGATAGAAGTCAAAGCCGAACTTCGTGTAACGTGTAAGGATTGAGTCGCGGGTTGTTCCTGCGATATTGGTCACGATGTTTCTGTCCTCACCGAGGAACACGTTTATTATCGAGCTCTTGCCTGCATTAGGACGGCCCACCACAGCAAAGCGCGGGATGTTCTCCTCGGGAGCCTCCTCGGCCTCCTTAGTGAAGTTAGAGATAATCTCGTCGAGCAGGTCACCAGTACCGCTACCGTTGGCAGCCGATATACAATGCATGTCACCGAGACCCAGACTGTAGAACTCAGCTGTGCCGTACTGCATCTCGTATGTATCTACCTTGTTGGCAACCACCAGCACGGGCTTCTTCGAGCGGCGCAACATCGATGCCATCTCCATGTCAAGGTCTGTGAGTCCGTTCATCGCATCCACCACAAAGAGGATGACATCGGCCTCTTCAAGTGCCAGTGTCACCTGGTCGCAGATTGCCTCCTCGAAGACATCGTCCGAGTTACGCACCCAACCACCGGTATCCACAAGCGAGAACTCCTTGCCACACCACAGGCAACGGCCATACTGACGGTCACGGGTTGTACCCGCCTCGTCCGATATAATCGCCTGCTTGGTCTCTGTCAGGCGGTTGAAAAGGGTCGACTTACCCACGTTGGGACGACCAACTATCGCTACCAAATTTCCCATATCACTTATATCAATCTTTCTGGTCGTAACCGAAACGGCGCAACTGAGGGTCGCTGTTACGCCAGTCCTTGTCGACCTTTACATATATCTCCAAAAATATTCTCTTGCCGAAGAACTTCTCCAGTTCACGGCGTGCATCAGTGGCAACCTTCTTGAGCGCCGAGCCCTCATGTCCGATGATGATACCCTTCTGGCTCTCCCTCTCGACATAGATGATTGCCTTGATGTAAATCTTGCCCTCATCCTCCTTGAAGTGCTCCACTGCAGCCTCGCACACATAAGGAATCTCCTTGTCGTAGTGTAGCAGAATCTTCTCGCGGATTATCTCTGTCACAAAGAAACGCGCCGGTTTGTCGGTGAGCGCATCCTTGTCGAAGTAAGGCGGCGAGTCGGGCAACAGCTCCATGATGCGCTTCATCACAACATCCACGTTGAACTTTGCTATTGCAGATATCGGCAGTATCTCGGCCTCAGGGATAATCCCGTGCCACTGCTCCACCTTCTGTATCAGCTGCTGCTGGTCGGCAAGGTCAATCTTGTTTATGAGCACAAGGATGGGCACGTCGAGCTTACGCACCTCGGCAATGAAGTCACTGTTCTTCTTGGGGCTCTCAACCATGTCGGTCACATACAGCAACACGTCGGCATCGCGCAATGCACTGCGCGAGAAGCGCAACATAGCCTCCTGCAGCTTATAATTTGGCTTCAGGACACCCGGAGTATCAGAAAACACAATCTGCGCATCATCAGTATTCAAAATACCCATGATACGGTGACGGGTAGTCTGCGCCTTGAATGTCGCTATGGAGATTCTCTCACCCACCAACAGGTTCATCAGTGTAGACTTGCCCACATTGGGATTACCCACAATATTTACAAAACCGGCTTTATGCATACTTTTACAGAAAAACAAAGACGCACCACAAGCATTACAGCATAGGTGCGTCTTTAACTTACGTACAAAAACTACCCGCAGCTGTCATTGTCATCTGCGGTAGAAACTCATTTACACAGCAGCCTGCTTCTCAACAGCGAGCTTGCCTCTGTAATAACCACACGCACCGCATACGGTGTGATAAACGTGCCACTCACCACAGTTAGGGCAGATTGCCAATGTAGGAGCTACTGCCTTATCGTGAGTTCTTCTCTTGGCAGTTCTTGTCTTTGATTGTCTTCTTTTAGGATGTGCCATTTTTCTTACTTTTTAATTATCTTCTTCTATTTGTATATTCTTCAAACCGGCCCAACGTGGATCAATCTCCTGTTCATCGGTATCACCACCATCGGACTCCTCGGGCGAGTGCTTCTTGAGCTTACCTGTCATCTCGTGGTTGCACTTCCCCGGTGCGTGTACACGCTTCATTGGAAGAGCCAGCGCGATGAACTCGTACAGATACCATGCGATATTTATGTCACCGTCCTGCTCGGGAACAATGACAATGTCACCGTCATCGGCATAATCATCACCAAGTTTCACTCTCAATTCGTTCTCTGTGTCAACATCTATCTCAAGGTCATCGAGACAACGGTCACAAGGAACTACTACTGTTCCGCTCAGCTCAAAAGAAAAATCAAAGACATCCCTGTTTTTCTTCACTTTTACCAGAGCCTTCACAGAACCTTTCTGGAATTCCTCACCGTCGATATCACCAAAAAAGGCATTATCGAGGTCAAATTCCATCTCAAGGGGTGCTGCTTTTAACCCTTTAAGGTCTACATTGTACTTGTCAAATCTTCCCATCGCTACTATAAAATCATCACTATCAACAAAATAACTCTAAAAAGCAGTGCCTATTATTCGTACTACCCGATTTTAGGACACAAAGATAGTAATAAAATTCTTTAGAAACACCTAATTTGAAGAAAAACTTTAAAATAGAGGCTTCTTTTCCGACTTTAAAACAATATACAGCATACATTTTTGAGTGCCGGCCAGGCACTCAAAACATGGAATCACGAGAATGTGGATATTACTTTCTAAGTTCAATACGGAAAGTCGTACCCTTGCCAAGAGTTGAGTTCTTGACAAATATTTTTCCTTTATGGTACTGCTCCACAATCCTTTTCGCAAGCGAGAGACCAAGGCCCCAACCGCGTTTCTTCGTAGTGTAACCAGGTTCGAATACCCTTTTATGGCATGACTTAGCAATGCCCTTACCTGTATCGGCAATATCCACGAAAGCCTTGTCGTTATCCTGAGAGACAGTGATGGTTATATTGCCTGCACCATTCATTGCATCCACCGCATTCTTGCACACATTTTCCATCACCCACTCAATGAGCGGAGCATTCATACGCACCAATAGAGGACGCTTGGGAAACACCACCTCGTAGTTCACCTGTGCCGGGCTACGGCGTTTGACATACTCAACTGCGCGTTCCACAATATCAATGATATCCTCTGCCGTTGCCTCGGGTTTGGAGCCAATCTTCGAGAATCTCTCGGCCACCCTTTGCAGACGTGCCACATCATGCTCCATCTCAGGAATAAGTTCATCAGTGGGATATTTCTCCTTGAGCACCTCAGTCCATGCCATCAAAGACGAGATTGGCGTTCCAAGCTGATGTGCAGTCTCTTTTGAGAGACCAACCCACACCCTGTTCTGCTCCGCACGCTTGGAACTGAGGATAGCCACAAAACAGACAAGGAAGAAAAGCAACACCACCAACAGCTGCACGTAAGGATAGTAAGAGAGCTGTTGCAGGAGAACCGAATCATCATAGCACACCTCAAAGAACTCCTCACCCCCAGTATCAATTCGTATGATATGGTCATCTGCACGCATCTGCGCCACTCTTGTCATCAGTACAGTGAGAGAATCCTTTCCTTCAGGAATTTCAATATTACGGCTATTGTTTATCGCTCCTTTGCTGTCGAGCACCACAACAGGAATTATCTCATTCCCGCTAAGCACAGCAAGCACCAGGTTCAAGTCTGTGTTATCATCAGCACTGTTAAGAGAACGCATAGCCTCTGCCCACACCTGCATCTTGTTCAGTTCCTCTTTCTTGAGCTCCGATGTAAGCGCATTGGAGACATACAACGAGCCTACAGCGATAAGTGCCGCAAGCCCAATCAGCAGATATTTGATATTCTTGAAATTCTTATACCATTGCATAGAGACATTCAATTTAGTCTTGAATATAAACGCAAAAAAGAGAAGAATATTATAAAAGTATTGAATTAATACTGATGGAACAATGAAAGGCGCGCGGGGCTTCACGGGGCGCGCAGGAGCTCCGGAGTCTTTAGCGTCTACAGGGGCAATAGAGTCTTTAGGGTCGCGCGCCATAAATAAAAACATGCAGCCACGCTTTTTATACCCCTCACCGCCTTGCGGAGCTCCCCTAAAGAAATTCAGGGGAGCACTTGAATTGATCTAAATTCCAAATTCTGGTAAGAAATATGCAGCCACGCTAAATTTTCTACTGAGCCATCTTCGCAGTACCATCGGCCCGGACAGACAAGGGGGATTAACAGCAAAAAAGAGAGCCTCAATTGCTTGAAGCTCTCTCTGAAAAGTGGCGATGACCTACTCTCCCACGAATCTTCGCAGTACCATCGGCGCTGACGGGCTTAACTTCTCTGTTCGGA
>SUXN01000015.1 GCA_015060965.1 Bacteroidales bacterium | reverse complement strand
GTACCAGTCTCAATGCCCACACCTCCGTCAAAGGTCAGGTGATAGCCCTCGGTAGGAGCATCGGGTGTGTCGGGCACGATGTCGTCCTGCTGGCAAGAGGTGATGAAGAGTACAGATAACAGAGTACAGAGTACAGATAATAGAGTACGGAGTACAGATGTTGTTCTGCTCTTATTTGCTTTTTTGGTTATTCTCATATTTACAGTTGTTTATTGTTTTTCATTATTTATAGTTTGTCGCGAATGTTGTCATACTGAACGGAGTGTAATGGAGTGAAGTATCTCGGTTCGTGCGGTTTTTGAGATTCCTCCCTGCGGTTCGGAATGACAAGAACGCAAGGCATTCTATTTTTCATTTCCACAAATTGACTCGTTCTGCTTACCGCCACCCGCGTGGCATAAACTTTAAACTGCACCCCTGTCTGAGGGCTTTTCGCACAAGCAGAACTCCCCCCCTGCGGGTACTCCCTCTTTAAAAAGCGGGAGAGTTTTACAGCGTGCGACCTATCACTGCTCGTGTTGTTGATAGTGCGATTTATTTCCACAAATCGCCCCATTGCCCGCGACGCTGTGCTGGTGCACCGAACTCGCTATCGTCGCTATCCTGTGCATTACCTGTAAAGGAACCTGCCAATATCTGGGAAGTCTCAATCTCCACCACTGTAACTACGGGCGGTGTGTAAAATTCTTTTTTCTGTTTCATCGCTTAGTTATTATTTTTAATTTTTTACTTTATAAGGTCAAAAAAACGCGCTACCGTGAGGCACGTTGAGGTGCTGCACAATAGCGCATTATCTTATATTTTATATCCGTATTTAGGGGGAGGTATTGCAAAATATTATAACTCAATATATTACAAAGCAAATAAAAGAGATTGCCTGTTACCGACCCCGGACTATTGCTGTATATGGTATTATAGCTTTGCATTTCTTGGTTGTTTGTTTTTAGTTTACAAAGGTTATCAAAAGCTACTAAAAGTCTTGTACTCTGTTATCTGTACTCTATTTTGCATTTTCCTCCTTTTCGTTGCAAAAATATTGTTTTTCATTAATTTTATACAATCAATACAACTCTTTTTTTAGACGGACAATCTACATTTTATTTTTTAACTAAAACAGCAAGGGCGGCCCAAAGGCCACCCTTGCATATATTCCGCCAAGAGACACGCACTATTTGTTGCGGGCCTTCTCAATCTGTACTTTGATTGCATCAATAGCGCCAAGCAATGCATCCTCAAAAGTATCGCTCACCTTTGAGGCAAAGAGCTCGCCATTGCCTGTTGACAAACGGAGGGCAACCTCTTTGTTCATCGCTGTCTCGGGCTTAATCAGCTTCATGTTCACGTCAAGAGCAGTAGCACCCTCGCAAAGCTTCTCGAATTTCGCAACCTTTTTCTCTACGAACTCCACCAACTGTTGTGATGCGTCGAAATGAACCGCCTGAATTCTTGTCTCCATAATATTTCCTCCTATTATTTAGTTATTACCGGCCCGTGGATGAGCCTTATCATAAAATCGTCTCAATTCCTCGAATGTGAGGTGCGTATAAATCTCGGTTGTCGCAAGCCTCTCGTGACCGAGCAACTCTTTTACCGCCCCAATCTCAGCCTCGTTGTTGAGCATTGCCGTGGCGAATGTGTGGCGCAGCACGTGCGGACTCTTCTTCTTTACCGAGGTAACCGTCGACAGACGTCCGCCCACCATACGGTAGACCTGGGAGTTGCTTATGCGTCCGCCGCGAGACGAGAGGAACAATGCCCCGGAACTGCATCCGGCAAACTGCTCCCTAACCCCAAGATAACGCTCCAGCTCGGTTTTCAGTTCCTTTGCAAAAGGTATCACACGCTCTTTATTGCGTTTGCCCACAACCTTTACCACCGAAGCGCCGAGGTCAATGTCATCGACATTGAGCCCTACCAGTTCCGACAAGCGCACTCCCGTCTCGTAGAAGAAGATAAGCGCCATCCTGTCACGGCACGCCGTATACCCCTCGCCGAACTGCACCTCATCGATGAGCTCATTCATCTCACTCTCCTTGAGGAATACCGGCAGTTTCTTCCTGCGCTTGGGCCCCTGCATAGGAGCCGCCGGGTTGGAGAGCGACGCATCGGCCGTGCGGTGGAAAGAGTAGAAGCTGCGCAGGGCGCTGAGCTTGCGGCACACCGACGAAGGGGCAGCACCCTCATCCATCAGCGCTGCCACCCAGGCACGCACCACATCGGCATCGGCATTGAAAAAATCAATAGACTCATCCATGCGGGCCATGAACGCCTCAAAGGAGCGGAGGTCACCGGCATACGCCCTTAACGTATGCGCCGAGTAGTTCCTCTCAGCCTTGAGATACCCGATAAATGAATCTATAAACATATTCGTTGCCGAAAGAAAAGTATCTTTCGGCAACGAATATAAATCACTTTAGTCTAAAAAACAAGAAAAATATCCGGTTTTTAAGAATTATTCAGATTGTTTCTTATTCCTCGTTTGCACGAAGCTTCTGAACATAGATAGCGTGCTCCATCTTCAGTCTCTTGAGAACTGAAGGCTTGTCAAACTGCTGACGAGCGCGCAACTCCTTAACTACACCGGTCTTCTCGAATTTTCTCTTGAATTTTTTGAGAGCTCTCTCAATGTTCTCGCCCTCCTTAACAGGTACTACAATCATTTCCTATTTTATTTATTTAGTTTATATTATTTTCTACATTACACAAAATGCAGCGCAAAAGTAGATACAATTTCTTAAATGACAAAACTTTTGAGATACTTTTTACACAAAAGGACAAAAAAGCGCGGAAAGGAGGCTAATGTGACTATGATAGCCCGGGCAAAGGGAATGCACACAGTTACCATAGCTACAAAAAAGTACGGGAGCGCACGCGCTCCCGTAACATTATAAAAGCGATTACCCGAGATTAGAGGTTAGGGTTGATGCTGCTCCACTCTGAAATCGCAGGAACGATGTTCAAAGTAACGAGCTCGTCACGCATCTTGCAAAGGTGCTCGTAGCTTGCATCGAGCTTAGCAATCTCCTCAGGAGTACCTACCGGCATCTTGTATGAGCAACCGTTGGCATCGAGGACTGTGTCCATTGCCATCATGATGTGGTCGTACTTCTCGTTAGAAACGTATGTACCGGCAGGATAACGGAATGTCTCACCACCCATAACTGAACGTATCATCTCAACTGAAAGGTAAGACGGACTCTGGAATGATGAACGGCCACGAAGCTTGATGATGGCTGCACCGCCCTGTGTAACGTCCTTCTTCATCTGCTCCCACTCCTCAGCGGGGAACTCTGCTGTACCGATGAGGTCGGTCAGAGGCTTGCCGGCAATCTTTACAGCACTGCCGAATACAGCCATCTGCTCGCCGTGGCCACCGTAGGTGGCGCAACCTGTAACATCCTTCATCATCACACCGAACTTCTTTGCAAGAGCATTCTGCAAGCGTGTTGAGTCAAGACCAGCGAGAGTTGTAACCTGACCCGGTTTCAAACCTGAGTAAAGGAGAGTTACAAGACCTGTAAGGTCGGCAGGATTGAAGATGATAACAACATGCTTAACGTCAGGGCAGTATGTCTTGATGTTCTTACCGAGCTCCTCGGCAATCTTGCAGTTACCAGCCAAGAGGTCCTCACGTGTCATGCCCTCCTTACGTGGAGCACCACCCGAAGAGATGATATACTTTGCATCCTTGAAAGCCTCGGCAACGTCTGTTGTAGCTGTAATGTTTACATCATCGAAGCCACTCTGGCGCATCTCCTCGGCAACGCCCTCTGGAGAGAACACGTCATAAAGACACAAGTTTGTTGTAAGACCCATCATAAGAGCCGACTGTGCCATGTTTGAACCGATCATACCGGCTGCGCCGACAATCACCAATTTCTCGTTTGTCAAATACTTCATAACTTTAAATTTAAAAAGGTTATTATGTTATATATATTCCCAATAATAAATAAGACCACATCACAGACCCAACGCCTTGAATATTTTTGCCGAAGCACCTGCATTGCTGGCCACATAATCACCGGCAGCCTTGCCTGCAGCCTCAAGGGCCGCTGCATCGGACGCAAAGCGGTCCATGACCTCGGCAACGTCATTGATACCGACAATCTCTATTCCACCACCGCAGGCCTTAAGCTGCTGCGCCTCCTGAAACTTACGGTTGTTGGGCCCGAAGAGCACCGGAATGCCATACACCGCAGCCTCAAGCACATTGTGGATACCCACGCCGAAGCCACCGCCCACGTATGCAACATCACCATAGCGGTATATTGACGAAAGCAGACCGTAGCAGTCTACGACAAGACAGTCGGCATCACGGACCTCCTCGATTGTTGCATTACTGTAGCGCACGCATCTGCCCGAATACTGTTTGACGATGCTTGCCACCCTCTCCTCGTTCACCTCGTGAGAGGCGATTATAAGCTTCCACTCCTTATGGGCATTGAAATAGGACATATATATTGACTCGTCCTGCCCCCAGGAACTGCCGACAACGAAGATTTTCCTCTCGCCCTCGACAAAAGCATCAATGAGAGGCAACTGGCGCGCCTGCTCAAGAATCTTTATCACACGGTCGAAACGGGTATCACCCACCACCGTCACGTTCTTGATGTTAATAGAACAGAGCAGCTGTTTTGACTGTTCATTCTGTACAAAAAGATGAGTGAACGAATGGAGCGACATACGGTAACGGCCACCCCAAGGCTTGAAGAATGTCTGTTCCTTACGGAAGATTGAAGAGACACTGTATGTGGGGATATCCCTCTTCTTGAGTTCACCGAGGAAGTTCATCCAGAACTCATACTTGATGAAGAACGCCATCTTAGGCTGCAGAATATCAAGGAAGCGCTTCACATTCTTCTTTGTATCAAAAGGAAGATAACATACTATATCGGCCTGCTGGTAATTCTTTGCAGGTTTGTAACCCGACGGCGAGAAGAATGTCAGCACCACACGGTACTCGGGATGTTCGGCACGCAGTTTCTCTATCATAGGACGCCCCTGCTCAAATTCACCCAGAGAAGATGCATGGAACCACACATACTCGCTGCCCGGCTTTACCTTCTCCTTGAGAACAGAAAATATCTCCTTGTGTCCCTCAAGCATAAGCTTTGCCTTTTTGTGTCCGAAGAGCGCTGCCAGACGGACCAAGGCTGCATATAGATATATACCTAAAGTGTACATTTCAAGAATTTTAGACGAACCGGTGTTATCCTAAAACTTCAATAGCCCTCTTGAGGCGTGCAAGAGTCTCTTCCTTGCCGATGGGCCCCGAGATGTCGAACATCTGCGGGCCCTTACCCTCGCCCACGAGCGCAAGACGGAAAGCGTTCATAATCTCGCCCATTCCGTAGCCCTTGGCCTCAATCCACTGGTGCACGGCTGCATCCTGACTCTCGACAGAGAAATCCTCGAGACTCTCGAGCAAAGCGGCAAGCTCGCCCATTTTCTGTGCAGAATCCTCCTTCCAACGTTTCTTCGCAGTCTTCTCGTCATACTCTGTGGGGGCTACAAAATAGAAACTGCAGGCATCCCAGAGTTCATGCACGAAGTTCACACGTCCCTTCATCAGGGACACCACCTTCTCGAGGAATTCGGGTGTGGTGCTTATGCCGTGAGCCTCAACGACAGGCATGAACAGAGCCGCTATCTCGCTGTCAGGCTTCTGCAATATATATTCGTGGTTGAACCAAACCATCTTCTTGTAATCGAAACGTGCGCCGGCCTTGCTGCACTTCGAGAGGTCGAACTTCTTCACAAGTTCCTCCATCGACATCAGCTCAACGTCGTCACCGGGGTTCCAGCCCAGGAGAGCCAGAAAGTTGATGACAGCCTCGGGCAGATAGTCGCTCTCGCGGAAACCCGATGAGACAGCGCCGCTCGCAGGGTCGTGCCACTCGAGCGGGAACACGGGGAAGCCCAGACGGTCACCGTCGCGCTTGCTGAGCTTGCCGTTGCCCTCGGGCTTGAGCAGAAGCGACAGATGTGCAAAACGCGGCATTGTATCCTCCCAGCCGAAGGCACGGTACAGCAGCACATGCAACGGAGCCGAAGGCAACCACTCCTCACCGCGGATGACGTGTGAAATTTCCATGAGGTGGTCGTCTACAATGTTCGCGAGGTGGTATGTAGGCAGCTCGTCGGCCGACTTGTAGAGCACCTTGTCGTCAAGGATTGAAGAATTGATCGTAACCTCGCCGCGGATAATATCGTTGACAACAACCTTTTCACCCGGTTCAACCTTGAAACGCACCACATACTGGTGGCCGCTCTCAATGAGAGCCTTCACCTCCTCGGCCGGCAACGCAAGCGAGTTGCGCATGCTCAAGCGTGTAGATGCATCGTACTGAAAATTATCCATTGCGGCACGCTTGGCCTCAAGTTCCTCGGGAGTATCAAAAGCAATGTATGCCTTGCCGTTGTCGAGCAGCACCTGGACATACTTCTTGTAGATGTCACGGCGCTCCGACTGGCGATAGGGGCCATAGTTGCCACCGAAGCTGACACCCTCGTCGAACTTGATTCCCAACCAGCGGAATGACTCAAGGATATACTCCTCGGCACCCGGCACGAAACGGTTGGAATCGGTATCTTCGATGCGGAACACAAGGTCGCCGCCATTCTGCTTTGCAAACAGGTAGTTATATAATGCTGTCCTTACACCGCCGATGTGGAGCGGGCCTGTAGGACTCGGTGCGAAACGCACCCTTACTTTTCTTTCGCTCATAATTCTATTATTTTCAAACCGATACCAAATGGACAACAAAGCACAAAATATCCTTGAAGCCCACAAAGCCTAATATACAATATATCAATATGCAAATTTAACATAACTTGCGCTGACAACAAAATAAATATAACATATTTTTAACGTCACATTCGCCACAGCCCGACAAAAGACACCGTCAGCAGAAGCCTACAGATGCAAAAAAACGGTTTTATGCTTGGTTGTTGCAAAAATTTCGTATTTTTGGACTCTATAAACTACCGTAATGATGGAAAAATTCAAGAATTTCATAAGGAGATACTCACGTCAGATATTCCACATCTGTCTATTGATAATATGTACCCTTTTCATAACATACACCATGCCACGCGAGAAAAGCACAAGCCTGGGTTTCAAGGAGGGTACACCGTGGGAGAACGAACAGCTTATCGCCGAATTCAGTTTCGAAGTCCCCAAAGCCGATGCCGACATCGCCACAGAGCAGGAAAATGCGAAGAAAGCCGCAAAGCCCTACTTCATTTTCAACCCCGAGGTAGGCAAACAGGCTGTCAAGAAACTGAGAAGCACACTGAACAGCGGTTGGTTCATGAGCCTGACATCAAACTCCGACAACTTCACAAGCCAACTCCAGGAGCTCTACAACTATGGAATCATATCGGATGAGGATGCAGGGTTCATAAAGAACAACAACTATAGCGAGGCCTTATCGATAAACGGCAACAGGGCCGAGACAAAGAGCACAAAGGAGTTCATTCCACTCCACGACGCCATAAAAGCCGTATCATCCAATCAGGCCCTCATGCAAAGGCTGGGCGCCTCACTCCCGCTGGACAGCATAATAAAACCGAACTATTTCCTTGACATCAAACGCACCAGCAATGATATCATAAGCAGGATTGAAAAGATAGACTCCACATTGGCGAATATACAGAAGGGACAGCTGATCATAAACCCGGGCGAGCTCGTCGACCACAAGACAGCGCAGATAATAAATGCGTACATCAACGAAATGAGCAAAACCGAGAATGCCCAACTGAACAAGAACCATACATACATTTTCTTTGGACAGATCCTCTTTGTCATCATTGTGATGCTGCTGCTCCATGCCTACCTGCACATCTACCAGCGCGAGGTAATAACAAACACGTACAAATATACCTTTACGATATTTGCAGCGACAGCATTCCCTGTAATACTCGGTATAATGATAAGCAACGGCGTGGGCAACGTATTCCTGTTGCCCTTCGCCATTGTCCCATTGATGCTGTGCCTGTTCATAAACAACCACACCGCATTCATGGTACACCTGACCACCATACTCATCTGCTCTACAATGCTTGTGATGAAGTATGAGTTCCTGCTGCTGCAGCTGACTGCCGGATGCAGCGTGATATTGTGTATGAAGGAACTTGAGTCACGCCTGCAGATGTTCCGTTGCGTGCTCATCACATTCCTGACCTACATGCTGGTATACCTGTGTTACAACCTCATTGAGACCGGCAACATGTCACAGGTCGGTTCAAGGATGCCGTTCTATCTTGGAATAAGTTCACTTCTCACGCTCATCGCATACCCGATGATGATAGTGTTCGAGAAGACATTCCATTTCGTATCGAACGTGACACTGATAGAGCTGTCGAACCTCAACAGCAAACTGCTGCTGAAGATGTCACAGGAGGCCCCGGGGACATTCCAGCACTCGATACAGGTGAGCAATCTTGCAGCAGAAGGCGCCCGCGCAATAGGCGCCAACAGCCTGCTGGTGCGCACCGGTGCGCTCTATCATGACATCGGCAAGACCAACAACCCGATATACTTTACCGAGAACCAGAACGGTGGTATCAACCCGCACAGCGCGCTGAGCGAGGTAGAGAGTGCACAGATAATCATCAGGCACGTGACCGAGGGTATCGAGATTGCCAAGCATGAGGGCCTGCCACAGAGCATACAGAACTTCATCAGCACACACCATGGGCTATCAAAGACCGGTTATTTCTACATATCATACAAGAATGCCCACCCCGACGAGGAGATCGACGAGACACTCTTCACATACCCTGGTCCCATGCCCACAACCAGCGAACAGGCGATACTTATGATGGCCGACTGTGTTGAGGCAGCTTCGCACAGCATCAAGGAGTACACCGAGGAGAACATATGTTCTATGGTAGACAGCATAATCGACAAGCAGGTCGACAGCAAGACCTACAGCAAGAGCCCTCTTACATTCAAGGACATAGACATCATAAAGGATGTATTCAAAAGGAGGCTTATGGCAATATACCACACACGAATAAGCTATCCCAAAGAGAACCAGAAGAGCTAAAAAGCCGTTTCAAGAGGACTTTTTCTAAAACATTGTTAAAAAAGAATAGTAAACCCCGCCAAGAATTTGACTTCGGTGGGGTTTACGTCTTTTCTTTGCTGCAAAAAGCAAACGACATGAAAGGAGTGATGCATTACATCTGGAAGAGCAGGCTTATACCCAAGAGCAGACTCATTACTACAAGCGGAGAAGAGATAAAGATCATCGACACCGGCAAGGAGTGCGAAAACAGCAACCTCTTCTGTAACGCAAGGTTAAGAATCGGCGACAAGGAGTGGAGCGGGAACGTGATACTGCACCACAGGAGCAGCGATTGGGAGAAGGAGCTGCGCAACAGCAAAGAGGGATATGACAACGTGATACTGCACGTGACCATCGAGAATGACTGCGAGAGACTAAGGAAGCATGGCGAGGCCGTTCACCAGCTATGCATATCCTACCCACAGGAGCTTGACGATGAGTTCACCGAAGCACAGCAGCACAGCCGATGCCTGCCATGCGTAACGGCCATTACAGGACAGAGCAATATAAACATCCACAATTACCTGTCGCGTCTGCTTGTGGAACGCATTGAAGAGAAGGCCGCTGCAATAGAGAAGACATACGCACTGTGCGACAGACGATGGGAGGAGACACTCATGAGAATCATAATACGTAGCTTCGGGTTCGGCATACAGGGCGACATCTTTGAAGAGTGGGCAAAAGTGCTTGATCTGAACGCATTAGGCAAGCACAGAGACAACCTGTTGCAGGTAGAAGCCATAATGTTCGGCCAGGCAGGCCTGCTTGACGAGGAGAGCATCCCTTACTACTACCGTACACAGGCAATGACAAGCGAGTACTACAACAAGCTTGCAAAGGAGTACAGGTTTCTGAAGAACAAGTTCGGTCTCAAGGAGATTGACCACAAGGCCTGGGGAACAGGCAGCGCCACACCCCATGTGCGCATAGCAAGGATTGCGGCACTCTATTGGCAGAGAAGCCTTGATTTCTCAAGCATAGCGGCCTGCGAGACAATAACCGGTTACTACAAACTCCTTGACACCACCCTACATGGCTACTGGAGCAACCACGCCTGCTTCGGCGGCACGGAAACCACAGGATGCGGCAACATGAGGCAGCGCCAACTCGATGTGATAATAATAAATGCCATTATACCTATATTATATATATACGGGAAACACCGCAACGACAGCGGGCTATGCGGCAAGGCCGAGGAACTGCTGTACCAGCTCAAAAGTGAAGAGAACAGCGTCGTGAGGAAATGGAAGGATAAAGGCATCGCCATTGAATGTGCAGCCGATTCACAGGCGATACTGCAACTTGACCGCAGATACTGCCGTTTGCACAACTGCACAAAATGCCGCTTTGCCTACTACTACCTGAAAGAGAGGATTGCCAGTTGCTGACAGGCATTGGATGTAGACAAGATTGCAGGTACAAAGGCAAAAATGCTCATGAATATCACAGAAACAAAATGACCCACACCTTGGCGGTATGGGTCATTTCTTATTTTAATACCTGATTACTTCTTTCTTGTCAAGAACTTGAGAGCAACAGGAGCAGCGATGAACAATGAAGAGAGTGTACCGAATACAACACCGAGAATCATTGCGAATGAGAAGCTGCGGATGCTGTCACCACCAAGGATGAAGATACAGAGCAACACGATCAATGTACTTACCGAAGTATTGATTGTACGTGCGAGGGTTGTGTTCAATGAGAGGTTGAACAACTCACGCTTGTCACGCTTTGGATAGAGACCCGAGAACTCACGGATACGGTCGAATACAACCACCTTGTCATTGATTGAGTAACCGATAGCTGTAAGGATTGCACCGATGAATGTCTGGTCAGCCTCGAGTGACATCGGGAGAATACCGTAGAGCAGTGAGTAGCAGCCCATAATCATCAACACGTCGATTGCCAACGCAAAGATTGAACCGATACTGAATGCCACGTTACGGAAACGTACGAGGATGTACAGGAAGATTGCGATAAGCGCAAGGATCACAGAGATAATCGCACCTTCACGGATGTCAGCTGCAATACTTGGACCAACCTTCTGAGAGCTGATGATTGAACCACCGTCTCTGTTCTCGATATCACGGAATGTCTCAAGGCTTACTCTTGCAGGATCAATGAGACCACCCTCGACAAACGCCTCATAGAGGAATACCTCGATCTGACGGTCAGCATTCTTATCTGTATCCTCAATCATATAGTTTGTAGAGATACGGATAGTATTGCCGTCAGTACCCAAAGCGATTGCCTGTACATTGTCATTTGTAATCTTTGTCTTCAAGAGGTCACGTACCTGCTCTGGCTCAACCTCCTGCTCGAACTGCACAACAAAGTTGCGTCCACCGGTGAAGTCGATGCTCTGCTGCAAGCCTCTCAAGGCAAATGAACCTATCATCAACACTGAAAGTACAGTAAACACGATACCGCTCATCTTTGCAGAGCCGATGAAATCGTACTTTGTATCTCTCATCATCTTCTCAGAAACCTTTGTTGTGAAAGTAAGGTTCAACCACTTGTCACGGCTCATGAAGTAGTCATAGATTACACGTGTAACGAACACGGCTGTAAAGAATGAACAGAGAAGACCGATGATAAGTGTTGTAGCAAATCCCTTGATAGGACCTGTACCGAAGTAGAACAGGATAACACCGGTTATGATTGATGTGAAGTTAGAGTCGAAGATTGCAGAGAATGCATTCCTGTAACCGTCAGCAAGCGCAAGACGAACGTTCTTGCCTGCACGGAGCTCCTCCTTCGCACGCTCATAGATGAGCACGTTTGCATCGACAGCCATACCCAAGGTAAGCACGATACCGGCAATACCAGACATTGTGAGTGCAGCCTGGAACGAAGCGAGGATACCCAATGTAAAGAAGAGGTTCAAGAAAAGTGCAAGGTTTGCAACTGAACCCGGGATAACACCGTACATCGCGCACATGTAAACCATAAGGAGTACAAATGCCACAACGAATGAAACGAGACCCTGCTTGATTGACTGCTCACCGAGTGTAGGACCTACAACATAGCTGTCGACAATACCCATAGGAGCAGAGAGTTTACCAGAACGGAGCACGTTAGCCAAGTCCTGTGTCTGCTCGATTGTGAAGTTACCTGTAATCTCTGAACGGCCACCGGTAATCTCATTACTTACGTTAGGTGCGCTGTATACAGCATTGTCAAGAACAATGGCAATAGCGTTATTGATATTTGCCTTTGTGAGCTGTGCCCAAGTACGGGCTGCATCAGCGGTCATCTTCATTGTCACACAAGGAGAGCCACTCTGCGAGAACTCAGCCTTTGCATCGTCAATAACGTTGCCCTCCAAAGATGCAGCACCGTTGTAACCGGTCTTCAAAGCATAGAGCTCGAAGATTGACATGCCGTCAGCTGCAGAAACACCCCATGAGAAACGGATATCCTCCTTCATGAAAGTACCGTCAGCGTATGCACCGGCAAGAATGCTGTTGACAACAGCTGTATCCTTAGCCTGAGCATAACCCACAATAGCGTTTGCACCCTGCTGGAGCTGGAAGACAGAGAACAAAGGAGCCTCGTTCTCCTCTGTTGCGAGGTTTGTATTCAACTCATTGAGTGCAGGAAGTACATCTGTTGCAATCTCGGCAGCGTTGTATGTCTCCCAGAACTGCAAGTTCGCTGAACCCTGCAAGAGTCTCTCAACGCGGTCCTTGTCAGTAACACCCGGAAGCTCGATGAGGATACGGCCACGGCCGCCCTCTACTGCCTGGATATTAGGCTGAACGACGCCGAAACGGTCGATACGTGTACGCAATACGTTGAATGAGTTGTCCAAAGAAGCCTGTACCTCAGCTGCAAGAGCTGTAGCAACCTCCTCATCTGTTGACTGCATGTTTACCTTACCGTTCATCTGCTCTGTAGAGAAGATTACTGCAACGTTGCCTGCATCCTGTGCATTGTAGTGTTTGATGAGCGCTGCGATAAAGTCACCGTCAGCCTTTGTCTCCTCGCGTGCAGCCTCGAAAGCAGCCTTGAAAGCCACATTCTCCTTGTTGCCGCCGGCAAGAGTCATGACAACATCGGGAACTGAAACCTCCATAGTGACGCTCATACCGCCCTTGAGGTCAAGACCCAAACCAATCTCCAATTCCTGGCACTCCTTCAATGTGTATCCCAACCAAACTTTCTCGTTCTTCATGGAATCCAGATAGTGCTGCTGACCCAGAGGGTCCTGATCAGCCTTTCCCATATGGTTGCTTGTAACAACCGAGAATGACATGTAGAACAGACACACCAAAGTCAGGAGTACCGCAAAAACTTTTACAAATCCTTTGTTCTGCATTGTTTATAAATTTTTATGTGATTTATTGTTCCTTAATATAAAATCGCGCAAATATAGCGCTTTTTTCTTAAAAGAAGAGGGATTTCGTCAAAATTCTTTATTTTAAAGGTATAAAAGCGGACAAAAGCCGCTTTATCAAACAACTTTTGTCCGCTTTTGACACGATACACACACCCTCATTTTGACGAAGCCTCGAAGAGACGCCTCTTCTCTTCCTCGCTCAACGAGGCATAACCGCCCTTCTTCACCTTCTCGAGAATCCTGTCCACCTCGGCCTCATCGGCCTTTTTACGTGCATTATATTCATAGTCGGCGCTCCTGCCTCCACGGGTATATGTGTATTTCGTTTTTTTCTTGCGTGGAGTACGCAGACGTGTAAGAAGGGAACTCATCCAATCTATCGGCCCGTTGACCACCAGGGTCAGGTCCTTTCCCTTGTTTAGCATATCTGCAACGAGCCAGCCGGCAAAGGCGCCACCCAGATGTGCGAAATTACCGCCCGCATTCTCACCCGACAGCATCAGGAACGACATTGCAACTACTACCAAAGCGAATGTGGAAAGTTTCACGCTGCCCACAAACATGAGGTTTATCCTGTACTGCGGACTGCGGACTGCTGCCGCAACCACTATTGCAAGCACCGCCGCCGAGGCACCCACCAGACGCGAAAACGGCAGATAAGGTCCAAAGTAAGGGAACAGGTTGTAGGCAAGCACAAAGAAGAGTGCTCCGAAAAGACCACCGAGGATGTAAATTCCCACAAAGTGCCGCACCGAATAAAAATTCAGGAATATTCTGCCGAAGAAATACAGTGCGAACATATTCCACAGGATATGCCATAGACCGGCATGTATGAACATATAGGTGAACACCGTCCACGGACGCACGAGCAGCAGCTCCAATGAAGCCGGAAGTTCAACAAACGAGAGCACATCGGCCGACAGCGTGCCGGCATTGAAAAGCACCGAAAAAACCCCGATAAAAAGGAGCAAAACATATAACGCGACGTTGACAAAAATAAATTTCCCGACAACGTCAGCACCCTGATATTTTTTATACAGATTCTCAAACATAAGGACCACTGATTCTACCTCTTTTACGCCAATAAAGTATCAATAGAAGACCGAAGAGCATTCCACCCAAATGGGCAAAATGGGCAACACCGTCGGCTGTACCCGACACTCCCAGATAAAGCTCTATCACTGCATATCCGAGAACAAAATATTTCGCACGTATCGGGAACGGGATAGGGAACACAAACATCTGTTCATTCGGGAAAAGCATACCGAACCCGAGCAGGATTGCATATATTGCACCCGAGGCACCCACTGTGGTTGAGTTGAGCACCAAATTAAGTGCCCCCAACGAGGGATCAATGAAATTCTTTCCCTGGTGCAATGCGTCAAGTCCATACATAAGTACAAGCTCCACGTCCTGAGGAGACATATTGGAGACCATAGCATTGTAACGTGCGATACATACAGCTTCCTGCACAAGCGCAGCACCGACACCTGCAACAAGATAATAGACGAGAAAACGTTTTGGACCCCACATATATTCCAATGTTCTGCCGAACATATACAAGGCAAACATATTGAAGAAGAGGTGAGTGATACTGCCGTGCATGAACATATATGTCACAAGCTGATAGGGCTGGAAATCTTCTGACATGAATAGATGCAGCCCGAGTATTGCATTAAGGTCAATGCCATGCCTCTCCGCGACAAAAAGTGCCAGAAACATCAGCACATTTATCGCCAGCAGGTTCTTGGTTATTGTAGGTATTCCATTCATACGGATTCTTTATGCTTTGATTCTTATGCGGGCAAAGATAATACAATATTACGGTTCGGGCATCCGCGAATTGCCACTAAAAGAGTTTATTTAAATTTTATAAACACTTTCGGCTGCAAAAGGAGTGCCCGACTGGCCGGGAGCACGTATTACAAGCGATTCAGAGAGGAAAGCAAAACAAAAAACGGCCTGTTTATTTTGTACTGCCCCCGTCTTGCACTATCTTTGCAAAGATAAACACACGCGCTATGCGCGCACGGGACCGAAAAACAAAAAACAGAAAGATATGAGTATTGAAACAAGATTGGTACAGAGTGTCGTTGAGGCGATAAAGAGCCTTTACGGCGCAGACTTCAACGCAGAGAAGATTCAGTTGCAGAAAACCCGTAAAGAGTTCGAGGGAGATTTCACCCTTGTGGTATTCCCGTTCCTCGCCCTCTCAAAGAAACGCCCCGAGGAGACAGCGCAGGAAATCGGCGAGTTCCTCAAGGCAAACCAGCCTGTAGTATCGGCATTCAACGTGGTAAAGGGTTTTCTGAACCTTTCAATATCTACAAACTATTGGATTGACCTGCTCACCACAATAGACAAGACAGAAAAATGGGGTACAGTTGAGGCTACAGCAGATTCTCCCCTCGTAATGGTAGAGTACTCGTCACCGAACACCAACAAACCGCTCCACCTGGGCCACATCCGCAACAATCTCCTCGGATATGCCCTCTCCAACATCATTGCTGCCAACGGTAACCGTGTGGTAAAGACAAACATTGTCAATGACCGCGGTATACACATCTGCAAGTCAATGCTTGCATGGCAGAAGTGGGGAGAAGGTGCTACACCTGAGAGCGTCGGCAAGAAAGGCGATCACCTCATCGGCGACTACTACGTTGCGTTCGACAAGCACTACAAAGCAGAACTCGCCGAGCTGATGGAGAAAGGCATGAGCAAGGAGGAGGCCGAAGCAGCATCACCGCTGATGGCTGAGGCACGCGAGATGCTCGTAAAATGGGAGGCCGGCGACAAGGAGGTGCGCGCACTCTGGGAGAAGATGAACAACTGGGTATACGAGGGCTTCGACGAGACCTACAAGCGCCTGGGCGTGGATTTCGACAAGATTTACTACGAGAGCGACACTTACCTCGTGGGCAAAGAGACTGTGCTTGAGGGACTTGAGAAGGGGCTCTTCTACCGTAAGGAGAACGGCTCAGTATGGGCCGACCTCACCAACGAAGGACTCGACGAGAAGCTGTTGCTGCGCAGCGACGGCACATCGGTATATATGACACAGGATATCGGAACAGCACAGCTACGCTTCCGCGACTACCCCATCGACAAGATGGTGTATGTGGTAGGCAACGAGCAGAACTACCATTTCCAGGTACTCTCGTTGCTGCTCGACCGTCTGGGATTCTCTTGGGGCAAGGGCCTTGTACACTTCTCTTACGGCATGGTAGAGCTACCCGAAGGCAAGATGAAAAGCCGCGAGGGTACAGTTGTAGATGCAGACGACCTTATGGACGAGATGATAAACACAGCCCGCGAGACATCGGAGGAATTGGGCGGCAAACTCAATGACCTCACATCAGAGGAGAAGGCCGAGATCAACCGCATCATAGGCCTGGGCGCCCTAAAATATTTCATGCTCAAGGTGGACGCACGCAAGAACATGCTCTTCAACCCCAAAGAGTCGATTGACTTCAACGGCAACACAGGCCCGTTCATACAGTACACCTATGCACGTACACGCTCAATCGAGCGCAAGGCTGCCGAGGCCGGTGTAAACGTCGACAACGCAAATGCGCCCGAGAGCATCAGCGAGAAGGAGTGCGCCATCATCCGTATGCTCAACGAGTTCCCTGCAATAATTAAGCAGGCCGGAACAGACTACTCTCCATCGGGCATTGCCAACTACACATATGACCTTGCAAAGGAGTACAACCAGTTCTACCATGACTACAGCATCCTGCGCGAGGAGAACGAGAGCGTGAAGGCATTCCGTATTCTCCTTACACGTAACGTGGGCAAGGTGATAAAGACCGCAATGAACATCCTCGGTATTGACGTGCCCGAGAGAATGTAATACCCGTTATGGCAAAGAGACACTACTACGTAGTCTGGAATGGAGTAACACCCGGTGTCTACAATACTTGGGAGGAGTGCGAGGCGCAGATAAAGGGAGTGAAACAGGCCCTTTACAAGTCGTTCGGCACTCTTGCCGAGGCCGAGAGGGCATATGCCTCATCACCGTATGACTACATCGGCAACAAGGCAAAGAGTGAAAAGAAGAGCACCCCTGCCACATTGCCGGCAACGGTGATAAAAGGCGCCCTTGCAGTAGATGCGGCCTGCAGCGGAAACCCAGGGATGATGGAATACCGTGGTGTGTACATCGCTACCGGTGAGGAGGTTTTCCACTTCGGCCCGATGTTCGGCACCAACAACATAGGCGAGTTCCTTGCCATAGTCCATGGCCTGGCACTGCTGAAGCAGAAAGGGATAGAGATGCCGATATACTCCGACAGCCGCAATGCCCTGCTGTGGGTCGCACAGAAAAAGTGCAAGACCAAGCTGCCCCGTGACGCAAAGAGCGAGGAGCTGTTCGGCTACATCGAGAGAGCCGAGAAGTGGCTGAAGAACAACAGCTACTCCACGAAGCTCATGAAGTGGGAGACCGACCAATGGGGTGAAATACCTGCAGACTTCGGACGAAAATAGCAGTATAAAAAACACGATACAGAATATGAAAGAGAGGGCCCTGTTTATAGTTAGATACTATTTCTCTTTGATTGCACTGTTCATAATCTACAAGTTGATTTTTCTTGCATTGAACGGTGGTGACGAAAGCATCTCTGCAACCGACTATCTTGCAGTAATATACAACGGCATGCCCCACGACCTTGCCGTTGCAGGATACTTCACCACAGTACCGCTGTTGCTGACTATTGCAACCTTGTTTGCAGACTTTTCACTTAAAGGATTCCTGAGGGGCTACAACATCTTCGTTGCAACTGCTATCGTGTTGGCATTTGTTGCAGACTCCACACTATATCCATATTGGGAGTTCAAGCTCGACGCAACGGTACTGGCATACATCGATTCACCGGCAAATGCCATTGCCAGCATTGCCGTTTGGCATCTTGCCCTCCTTATTCTGGCCTTTTTATCGGTAACTTTCGGAGTCTACAAGCTGCTCAAGGCTGTAAGCACAGAACGCTTTACACGCCTCACCGGGATAAAGGAACGTATCATAGCCCTGCTGTTGTTCATATTGGCCGGTGGTATCATGTTCATTGGAATCAGAGGTGGAATATCTGAGTCCACCAACAACATCGGGTCGGTATATTTCAGTGACAAGGCAATACTGAACCATGCAGCGGTAAACCCTGCATTCAGCTTCATCTACTCATCGATGAAGGTTGAGAATTTCTCCAAAGAATACGCTTTCTTCGGGAACGAAGAGCGTGAAGCCATCTTTGAAGCACTCTACCCCACAGACAATGAGGTTGCCGACACATTGCTCAACATACAGCGCCCCAACATCATCACAATAATATTTGAGGGGTTGAGTGCCGAACTTGTAGAGGAACTCGGCGGACAGAGCGGAATAACACCCAATTTCAGCCGACTCTCCAAAGAAGGCATTCTCTTCACAAACTTGTACGCCAACAGTTTCCGCACAGACAGAGGCCTCATATGCACACTCAGCGGCTACCCGTCGTTCCCCAAGACATCGGTAATGAAATCCACCGTCAAAAGCCAGAAACTACCATCGCTTGCATCATCGCTTGCAAAGGCCGGATACAAGAACACGTTCCTATACGGCGGTGATATAAACTTCACCAACATGAGGGGATATCTCTACTCCACAGGATATGAACGTGCACTTGCCGACAGTGATTTCAGCGTGGCTGAACGCACCACACACCAGTGGGGAGCTAACGATGACATCACTTTCAACAGGCTCCATGACCTTATAATGGAGCAAGGAAACGAGCCTTGGCATATAACATTCCTGACACTTAGCAGCCACGAACCTTGGACAGTACCATACAACCGCATCAAAGACGACAAGATTGCAAATGCCTTTGCCTTCACAGATGAGGAGTTAGGCAAATTCATCGACAGGTTCAAAAAGAGTGACAGATGGAACAACACATTAATTGTATGTATTAGCGACCACTCTGTCGTGGGCTATCCAAAAGGCATAACACAAAGCGACATCAACCGCAACCATATACCGTTGCTCATGCTCGGCGGCGCCATCAAGGAACCCAAGCGCATTGAGACAATATGCAACCAGACAGACCTTGTAGCGACACTATTGCCACAATTGGGTATTGCTGCAGACGAATTCCCGTTCAGCCGCAATGTCCTCAGCCCTGAATACAAGACCCCGTTTGCCTATCACTGCTTCAACAACGGAATCTCAATGATAGACACTACCGGGTTCACCGTATATGACCTTGACAGCCGTGAAATAATACACGACACCGACGAGGTCAGCGGTAAAGAAAGAGTCAGGAGAGCCCAGGCGATACTACAGACAACATACTTTGATTTCTACAACAAATAAAGCAAAAGCGCACTGACACAAAAAGATGAAAGACAGGATACACAAAACTATAACAGACAGGCTATTCGTTACCACAAAAGAAAAGAACGTTGCTGTAGCTCTGTTGCTAAACATAGGCCTTGCATATGCAGCACTTTTCTTATGCCGTATAATTTTCGTACTGACGAACCATTCGTTATATACCGGCATAATAGAGCAAGACCCGATGACACTTATTGCAAAAGGAGCACTGCTGTTCGACACATCGGCGGTATGTTACCTCAACGCCTTGTACCTGCTCTGCCTGCTATTTCCCTTGCATTACAAAGAGGGGCGCATAATGCAAGGTATCACAAAATGGGCTTTCATTATCCCTAATGCAGTAGGAATCATAGCCAACCTGTGCGACACAGTATATGTACCCTTTACAGGGCGCAGGACAACCTGGAATGTTTTCTCCGAGTTCCAGAATGAAGAGAACATAGGTACAATCATAGGCAGTGAGGTCGTAGCACATTGGTGGTTGGTATTGTTGGGTATTGCAATTATCTGGAGTTTATACAGGCTGTATACCCCTGCAAAGAAAGAACGGCGGAACTTGAAGAAGTACTACCTTTCGCATATTCCTCTTCTGTTGGCAGTGATACCGATGCTCATCTTCGGTATACGAGGAGGTATCGGCAAGGCCGTGCGCCCCATCACCTTGAGCAACGCCAACCAATATGTATCGTCACCTGACGGTGCGGCAATAGTGCTAAACACTCCATTCTGCATAATACGCACAATAGGCAAGAAACCTTTCACAGAAAAGGATTTCTTCAGCGAAGAAGAACTTGAAAGAATCTTTACCCCACTCAAACAGTATACTCCACACGGCACGCCCAACGGAAAGAATGTTGCGATAATAATCGTAGAGAGTTTCGGTAAGGAATACATAGGGGCTTTCAACCCACGCAAGGACGGCAGTCTCACCCCGTTCCTTGACTCACTCCTGACCGCGAGCAAGAGTTATCTCTACTCCTACGGCAACGGCAAGAAGAGCATTGACGGCATGCCGTCGGTACTGTCAAGCATACCTATGTTCGTGGAGCCGTTCTTTGTAACAGAGGCCTCGTTGAACAAGGTGAGCGGAGTAGCCGGAGAGCTCAAGAAAATAGGCTACAACAGCGCATTCTTCCACGGAGCGCCAAACGGTTCTATGGGATTCCAGGCATTCGCGAACACCACCGGTTTCGACAAGTACTACGGCCTTGACGAGTTCTGCGCCTCACCGGGCCACAACGGCATGAACGACCATGACGGCACATGGGCCATCTGGGACGAGCCGTTCCTGCAATACTATGCAGAGTGCATGAACGGCATACAGGAACCGTTCGTGACATCAGTGTTCACCGCATCATCGCACCATCCCTTCAAGATTCCGGCAGAATACAGCAACACGTTCCTTGGAGGTGACGACCCGTTCTTCAAGTGTGTGCAGTACACCGACTATGCCTTGAAGAGGTTCTTTGAGTATGCCAAAGGACAGGAATGGTACAACAATACACTATTTGTAATAACAGCCGATCATACCAACCACAGCATTGAGCCACGTTACAAGACTGCTGCAGGGTGGTTTGAGGTCCCTGTGATATTCTTCTCGCCGGACGGCGACCCGGCATTCGCGCCCGGTATCGACAGTACAACAATAGCACAGCAAGCCGACATAATGCCCACGGTACTTGAATATGTAGGATATGACAAGCCGTTCATCGCTTTCGGCAAGAGTTTACTTTCCACACCTGCCGAAGAGAGCTACGCAGTAAACTTTACCAACGAGATTTTCCAGTACTACAAAGGAGAATATATCCTGCAATTCAACGGCGAGAAGAGCACAGCTCTTTACAACCTGCATAAGGATATTGAAATGAAGGACAACATTATCGGCACAGACAATGTTCAAGAAAGTATGGAGCGTGAGTTGAAAGCTATCATACAGCAGTATATGAACCGTATGGTACAGGACCGACTCACACCTGAGACAGACAAAAAGACAGAAGAATAGTATGGCGACAATCATTTTCCCCTCACCCATATTCGGCCCGATAAAGAGCCGCAGATTAGGCATTTCATTGGGCATCAACCTGCTTCCCGGCGACGGCAAGGTATGCACATTCGACTGTATATACTGCGAATGCGGTTTCAATGCCGACCACAAGCCCCACAGCCGATTCCCATCGCGGGAAGAGGTTGCTACGGCGCTGGAGGAAAAATTGCGTAAAATGCAGACAGAGGGGGCAATGCCGGATGTATTGACGTTTGCCGGGAACGGCGAGCCTACCATCCACCCGCGCTTTGGGGAGATTATCGATGATACCATAGCCTTGCGCGACAGGTACTGCCCTGCGGCCAAAGTAAGCGTGCTCTCCAACTCCACACAGATAATGAGGCCTGATGTTTTTGAGGCACTATTGAAGGTTGACAACAATATCCTCAAACTCGACACAATAGACCCGGACTATATAAATATCGTTGACCGTCCTACAGGACAGTATGACATTGATACCATTCTGGAACGGATGAAGGCCTTCGACGGCAAGGTAGTGGTACAGACAATGTTCCTCAAGGGGAGTGTAGGCGGCAAGGATATCAATAATACCGGTGACGAATATGTAAAGCCATGGATTGAGGCAGTAAGGCAGATAGCGCCACGCGAAGTTATGATTTACACAATAGACCGCGAAACGCCCATGCAGGGATTACTTAAAGCCTCAAAAGAGGAGCTTGACCGCATTGTTGCCATGCTTGTGAAAGAGGGCATAAAGGCATCAGCTTCCTACTAAACACAGGATGAACGTTCAGAATCCAAAGAATTTGGAGATTCCTATAGCAGAAATCACTACAAGCGAATAACGGAACAGTTTTCCCAAAGCCATTAGGGAGATTACCTTGAACCTGTTCACTCTCATTATACCCAGTGACAGGAGGAACACCTCACCGAGAACAGGCAGAAAGGAGAAAGCGGCTGTCCAATAGCCATATTTCTGTATCAGCATATCGGCACGTTTCATACGTCTGTCTGGCACCTTGAAGAATCTCTGCACCTTCTCTTTAGTTGTAAGATAACCAATCATAAAACAGGTAACTCCACCCAATGTATTACCGATTGTAGCTGCCAATGTAAGCCCTACGGCATTAAGGCCTATGCCCAAAAAGAAGACAAGCAATACCTCGCTGGTAATGGGCACAACGGTTCCTGCCAGAAAAGCCATGATACCCATTCCTAAATAACCGTAATCCTTGAGAAATTCAATAATCAGATCTGCCATATACTCAATGCGGCTACAGCCAGCCATAAAATGTTTATAAAGACAAAATAAATATTTGTGACCTTCGTCACTTTAAGCGTAAAAAGATAGGACGCCATTATAGCTGTCAATGGTATGCGCCACATATAAAAAAGCTCGAAATCCTCTTCATAAAGCCACGAAAGTATAAGCAGCCATACAGAAGCGAGCATAACAAATGACAGACGCCTACGCAACAGCGGCTTCCCGGGGACTGAGGAGCCTACGAAAAGCACTGCAGCCGGCAGAATTACACCCAGTTCCATTAATGTTAGCAGCAGCCTAACGGGTAGCGGTTCTGCAACTGACAAGGCAAGCAAACCGCCAATACCTTCATTGAAAGGATAAAGGATCATCTCCGCTGCAGGATAGACATACACAGTACCATAAACCAGCCAGAACGGAGCTGCAAAGCCCAACAATGCTGCCAAGAAGCTTTTCAGACTCATTATGTTCACAGAAAGCATATACACCACACCAAGCGGTATGAGCAACAAGAACTGTGGCAACAACAAGGACGCTACTCCCAACAACGCAAAGGCAGCAAAAAGAGAGCCTTCGATTCGAGAGGCCGGCTGACACATGAACAGCACTGTCAACAGCACCATGAACAGGAGTGCCGATACAGCCCATATCATATTACCGTGGGCAAACAGCGAAAGCGATACAATCCATAAATAAAGGGCTGTAAGCCAATGGATACGTCTCTCGGACAGATACAGCGAGCTGAGCAGGAATGCTGACAGCACATAGCAAGTCAAAGACACGACATTTGCCATGAGAGGGCCTATTGAACATAAATCTATTCCTGCCCACTCCTGTACCTGCACGGCAGATACGGCAAACACCCCGACAACCCAAGCTACCAACGAGAGCAGCAACAGAATGACCGGAGTATGCTTGCCCGATACAAAACGTCCTTGCAGTGAGTTGTTATAAGTCAAAACCTATATCTCCTCTAAAATATTTCTTCTCGAAATTTATTGCGTTAGCCGAGCGGAAAGACTTCTCAAGAGCCTCCTCGCGGGTCGCGCCATATGAAACAGCCGCAATGACACGTCCACCGGCGGTAACAACCTTGCCATCCTTCTCTGCCGTTCCTGCGTGGAAAAGAATACTCTCCTTCACGTTCTCGAAGCCTGTCATCTCAAAACCCTTGTCATAATGCTCGGGGTAACCACCCGATACAAGCATAACACACACTGCTGAGCGTGGGTCGAACTCAACTGAAGCACCCGCAAGTGTTCCTGCATCTGTTCTCTCAAACAGCTCCACAATATCACTCTTCAGACGGAGCATTACAGACTCTGTCTCCGGGTCACCCATACGGACGTTGTACTCTATTACCATAGGCTCGCCCTCGACATTGATAAGACCGAAGAAGATAAAACCCTTGTACAACAGATCATCCTTGACAAGACCATCCACAGTTGGACGTATGATGCGGTCCTCAACCTTCTTCATCCACTCTGCCGTTGCAAAAGGAACAGGAGAGATTGAACCCATACCGCCAGTATTGAGACCAGTGTTACCCTCACCGATACGTTTGTAGTCCTTTGCCTCGGGCAGAATCACATAATCCTTACCGTCGGTAAGCACGAATACCGAGCACTCGATACCGTCCAGGAACTCTTCGATGACAACAGTCGCCGATGAATCGCCGAACATACCGCCGAACATCTCGTCCAGGCTGCTCTTTGCCTCCTCAATTGTAGGAAGGATAAGCACACCCTTTCCTGCACACAAGCCATCGGCCTTGAGCACGTAAGGAGCCTTGAGGCCCTCAAGGAACCTGTATGCATCCTCCTTCTCGGCAGCGGTGAAAGCGCGGTAAGCAGCTGTAGGAATCGCATGACGCTGCATGAAATCCTTGGCAAAGCTTTTGCTACCCTCAAGTTCTGCAGCACCCTTAGAAGGGCCTATGACTGCGATGTCCTTCAGACGCTCGTCAGCCTTGAAATAATCATATATACCCTTTACCAACGGATCTTCAGGACCAACGACAACCATGCTGACACCATTGTCAAGCACAAATGACGCAATGGCGTCAAAATCGCAAACAGATATTGCGACATTCTCGCCAACCTCCTTTGTTCCGGCATTACCGGGAGCAATGAACAACTTCTCCACCTTGGGACTCTGGGCTATCTTCCACGCCAATGCGTGTTCACGGCCGCCACTGCCTAAAAGCAAAATCTTCATACTTTATATTTTTTATGGCTGTCTCACTGGATCAACAACCTGGTACTTTATTAATCGATATTTTTTCTCTTTCCACCACGCAAAGGCTTGAAATCACCCTCCTTGCGGGCTGATAGACGACTACCGCCATCTCGTTTGGGCGCACGGCTGCCAGACGGACGCTGACCACGTGCTCCGTCACGGCTGATACGGGCCTCGCCACGGTTGGCAGGACGACGTTCACCCTTGAATGCATCACGTTCCTTACGGGGCTGCTCTCCGTTTTCAACAGTTTCACTACGCTTCTCTTCGCGACGTTTGCGTGCCACAGCGCTTCTCTTTGTCTTATATGAGCTGAAATAAGACTCCAACTCACGACGGCGACGTATTGACTCATCCTCTATAGAGCCCGAGAACTCGTCCTTCACTCGCTCCTTGCTACGTGGCGGGCGCTGCTCGCCGTCGGCACCGGTAAGACGCGACTTGCGCTTTAGCGGAGCAAAATCCTTGTTCAGGGCATTTCCCTCATCGCGGAACCCTTTGTACTTGCCCGAGAAGAGTTCATACTTGCGGAACTCACAATCGAGGTCACCGTTGTAGAGCGGAATACGTGCCGAAGCCTTGAGGCCTACCTGGTCGAAACAGTCATAACTGCTGCTGATTATCCACGCCTCGTTGCCTTGGAACGAGTGCTTCAAACGTGAACCGAGCTCTTTGTATACCTGCAACAGATTGTCGAGCTGCAAACGCTCGCCATAAGGCGGATTGACTACCATTATCGCACGCTCTGCCGGCTCCACGAAATCCTTGATGTCACGACACTCGATCTCGATAATGTCACCCATCATCGCAGACTTCACATTACGGCGCGCGCAAGCCACCATACGGCCGTCAACGTCATATCCGTATATCTTGTGATTGAACTCTCTCTCCTGTGAGTCATCATCATATATTGACTTGAAGAGTTCACTGTCATAATCCTTCCATTTTTCGAATGCATATCCCTGGCGGTATACACCGGGAGCTATGTTACGTGCAATGAGCGCAGCCTCAATGGGCAGTGTTCCGGAGCCGCACATAGGATCAATGAAGTCACACTCGCCGTTCCAGCCTGTAAGCAGAATCATACCGGCAGCAAGGACCTCGTTGATAGGTGCCGCACCTGTATCCACGCGGTAGCCGCGACGGTGGAGCGACTCACCCGAACTGTCGAATGCAAGAGTACACTCCTCGCCGGCAATGTGGATGTGGAAGATAAGATCGGGATTATTCAGGCGTACTGTAGGACGCTTGCCGTACTTCTCATTGAAGAAATCGGCAATGGCATCCTTCACACGGTAAGCCACGAACTTGGAGTGACGGAAGACATCACTGTACACGACAGAATCGACAGAGAAAGTCGAATTGCAATCGAGATACTGTTCCCAATCGACTGATTTGATGACATTATACACCTCGTCGGCATTAGCAGCCTTGAAATGCATTATCGGTTTCAGGATTCGCACGGCTGTCCTCAAATGGAAATTCGCCTTATACATCATAGCCTTGTCACCTGTAAACGACACCATACGGCGGCCTATCTGCACATTGTTGGCACCCAATGCCACCAGTTCTTTGGCCAATACCTCTTCAAGACCCTGGAAGGTCTTTGCAATCAATTCAAATTCTCTCATAAAATATGTCAAAAAAAGTGCGGGAGAAACGCCCCCTAAATATTTTGCAAAGGAACAAAAAAAAGCGATGCGAATCAATAAAAAGACTTGATATTTGATGCCTTTTGAACTATCTTCGCGTAGTTTTTCAAGAGGTGATATACATATGACAAAAATCAAACCGCTTTCAATAACAGCAGCCATCGCAACGCTGCTTTTTATACCATTGTTGTTTACGAGCGCCACTGCCCATGACGGCAATGAAACGGAAAAGCACGACAAGAAGGAGAATCATGCAGAGAAACTCACCGACAACCGGACTCCACAGATTCCAAAGAGTGCCACCTTCGCAGGAGAAGAGATTGACCTTACATCACAAGACAGACGTGAGCGAATGGACCGCGAGATGCTCTCATTCTGCTACTCGCATATAAACACGATGTTGCAGATAAAACGCGCGAACCGTTTGTTCCCAATAGTGGAACCCATTTTAAAGGAGTGCGGCATCCCCGATGACTTCAAGTACCTGATGATAATAGAATGTAACGGTGACGTAGAGGCACGTTCAGGTGCAGGCGCAGCAGGTCCCTGGCAGTTCCTTGAAAGGACCGGCAGAGAGTACGGACTTGAAGTGAACGGAGAGATAGACGAGCGTTACCACCTTGAAAAGGCGACAAGGGCCGCATGCAAGTACCTGCAGGCGTCATACGAGGAGTACGGCGATTGGCTCACTGTTGCAGCAAGCTACAACACTGGACGCGCAAACGTCACAAAGAGAATCAACGCACAGAAGGAGAAGAAGGCCATTGACCTTGTACTGCTACCCGAGACATCGCGTTACATTTTCCGTCTTATGGCAGTAAAGGAGATCTTCAACAACCCCAAAGCATACGGTTTCATATTACACAACAGCGACCTATACCCCATAATCCCCATAGCAAGAAGCATCACCATTGATGGGACAGTAAGCAGCTGGGCCGACATCGCAAAGAAGAACGGGCTCACCTACCTGCAGCTGCACGAGGCCAACCCGTGGATAAGAAGCGCCTCGATGACAAACAAGAACAGCAGGACCTATATGGTAAGAATACCCGACACAGAAGCGCTAAGGTATGACCCCTCGGAAACAAGGGCATATGACAGCAGGTGGGTTGTGGAATAATATCAGACATACTATAAAAATCCCCAAAGTTTTTCAAAAACTTTGGGGTATATACAATAGAAGACTTACACAGTCACTTAAACGAGAGTCACCGCCTTCACCTCTATGGGGTGATTGAGGAATAACGACGCCTGGTCACCGAACTTTCCGTCGGACTCTGTTGTACAGAAGAGTGTATTGCCACCCTTTGTACAGAGAGCATCCATTTCGGGATGGTTCTTCAGGTACTGCTCGAGAGACTCGGCAACTGCAGCACCCTGGGTGATAAGTTTGACATTCTCCGGCGTGTACTTCCGTATCTTCTCAAGGAGGATGGGATAATGCGTGCAACCCAGGATTATCGTATCAATCTCGGGATCACGGGCAAGCAACCTCTCTACGTGGCGTTTCACGAAATAGTCGGCACCCTCGCTGCCGTATTCATTGGTCTCGACAAGCGGCACCCAGATGGGGCAAGCCTCACCCGACACCTCGATATCAGGGAAGAGTTTACGTATCTCCAACGGATAGGAGTGAGACCTTATTGTACCTTCTGTAGCAAGCACACCCACATGGCGGCTCTTTGTTACATCACCGATACACTCCACCGTAGGACGTATTATGCCGAGAACCCTGCGGTTAGGATCGAGAGAAGGGATGTCTACCTGCTGTATCGTACGCAGAGCCTTTGCCGAAGCTGTGTTACAAGCCAGAATAACAAGCTGGCAACCCTGCTGGAAAAGATAACGCACAGCCTGACGTGTAAACTCATACACAACATCGAAAGATCGCGTACCATAAGGGGTACGGGCATTGTCACCCAAATAGATATAGTCATATTGAGGCAACCGCTTACGTATCTCGTCATAGATTGTCAGACCACCATAGCCGGAATCGAAGATTCCGATAGGACCGGCATCCTTTGAAAGCTGCAAAAAATCACTCATTGCTGACAGTTTATTATAATCACGTTATTTCTTTTCTTCTTTGACTTCCACAGATTCAACTACTGAATTTATGGAATCGGTAAGCGAATCAGTAGCCACTGTTATGCTGTCCGATACAGCCTTAACCGGATCAACAGCAACGGATACACTGTCTGTAGCGACCTTTATTGTGTCAGTGGCGACAGTAACGACATCAGTTGCCACCTTTACGGTATCAGTAGCTACAGGAGGTTCCACATCCTCGGCACACTCTGTAACCTCGGGCTCCTCTACCACAGGGTTCAGAATCTCATCAATGACAGCATCGGTTATCTCAACTCCGATATTAGGATTCACATAACGGAGCTTTAACTCGTCACTGTTGATGGCGTATGCCAGATCCTTGCGCAGACATACCTTTTCAAGCGCGGCATCAACCGTTGCATTATGCGGTGAAAGGAGCGAGTCCTTTGCCTGTCTCAGCCACTGCTTCAGTTGGTCTCGGAACAACACGCTATTATCGACCATCTGCTGCAGTTCTTTCTGCCTTTTGCGGAGAATCAGTTCAGGAAAATCCTGCTGGCCATCAAGAAAAGCTACATATTTGCGTGTAAGTTCTTGCTCGTTGCGTTCAATCTCCGCATCGCAACGCTGCTTTAGGAGTTCATACTCTGCTATTGATTGGCGATAGCCGGGGACACTCTCAAGAGCCTCGCTATGGCTATAAAAACCGAACTTGTTCTGTGCCACTGACATAAGTGGAAACAGCAATAGAATCAACAATATCTTGCGCATATCAACAATATCTTTTAGAGACAGGGCACACAGCCCGATAATCTAAACAAATAGAGGGGGATTTAAACCATCCCCCACTATTATAATTCAAACACAATTACTTTGCGGGAACAGCATTTGCCGGAATACCGAGCTTTGTGCGGAGCTTTGCAGTAACGTCCTCACAGAGAGACTTGCTGATGTAGGGAACACCACCTGCAAGGTCAAAGATACATACAAAACCACCGTCACGGCCTACTGCATCAAGGGCATCACGGAGCTTTGTCTGGATAGCGATCATCTCCTGCTGCTCGGCCTGGGCAAGAGACTGCTGCAACTCCTGACTTGCCTGCTGAAGGCGCTGCTCCATCTGAAGCAACTCCTCGTAACGACGCTTGAGGATATTCTCGGGAACTGAGTCCTGCTGGAGTTTCTCGAACTCTGTGCCCTTCTTCTCGAGCTCAGTGCGCATGGCATTGAAATCGTTTGTGTATGTTTTCTCAAGATCCTGAAGCTTCTTCTGGGCCTTTGAGAACTCAGGCATCAACTGGATCAACTCTGCAGAGTTCATATAACCGAACTTCTGTGCAAGCAAGCTCATAGGAGCAAGCAACATAATTACAATCAAAAACTTTTTCATTTTCTTAAAATTTTATATTAAACATTTGATTATTCGCGTTTTAATCGGCATAACCGAGCTTTGTAAGCACCTCACCGCTGATATCGATTGAGGGAGAGGCATAGATTATGCTCACTGCCGAAGCACGGTCAATGACCATAGAATACTTCTTTACCTCACAAATTTCCTTTACCGCATTGTATATCTCGTCCTGAATCGGTGCCATAAGACTCTCGCGTTTCTTGTAGAACTCGCCCTGCGGACCGAAGTACTGGCGCTTTAGCTCGCTTGCCTCCTTCTCCTTGGCAAGGATAGCCTCCTCACGGCTTGTACGCTGCTCGTCGGAGAGGAACGCCGACTCGCTCTGGTACTTCTTGTACATGGACTCCGCCTCGAGCATAATCTCGTCAATCTCACCCTGCCAGCGCTTTGACTGCTGATTGAGCTGTTCGTTGGCACGCTCGTACGCGGGAATATTCTTGAGTATATACTCCATATCGACAAGCGCATATTTCTGCGCCTGGGCACCTGCAAAGGCAATGCAGGCAAAAGCAATGGTAAACAATAGTTTTTTCATGACAACAATCGTTTAAGTGATTAGAATTCCTGTCCCAGGATAAAGTGGAAGTGGCTTCCACCATACTGTGACGAACCGAACACATTATCGAAACCGTAAGCCCAGTCAAGACCAACGAGACCAATCATCTGCAAGTAGATACGTACACCCACACCGGCACTGCGCTTGAGGTCGAAAAGATTGAACTTTGAAGCATCGTTCCATGCGTTACCGCCCTCTACAAAGGCAAGGCCATAGATTGTGGTAGAGCTCTGCAACATGAACGGGAAACGGAGCTCAAGACCAAGACGTGTATAAGCGTAACCCTCATAACCGTAAGGTGTGAGACTACCGTTCTCGTAACCGCGCAGGGCAATCATATCGGTAGCATAGTTGTATGAATAACCGCTCATTCCGTCACCGCCCACATAGAATGTCTCGAACGGAGACTTCTTGTTTCTGTCGTAGCTGCCCAGGATACCGAAATCGGCACGTGTCATGAGCACAAGGTTATGCTTGCCCTCGGTGAGCGAGGTATACGTCTTGCTACGGAACTTGATCTTGTAATACTCAATCCACTTATGTTTCTCACGCAACTCATCCTTGTATGTGGGGGTACCCGGAGTCTTTGCAAGGTTCGCATAGTCCTTGCCGTCCCACAACGAGTAAGGAGGTGTTGCCGAAGCCACCAACGAGAACTCCGATCCTTCACGCGGGAAGAAGGGGTTCATGATGGTGTTGCGGCCAAGCGACAGGGTAAGGTTGACATTGTTACAGTTACCGTCGGTAATGAGAAAGTACTGCCAGTCCTTGAGAGAGTACATCTGGTAGTTGAGCTCAGCCGACAAAGTGAAGTTGTCATCGGGCCACTGCAGACGACGTCCCCAACCTATTGAGACACCATACATCTTTATATACTTGTCAGGATCATAATATGACGACATATTGTTGTAGCCATAGCCTCCGTTATAGTTTCCGTAACCATACAGATAGTTCGTATAGTTGTTGTAGTAGGCCGAGTTATAGTAGCTGTCGGCAACGTCGGTCTGTATTGACATGAATGCAGATACAGAGAATGAGTTCGGGCGCTTGCGGCCGAACCACGGGTCGAAGAACGATATGCTGTAAGACTGGTAGTAGCGTCCGTTGGACTGCGCGCTGATAGTAAGTGTCTGACCGTCGCCCTGCGGGATGAAGCCACGACGCAATGCTTTCTTCTTAAACATGTTGCGCATTGAGAAGTTCGTGAACTTCAACGAGAGCTTACCGATGACACCGGTTTGTCCCCAACCGGCAGAGACCTCAATCTGGTCGCTGCTCTTCGTCTGCAGTTTCCAGTTCATGTCCACTGTACCGTTCGTGGGGTTAGGCACCACACCAGGGTCAATGGCCTCGGGGTCAAAGTGTCCCATATTCGCAATCTGACGGAATGAGCGCTCAAGGGCATCCATTGAGAAGAGACTACCCGGCAAGGTATAGAGTTCACGGCGCACAACCTCCTCATAGAGACGGTCGTTACCCGAGATTGTCACCCTGTCTATCGTTGCCTGAACACCCTCTACCATACGCAGCTCAAGGTCAACAGAATCATTCTCGATGCGTGCCTCGGTTGGAATCACATTGAAGAAGACGTAACCCTCATTATAATAAAGGTTCTTTATGGCATCCTCATCAAACAGCAGGCGATCTTCGAGTTCCTTCTGGTTATATACATCACCAGCCTTCAGACGCAATGCGTAGTCAAGGTAAGCGGTAGAGAACACACTGTTACCCACCCACTTGATACTGCGGATGTGGTACTTGTTGCCTTCTTCCATTCCAAGATAGATATCCACACTGCTGTCGTCAAACATCACAACGCTATCCTTGACAATGCGGGCATCGCGGTAACCCTGCTCGTTGTAACGCTCAAGAATCTTCTCCTTGTCCTCGGCATAACGTTCCTCGGTGAACTTCTTTGAACGGAAGATTGCGTGCCACAAGTTGTCAAGACGAGTCTTCTCTCGTGTCTTCTTCATCGCATATCTGACCTTCTTCTCGGGAAGAGCATCCGTACCTTCTATATAAATGCGATGAACCTTTATCTTATCCTTCTTGTCAATCTCCACATCGACGATAACACGGTTGTCACCGGTTACATCGGGACGCTGTACCACCTTGACCTCGGCATTCTTGTAACCCTTATCGTCATAGTAGTTCTTTATTATCTTTGTTGCACGGTCAATGATATCAGGGGTAATCTGGTTACCCTTGATGATACCGATCTTGAGTTGGAGATCCTCTTTCTCGCTCTTCTTTACACCCAAGATATTCAACTGCGATACACGCGGACGCTGGTTGAGAGCAATACCTATATATATATCATTGCCCTTTATACTGTCGGCTGTTATGACAACATCCTCAAAAAGGCCATGCTTCCAGAAGCGTTTGATGGCATCTGTAACGGCATCGCCGGGAACGGCAATGACATCACCGACAGAGAGACCCGAAATACCTATCACCACAGCAGGCTCAAGATTATCGACTCCGGAAAGGTTTATTCCGGCAATCTTGTATTTCGGAGGATTGTTGGTATAAAGTATTGTCGGTTTTTCTATTGTCTGCTGCGCCGACACCGCGACTGCACAAAAGGCTACCGCCGCCAGCAGCAACATTCTCAAAGAGTGGAAATATCTCATCTTTTTCTGTTTTTTCATCATTTTTCTTCGTTTGTTACCTGCTCACCTGTCAAACCGTAACGACGCTGACGGTGCTGATACTCATACACAGCCTTATGCAACTGTTCATTATCGAAATCAGGCCACAGGACCTCGGTAAAATATAGCTCGGAATAAGCGGCCTGCCACAGAAGGAAGTTGCTCAGACGCACCTCTTTGCCTGTACGGATGAGCAGATCCGGATCGGGCATGAAGTTTGTCGTAAGTTCCTGAGAAATCATCTTCTCATCGATATCTTCCACAGCAATCTCGCCGGCCTTGGCCTTGCGTGCCAAAGAGCGCACAGCCTCGGTGATTTCCCATTTTGCAGAGTAGCTGAGGGCGAGCACAAGTGTCATGCGGTCATTGCCTGCAGTACGCGCGATACACGCCTCAAGGCGCTCGCGTACCTTATCAGGCAAAAGGCTCATATCACCGATGACTCTGAAACCGACATTGTTCTTCACAAAGATCTCCTCCTCTATCTGCTCAAAAAGCAACGCCATAAGCGCAGCCACTTCAGCTGCGGGGCGGTTCCAGTTCTCGGTTGAAAAAGTATATAGAGTCAGGTATCGTACACCCATGCGGACACAATTCTCGACAAGGCTGCGGACTGTTGCAGCGCCAGCCTGATGTCCCTCGGCGCGCTCTTTACCGCGCAACTGTGCCCAACGGCCATTGCCGTCCATTATTATCGCAATGTGCTGCGGGATATTATTACGGTCAATCTGTTCAATGTAGTTCATAGTCACTAATTCTAATTATTGCATTTCCTGTATTTAGGAGATAAGTCATAAGTTACCGATATCGACAAGAAAGAGTAGCTGTCCTTGTTCTTGAAGCCGCTGCTTTTTATACCATACGGATCACTGAGCACCGGAGCTGTCTCTTTTGTAACATCAAGGTCATCGCTCAGCGTAAAGCGGAACGACAGTTCACACCCGAGGTTTATGCGTGGGGCAATCTTGTATTTCACACCCAGGCCCACAGGCAGATTCATCGTGAAGACATTTTCTGCAGGTTCCGGTGCAAAAGTCAGGCCTGCACCTGCAAATATATATGGCGCAAGACGACGGGTACGCTTGTAACCCGAGCCATCGCCATATGCAAAGAAATGGCACTCGAACTGCGCACCCAAATCATACAGGGTACGCGAGAAATCGACATCACCGCCCGGAAAGCGATTGTCGAAATCGGCCGTACTTCCCGATATCCTCGCTACCGCGAGGTTTGCCTTCACTGCCAAACGCGGATTGATATTGTAACGTCCCACAATACCACCCATTATGTTCATATTATTCATCAGTGAACTGTAGTTGGCATCACCATAATAGCTGCTTCCTCCAACCATCACGCCCACTTCGTAACGGTACTCGAGGTTATCGGCACGCACAACGCCCGACAGGCACAACATCATTGCACCTACAAACAGACTGCGTATAACCCCATTGTACCCCATTTTATCTCTTTTCGAAACCCAGACGGTTTATGATACCTTTCCAGGCACCGCCTTCTGTTCCCGAATTAATAATCCACATAAAGTTATTCGAGTCTACTGCCACGGCAAAAGGTGCATCATCACCGATAAGTTCTTCAGGCAAGCGCTGGTAGAAGCCGGTTGAGATTTTCCAGGTAATGCCATTGTCCTTGGAAATGTAGAAAGAGTTCAATGGCGCCACCTCCTGACCGTTTACCGTGCCGGCACCGCCTACGGCATAAAGGTAATCATCATATCTGACTACCGACAATCCCTCAAGGGCCGGACACTCATACTTGTTTTCCTCGTTCTTGTAGTTTGTCCACATGGCCTCGGTTGAAAGCTTGCTCCAGACAGCAGGCTCACCGTCTTTGGACTCAGTCGTATAACCTACAAGCATATAACGGATTATATTCTTGTTGTGATTCAACGGATAGGAAGCCAAAGAAACGCCGTAGAGCGGGAAGTTTTCGGGCAAAGCCTCGCTGACTGCAAATGCTGCGCCATCCTCACTCCAAAGCAGCCCCTGGCTACCGGCGATCCAAAGTTTACCATCCTCTTCCGAAGCGCCAACGATGGCTACCGCCCCTGTGTCACTTGCCGACAAAGTCCATACGATACCATCAGCCGAAGCATAAACGTTGCCGCCGGCAACAGCATATAATACGCCATTGAACAGCTGGATTGTCGAAAGATCCGCATCGGCTGGCAGACCTGAAACAGGAGCATTCTCCCAAGCCGGAACACCCTCCAAAGCAGTTGAAGCTACAGTTGCAACACCATTGCTATCCTTGCCGAACAGGAACATCGCCCCGTTTGCCTCTACTGCACGCACGGGAACGAGCCCCTCAACAGCAGGAAACTTGCTCCACACCATCAATTCCGGCTCAACCTGATGTACATTTATTCTCACAATGTAGTCTTTATAGTATTCAGCGTCTTCGGAATATATACGCAGTTTACGTGGAGAAGTGAAGTCTACAGAATCGGTCGTGAGGAGGTGTTCATAAGAATCAAGGCTGTCAACATAGATTGACGCCACGCCATTAACAACAAACTTCGCCACTACCCTTGTAATGTCGGTTGCATAAGGAAGCGAGTCGTTGTTATAGACTTCACCTGTAACCTGATTGATCGTAAAGGGGAAAGCGGTCATCTGGACAGTCTTCAACACAAGTGTATCTTCACCGGTTGAGGTAAAAGACGGATATGCAGACCTGATGTTGCCGAGGCTGAAAGATTTCAGCATTGCATAAGGCGAAAGTTCATACTCATTCTCGTCACTGCTGCCGCAAGAGATTGCCACAAAAACCAACGAGAAAAGCGCGAAATATGTTGCAAGGTTTCTTTTCATAAATTTACATATTACATTCAACCTGCAAAATTAGCAACATTTTTCGGTTTACGAGATTTTTCGCGCGTTATTTATAATATTTTAAATATTAGCGAGGCATTTTTTGGGACAATTTGCACAAAAAGCATGGATTCTGGGGAATAGGTATTAAAAATATGGTCTACTGCTCGAAATAGAGAATTCTGTTTCCGCCGCACTGCTCTTCGCGTACCGGCGCCGGATCCGGGAGAGCCGGCGCGGCAACACCCTCGCCCACAGACAATAGAGGATTAACCTCGACACGTATTACATCCCATAAACCTGTATCAATAAATGAGCGCAACAACACTGCGCCACCTTCGACAAGCAGGCTATTCAATTTCCGTGAATACACAAATGCCAATATCTGAGGAATCACCTCACAAGAGAAATCGAGATTTACTTGTTCAATATTTTTACCAATCAACTCTTGACGATGGACCGACGTGAAGACAACCGTCGGCAACGAGCCATCAAACAGCCTCAGTCCAAGAGGCAACACCCCATCACGGTCAATCACAAGACGGAGCGGGGCTCGCCCAGTCCAATGGCGTACGTCAAGCGAAGGATCATCAAGCAAGGCTGTTCGCGTACCCACAAGGATGGCATCGTGCATTGAGCGCAATTTGTGCACTGCCACACGTGAAACACCACTGGAAATGCCCAAAGCCTTGCCACCACTGCGTCGCCTGTCGATAAAGCCGTCGGCACTCTGCGCCCACTTTAAGGTAACAAAAGGACGTTTTCTCTGATGAAAGGCAAAAAAAGCACCATTTAATCGGCGACTTTCGGTCTCAAGAAGTCCCACAAGCACCTCAATGCCGGCCTCACGCATACGGGCTATTCCGCCTCCATTGACCTGGAGGTTGAAGTCTGTTGTAGCAATCACCACCCTTGCAATGCGACGGGCGATTATAAGGTCGCAGCAAGGAGGAGTCTTGCCATAGTGAGAGCAGGGTTCAAGGCTCACATAAATTGTAGAGCGTTCAAGAAGAGGCAGATCACACTCTTTGACAGAGTTAACTGCATTGACCTCTGCATGCGGTTCACCTGCGCGTATGTGATACCCCTCACCTATGACACGGTCGTCACACACTATCACCGCACCTACCATGGGATTAGGCGAAGTGCTACCGGCACCGCATCTTGCGAGCTGAAGACAGCGCCGCATATACAACTTGTCACGGGATGAGAAACTATTCATTTGTAAATTATTTTCACAATTTCAAGCAACTAACGGGGCTTATAGGACACGAATATACAAAAAAGAGTGGGTATGGCAAAATATCGGTTAACGGACAACCTTTTTCAATGTAAGCAAGACAACTTCGCTCGGAGCGCAGAAACGCACCTTTTTGCGTGATGTACCCACACCGTTCGTTGTAATGACTGTTGTACCAACAGTAGAAACATTGCGCCCACTCAAGAAGCGGTTGCCGTATTGCGTATTTTTGACAGGAGTATAGAGCCCGAAAAAGCTCACCTGACCGCCGTGAGTATGCCCGGACAGAACTACATCTGCATTGACTGATGAACGTTCTGCATAGTCGGGAGTATGAGCAAGCAGAATCACAAAGCCCTTATCCTCAAGGTCATTCACCCGTTGCAGCATTGCAGAGTCACAGGAGAAGCTATCTCGTATGCCTGCTATAAAAAGCGGTTCTTCGTCGGTTCCCAAACGGGCAATGCTATCTGCCAGCAACACAACTCCATGCATCTCCATTGCCTGCGCAATCTGAGGACTGTTCCTCCTCTCATGGTTGCCGAGCACTGCATACGTTCCGTAACGCGGCTGTACACATTCCAATGCCGAAAACAAAGACCTTATGGAATCATCATGCGTAACATAGTCGCCGCCAAGCAGAAGAAAGTCGGGCCGCATCTCCTCAAGGGCAGCCACAAGCCTCTTGAGCCTCTTGGGAGTAAAAAGACTGGGATAATGTATGTCGGACACAAAAGCCACCCTGCAGCCATCATAGTCCACCGGGATCCTGGCACTCTCGATGCCGTACTCCTTTATTCGCCCCACACCGCTTGAGGAGAGAGTGGCACAAGACGAAATCAGCAGCATTACTGCTGCCGATAACATTATGGATAACAACCACGAGGTTCTCCGTTTCATAACCTGTCAATCTTTCTCTATGAGTACCGTAGCGTACGCTGTAATACCCTCCTTGCGCCCCTCGAAGCCGAGTTTTTCGGTTGTAGTGGCCTTTATTGAAAGACAGTCGGGGTCAATACCCAGTACCGTGGCCATAGTCTCCTGCATGGAAGGGATATGCGGATTCAGTTTCGGTGCCTGCGCAGCAACGGTAGAATCAATATTACCTATTCTGTAACCTTTCTCTTTGAGGAGCTCGCCTGTGCGTCGCAACAGAATCTTACTGTCGATATTCAGGAACTCGGCAGAAGTATCCGGAAACTGGTAACCGATGTCACGCAGATTTGCGGCGCCCAGAAGCGCGTCACAGATGGCGTGAATGAGCACATCGGCATCGGAGTGCCCTGCAAGACCGAATTCATAAGGTATCTTTACACCACCTATCCAAAGGTCACGGTTCTCGACAAAGCGGTGCACATCAATTCCAAATCCTACTCTTATCATATGTTGTCATTTTTAACGTCTGAAGAGGTCTCTCAAGCCGTCGAGGTCGAACGACAGCGAGAAACGCAATGTCTGGTCGAGCGGGTTGTTCTGAGCGGTTGAAATAAGGTATGCCGCATCGAGCGAGAAGACGCTCATACGGAAACCTGCACCCACCGTAAAATATTTGCGGTTGCCCTTGAACTCATTCTCGTAATGGTAACCTCCGCGCACAGAGAACTGCTGGTTGTAGCAATACTCGACACCGATACCTCCGTATATTTCCTTGAGTTCCTCGCTGAAACCGCCCGGGGCATCACCGAAAGACTTGAAGATACCCGATATTGAAGAGATATCATTATATCCTGTGCTCTCGAGCCAGGTCTGGTACTCCGAATAGTAAGAATTGTCACCCTGCTCATATCCGTTCTCCTCAAGGAACTGGCTGTAAGTGGGGCGTGTGGGCACCAACAGTTTGTTCAGGTCGGCACTGAACGAGATTGTATTGTACTCGTCGATGGGGATAAGCAGAGAAGCTCCCAAACGGAGATTTGTGGGGATAAACTCATTTGTCGCACCATCGTCGTATGATATCTTTGTACCGATATTCGATGCGTTAAGACCAAGGCCGAGCATACACTCACGGTTGCCTATCATTATATAATTGTTATAATAGAGCGCGATGTCAGCAGCAAAGGCACTGCCCGGAGACATATCCTCTGCATAGTTATACTGCAGGTCGCTATGTATGTAACGCAAGGCTACAGCAGCCGAGAAAGTCTCGGAAAGCATGCGCGAATAAGCCACATCCAATGCCATCTCGTACGGTTTGATGGTCATCTCATTCTCCACAAACACCTCTCCGAGCGAAAAGTATGTGAGCGAAGCACTGACTGCCGAATAGTCACCTATGCGGTAGAAACCGGCAAGATTAATGAGGTCAATGTCACTTACCAGCTGACGCAACCAGGGAGTATAGGACATTGAAACACCCGCTCTTGCAATATTGAAAGGATACTTGGCAGGGTTCCAGTACTGCGAATTGGCATCGGCCTCGGTTGCCACACCGACATCTCCCAGGGCTCCCGCGCGTGCATCAGGAGCAATAGACAGGGAGGTAACACCTGTATATATAGGGTTGAATTGTTCTTTCTGTGCAAGCGCCGGCAGCACCATAAGTACCGTCAGCAGGATTGTCAGGATTCTCTTTTTTATCATCGTTCTTATTCTTTTGCGTTATTGTGTGTTGCTCTATTATAAACTATAAAAAGCATCATTTATTGTTTATCACCACTATTTTAATTGTACGTGTTTCCGACTCGACACCGTCAACGGTTATGTATGCACGTGCAAGATATACACCGGTTGTCAGCGGTTGCCCTCCCTGTGCCGTACCATCCCAGTCACAAGTATATACAAGATTACCGCATATGCCTTTTGAAGTATTGCTCCACAGTGTCTGGCCCTGGAAATTGAAGATATCGACGGTCACTTCAAGCTCGCTCTGCGGACGGTTGTGTGTAAGTTCGAAAGTAGCACCGTTGCCGTACACCACCGGTGACGGATTGAGCTTCAGCTGCACAAAATCCGGGGCGAGGGAGGGATTGACCACAAACGACACTTTCGCCACCGAAGAGTTGTTGTGGAGGTCCCACGCGCGCAACACGAGGGTATGTTCACCAGGCTCAAGGCGGTTGAGCGGCAGCATTATCTTTCCGCGTTTATAGTCGCCTACCTCGGGAATGAACATACTGTTGAGATTATACGTGTGGTGCGGGCTATTGTCGACCATCGCGGTTATATCGTGCCCGACACCTGTACCCACAGTGTTTATGCCGTTCTCATCATAAAGTTCCGCCCACAGGCAAGGGGTAGGATTGACCTCATCACCATCGACAAATGACGGAGTGTTGAGATAGAGCTTTATATCAGGACCAATGCCATCGTTCACCACATCCTGTGCAGTTCCGCCCACAGTAAAGTTATCGTACCGGCCTTGTGCCGAACAGAGGTAAGAAGAGTCAACCGCAAAGAGACTGAGTAGTCCCTGCTCGTCGCTGTAGCTTATATCCATCGGTACAGGCGCAGTAAACGTAAAACGGCCGTTCACCACGGAGTCGCTACCCGAGAACAGGACCTTGTTGAAAGCTGTATACTGATGGCTTCCCAGACCTGTATTATCACGTGTATTCACATCCTCTGCACAATCAAACAGCGTAGAATAAAGGACACCCGTAAAATCATCGGCAAGAGAACCGTCGCGGCGCACCACGCGTCCCTCCACTGTCAGTTGCCCGCCGGCTGACACCTGGGAAGCGACAGAGACATCGGCACCGTTAAAGCAATCAACTACCACGCGATACTGCGGCATTTTCAACCGCAAGGCAGGATCGCCCAACAATATGTACTGCAACTTATTTACACTGACATCGCTACCTACCGATATGACCTTGTTCTTTGCACGTCGTACTGCATCACCGATAGCATCCGCCTCGCCATTCTCGACAAAGAGGAAAAGTTCGCGCATAAAAGCCTTGTCAATGACCGCATTATAGCTTTGCAGGACAGTACGCGTAGTTGTAAATAGCGCCACAGCCGCTCCATCAGGATTGAGCATAGCAGCCTCTGCAACAGAGTTGTCACCGAGGTCGAACGGTCCTATGTCACACGATGCGGTAACCCATAAAGGCAAACGTGGAGACTTGAGGGCCGCCATATCCGAAGCTTTCCACACCAGTTCGTGCGACAACAGGTTCGCGCTGCCGTGTCCCGTGTAGTTCACCACAAGAGCACCTTCGTTAAGGCGGTCATATATCGCCTGTGTCACGGCAGGATAACGCAGGCCGGTGGCCGATGCTTCAGGAGGGAAATCGTCCCAATATATTCTGTCAACCACAAAAGAGGGATAGTGTTTGTCCATTATGGCAGCTATACTGTCTGCATCCTTCATGTGCTGGTTGGGCATAATCCTGTCACCGTCGTCGGCAAGCAAGGTAACGACATTCTGCCAGGCACCGGCATTCTCGTTACGCATATAAGAGATTGTCTTGTCAACGACCGCATTAGCCTCCATCACATTCTGTACAGGGAAACGGCCTACGCCTATGTCAACCTTATCACGCGAATGGTTAGGTCCCTCGCCATCATCAAGGAATCCCATATAGTCCTCGAGCACATATGACTCGATTGCGTCAACAGAGTTCTTCGACTCGTAACATAGCAGATAATCCTCCTGCTTGCGGCCGGGGAAGGTGATGAGACGGTTGTCATACCATGAATCACCGAAAAGAAGAAGATATTTTGGGGCATCTGTTGCCGTTGATGCACGGTCATACAGCATCTTCATCAGACGGCGGTACGCTGTAATATCGGGCGTACCAGAGGAGAACTCATTATACACTTGTTGCGCAGTAACAACCTCCACCGTAAGGCCGTCCATTGAACGGTGTGCCTCGGCCAGACGCTCGGCAGCCGCAATAAAGTCACCGTTTGAGGGCACTATTATCACCATATCGGTCTGCCTCATCGAGTGAAGGTCCTGGTTGGGCACCACACCCACCACCTTTACAGACGGGAAGACACCCTTTGTGTCAAACACAACCAGATTACCGTTTGCCGAAGCCGGCGCAACCACATTGTATGTAGTCCCTTCGAGTTTGCCCTCGAGCTGCCTTATGGGCCCGTAACCCGAAACATCCCAGACTCTTGTATCGGAATTACAACCGTCTATCTTGAAAAGCGCATTGCCTCCTGAGGCGCTACCACGGAACAATGTCTGCGAGCCGTAAAGAGCAAGTTTACGGGTAAAATTAAGACTTATATAGTCTAAAAAGCCATTGACTGAATTATTCTGCACAGCCTGCGACAACTTGAATGTAGGATTATCGGCAAGACCCGCTTCAACGTTGAAACTCCTTGAAACAATCTTTCCTATCTCGCCACCTGAACAACGTGCAACGGGTAGCGAACCTAACATATTGTCGCCAAGGGTTACATCCACACGCGACGCATCGGCGCCATTGGTAGCGAAAGACAATTCAAGGATTCCCTCTGCATCCACAACACCCGAAACGGGGAATTTGTAACTCACCACACGTCCCTGGGAGTAATCATAATCATCGACGAGCACCCGGCCATAGGCACAGAGACTCTTCTTATCCTTTTCATAAAGGGCATAATCTGTAAATGTGGTATACTCCTTGCCCGGAGCCTGAAGTATCTCTACAGGAAACTCCAGAGGAGTCTCATCGTCCTCGGTAAGGAAATAATAACCGTATTCGGAATATACATTACGTGAATGCGAATAATAGGACTGGCTATAGTTCCAACTCACAACGCCTTTGGCATAGAAAAGCACGTGGTTGCCATCACGCCATAAGGGTACCTCACACAGGTCATCGGGCAGGTTCTCGATACCTCTTTCAGGGAGCATATGGCCTCCGTAACCATAAAGACGCACTTTGGCAGGATCCTGAAAACCCATCTTCTTGAGCTCACTATGGGTAATCTTATGGATTCCGTTCTCGCTGACAGATACCATCACCCATTTTCCCGACGCGAGCACGGAATTTGCAGCATAACGCTCCGTTGCAGAGCGGGTTACCGAGGCACTCAGATGTGGGCGAGGAGTTCTGTTGACCACAATCTTGTACGAATTTATGCGGTAATACTCACCGTCGCGCATAACAACCGGAACAAACGAGACATCAAGCTGAGGCTGTTTCGCCTGTATACCCACATGGCACTCCACTAACGGCGAATCCGGCAGGGTTGCATACTTTCCCGTCAACGAATAACGCGCTGCTTCCTCGGCTGTCATGCGCTGGTATTCGGGATATTCCACATGTGCCGTATACTCATACAAAGCATAATCGGCAGGCAAGTCAACCACCTGTGCGCAGCGAGGCAACAGCGAGTCGGTACGAAGTGAGGACCACTGGACGTCGGCAAACTGCGCCTGTGCCGTAAAGACACAAAGCATGCACAATGCAAACAAAATATTCTTTATTCTCATAGCATTATCTTACTTGGAAGTCAAGGACTTTATCATCATTTATGTAGCCCCTCAGATGTGTGCCTATCGAAACAGGACCACTGCCTGCCGGAGTACCGGTAAAGATGAGGTCACCGGTCTTGAGAGTACAGAAGCGGCTTATATATGCGATTATCTCATCCACCTTGAAAAGCATCTGCGCGGTGCTTGCACTCTGCACCACCTTGTCGTCAATGGTCAGCGAAAACGGCACATCGTTTATGTCATACCGTTCAACAGGGCGGAACTCACCCAACACCGCCGAGCCGTCAAATCCTTTGCTCAGTTCCCACGGAGCGCCAGCCTCGATGAAGGCACGCTGCATATCACGCGCAGTGAAATCGATTCCCACTGTTATCGCATCGTAATAGCGGTAGGCAAAGCGGGCGGGGATACTTTTTCCTAACTTGTTGATGCGCACCACTATCTCGGCCTCATAGTCGACACGCCCCAAGAAATCGGGCACATAGAAATGCTTGCCGTTCTTTATGATTGCCGAGTCTGGCTTCATGAATATCATGGGGACAGCAGGCTTCTCAACCGTACCGTCAAACTCCAATGCGTGTTCTGCATAGTTCTTTCCAACCGCAATAATCTTCATCAGTCTTTATCATTTTCGCCGGGGAGTCCCTCAAGGCGGTTAAACATCAGTGAAAGGTGTGCATAGAGTGATGTGTTCTGCACAACTATATCCTCGGGGACACGTATGCGTAACGGAGTGAAGTTCCATATAGCCTTGATACCCCACACCACCATCTTGTCGGCCACCTCCTGCGCACGGTCGATGGGCACAGTAAGAATGCCTATTCTCACATTATATCGTTTTATCTTTGTCTCAAGTTCATTGATGTGGAATACAGGGATACCGGCTATACTGTGTCCTACCACACGGGGATTTGTATCAAAAGCCGCAACAATCTCAAGGCCGAACTGTTTCAGACCTGTGTCGTTCATCAACGCACTGCCCAGACGTCCGGCACCGAAGATAAAGGCCTTATGTATGCGTGTGAAGCCCAAGAAATCCTCAAGGACCGACAGCAGGTTGTCGATATCATAGCCCACACGCGTGCGGCCGACAATATTCACACAGGAGAGGTCCTTTGCTATCTGTGACGCCACAATGTTGGTCTCTTTCGAGAGACGGGTGGACGACACATACTGCTCGCCGCGTTGCTTGAGCAGACGGCACACCGACAGATACCACGGCAGACGGCGCAACGTGGGTTCCGGAACTTTCTCTATTTTTGCAGCAGTTGTCATCTGTGATACTTTGGTTTGTGCGCATAATATCGCGCGTGCTATTATATAACGTAACAAAAATAAGGTTATTTTGCGAAGGAATGAAATTTGTCACAAAAATATTGTAACTTAGTAGCCGACATAAACCACACACAACAGAAATGGCAGCAAAGAAGAACGACTGGAAAGAGAGGTTGAACATCGTATACTCCACCAACCCAAATTTCGAATATTCCACCGATGAAAAGGAAGAAAATGAGACCTTGCCCAAGCAACAGCAGAAGCTCAGGGTAAGCATAGAGAAAAACCACCGCGGAGGCAAGACCGTGACATTGATAAAGAATTTCATAGGTACCGACGAGGATATAAAAGAGCTGGGCAAACTGCTCAAGACAAAATGCGGTGTAGGCGGCAGTGTCAAGGACGGAGAGATACTTGTACAGGGCGAGTTCAAGGAGAAGATTATCGAGCTTTTGAAAAAAGAGGGGTACACCCAGACAAAATAACCACATATTTTATTATCTTCGCATTCAGAAATTTTCAATTAAATATCAAATATTATGGCAAACAAATCAGAATTGCTGCTTGCAGCAGAATTACTCAAGATCAAGGCTGTGAAGTTGCAGCCCGAGCAGCCTTTCACATGGGCATCAGGTTGGAAGTCACCATTCTACTGTGACAACCGCAAGACCCTGTCATTCCCCGCATTGCGCACACGCGTGAAGCTGGGCCTTGCTAACCTCATCCTGGAGGAGTTCCCCGAGGCTGACACAGTTGCCGGTGTTGCCACAGGTGCCATCGCACAGGGCGCACTCGTTGCCGAGGAGTTGGGCAAGCCTTTCGTTTATGTACGTCCAAAGGCCAAGGACCATGGCCTGGGCAACCAGATTGAGGGCGATATCCAGCCGGGCGCAAAGGTTGTTGTAATCGAGGACCTTGTATCAACAGGCTTGAGCAGCCTCAAGGCTGTTGACGCTTTGCGTGCAGCAGGCGTTGAGGTTGTAGGTATGGTCGCATCATTCACATACGGCTTCAATGTAGCTACCGAGGCTTTTGCAAATGCCGGTGTAAAGCTCATCACCCTCACCAACTACGAGGCAGTGCTTGAGGCAGCAAAGGAGACAGGTTACATCACCGAGGAGGTAATGCCGACACTCCAGGAGTGGCGTGCGAACCCTTCAGAGTGGAGAAACGACCTCAAGTAATATAAAACGGACTAAAAGGATAGTCCAATTTCATCCTCATTCAATCTGTGAATGAACAAAAAGATGGAATTACAGACTTGCGAAGCATCAAGAACCGCCGTTTACTGATTGTAAATAAGGATTTTTGATGCTTCGTATAACACAGAACTTCATATCCCAGTCATTCACCTAAAAATTCAATATGGAATTATGAGTCAATACGAAAGCAGTGTCAAGAATATCCCCTTTCCACAGGAAAGAGTATATGCCAAGCTCGAGGACCTCAACAACCTTGAGGCTCTGAAGGACAAACTTCCCGAGGATAAAGTAAAAGAGCTTACATTCAGCCGCGACGAGGCAACAGTGAACGTGCCGCCAATCGGCAACGTAACCATCAGGGTGGTAGAGCGCGAGGAGCCCAAATGCATAAAGTTCGAGGGTGTAGGTTCTCCGCTGCCGGTGAATCTGTGGATACAGATTATCCCCGACGGCCCCGAGGCATCGAAAATGCGCGTGGTTGCAAAGGCAGAGATAAACTTCATGCTCCGCTCAATGATTGAGAAACCGCTGAAAGACGGCCTTGAGAAGATTGCGGAGGTACTTTCCCTGATACAATATTGACACGATGGCAAAGAAACTTTGGGAGAAAGATACCACCGTCAACCCCGAGATTGAGCGCTTCACCGTGGGACGCGACAGGGAACTCGACCTGTTGCTCGCACGCTATGACGTATTGGGCTCAATAGCCCACAGCACCATGCTCCAGAGCATCGGGATGCTCACCCGTGAGGAGATGACAAGCCTGCACAGCGAACTGCGCAATATCTACGGCACCATCGAAGCCGGAGAGTTCACCATTGAGGAGGGCGTTGAGGATGTCCACTCACAGGTTGAGCTCATGCTCACCCGCAAGCTGGGCGACACAGGCAAGAAGATACACAGCGGACGCTCGCGCAACGACCAGGTGCTTGTTGACCTGAAGCTCTTCACCCGTAACGAGCTGAAAGGCGTGTGCCAGGGAGTGAAAGAGCTCTTCGACGCACTCATTGAGCAGAGCGAGAGGCACAAGGAGGTGCTGATGCCCGGCTACACACATCTGCAGGTGGCTATGCCCTCATCGTTCGGCCTGTGGTTCGGCGCATATGCCGAGAGCCTTGCCGATGACATGCTCTTTCTGCAGGCAGCCTACAGGATGTGCAACCGCAACCCGTTGGGCTCCGCTGCCGGTTACGGCTCATCGTTCCCGCTCAACCGCACGATGACAACCGAGTTGCTGGGCTTCGAGAGCATGAACTACAATGTGGTATATGCCCAGATGGGCCGCGGCAAGTGCGAGAAGAACGTGGCATACGCCCTTGCAAGCGTTGCCGGCACACTGGCGAAGCTCGCCTTCGACGCCTGCATGTTCAACTCCCAGAATTTCGGTTTCGTGAGGCTGCCCGCCGAGTGTACCACAGGCAGCAGCATCATGCCACACAAGAAGAACCCCGATGTCTTTGAACTGCTCCGCGCAAAATGCAACCGTCTGCAGGCCCTGCCCAATGACATACTGCTCATTATGAACAACCTGCCCGTGGGCTATTTCCGTGACTTACAAATAATAAAGGAACTATTCCTGCCGGCATTCGAGAGCCTCAACGATTGCCTGCAGATGGCAACATACATCATCAGGCGCATTGAGGTGAACAGCAACATACTCGACGACAACCGCTATGATGCCATGTTCAGCGTTGAGGAGGTCAACCGCCTTGCCGCAGAAGGAATGCCGTTCCGCGATGCCTATAAGAAGGTAGGGCTCGACATTGAGGCCGGTGCCTTTACCCCCGACAAGGAGATACGCCACACCCATGAGGGCAGCATAGGCAACCTGTGCAATAAAGAGATTACAGCCCTGATGGAAAGCATCTACTCAAGCATCGACTTTGAGAAAGCCGAAAACGCAGAGCGCGCACTCCTCAAGCGCTAAAAAACCATAAACGCAACAGACTGGGGCAATAAAGCCACTGCCGTTGCGTTTTTTCAATAAAAACAGCGATGAAAAGAGCCTTTTTTATACTTGCCGCACTATTGTTCGCACTGACAGCCTGCGAGGTCGAGAGCCCCTACTCCGGTTTCAGGGCACACTTTGTCTTTGATGCCACCATACACCCCTACAACCAGGCAAAGAGCCCCGGTCAGTTCATCTGCGTGCGCAAAGGCGCCAACATCGGACAGTACAGACTCTTTGACGCCTTAGGCAACGAGACAAAGGTGAATATTCCGCAGATACAGCTGCAGCAGAGCCCGTTCCATTATGGCCTCGGCGGCCTCATCATAGGTACCCCGATGGCAATGGACGGCAACATGTGGGCATTCGACTGGGCATGCCCCAACTGCGAGAAAGCAAGCAGCCGCCTCAACATCGACCGCAATTTAGGCCACGGCATCTGCCCCGATTGCGGAGTGAAGTTCGACCTCAACAGCGGAGGTATCGCAATAGAAGGGAAGTCACGCCCCATGTGGCAATACCGCATTTTCGGACCCGACAACAGCCTCGTAATCCAAAATTAAGACGCAAGCCCTTGCTAATTAATCAAAATGTACTATCTTTGCGCTCGCTATCGCGTTGAAACAGCAACCGATGTAACAGCGCAAGCAAAATATCAAGGTCGCTCGAATGGTGGAATCGGTAGACACGAAGGACTTAAAATCCTTTGGCATTTAAACGCCGTGCGGGTTCAAGTCCCGCTTCGAGTACTGAACAGACGTCAACTGCCTAAAGCAGTTGACGTCTGTTTTTATCAAAATTCAAGTAATATATGATAATGTTCGGCTGTGGGTTACGGTCTTATCGCTCACGCATATAACACACATTGTTATCAAAATCAAATAGTGCAATAACCCTCCGGAAGTATTTTACTCCCAAGCACCCTTCTGTCGTGAATTTAGGAAGTGCGCCTGTTATAGCAATTGTCGGGGAGCTGAACTTCATCCCTCCCACCGCGAATACATCGGGGACAAAGGCCTCGGCAACGACATTTCCCTTTCTGTCGTACCCCTTTTGCAACTCTATTCTTGGATTGTTGTCAAAGAATTCCTGCACTCTCTTTCTATGCTTGAACAGGAACAGCATCGACGCATTGCCTAAGTCGATATTGAAATTCCCTTTCAATGAGGCAACATAACCCTCACCTCTGAATATCATTTCACTTTCAACGGCAGGCATATTCATATAGGTTTCGCTGTTCATTTTCAATGCGCTCCACTCTTTTGGGGGAGCGTTATACTCACAAAGCAATTGCAGACATTCGCCCTCAAGGTCCAGTTTGATGATGCGACGGCCATTGGCATTATACAGGTTCTGTATGGGCAAAGCAGCCTCGTACTGACCGGCAAAGCCTGAAAGCAGGAACACCTCTCCTTTATAATACACTCCGTCACCCAGTTGCAATGTGGCATTTGCCTTGTGGGAGATTCTATATTTTCTCCCGCCGAGGTTCATCTTCTCATCACAAGGAAGAAACTCCACCCCGAGTTTTTCATGATTTTCAAAAGCAAAAGCGGAATCTACCAGCATTGCGTGTATACCAGATTCCAACAGTGCGGAGGCCTTTACCTCACCGTTCAGCATTACGGGGAACATATAATGCCCGCTGTCGGCCCTTGACAATTTGAATGTCACATCCTTTTGGGCAAAGCAACATAGATTGCCAAAGAGAATGAACAGCACAGATATAATAAACGAAATATTACGGTTGTTTCTCATAATCATATAAACATTAGAATATATTTATTTAACAGCCAACGCTCCGCGTCTACCTCTTCTTTTTGGGAGTATAATTGAAGTTATATTGCAGATGCAGCATCACGTATGAGGGGAGCACATTCTCGAATGTCTCGGTACGTCCCTGGCCGTTGATGACGACATTCTTTCCCGAGAGGTTATGCAGGATGTCGAACGCCTGCAGGCGCATCGAGCAACGCTTGCCCAGAGGCCTCGACAGGGAAGCGTTCCACACAAGGTCGGCCTTGTCCATACTTTCCGTTGCACTGCCATTGCGCGCATAGAGATTGAGGTCGGTTGCAAGAGTAAACTTGTAGGGCAGAGGGTAGACAAGCGTCGCAGCGTATCTGTGGTCAAAGATGTTGATTGTCTCGAAGCCGCTGCGACGGCTATGGGCGCTGCGCCAGATGACCTTTGCGCCCAAGCTTGCCGTGATGCCGCCGGCACTATACTCAAGCTTCACCTCCTCTGTGGCCTGATAGTTCCTGACAATGCTACGCGCACTCTCGTTGCTTCCTTCAAGCAGCGCGAGGTCCACATTGTGGTCGTAGTCGAACGACGCCTCGGTAAACAACGAGAAACGTTCCTTTTTGTCAATGGTTGTATAAAGGTTATAACCTATGTCGCAGTGCCAGTTGCCGTTGACATCTGTCGGGCGGTAGGTATATCTTCCGCTCTCGGGGTCGTAAGAGGTGTGACGGGCCTTCATATTACTGTGTATGTTGATTGTTGACCAGATGTTGAAGCGTGCCTGCCGCTTGTCGTAACGCCTGTTATACTGCAACACAAGCTTGTGCAGTGTGGAGACACCTAAATTGGGGTTACCCCTGTTCACATACAACGGATTGTTGTTTGTGGTGTAATCCACCATCTGCAGGAGCGTCGGCATTGTCTGTTTCATGTCATAGTTCAGGCGGTAGAGTTTTTTGCTGTTGTCCACTCCATAAGAGAGAGAGACAGAGGGGTTGAAGAGGAACTTGCGCAACGTAAAACCGGCAGCAGTGCCTGCTCCCGCGAAATCGATACGTTCTTCGCGCAATGACAATGGCAAGCCCAGATAGAATGTCAGCCTGTTCTTTCCCCACGACCTTGAGTACCACGGGTTGATTCCTGCACGATGAAGGTAAGCGGTGGTGCTGTATGCATAGCTGTTTGCCTCGTCAAGAGTAGTCGGTATTGACGACAACGCCGACGATGTCATCGCAGAGAGAGCCTCGTCCTCCAGTGCCGAGTGGTAGAAGCGTGTATCCACATCGCGCCTTTCGGCATCGAGGTTGTAATATATCGCGACATTCCAGCTGTTGAGCCAATGGATATTGTAATCGAACTTGAAATACCCTTTCAGCTGTTTGTCCTCCTCCACGGTACGCTCATTGCGGTTCTCGCTGCGCGCGTCGGAATAATAGTACAACTCTCTGGTATTGAGTGCATCACCGTCGGCTTTCACATAATGGCCATCGAAAGAGAGAATAATGTCATCACCGTTCGCCAGTTTATGCGTTGCCTTGAGGTAATAATTGCCATAGAAATGACCGTTGCCGTTTGTTCCCGTCGTGCGGTTGCGGTTGATTGCGATGCGCTGCAGGCCGATGTCGGACGTCTGCATGAAGAGAGTATCGAGCACAGCCTGCACACTGCCGTAGCTGTTGGGCGAACTGCTGAAAGTGGCACCGGCATTCATTATATCATAATCCGATGAAATGTAATGCAGACTAAGGCTGTTCTTGAGCAGGAAGGGTTTCTTAAGAGTAAAGTCGTTGTTGGCGAAGATGTAGAGCCCTTTGGTCATGCGGTTTCTGTTGAAACCGAGCGAATGTATACTGCCTAAAGGCATAAAACGCTCACCGGCTGTGGCTCTCTCTGTCTCCGACTCATTGAACTGCACGGTAACGTTGACACTCTCACTCCAGCGCTTGTCCTTGTCATCTATCAACAGGTCGAACCCCGCTTTCCTGGTGGTTGTCTCACGCTCGGGCATATTGTCAGCCGTCCAGTTTCCATTCTGGGCAGGGCGGCGCGTCTCATTTATATTGTTGACGTTACCCCACAATGCCATACGCGAATTATCGGTATACCGCAACCCGAACAGTCGCGCAAGGTAACGCTCCTCGGTACCGCCGGCAAGCTCCGCATTGGCTATTATGCCTTTGAGATACTCCTTCTTGAGGAGCACATCCATGGTATAGATCTTGTCCTCGACCTCACGGCCCAGAAACTCGCTCGTCTCGGTGGACTTCTCGTAGACCTTTACATTCTTTACAGCGTATGTCGGCAGATTGTCGAGCATCACACGGTTCTGCCCCTTGAAGAAATCCTTTCCGTTGAGTGTGAGATTCTCTATCTTGCGTCCGTCGACGGTTATTTCACCGGCTGCATTGAGCTTGGCGCCGGGCAGCTGCGCGATAAGCGCATCAAGCATCGAGCCCTGCGGCAGATTGAACGCGTCGGCATTGTAGACAAGAGTGTCGCCGTCGTTATAGAAACGGATCTTTGTGGCAGTGGTCACGAACTCGTCGAGGTCACTGCTCATGCGCTTGAGCATATAATGCCAGGGAGCATCAAAATAAGTGTTGCGCGCAATGTGTTTTATCTCATAATCCACATAAGAGTCCTCGTAGCCGGGATGGGAAGCGCGGATTATGTATCTTGCCTTGCGTGCCGGGACAGTGAATTTATAGTAAGCATCGGGCTTGGTGCTCCTGTATGGAGTAGAGAAGTTGACCTCCATTGTATCGATTACGGTGCTGTCCGGCGCCATCAGCGTCACTTTCACGCCCGGTATTCCCGCATGCGTATAACAATCGACCGTATGGCCCCAGAGCGCTACCGTACGCTCTTTCTTTGTCTCTTTCTGGGCATAGCCCATCTGTGTCGCTACTGTAAGCAGCAACAGGAACATGATATTTCTCATAGATTATGTCGGTGTGTAACGTGAATTCGATATAAGTTCAACATAATCGCGGATTTGTCATCCCGACAGAGCGTAGCGACGAGGGATCTCAAAAATAACGAGAAATAAGGGATCTCTCACATTCGTTCGAGATGACAAATACACTAAAATAAGTATAACTTGTTATATCTGATTCACCATAATTTACATGGGATGAATAAAAAGATACTGTTTATCAACGGGGTACATTCCTTGCCTATTTCAACCTGAAATACACAGGCAGGACAAACCGGGCACGCACAACCTCGCCTTCGTGCTTGCCCGGCGCCCAAGCCGGCATCTCCCTTACTACACGCACTGCCTCGGCATCAAGGCGGTCAAAGCCCGAGGACTTTGCAATCTTGACATCGCTGATAGAACCGTCCTTCTCCACTACAAACGCCACTAACACCCGACCCTGCTCATTGGCATCCATACTCTCTTTGGGATAAACGATATTTGCGCTCAGATGTCTCATCAGGGCATTCATACCTCCGTGGAATTCGGGTAACTGGTCACACTCCTCATAAACCGGAGAGGTATCGACCTGTGGCTGTTCCTTAAGAAATGACGTCACGTTAACTTCAGGTATCTCATTGCCCGCCACCCTCACGATTTTGACTTCGGCAACCTCGTTCTCTGCGGCCTTTACAGCAGGTTCCTCACTCTTTGGTGAAGAGAACGTACAAGCGGCAAGAACCGCCAACGGCACAACGTACAAAGCTTTTGCAATGTGCCACACACTTGATTTTTCTTTACACATCATAATTACACGTTTTTTAGTTATACTGTGATTGAAGCAGTTGGCAATAGAGTAGAGCCTTGCGCCAACAGCCTTTTTTATAATAAGCAACTGATAGTCAACAGCGTCGACGCCGGCAGCCAACACGGCACTATCAGCTTCATATTCGTGAATATCCTTGAGCATATCCTTCATCACCCAAGCCAAAGGGTTGAACCAATGCATTATGACCACAATATCGGCAAAGAGCACGTCCCACGAGTGACCGCGGCGTATGTGTGCCGCCTCGTGCATTATAATCTCCCTGCCTGCCTCGGCAAGGTCGGTACGCGAGATCGAGACGATGCCGAACCAGCTGAATGGGCTGCTGTCACCCTCGTGTACCATAAGGCGCAACCTCTGCGTGGTGAAGGGTGAGGTATCCTCGTGTTTGCCCCTGCGCACCAAGCAAGCCACCTGTATGTTCATATATATAAGGCGCACGGCAAGCAGAAGCACCCCTGCAAGATAAATGTACATGATGTAGTGCAACACGCCTGCCTGCTCTCCGCCATTTGGCGAAGCATCCGTTGGAGCATCCACAGCTACTGCAAGCGGTTGCCCCACAGCAACAGTAGCATCAGCGGACATAACCATCTGCTCGACAGAACCCATGATACGTGCCATAGGAGTATTCACCTCCCACTCCACCACAGGGAACAGCAGCGACAGGAGCACCACCGCAAGCAGGAGCACACGATTTATGCCGTGGAATGTCTCGCGTCTCATAAGAAGCATGAAGAGCACCACGGAGAGCGCCAGCATAAGCGATGATTTCATAAGATATATAAGCAGTGCACCCATTGTACCCGATTACTTTTCCGAAAGTTTTTCTCTCTGTCTCTTCACCATCTCGATAAGTTCCTTGAGGTCATCGAGCGACAGTTTCTCCTCCTTTGCCAAAGAAGAGACCGCAGCCAGATAGGAGTTCTTGAAATAACGCTCCACAGCATTGTTGATGTTCATTGAACCATACTCTTCCTCACCCACAACGGCAATATACTGGTGTGTAGGGCCATAAGCCTTGTGGGCCACATAACCCTTATCCTCAAGGCCTCTTACAATTGTAGAGACCGTATTGAAATGAGGCTGCGGTTCCTCGAAGAACTGCAACATCTCCCTGACAAAGAGCGGACCCTTTTCCCACAGGAGTTTCATTATGAATTCCTCGCGATTGGTAAGTCGTTTCATACAATACACAACTAATTTTATTCGTTACTGACGCAAAGAAACTACTTTTTTTCGTTATGCAACAAGATGCATGGTTAAAATTTGTTAATCAGGACTAAAATCTTACAAGATATCAGGATGGAGCACTATCTACAGAGCCATTACCTGCAAATCACATTGGTCAGATATGACTTATACAGATAACAGGCGTGTTTGAAACTCCCTACCACATCTTATGAAAAACTCAAAGGTGTCTGAAGTATCAGCCTTTGCAACAAAACATAAGGCGATAAAGGCCATGACCGATTAAGCATTCCGTTGAGTTCATATTGAATTCAAGTTACTTTTATACACATACCGTATCTTTTTTCATAAAAAAATAATAAAAAAACAACATTTTATCAGCGTAAAACTAACAACCGACCTTTTTTTGAATTATATTCGCAATGTAAAACGAATAAATATTACAGAGATAAACATAATCATTAACTAAACTTTTAATTTATGAAAAAATTTACACTATTTTTATTATCTATGTTCTGCGTGCTTGGAACAGCAATGGCACAGGACAATGAGGAGGATGCATTTGCATTGCTGTACACATCACCTGAGAATGGTGCGTCTGTCTTTAGCGTAAACTACATCCAGCTTGGATTCAACAAGAACGTAACGGTCGCACTCCCCGAGGGCGGTATCGAGGTCAAGAACAACGAGACCGGTGAAAGCGTTAAGCTTACACGCGTTTACGAAGACCCTTATATGTCAAAGAGTATGGTGATGCTCATGTTTGAGCAGAAAACCGTGATTGACGAGAAGGACGGCAAAGAGAATTTAGTAGACATGTATATCAATACTCCAGGTACATACAGCTACACCATCCCGGCAGGAGTCATTACAAGTGCCGACAACGAGGTTTTCCCCGAGCAGACATTCACATTCACAATTGCCAAACAGTTGGCCATAGAAAGTGTATCACCAAGCGAAGCTACAACGCAACTTGACAAAATTGTCTTCACATTCAGCACACCTATTGCTGATGTAAAGATACCGGCAAGCGGAATGTACATTGTTGATAACTATTGGACTCCTGTAACAAAAATCAAGGATAAGGCAATCATCAGCGAAGACAAGAAGAGCGTAACTCTGGAACTTGAGGCACCGATAACCGCTCCTGGCGGATACAATCTGGATGTCTATCCCGGCGTGTTCATTAGTGAAGATGGCGGTATAAACGAAAGCAGAAGTTTCAGTTTCCAGATTCTTGACACAGCTCCCTCATTCTCTACGAACTACAAGGATGGTGAAAGGGTTAAAGAAGTCGGTGACCTTGAGATCACATTCAAGAACGTGAACGAAGTCAAGCTCGTTGAGGGCGGCGGTGATGTTATGGTTTACCTCCCAGGCGGCGGTGAGCTTACAGGTACAGCAAACCTTGTGGACAATGTCATCACGGTAACATTCGGTCAAGAAATGACAGAGGAAGGTGACTACACATTCTATATTCCTGCAGGCATGTTCACAATGGACGGTGTTGCCAACGAGGAGCGCGTAATCAACGTAACACTCTTCACATTCGAGGTTACAGAGCTCAAGGTTGTTGGTGTAACACCTGTTGAGAGCGAGGTTACACAGCTTGACAGAATTGTAATTGAGTTCAATCAGGATGTTACTCTCTCATTCGACGAGAATTGGCAGATGATTTCAAACGAGATTGTACTGAAAGGCGAGGATAAGGATTACAAACTGACCTATAACTCAATGTCTAATGTAGGAACCAAGCTCGAGTACCTTGTAAATGCCGAATGGACAGGTTACGAGTACGCAGCGACACCTATCACAGCAGAAGGCAAATACACACTCGACCTCTCACAGATTGTCGTTGACCATGCAGCAGAGGACTACATTGACGAGTGGGGCTATCCCAACAAGATGTGGCATGAGAAAAACAAGCGTTGTGAGGGTACATACACTTGGACTGTTGTAGCCGGTGAGTCTTCAATCGACGATATCGTTGTAGAGAACGGTGTTAAGGTTATATACGACATTACAGGCCGCCGCGTCGAGAACATTACAAAGGCCGGTATCTACATTGTAAATGGTAAAAAGGTACTTGTAAAGTAATCTCCACTAATAACGAATTACAGAGAAACTGGTAAAAACAGCCCAAAAGAAAAAGTCAAAATGCTTATAAGTAACACGTTATGAATTGTTATAAGTTATTTTTTATACGTTACTAAATATATAAGTTATGAATTTAAGAATCAAGTTATATAGAAGTGTATCAATCATTCTATGTCTGCTTTCTCTATTTGCCTCATGCGATAAAAACACTGATGATGAAGATTTTCGATACATGTTTGGACTTACATCAGCGATTAATAGTAATAATGAAGAAATTGAAGCCATAGAAACAGCATATTGTGATGCTTACAAAAATGAGGGTCTAAAATTTAGTAGCCAATTATTTGCACACGGGACTTCTGAAGAAGAGATTCTGAAAGCTTGCCGTGAGGCAGAAAATGCCATACTCACATCCTCAATAAAATTTGATGGCAAATACACTTACGAGATTAAATATATAGGTCATAGTATTTACCATAAGAGTTATGGAACGAGATAATTGGTTCTCGATTTTCTGATAAACATATTAGAATTAAGGATAGAAAAGAAACTTTTATAGACTGATTCGAGTCACCATTAAAGCTACACTCGTATCCTATTAGGCTTTGAGCAAGCAAA
>SUXN01000054.1 GCA_015060965.1 Bacteroidales bacterium | reverse complement strand
ATGTTCGTATTTGTCCAATGTATGCTGTTGCCAAGATGGAGGAGGTAAAACAAGGTATTGAAAAATAGCATATTCAATGTATTATACATTTGTAAGGCAAGAATCATAATGCACGAGGCATTACGATACTTGCCTTACTTGTTAATTGGGATAGCGGAAACCATAAAAAACGCTGGCACCACGATTCACAGCGGCAGTGTCCAATATTTTGTGTAAATGAGAAAACAGGATTCGGATGTATTTAACTATATCTGGATTCTGTTTTCAAATATAACGTTCGACATTACACCTTTTTAAAATAATTTTAGCCCCTCACCGCTTCGCGGAGGGCCCTTCGGGACTCCTTTGTAAAGCTAAAGCTTCAGTCGTCGCAAACATTGCTCGTTCGCAATGGCCACCTTGATTACAAACAAGGGGAGCAGCTTTATACGCCAAACATTTAACATTAAACATTTCACATTCAAAAACATACCCCTCACCGCTTCGCGGAGCTCCCCTACCTTAAGGGAGCACTTTAAAGCCATAAATACACGTTAGTCATTTTAGGCACTACTTTAAACATAAAGGGTGAACACAGCGGTTCGCCCCTACGGCATTAAACGTTATACATTAAACATTAAACATTTTAGCCAACAAAAAAGGCGCGCTAATGTGAGCGCGCCTTTGATGATATGTTCATGCCTGTATTAAGCGAACCACTTAACGTATGCGAAGTCCATACGGTGAGGAAGCTCCTCGTGGTCAGGATACATACGGAATGCAATCTTGAACTCGCCTGCGTTTGTAGGAGCAATCTCCGCAGCGAATGTGAAGATGTTGCCCTCACGCTTAACAACCTCAAGAGGATATGTCATGAATACCTGGTCGTTGCCCTTTGCATCTGGAGCGAGAACTACCAACTCGATAGCAACTGCGTTGTCCAAGCCCTTCTCGTCAACCTTTACGGTAACGTTGTACTTGTCGGCTGCTGACATTGCGCCATTGAGGAAGTTTGCGTCACCCTCAACAGAGAGTACCTCAACTGCGTTCCACTTTGCAGCGACCTCCTCTTTCCACTTGGCGAGCTCACGAACAACCTTTGAGTCGTTAGCGACAAGACGGTGGTAACGCTCTGCCTGCTTGCAGTAGAACTTGCTGTAGTAGTCATCGAGCTGACGCTTCATTGTGAAGTGAGGAGCAATCTCGGCGATAGACTTCTTGATGCACTCTACCCACTCGTCTGAGTAAGCCTTACCGTTGCGGTTGTAGTACATCGGAAGAATCTCGTTCTCAAGGAGAGTATAGATTGTAGCAGCATCGAGCTGATCCTGGAACTCCTGGTTCTGGTATGTGCGCTCCTCTTTGAGTGCCCAACCTGCGCCCGGCTTGTAACCCTCGCACCACCAGCCGTCGAGGACTGAGAAGTTGAGGACACCGTTCATGAGAGCCTTCTCACCTGATGTACCTGAAGCCTCGAGAGGACGTGTAGGAGTGTTCATCCAGATATCGACACCTGATACGAGCAACTTGGCGAGGTCCATGTCATAGTTCTCGAGGAAGATGATCTTACCTACGAACTCCGGACGGCGAGATACCTCGATAATCTTCTTGATCAAGCCCTGACCTGCACCATCGTGTGGGTGAGCCTTACCTGCGAAGAGGAACTGGATAGGACGCTCGGGGTTGTTGAGCAACTTTGCAAGACGGTCGAGGTCTGTGAAGAGGAGGTGAGCACGCTTGTAAGTAGCGAAGCGGCGTGCGAAACCGATAACAAGTGCATCGGGGTTGATCTTCTTCACAACGTCAACGATACGCATAGGGTCACCCTGGTTCTTCAACCAATCCTCGCTGAACGCCTTCTTGATGTAGTTGATAAGCATCTTCTTGCGTGCAACGCGTGTATTCCAGATTGTCTCGTTGGAAATCTTGTCGATTGCGTGCCAGATATCCTCGTTTGACTGGTCGCTGATGAAGCTTGGGTCGAAGTTCTTGCGATAGAGTGCATCCCACTCAGGAGCAACCCATGTAGGATAGTGAACACCGTTGGTTACATAACCTACGTGGTTCTCTGATGGGTAGTAACCCTTCCAAATCTCGGCGAACATTGACTTTGATACCTTACCGTGGAGACGGCTCACACCGTTGATCTCCTGGCAAGTGTTACAAGCGAATGTAGACATACAGAAACGCTCGTTCTTGTCACCGGCGTTGATGCGGCCAAGGTTCATGAGGTCGTCCCATGTGATGTTCAACTGGCTTGCATAGCCTCTCATGTACTTGCCGAAGAGAGCCTCGTCGAAGTAGTCGTGACCTGCAGGAACAGGAGTGTGAACAGTGTAAAGGCTGCTTGCACGTACAATCTCAAGAGCCTCCTCGTATGTGTAACCGGTCTTGATGTACTGTGTCAGACGGTAGAGGTTGCAGAGAGCTGCGTGACCCTCGTTGCAGTGATAGATATCCTTCTTGATACCCATCTTCTCAAGAGCGATCATACCACCGATACCAAGCAGGATCTCCTGCTTCAGACGGTTCTCCCAGTCACCACCATAGAGCTTGTGTGTGATAGGCTTGTCGAACTCGCTGTTCATGTCGAAGTCTGTGTCGAGGAGGTAGAGGGGCACACGGCCTACATTCACTCTCCACACGTTTGCATGAACATAGTAGTCGATGTAAGGAACGTGGATAACGAGTGGAGTTACACCATCCTCCTCGTATACGCGCTCGATCGGGAGCTGGTTGAAGTTCTGTGCATCGTAGTTGGCAATCTGTGAGCCGTCCATTGAGAGAGACTGGCTGAAGTAACCGTAACGATAGAGGAAACCTACCGCACACATATCGACATTTGAGTCAGAAGCCTCCTTCAAATAGTCACCGGCAAGGATACCGAGACCACCTGAATAAATCTTGAGAACGCTTGTAAGACCATACTCCATACAGAAGTATGCTACAGAAGGACGCTCAGCGTTAGGCTTAACATCCATATACTTGCGGAAAGCCGCATATACATCAGCAAGTTTGTCAAGGACAGCCTTATCCTTAGAAAGCTCGTCGAGTTTCTCAACGCCCAACTTCTCAAGGAGAAGAACGGGGTTGCCGCCACAAGCCTTGTAGAGATCTGCATCGAGCATAGAGAAGAGCTCTTTTGCCTCCTCGTTCCATACCCACCACAGGTTACGTGACAACTCCTCAAGTCTCTTCAAAGACTCGGGGATGTAAGATTTAACATTAACAGTTTTCCAAGCTGGTTGGTTTGTGTTACTAATTGCTATCATAATTTATAATTAAATGAATATTTCCTTATTTATTTTATAACAACATATCAGTTGGCCCTGAAGTCAATATCATTCCGAAACGCAGTGAGCAATGACAAGGTAACGTCAATGTCATCTCGAACCGCAGGGAGAGATCTCCGCATAAAAGCCATTGAGATATCTCGCGTACGCTCGATATGACAACAGTGTTGAAATTACAGCCTCCTGGGGCAACTCAATATATTATCTTTATTTTCTACCGGCAGCTGCAGTGAGTGCAAAATCGTAAGCCTTGAGGTATTTGCTTATAAAGTGCTTCCACTGAGCCTTTTCTGCCATTTTTGCGACTTTCTTACGGCAGTCGGCAACCTCCTTTTCAGAAAGTTTTGCAAAGATACAAATAGTTTTTGTAATAACCTCGGCTGCATCGAAATAGTTGCTGTCGTTACGGCATATTACCTCCACTCCATCAACGAGTTTGCCCTCATGGCCAAGTTCCGAATTGACCCACAGACCGAAGCCTGCAAGGTTAGTGGTGATTGTAGGGATGTGGAAAGCCGCACTCTCCAGCGGAGTATATCCCCATGGCTCGTAATAAGAAGGATAAACGCTCAGGTCGTTACCGATGAGCACATCGTAATACTCCATGTCGAAGATGCCGTCATTACCCTTGAGGTAGCATGGGACATATATGACCTTGACACGGTTCTTGCCGGTGCGGTTGTCTATCCGCAGATTGCGGATAGTGCAAGCGATGGCATCATCGTAGAAGTTGTTGAGGTTATGTGTCATGTAAGGGTTGGGCAGCGGAGTTTCCCAAGAGTGCTTGTCGCTGCGCAGACGCTTCACGAGGTCCTCGCGTGCGTCGCCCGACCATGCAGGAACGTCCACAAACGCCACAACGTCGCGCTCAAGGCCGCAAGCATTCAGGCGTGCCATAGTCTCAAGGAACATGTCGATACCCTTGTTGCGCATCTCCATGCGTCCGCCGATACCGATGATGAGAGCATCATCAGAGACTGTATCACCGGTGAGTGCCCTTGCCACACGCAGGCGTGCATCGCGTGCAACCTTTCTCTTTGCCTCGAACGCCTTGCCTGTAGGTACAAAATCCTTCTCGAAGCCGTTCTCAAGGATAACGTCGCACTCGCGCTCCAGCAACTGCTTGCACTCACGTGCCGTGAGCTCGCTCACTGTCGTGAAGCAGTCGATGTTCGCAGCAGTGATCTTCTCGACCGACTGCTTAGACTGCACGTTCAGCTCGGCAGCCATCTGGTCGCCGTTGTAACCTTCGAAATAGTCATATAGGGGTTTACCGTTCGAAGCTATTGAACGGCCTATGCTTGTAGCGTGTGTGGTAAAGATTGTTCCAACGGCCGGAAGGTGCTTCTTTACATAAAGGGCTGCATTGCCGCTCTGCCACTCATGGGCCTGAACAACCACGTTGCTACCCTTCTTGATATTCGTATTGTAGAAACTCTCGATAACCTTTCCTACCGCGTAGCCGAAAATCATAGAGTCGTCATAGTCACCATAGCCGTGCAATGAATCAACTCCGTAATCCATCCAAAGCTCACCGTAGATAGCATCCTTGTCCTCCATGTAACCGGTGTAATCGACAAGGACCACCTTTGGACGTCCGGGAATCTCCCAATAGCCGCAGCGTACAGTCAGTTTGTCGTCGCATACCTTCTTTCGCCATGCACTCCAAAGACGTTTATCCTCGGTAAAAAGCGGATTTTCTTTCTCTTTCCAAAGATCGGGTCCAATGTAGACAGCCGTCAAGTTCTCCATTTCAGATATTGTACGGGCCTTGGTAGATACCACTGTATAGATACCACCGACCTTGTTGCAGACCTCCCAGCTTATCTCAAAAAGATAGTCGGGAAGCAATAAGTTCTTTTTCATAAAATAATACTCAAAAAAATCAAGGCACTCACTCCAGAGACACCTTATTATATAACGACAAAATAGGGAGAAGGGATTTCCTTCTCTCTATTCCGATACAAAATTAATACTTTTTTTTGAATTATTAAAATATTTAACGTGAGTTCAATGTAATCTCTATAAAATCGCGCACAGTTCATTCCGAGCGAGTGCAACGACGAGGAATCTAAAAAACGCGAAAGAAAGAGATTTCTCACGTGCGTTCGAAATGACAAGCCGCGCACATTGTCATCCCGACAGAGCGCAGCGACGAGGGATCTCGTTTTACACGAACACATCATGTCATATTATTGGAGATTTCTCCTCCTTGCTGTCGTCGAAATGACAGAGTGGATGTTTTAGATGCTTCGCTACGCTCAAGCATGACAGGACTATGAAGAACCGTACACTTGTCACCCGACAGAGCATAGCGACGAAATCCGCAGGGTTCGAGAATGCTGCGATTAAGCAAGCGAGATACAAGTTTATTTTAATCTCACTGCGAGCGAAAGCAGATTCAACGAAGTTAATGCCGGCAGCGAATGGTCGCACGTAGCATGGGCAATGCTCATGCCGTGCGGGTCGCGAAAAGGCGGCATTGTCAAAGGATCTCAAGCAATGCGAATACAGAGATTGCTCACGTGCGTTCGAAATGACAAGCCGCGAAACTGTCATCCCGACAGAGCGCAAGCGACTAGGGATCTCGTTTTACACGAACACATTATGTCATATTATTTGAGATTTTTTCGGGCAAAGCCCTCAACAACACGTCTCACATGCGTTCGAAATGACAAGCCGCAAAACTGTCATCCCGACAGAGCGCAGCGACGAGGGATCTAAAAAACCGCGAAAGAAAGAGATTGCTCACATGCGTTCGAAATGACAGAAGACGCGGAATTTGTCATCCTGACGACAGGAAGGATCTCAAGAAGCGCGAAATAAGAGATGCATAGCAACGCTCCAGCATGACAAGACCATGAATACCGCTCATCCGCAACCATAAAAAAACGGACCCGCCCTTGAGCGAGTCCGTCAACAATATCCAAGCTATTGCTTATACAAGGAATGTAGATACCAGCGCAAGAATTGCATAGAACTCGGGGAACGCTGCGTAAATCATTGTATTTGTCTGCACGTCGTGACCCTGTGATAAACCGATGATACCGTTTGCACAAACCTGTCCCTGACGGATAGCAGAGAAAAGACAAACGAGACCCAAACCTACACCTACACCGAACCACAGAGCACCTGTCTCCTCTGTAACCTTACCCGAATGGAGCAGGAACGCCAAGAAGCCGTAAAGACCCTGTGTAGCAGGAAGGGCTGACAACAGCATGTAACGTGAAGACTTTGAAGGATCCTTCTTTGTCGCACCAATGGCAGCGTTACCTGCGATAGAAGTACCGTAACAGCTACCTACACCGGCGAGTCCCAACATGAGACCCATACCCAAAAAACCTAAAATTTCGTTCATAACTTTTTGATTTAATATTTATATTTTTACTTGTTCTTGAATGGTTTATATTCGACGCCCTTACCCTCGTAACCTGCATTCTTGAAATACTCGACGAAGGTCAGACGCAATGGATGCACGAATGCACTGAGGCAAGACATTGCAATGTTCAGTGTGTGGCCGAAAAGAATTATCAGACCGAAGCCTATCCAGCCCAGCACAGCACCGAAGCCCTCCTGTCCCTCGACAACCATCAGGGCAAGTGTGTTGAATGTCTGGCCCAACATACCGCCGGCCAATCCTAATGCAAAGAGACGTATATAAGAGAGCACGTCACCCAAAAGGCCCGACGCCATATTGTATGTATCCCACAGACCGGCACCAACGTTAATGAACACGTTGCGGTGCAAGTCGTTGAGCAGATATATTCCGATAGCACCGATGCCACCGATTGCAATCATCACCCATTTTGATACATCCGCAGGGATAATGCTCAACAGAGAGAGTGTTCCCACAATGGCACCGCCCACTACTACAAGCCACCAACCCCAGGTACTCAGCGACTCTTTGAAGCCGAAGAACACCGTATTGTTGATAGCCTTGACAGTCATGGCAAGTGATATATGGATGACACCTATTGCAAGGGCAAGAATCATCTGCTTGTCATATACAGCGCCGAACAGTTCGACCTCACCGGCAAAGATGAAGGACTTCACCGACTCGGGCAGGTCTGTACCCAGCAGGCTTATTCCGAAGAACGTACCCATGATAGCACCAATCACAGTTGTGAATATACCCAATGTTATCACCAGGTTCATCATTCCTGCAAGGTCGCTGCTCATCTTCTTCTTGAGGACAAAGCCGAGGAGTATGAGAATGAGACCGTAACCGGCATCACCCATACACAAGGCGAAGAAGAGCGAGAAGAACGGTGCCACGATAGGCGTGGGGTCGAAGTCGGTATTGCTTGGCATACCGTACATCTTTGTCAACACCTCATACATGCGTGTAAAGGCATTGTTCTTGAACTTCACAGGGAAGTCATCGCCACGCTTTGCCGGACGGAGCTCATAGAAAGCACCGCTTGCATCGAGCATGCTCTTCAACTCCGCAACATTCTCCTCGGGTACCCAACCCTCGAGCATAAGCAGCTTGTCGCCCGACATCTTCTCGCCGTCGAGCACCACCTTGGTGAACTCCACATCGTGCATGGCCTTCTCATGGGCAGCACGCATGGTGTTGAGGTTAGCCTCGGCAAAGGCACGGAACTCGTTCTCGAACGACCCGATATGCTGTACAGCCTTTTCACGTTCAGCAATGAGAGCCGACAGTGAAGAGGATGGCAATTTAGCATTCTCCGCATTAATCTCGAACTCTACGCCTCTCTTTGTAAAAGTGACAAAGTGCAGACGGCCCTGTCTTTCGGCAATCACCATCGAGTTGTACAGCCTTCCCCACTCCGGGTCATAGTTCTTTGCGGCTGTAACGTGGAAACGGATCTCATATCCGGCCTTTTCTATAGCCTCAATCTTATGATAATTGAACTCGCCCCATGGCTCAAGAGCGGTGATATCCTTGTCAATCACCTGCAACTCGGTCTTGCGACGCTCAATGTCGGCAGTCAGGGAGTCAACTCTCTCAACGATATTGTCGGCAAGGGCAACATCACCTGCCGCAGCCAGATTCAGCGGAGCGGCACCCTCAAGAGCCTTTATCGCACGCGCATACTTTGCGGCAAGAGCCAGCTGTCGCTCAAGTTCAGGGTTCTCTACCGCACCCTGGTTCTTCTCGACGATATGCACCACCCCGACCTCACGCAGACGCTGCAGGAAATCCGTATACTCCTTGTGATACACAAGAAGTGTCAGTTTATTCATCTTGGTTATCATACGGCTACCTCCTCTCTCTGTTCCAAAAGGGATTTCAGAATCTTCTGTGAAGACTTCGACAGGTTCTCCTCATCCTCCATAAAACGCTTTATCTTACGAATGGCATCCTGATAGCCCGGTATCTGCACCTTCTCGAAGAGGTTCACCTTCTGGGTTGTCTTCTTGCGTGCATTCTCAAGCAGCACAAGCTTGCGGTTGAGCAGCTCGCGGCGTATGGCAGTCATTGCCATCTCCTTGAGGAACTCGATACCGTCGGCAAACCACTTGGGCGAAGCAAAGAGGCTGTATGGCTCGACGATGAAGCTCGCATTCTGGAGCACCGGAACCCTCACGCCTGCCACCTTACGCTGGACGATGTTGAGCTCGCCGGTCTTCACAAGCGAACTGTCAAACTCGTTCCAGAGGGCGAACAGCGCGCGGTACTGCTCAAGCTGTGCAGCATACGCATCGTCATGTGCCTGCATCTCCTCCTTGCATCTCTTCACCTCAATGCGCAGTGCACTCTCCTTGTTCTTGATGATAGGCAAAGTGCGCACACGCATCTTCAGTTGCTTTTCAAGATGCTGAAGCGATGTCTTGTTATATTGAAACGCAATCATTTTGCTTTCCTTATATTATTTTTTCCAATACTGTTCTACAAACTCCTGACGCATGTTGACCTCCTCGGGCTTGAAGTACTTCGAGAACAATCCCCATGTAACGTCGAGCATCTCTGTGGTATTGAGGTTCACGTCGATAGCAAGGAGCTTGTCTGAATACTCCTTCGCGAACGACAATGTACGCTGGTCATAGTCCGTAAGGTCGAAACCATTCTCCAGCTTTGTCTTTGCATTCGCAGCATCGGCGTAGAGACGTACCGCAGCATTCATCACCTGCGGGTGGTCCTTACGTGTCTTCTTACCCGATACAAGCTGTTTCAGACGTGACAATGAACGGAACGGGTCAACGATGACCTTACCGATGTCACTGTCGCGACGCAGGAAGAGCTGGCCCTCGGTGATGTAACCGGTGTTGTCGGGCACAGCGTGTGTGATGTCACCGCCTGAAAGCGTGGTAACGGCAATGATGGTGATTGAACCGCCGGCAGGGAACTGCACCGCCTTCTCGTATATCTTCGCAAGGTCGGAGTAAAGAGAACCAGGCATAGAGTCCTTTGAAGGAATCTGGTCCATACGGTTCGACACGATTGAGAGCGCATCGGCATACATTGTCATGTCGGTGAGCAGCACAAGCACCTTCTGGTTCTTCTCTACAGCGAAGTACTCCGCAGCAGTGAGGGCCATATCAGGGATAAGCAGACGCTCAACGGCAGGGTCCTCTGTGGTGTTCATGAACGAGATGATGCGGTCGAGTGCACCGGCATTGGTAAAGAGGTTCTTGAAGTAGAGGTAATCGTCATTTGTCATACCCATACCGCCAAGGATAATCTTGTCAGTCTCGGCACGCATTGCCACGTTAGCCATCACCTGGTTGTAAGGCTGGTCGGGGTCGGCGAAGAAAGGAATCTTCTGACCTGTCACCAATGTATTGTTGAGGTCGATACCGGCAATACCTGTAGCGATGAGCTCCGACGGCTGCTTACGGCGCACCGGGTTCACCGACGGACCGCCAATCTCAACCTCCTGTCCCTCAACAGCCGGACCACCGTCGATGGGGTCACCATAGGCATTGAAGAAACGTCCTGCAAGCTGGTCACTCACCTTGAGTGTAGGAGCCTTGCCCAGGAAGACAACCTCAGCATTAGTGGGGATACCGCCGGTACCCTCGAACACCTGCAATGTCACCTCGTCGCCCATAATCTTTACAACCTGGGCCAACTTTCCATTCACGGTAGCAAGCTCATCGTATCCCACTCCTGTAGCCTTCAACGAGCAAGTAGCCTTGGTGATGGAGTTAATCTTTGTATATATTTTCTGAAATGCTTCTGTAGCCATAATCGTACTCAATTATTCGTTAGATACCTGTTTGGTGGCAAGCAGCTTCTCCAGTTCAACCTTGTACGCGTTGTACTTCTCACCGTTGAACTCTGAATAGTTCATCTGCTTGCAGATGTTGATGACCTTCTTGAAGAAGTCGGTAACCTGCTGGAAATCCTCGAAATCGTACTCTGCACGACAGATGTCGGTAACAGTCCTCAGAATCTCCTCCTGACGCTCGAGCGGAGTAACAGCATCCACCTCGTCGAAGGCATCCTGCTGCAGAACGACAAAGTCAATGAGCTCCGACTTCCAGAATGTGATGTGATAATCCACGGGTACACCGTCATCACCGAGGATGTTTATCTGCTCTGCAATCTCCTTACCGCGCAACAGACGTGTCTTGGCCTCGTTTACCATAGAGAGCCAGCCGTCGCCGATGCGTCCGGTGATATACTCCGAGAACTCGGGGTACTCTATGTACTTTGAATAAGAGTCGATTGGGTTCACGGCCGGATAGCGTTTCTTGTCGGCACGGTCCTGCTCAAGGGCATAGAAGCAACGTGCAACCTTCTTCGTATTCTCGGTCACAGGCTCCTTGAGGTTACCTCCGGCAGGAGATACGGTACCGATGAAGGTGATTGAACCCACCTCGCCGTTGTTGAGGTATACATAACCTGCGCGGCTGTAGAAGTTGGCGATGATTGACGAGATATCCATTGGGAACGCATCAGGACCGGGGAGCTCCTCCATACGGTTCGACATCTCACGCAGAGCCTGTGCCCAACGTGATGTAGAGTCGGCCATAAGAAGCACTCTCAAGCCCATCGCGCGGTAGTACTCCGCAATTGTCATGGCCGTGTACACTGACGCCTCACGCGCAGCAACAGGCATGTTTGATGTGTTGGCGATGATGATTGTGCGCTCCATCAGCTTGCGGCCGGTATGAGGGTCGACGAGCTCGGGGAACTCGGTAAAGATCTCCACAACCTCGTTCGCACGCTCGCCGCAGGCAGCGATGATAACGATGTCTGCCTCGGCCTGCTTTGATATCGCGTGCTGGAGCACAGTCTTACCGGTACCGAAAGGACCGGGGATAAAGCCTGTACCACCCTCAACGATTGGGTTCAGTGTATCGATTGTGCGCACGCCCGTCTCAAGTAGCTTGAATGGACGTGGTTTCTCTTTGTAATCCTCCATAGCCACACGTACAGGCCACTTCTGAATCATATCAAGAGTCATCTCGTCGCCCTGTGCGTTTGCAATCACCGCAATTGTATCCTTGATCTTATAGTCACCGGCCTTGGCAATGGACTTTACAGTCCACTCACCCTCGATGCCGAAAGGCGCCATAATCTTGAGATTCTGGTGGTTCTCCTCTACAGAGCCCAACCAGCCTGCTGCTTTAACAGTATCACCAACCTTTACAAGAGGCTCAAAGTGCCATACCTTATCTTCGTCGAGAGGGTTGGTATAGTCACCGCGCTTCAGGAAGACACCCTCCATCTTGTCAAGGTCATTCTGCAAGCCGTCATAGTTCTTCGACAGCATACCGGGAGCGAGAGACACCTCCAGCATGTGGCCGGTAAACTCCGCCTCCTCACCAATTCTCAAACGGCGTGTGCTCTCAAAAACCTGAACATACACCTTGGCTCCGTTAATCTTGATGACCTCGGCCATCAAGCGGTCGCCACCGGTCTTGATGTAGCAAATCTCATTCTGTGCCACAGGACCGTCAACGGCCAGAAGCACCATGTTTGCAATAACACCGGTTACTTTTCCTTTTGTTGCCATATCTATATATTAGAAGCTGTTTAAATTTCTAAAAAAAGTTTTATTATATTGGAAGCCGCCATTTCGTTGTCTTTTATGTTCAAAAATGCCTGTTTTCCTCTTTTTCTCGGTTACGTAGCCCGCTACGCGCCCTCAAAAAACAACAAAACATTCTATTTTTGACCTATAAAAAACTTAACGATATAAATTTAAACAGCTTCTTATTATTTACTTTCAACAACCGTAAAGAGACGGATCAGTCCGTACCTTTCTTCAGGTCGGCAATCATCTCCTTGTAACGCTCCATTCCGCTCTCGGCGTCAAGACCGGCCCAGCGCTCCACAATCACAAGTCTCTGCAGGAAGACGAAAAGCCTCTCCACCGAGAAGTGGCATAGTGCCGAGTTGTCTTCGAGCCAACGCCAACGCATCTCGTCAAGCAGGTGCTCACGCTCCTGCAAGCGCGGGTTCTCGTTCAGACGCTGGATATCCTCGAGATAGTCAAGCATTCCCGAGAGACCGAAGTCACGTGCACCCGATGTACGCAGGGCATCCGCCACGTCATTGTCACCTATTACAGCATCGTCAACCTTCAGTTTATACTTCCTTGCAGTCATGGCCACAAGAATGTTGTTCACATTCAGGTTGTACTCGAACCACTCCGCCGCAAAGGCATTGGAACAGCTCAAGGCATAGTCATAATAGTATGTGCTCAACAGATTCTCCCACAGGATATTCCCCTGCGCCTCGTGGGCAAGATAATACTCCACAAAGCTGTTTATATATTCAGGGACACCGGGCATATCAGAATAACCGCATTTGGCCGACTCCACAATGGAGAAGAGTTCCTCGCGGCTGAAACATCCCGTACGTTGCAGCACAGCCTCTTCGCCATGACGCAGGATAGATAGAATGTTCGCGTTGTCCCACTCAAGAAGAATGAGATCCACGACACGTGCATCCTCGGGAGTGAGCAATGCATATATCTCCTCCTTGAAGCGCTCTACCGAGTAGTCGCACTTCGAACCGTCAAAGAGAAGGTCGGGCAGCCCCGCAACAAGGCAATAATAATTGCTCATCGCTTAAGAGAATAGAAGTTCTACCATCTGAGGACGGAGGAAAGCCTTGAAGAAAGCCTCGAACTCACCCTCACCGAAATTAACCTTATAAGAGCCGTCGGCAGGAGCAATAGAGAACTGCGCCTTCTTGCCGTTCACCTGCTCTATTGTAACACCCTTATCGAGAAGAGCCTTTGCATTCTTTGCGAAATAAGCCTTGAGCTCGTCAGCCTCCGATGTAGAAATCACCAGCTGCTCATCGGCACTCCAGCGCTCGGCAATCTTAACCAGAAGAGCCTTGAGGGCATCACCGGCAAGAGCCTCCTTGACAGCAGCCTTTGTAACACTGTCGGTAACGATGTTCGCAGCCTCGGTCTTGATTGCGCTCACAGCCTGCACGCCATAAAGCTTAATCTCGGAACGGCTGTGCTCCTCGAGTTCCGCAGCCTTCTTCTCGGCAGCAGCAACAATAGCCTCGGCCTCAGCCTTTGCATTATTCACGATGTCGGCAGCCTTCGCCTTTGCCTCCTCGACAATGCGGGCAGCCTCCACATTACCTTTCTCTACGCCCTCGGCATAGATTTTCTCGGTCAATTCCTGAATCTTATTTTCCATATTATATAACTGTATATTATTATTTCCTTGTTACAGAGGTATTGTCCAACACTACGGACATACACTGCTCCACGTTGCAAATATACCCTACTATACAACAAAAGCAGTGTCCATAACATCGCATTTTTTGTCCCAATCGGAACAAAACCACCTAATTCCACAAATTTACAACATTCATTTAAACTTTTGCACAAATTTCCAAAAAGATTTTATCAAATAGTTCAAGAACAGACATTTGCTTTCGCATTTCAATTTTCAGTTTTCACATTTCAGTTTGAAAAGGGGTACTTCTTTTTTGCATTGCTTCCTTTTGGCAAAGCGCACTTTTCAGGCTCACCGGCAAAGTCTGGGGGCTAAGCAAAAAGTTGAGTGATTTAGGAATAGAGAGTAACAGAGCGAAAATACTA
>SUXN01000053.1 GCA_015060965.1 Bacteroidales bacterium | reverse complement strand
CCAAGCATATAAAAATACAGGACTTTTCATACCTTACGACATTTCATTGCAATAGTATTTTCGCTCTGTTACTCTCTTTTCCTAAATCACTCAACTTTTTGCTTAGCCCCCAGACTTTGCCGGTGAGCCCCAATTCAAGTGCTCCCCTTAATTTCTTTAGGGGAGCTCCGCAAGGCGGTGAGGGGTATAAAAAGCGTGGCTGCATGTTTTTCTTTATGGCGCGCGCCCCTAAAGCCCCCCCGCGCGCCCCGTCCAAAATAAATTTTCAAAAAAAATCAATCTTTTTTGTAATGTTTTTCTTTTTTAAGCGTCATATAAATAGAAGCCGGTTCTTTTACAATTGACGTTTAATCTCAACTGATCTTTTGGATAATGAAAAATATGAAGACATTACGTTCTGCACTTTTACTTTTGATTGCATCGTTTGCGGTCTCTTTCAATACTTTGGCCTCTGACGACAGTCATAAGAGATACTGTTCTCAACTGAAAGAGAAACTTGGTATTGTGCTTACAGCACCGGCTGGCGTCTTTGAATTCCTGCCTGAATCTTCTGCTCTTGCTGCTCCCCCTGTTATCGCTTTTGGTGACAGTCATCCTGGTTTGGGCCCTGCAGGGTTCGTAGTCGGTCCTACAGTGAAGCTCAACAAGAACTGTTCGGTGGTGATGATGGATATTGAGATGCAGGGGAAGCCCCGTCCTGCGCATATGCCTGCTCCTCGCGACTACACTTTTGCGCATACTGCTGCCTGGATGCTGAATAACTGTGGCGAACCTTGGGCTTACTTCTACATATACAATATCCGCGGTGTGCGTAATGATGCCGCTGTTGAGCCTTCCCCCGAAGAGCTGCGTGCCATGCAGGAGAAGGTGGATGCGCTGAGAGCAAAATATGAGCGTTGCATTGAGGGTGGCGAAATGGTTGAAAAGATGAATTGTGACCGTGCCTTCATTGTACGTATTCCTGATATTGAAAAAATTGGCAAGAACCCTGAATTTGCGGGGTTATTGCCCCCCGGGTATATTGAGGCTCTGAAATCCAATGCTACACAGTGCTATGGTGTTGAGTTTTACAGGAAAGCCAACTACTGGCCGCTGAAGATGCTGTTTTTTATCAATGCCGACGAAATTTCCATTGATGAATGTGTGGCAGATATGGCTGAATATACTAAATTTGAAGATATTGATTTTGAATAATAAATAATGCATAATATGAAAAGGTCTGTTTTTTCTTTGTTGGCGCTGTTGCTGCCTTGTCTGGCGCTTGCGCATGATTTTATTGTAGATGGTATATGTTTTAACATAACCTCTGAAGCGGATAAGACATGTGAGGTTACATTCAAAACTGATGAACCACGTCCCGATGGTGTATACTACAAATTCTATAAGGATGTTGTCTTTGTGCCCGAGAAGGTCAATCATAACGGTAAAGAGTACACTGTAACGGCTATTGGAATGGATGCCTTTCGCCATAATGATGAATTGTTGTCTGTGGTTATGCCAAAGACAATAGTATCAATTGGACACGATGCGTTTGGAAATTGCCCGAAATTAAAGAGTCTGACAATCCCAGAGAATGTACGGGATCTTAAGAACTCTGCGTTTATGATTTTGCCGTCATTGGAGCATCTGGCAGTGGATGAGAAAAATGAGTTCTTTGACAGTCGCGAAGGTTGCAATGCCATTATAAAGACTCATACCAATACTCTGTATGTGGCATGCAAGAGTACTGTAATCCCTGATGATGTAAAGGTTATTGCGAGCCATGCGTTTATGAGTCTCATATTTGCTCCTGTACCCGAGGAACCTTTGGAATTGGTTATCCCGAAGAGCGTGGAGGTTATTGAAAGTCAGGCATTTGCCGGATGTCGCTCGTTTAAGAAAATTACTTTCTCCGAGGGATTGAAGAGTATCGGGTACTGGGCGTTCAATGCAACTTTGTTGGAGAGTGTTGTAATACCGGCTTCGGTGAATGATATCGACCCTCGTGCTTTTAATAGATGTGACTCTTTGAAGGTTATTAAGGTGAAGAAAGGTAATAAGGTCTATGACAGCCGTAAAGGGTGCAACGCGATAATTGAAAGCGAGAGTGATAAATTGGTATTGGGCTGTAATGAGTCTTCTATTCCCAGCGACGTAAAGATTATTGGTGCCGATGCCTTTGCCGAATGTACAATAAAAGAGGTGAAATTCCCGGCCTCTCTTGAAATGATTGAATCTAATGCTTTTAGGGGTTGCAAGGAACTTAAGAAAGTTGTTGTCCCGGGAAATGTGAAGGTGATAGAGAGTGCAGCTTTCTGCTGGAGCAGCATTGAGGAAGTTATAGTAGAAGATGGAGTAGAAAAAATTGGAAGCGGAGCTTTCTCCGATTGCAAAAAGCTTAAAAACGTTACTTTGCCGATCTCACTTGAGAAAATAGGGGAATATTATTACGCATCTCTCTTTTCAGGCTGCCGTGAACTTGAAAGGGTAATGCTTGGCAATGATAATGAGACCTACTCTTGTAACGGAAACGTGTTGCTTGAAAAGGAGACACGGACAGTCATAGACGGATGGGGCATCGACAATTGTTATGTAGGGAACGGATATGTACGTTTGAAAGCAAAGAAGATTGGCCGCCAGGCTTTTATGAGGCACGAACTGTTGGCAAAAGTAACGCTTCCCGAGACATTGGAGGAGATTGAAACACGTGCATTCTACGACTGTAAATCTTTACGCCTCATCGAGTGCAAAGCCCAGGTTCCGCCGGTGCTTGGTGAAGATGTGTTTACAGTAAGCATACATGACAACACGCTTCCATTGCAGGAGAGAACCGTGGTTGTTGTTCCAAAAGGTTCACTTGAGGCCTACAGGAACGCTCCCGGGTGGAAGGAGTTCAAGCATATAAGAGAGAAAGAGTTTCTATATTAAATTAAGGATAAAATGAAAAGGAATATTCTTGTTTGCCTGTTGGCGCTGTTGTTGCCTTGTCTGGCAGTTGCCCATGACTTTGAGGTAGATGGTATCTATTATAATATTACTTCCGAGGAGAGGAAAACGGTTGAGGTTACCGATCCAAGCGATAAGAAAGTTGTCGATGGCGGTTACAAGTCCTACAAGGATGTCGTATTTATTCCCGAGAAGGTGAGCTATGACGGCAAGGAGTACACTGTAACGGCTATCGGAGAGAGGGCTTTTGAATACAATTATGAACTGCTCTCTGTTGTTATGCCTAACACAATTCGTTCAATCAAGGAGTTTGCATTTAACGGGTGCATTAATCTGAAGAGCCTTACAATATCTTCGGAGGTAAGTGAAATAGGTGATTACGCTTTTATGGGATTACGTTCTCTGGAACATCTGGCAGTAGACTGTCATAACAAGACTTTTGATAGCCGGGGAGATTGCAATGCCATCATAAGGACAATGACAAACACGTTGCTTGTGGGATGCAAGGCGACTGTAATCCCAGATGGTGTTGAGGTTATTGCCGGTAATGCTTTTATAAGTTGTCAGGATACCTCAATAGAACCTTTTGAGTTGAATTTTCCATCGAGTGTGGAGATTATTGAGCCTTTTGCTTTCAATTGTTGTTATCCGCTGTCTGCAGTTACTTTCTCTGAAGGGTTGAGACGGATTGGGCGTTGGGCGTTCATTGGAACTTCAATTGAGTGTCTGGAGATACCTGCATCTGTAACCGAAATCGATGAGCAAGCTTTTATATCGTGCGATTCCTTGAAGGTAATCAAGGTAAAGAAAGGCAACAAGGTCTATGACAGTCGCAAGGGATGCAATGCAATCATTGAGAGTGCGACAGGCAGGTTATTTCGCGGTAGCGAAGGAACGACGATTGTCCCTGACGGAGTAAAGGTAATATCAAGTTGTGCCTTTTACGGTAGTAAAATAAAGAAGATAAAGCTGCCTTCATCCCTTGAGGCCATTGAGAGAGGTGCTTTTATGTGTTGTAAGGAACTCAAGAAGCTGGTTATTCCCGGTAGTGTGAGGAGAATCCATTACGAAATCCTTATGGATAGTGGAGTTGAAGAACTTGTAGTGGAGAATGGCGTGGAAAATATTCCTCAAAGTGCGTTCTATGGGTGTCCGAAACTGAGGTATGTCTCTCTTCCTGAATCTCTCAAGGAGTTCGGCCGTTATGGTGCAGTATTCGTTGACTGCCCCGAACTTGTGAGGGTTGATGTAGACAAGGACAACGAATATTATTACAGCAACGGGCAGGTGCTTGTTGACAAAAGGACAAAGACAATCATTGATGGCTGGGGTACAGAAATCTGTAATGCGGCAGATTTCCCCAAGGAACTGCTTCCTACGAGAATAGGTGATAATGCTTTCAGGAAGCATAGTCTGCTGAGGTATGTGATATTGCCCGCGACAATAGAGTCGGTAGGTGACGGCGCCTTTTCTGGTTGCAAGAGCCTTCGTCAGTTGAATTGTCACGCTGCAGTCCCGCCGGTTTTGGGGAAAGACGTTTTTAAGCTTGATGAAGTCAATGGTATTGTACTTACTCCTTTACAAGAACAGTTGAACTTGCTTGTCCCCGAAGCCTCAGTCGAGGCATACAAGAATGCTCCCGGTTGGAAAGATTTCAAGGCTATAATTGATATAAGATAAACACTGAAAAACTCAATGACTGCTGAACAGTTCAAGAAACGTTTCGTATGTATATATCCCAAGCTCTTCGCGGTTGCCATGGCTAACATAGGCAACTGTGAGGATGCCAAGGATGTAATGCAGTCATTGTACCTGAAACTCTGGGAGAGGCGTGATGAATTGGCGGGGGTTGACAATGATATCGGCTATTGCAGGGTGATGCTGCTTAACATCTGCCGCAGCAGGTGGCGTTCAAAGGCGTTGGAGCCAGAATGGGCTGCAGAAGAGGTGGTGAATGTTGTTGATGATGTAATGGCGCAGGGCATCGAGGCCGATGATATAAAGGAAAAAGTGGAACGGTTCGTTGCCCGTTTGCCCGAGAAGCAGAGACGGATAATGACAATGCGTATGCAGGGGGCAACGACGGATGAGATAATTGAGGCTACAGGATTGAGTGTAGATAATGTCCGCACGATACTCTCGCGGACAAGACAACTGATAAGGGAATTTTATAACAGGTTAAACAGATAGCATTATGGATTACAAGGTTTTGAAAGAAAAATTCTTCCTGGGCACATCGACCCGTGAGGAGGAAGAGGAACTCCGTCGCTATCTGATGGGCGATGACCTGCCGGCAGAGGCTTTGGAGGATAAGGAACTGTTGCTGGCGATGCTGCAGCCTGCCGAGTTCGATTGCAGTGAGGCAATGGAAGAGGTGTCTGCTATGATTGACGGGCTTGCGGCGCAGGAGACAGCTACCTTCCAAAAACGTCCGTTGCGCAGGGTAGTGCGCTATCTCTATCCGGCTGTGGCTGTAGCCGCGGTGTTGGCACTCTTTTTCATGGTTGTACCTTATTCCGACAATGGTGTGGTGCAGGGTAATGCCACGGACGCTGCAGGAGAAATAGTGGTTATCAATGTTGGTGAACCGCCCGGGCACGTCATAGGAGATGACTCCTTTGTGCTCAGCGAACCTGATTTGATTCCCTTGTTACCGCCCGAGGGAGAAAAGAAGATGCCTGCTGTTGAAGAGCCTCTATTGGCTGATGATGTGACAGAGAAGGCGGTTGAACCTGCGCTTGACGAGGTGCATGAACCCGTCGTCCGGCGTACCGGCAACCTTGAAGCCGACACAGAGCTTCTTGCTGCCTTGTCTGGAAAGGATGCTTCAAAAGAGGTGCAACCCGATAAGCCTCTTATAGGGAAAAGGGCCGGTTATCTTCCTCCGCTGGAACGCGTGGAGAGTATTGGGGACAATATGTCAACGGCGGCAACATCAGGCGATGATACTTACACCGACCCACAAGATGCCATAAAGCACATTGATGCTCTGTTCGCAATATTCTCTGATGCTGCTTCTGGCGGTGTCGAGGAGCAGAGGAAGCATTTCAAGCGGTTTGTAGCTTTGAATGATAAATAAGAAAATGAGTTATGGAATTTTAAACGCTTATAATCATATGAGAACTAAATTATTGATGATTCTATTTCTCTGCCTGCCCCTGAGCCTGACTGCAAGCAATGCCGGGGATAATGGCTATGATGACATAGACGGGTTCTTCGGTTATTGCAGCAGACTGAAATCACCCGGGCTGCGCTATACATACATATCGAGCCAGATGATAAAGAGAGTATCTGCTCTGCCTATGGGTGATTTTGACCTGAAACCGATAAGCGACAAGATTGATTTTGTGCAGAGTGTATATGTGGTCACGGAGTTCGACTCTTCAAAGGAGTGTGCACTCAAAGCCGAGGCATTGCCGCAGGCTGCTGTCGAGAACGGTTTTGAGCGTGTTATATCCTTCAACAAGGATGGCTCCCACACAAATATCCTCATGAAAAGCGGTGAAGGAGGTTTCAATGCCATGCTTATGGTAAATGTCTTGTATGATGAGAAAGGGGAGCTGGAGCTTGTCGTTGCCGCGTTTATTGGAGGTGTCTTCTCGGATGATGAGATACTCACGCTAATGAAGTTTTGAGCTATGAAATCTATTATATGAATATGAGAAAAATAATTATATCGGTATTGTTGTTGCTGCCAATGGCAGTGCTTGCGCAGAAGTTTACGGAGTATGACCGCAGGGTCTTCAACGAGGGGCAGTTCCTAAGGCGTGGTGATGTAGAGCTTGCACCCGATGATGTCAGTTGGGACCCTATCAACCCTTTGAAGTTGTACAGTATAAACAACAAGGGTGATGAGACGATTGTGATATTCTCATACTCGATACTTTCCGACTCCCAGTGGGTTACTTTCAGCAAGGGTATATATATTGAGGATGATGATAGCGGTGACGTTTATAAGGTACGTGGTTATATGGACGGGCTCACAATGGACCGTCTGCTCATCATAAAAGGTTGCCGGGGTGAGAATGTGCTTGTTCCGTTGCGTTTCCCTAAACTGAAACGTAAGGTAAAGAGCATAACTATCCACAGCCCCGGGCACGAGGATGATATTAAACCAACGAACAGCAAAGGCGACAAGAATCCGGTTCTTGCTTCCAAGGCAAAGGTGAAGAAGTACAAGGATAAGCATAGGTTGCGCGAGGTGTTCAAGTGAACTGAAACGAAAGTGAGATCTGAAATGGTGTTTCGGCTCTCACTTTCGCTTTTCATTGCTCCATCACTTTGCTCCATTCGTAAAAATTGACAATAATGGGGTTGTTCTCAATATTTATTCCTACATTTGTCTTTATTACGGTATGAGGAAAATCTGCAACTACATATATATGGCCCTGTCTGTCGCACTGATGCTGGCGGTTGGCTCATGCGGCGGGGGTGTGTCTGCCTTGCATAATGCAAGGGTTGACTCTCTGTCCCATGCTCTCTCGGCAAGGCGTTATTCGGGCCTTGCTGCATTGGATGCGGTTGCCGATACTCTGTCGGCTGTGGCGGTTGGAGATAATGAGGCGCTGATGATTGCTGCAAATGCCCGTGCTTACGTGGATATGATGCGCATGGATTATGCAAGGGCTTATGATGATTATGAGTCTGTATCAAAGAACTCGCGTTGTGAGATTGAGCGTCTGGTGGCCGATGTGGGGCTGATGACGGTGTGTTATCGTGCATCGGAGAATAGGCTTTTCTTTGACCACCGTGCCGATGCCCTTTCAAGGATAAGGAGAATAAATGAGGAGGCCGGTTTGTTGGGCGGTGCCGACAAGGAGCGTTTCATGCGCGCGAAAATAGAGTTCGGGATTGTCTCAATCTGCTACTTCTCGAACCTGAGCATGCAGCCGGAGAAGAAAAGGGCATTGCAGTATCTGAAACAGAATATTGATGAGTGTGACGATATCTCCCTGAAGCTATATGCAAAGATGATTGTCGCCAACAATATAAGTGACGACATCGAAAGGCTCAAGATGCTCTGTGACGGTGTGGCGTTGGCGAAGGAAAAAGGTGACAGATGGCTTGAGGCCAATTACAACCTGCTGTTGGCCATCAGTCTGCGTGACAGCCTGCGCCTGAAGAGGTTCGGGCAGGAGCTGCCGGAATATGGTGTGGTGCTGAATCCGGGACATATCCCCGGTGATGAGTTTGCTCTCTCTTTAGCACTAAAGGCTGCCGACGGCTTCAAGGAGTATGGCGACGGCTATATGAACATCGAGGCTCTTTCTGTCGCAGCATCTTGCAACACCGAGTACGGGCGATATGAGAATGCACTGCAATATGTGGAACGCGCCCTCTCGCTAGTCAATGACTATTACAGGAACTATTACCCCTCAAGGGAAGAGCTTTGCAACAATACCCTTGATGCTTACAGCGAGGGAGCTTATATCGATGATGTCTCGGTAGACGGTGTATATGATATCCCGGAGTGTATGCTGAGTGTGCGCCGTGAGGCAAGCTGCGCCTTTGCCGGCCTGGGTGAGATTGAGGCCTCTAACGTCAACCGCAATGCCTATCTGGAGCTGTTGGCAACGACACGCCTGAACAAGCACCTCGAGAGTCGTGTATCCATTGCCGAAGAGAGTGCTTCGGAACTTGATATACTGCTTGCTGTGGCTGCAATCCTTCTTCTTGTGGTGATGATGCTTGTCTTTATCTTCTACCGCCGCAGGCGCAGACACGAACAGCTGTATTCGTCGAGTCTGAACCGTCTGCAGGTGGTGTGCCGTCGACTGCTCTCGTCTCTGTCGCACGAGGCCGGCAGTAAAGAGGAGTTGTGCCGCATACTGTCGCAGGTGCTGGATGATAACCTGGGCGACTTCTCGGGGTTTACCCGTTTCTCTGTTGCCGCACCGTTGGAGGCTGCCGGCGACGGGTTGTCTTCGTTCTATGAATTTGAACTCTGTTACATGAACGGTTGCGGGCCCGATACTCTTTACGTGGGTACCGCCCAACCGCTCATTCCTGAGAAATATGCTGTAATCTCTATGCTTGTGCCGTATGTGGCTGTGGCTGTGGAAGAGGGTATGAGGCTCTCCGATATCAGCGATGAACGTGAGAGGGCCGAGGAGGAGAGGCGTGCCTATTCGATATATCTTGCCGGGCACAAACGCGAGAATCTGCTCAAGCGTGTATCGGTGTCTGTGGTCACCGGAATGCGTCCGTCCATGGACAGGATGGTGAGGGAACTTAAGGAACTGCAGGGTGTCACATCACCGGCCGATGCTGAGCGCAAGCTGCAATATGTGTCGGAACTGGCCGACAGGCTCGATGAGTTCAATGTGATTCTTGAGCGCTGGATAAAGATGCGTCAGGGTGAGCTGCATCTGCAAGTGGAGAATTTTCCGGTGGCCGATATCTTCAGTATTGTGGAGAAGAGCCGTGCGTTGCTCGAGAGACGCGGCATAACACTCGAGGTAAAGGAGAACAGTGCAGTGGTGAAAGCGGACAAGGCTCTTACACTGTTTATGGTGAATACACTTGTAGACAATGCCTCCAAGTTCACTCCCGAGGGCGGCGTTGTGACACTTGAGAGCGTGGTGGGTGACAGCTATGTAGAGATTGCTGTGAGTGACACCGGTGTAGGCATATCGCAGAGTGACATCGACCGCATATTGGGCGAGAAGGTGTACGATGCGTCGCAGATAGGCAAGGACAACGAGCTGTTGCAGACGAAGAAGAAGGGTGGTGGCTTCGGGTTGATGAACTGCAAGGGTATAATTGACAAGTACCGCAAGACCGATGCACTCTTCTCGGTATGCTCCATGGACATCGTGAGCAAAAAGGGTAAGGGAAGCCGTTTCTCTTTCCGCCTGCCGAAGGGTGTGCTGCGTGTTATTCTTCTGCTGGCTATGCTGTTGCCCGGCCGTCTGTCGGCAATGGACAATATACTCGCGCAGGTATCAGCAAGTGCCGATTCTGTCTATTACTGCAATGTGGAGGGTGACTTTGAGCGCGCGCTTGTCCACGCACAAGGTGCTTTGGAGCTTCTCAACAGGTATTATAAGGAGAATATAGGCGGTGCAGATACGCTGACACTCTATTCGGGCAGTCCTAATGAACTGAAATGGTGGCGCGAGGCACTCTTTGCCGACTCACTCATTGAGGATATATATTATAATATACTCGACATTCGCAATGAGACGACGGTTGCCTCCTTGGCATTGCAGCGCTGGCAACCGTACCGCTTCAACAATTACATATATACTACTCTTTACCGTCTGGTGCACGAGGACAAGGGCATTGCGCAGATGTATGAGACGGCACTGGCAAGGCTCAACTACCGTGTGGCTGCTGTGGCGCTCCTGTTCTTCCTGCTGACAGTGCTTGTGCTCTATTTTGTTGTTTCGTATGTGCGTCACGCTGTCATAGTGAAGAACAACGAACGTATGTTGCTTGATGTGAACAGGCGTCTGCTGCAGGTGGCTGCAGGAGAGCGTCGTAGGGCTCCCGAAGAGCTGTTGCAGGCAATGGTGGATGAGATATACGGTTGCGTGGGTGAGAATATGCGCATGGGCAGTGTGGCTATGATGCTTCGCAGGGAGCAGGATAACGTGTCGGCACGTGCCGGCGAGGAGCAACCGGTGTATGGCAATGACAATATCTTCATGCTCGGTGTCATCGACAGCGGCAAACCTTATATTTCCCCCGACAGATTGAGACGTGTCGTACCGCTTTATGTGTTGCTGTCGGGCAACAGGAGTCTCATCGGTGCCATGGAGGTGGTGACAATGCGTCCGCTTGTCGATGATGAGATACTTAACCTTGAACTTGTTGCAAGCTATGCAGCTTCTGTAGCTTACCACGCGGTTGTGAGGGTAGCTGACAGTTATATGGGGCTTGACGAGGCCGAAGAAGAGGCGGAGCGCCTGAAATATGAAGAGAACCGTCTGCATGTGCAGAATATGGTTCTTGACAACTGCTTGTCGGCACTGAAGCACGAGACGATATATTACCCCAGCCGCATACGTGACCTTGCAAAGCAGGCACAGACCGGAGGTGATGACAGCACGTTGCTCCCGTCGATGGCTGAGCTGATGGAGTATTATACTTCAATATTCGGCATATTGAGCAACTGCGCGAAACGCGAACTTGACGACAGGTGCTTTGCTGTCTCAAAGGTGGGGTTGCAACAGCTGTTCGGTCATGCCGCATCGTACCTCAAGCGCCGCTGCCGTAAGACCGGGGTTGAGGTAACATTGGAAATTGAACCTACAACGGCAGTGGTGAGTGTGGACGTTGACCTTGTGGAGTTCCTCTTTGAGTCGCTCATTGACGCAGCATTGAAAGTGAGCAGGCCCGGTGTGATGAGACTGAAGGCTTCGGAAGATGGCGGTGACTCGGTTAAGGTGGAACTGGTTGATACGCGCCGTGAGGTGGCAAGTGAGGAACTTGCCGACATGTTCATGCCTACAGAACGCAACCTCTCGCCTGACGGCACTCTTGTCGGCATGGAGTATCTTGTGGCGAAGGAGATTGTAAGGCTGCACGAGGACAATACCGGGCGTCGCGGCAGCAGAATGGAGGCCCGTTCCGACGTGGCGGGTACGGTGATACTTTTCACCCTCCCTAAATGATGATAAAATATAATGTAATATGGAAAAGAGATTTACTGTAATAATAGTTGAGGATGCGCGTCTTGAACTGAAGGGCACTGAGGAGATATTCCGCACCGATGTACCCGAGGCCGATATAATAGGCGTTGCTTCGAACGAGAGCGAGCTTGATGCCTTGCTTGCCAAGGCTGTTCCTGACCTGCTGCTGCTTGACCTTGGCCTGGGTGGCTCTACCACGGTGGGAGTGGAGATCTGTGCAAAGGTGAAGAAAGAGCACCCGCAGATGAAGGTGCTTGTATTCACCGGTGAGCTCCTGAACGAGAAACTGTGGGTTGATGTACTCTCGGCTGGTGCCGACGGCATAACGCTGAAGACCGGTGAACTGCTGACAAAGTATGAGATAAACAATGTTATGGCTGGCAAGAGGAATGTCTTCAACCAGCCGATACTTGAGAAGATTGTGGAGCGTTTCAGTGAGAGCGTCATGCGTGACACGGTACGTCAGAAGTCGCTCATAGAGTATGAGATTGACCGTTATGACGAGTGCTTTCTGCGTCACCTGGCGCTTGGCTACACAAAGGAGATGATATCTTCCCTCAAAAGCATGCCTTTTGGAGTGAAGTCGCTTGAGAAGCGTCAGGCCGATCTTGTCTCCCGTCTCTTTCCTGACAGCGAACAGCGCGGCATAAACGTGACACGTCTGGTTGTGCGTGCCATTGAATTGCATATTATCGATGTAGAGAATCTTGAGGCTGATGAGTGACAGAAGGTCGGCATATTATCCTGCGTTGGCATACTCGCTGCTGTTGCTGCTGGTATGGGGCGGCTCATGGCTCATAGCTGTGGTGCAGCTATTCATGGGTGACTTGTTCGACGTGAACTCGCTGGTGAGCGGCGAGGGTGTGCGATGGGCCTTATTCAGCGTGGGCTCTTCTGTGGAAGCTGCACCGTGGGGTACGGCGTTTTTCCTGCTCTTTATTGCCGGGTTGCTCGACGGTTCGGGGCTGTTGCGTCTTGTGGGCAATATTTTCAAAAGGCGTGTCAGCGGCAATGAACTGCGCTCGTTGCTCTTTGCGCTGTCGGCATTGCTGCTGTATGTGGTGGTGCTGTTCCTTTTTACGCTCTCTCCGTGGGATGCCTTGCGTGGCGTGACGGGTGACATCGGCAACTCTCCGCTGTCTAACGGCTGGCTGCTGTTGCTGTTTGTCGGGATGCTGATGACAGCGCTGGTATATGGTTTCATGTACGGCAACTACCGTACGGTGGTGGATGTCATTGGCTCTGCATCAGGTTTTGTCAGGCTGTTTGTGCCTGCTTTGTTGGCGATGTTGCCGGCATCAGGTATCATGCCATGCCTGCACTATACCGGGTTGGATATAATGCTCGGTATTGACAATGAGAATGCTATGGCAGTGGAAACTGTCATCTATTGTCTGCCGTTTGTGTATATGGCAACAATGTGTCTTGTACGGAAAAGGTGATTACTCGATGAAGATGCTTGAGCCTACACGTATGTGTGTGCTACCGTGCTTGATAGCGATAGGGTAGTCGTCGCTCATGCCGGCCGAAATGATGGAGAATCTCTCGTCCCTGGCAAAGAAACGGCCCTTTATCTCGTCAAAGAGGTTCTTTACAGCAGCAAACTCCTCATCAATCTGCTCTCTGTTGTCGGTGTTGCTTGCCATACACATGAGTCCGCGTATCTCCACATTCTCAAATTCACGCCATGTGCCCTCTTCGAGCATGGCAATGCATTCTGCCGGCAGAAACCCGAATTTAGTCTCCTCCTGGGCTATGTGTATCTGCAGCAGGCATGGGATTCTTCGACCCACCTTGGCTCCCTGTTTGTTGACCTCCTGCAACAGACGCAGGCTGTCGATGCTGTGTATGAGGTGAATGAACGGAGCGATATATTTTATCTTGTTGCTCTGCAGATGGCCTATGAAGTGCCAGTTGATATCCTTCGGAAGCTGTTGCTGCTTGACGACAAGGTCCTGGGCCTTGCTCTCGCCGAAATCCCGCTGGCCGGCTGCATAAGCGGCTTCAATTGCTTCCACAGGGTGATATTTTGATACGGCAATAAGTGTCACCCCCTGTGGGAGGGTAGCACGTATTGCCTCTATTCTTTTTCCTATGTAGCTGTTATCCTTCATAATGGAAGATGTCCACAATAGGGCTCTCGTTTACCGATGCGAGGGTGTAGTCCATGATTGAATCCTCCATGTGTTTGTTGAGGTTCTTTACGGCACTTGTTACGTCATCGGCCTTCACAAGGATGACAACCGAAGATTTCTTCTCCTTTGCCGATACCTCGTCGATGGTGACCATTGTGATTTTGCACTTATACCATTTGTCGGCAGTCTCACTGAGGCTGTCCACAAGCTCGTTGTACTTTGTGCGCTCCATCTTGTTGATGTTGAACTCGCCTGTGACCTGTGGTTGAAGCTCCTGTGTAAGGCGCTTCTCAATCTCGGTGAAGGTGAAGCCCTGCACCAGGTATACCTCGTTCACTTTTGTGTTCAGGCCCTTCTCGCCTGCGCGCTCGTATGTGACTTTGCACTCGAACCAACTCTGTACCATATCTGTTTGTCTTTTTTCTGTTAATAATGTGCTACGGCCGATGCCGTGACCGCAAAGGTAGTAAATCAAAAGTTTTATTCACTCTTTTTTCTACCATTTTTTTCTTTGTCTTTTTGGTGGGAGTCGGCTTTTGCAGGTGCGTTTGAGGTTCGGAATTGGCTTCGCTTCGCTCGCCCATCCCTTTTAGGGATTCCTTTGCAAGAAACAAGAACGCTGTCGCGTTTCTGCTGATTTTTCATGGTTCACCTGCAAACTATAGGGGGAATATCTTTTTAACACAGACAAAACATTAAACAATCTCTTATATTCTTTTA
>SUXN01000014.1 GCA_015060965.1 Bacteroidales bacterium | reverse complement strand
AGGTCAAACGTAGCACTCCCACCCCTCCGCCAGTAAACTGGCACCTCCCCTCAGGCAGAGGAGGAATTTAACTTATGTCGTTTGGGTTGCGAAAAGCGAAACGAGTCAATGACTGTGCAAATATGAATGACATAATACGCTAAATTTTAGTATAAATTCTTATATCGAACTCACGTTTTTTACATCAACACAAGAGCGCCTATATCCAAATTAGTGACCGATACTGCCGTTTACATGTTTTTTATTACTACTTTTGCAAAACAATCAGAGTGACAATATGGGAAGAAGTAAATTTTCGGAACGCGAGATTCATATCATACGCAAACTTTTGGGACAGAAGATGTCCGGTAACCGCGCTGCACAAAAGATGGTGCGCCACACACTGCGCACGGTGTTCGAGTTCAACATATCCGATTTCAATATACAGGGCAAGGCTTTCGGACCTACCGACCTTGACGAGTGCGTACGCCGTGGCAGGATACGCATCCTTGACGATGCCACCATTGAGGCAATGAAACTGCGCCACGCCGAGAAAAGGCAGCACGAGGAGAGCCTCAACCAGGCCGAGGCAATAGCCAACGGTGAAGTTGTCGACTGGCAGAAAGTCCTTGAAGAGTGGAACGAGTATTACAAGAACAACCCTGAATAAGAGCGCTTTACACAAACACAGGGCGGCCATTGGCCGCCCTGTGTTTGTTCGGGAATTAATAAAATATCTGCAATCCGTTTTCAGTCATTAGCCATCATTCAACCAGTCCTGTCTTTTTGGCAAACTCCCATATCACCATACCGGCCGTAACCGACACATTGAGGGAGTGCTTTGTTCCGAACTGGGGAATCTCAATCGCACCGTCCGAGAGGTCTACTACAGCCTGCTGCACACCTTTCACCTCATTGCCCAACACCACTGCATAGCGCTCGCCCGGCGAGGCAACAAAATCCTGCAACGCCACACTGCCCTCACACTGTTCGATGGAGAAGACTTTGTATCCCTGGTCGCGAAGCTGATTGACAGCATCCGTCGTCGACACAAAGTATTGCCACTCAACGACATCCTCTGCCCCGAGGGCAGTCTTGTGGATTTCGGCACTCGGCGGTGTGGCTGTTATACCGCACAGCATGATGCGCTCCACACGGAAAGCGTCGCTCGTACGGAACACCGAACCCACATTATGCAGGCTGCGCACATTGTCGAGCACCACCACAAGCGGCATCTTCTGCGAGGCACGGAACTCCTCACGGCCTATGCGGCCCATCTCGGTAACGAGTTTCTTCCTGTTTGTCATGCGAAACTGCTCCAGTCTGTTTTTCTCATATCACCCTCGCGCTCGAATGTAGCGTGCATGCCCAATGCTGCAGCGACATTATGCGACACGTGACCGCTCTTTGTAATCTTGAGGTAATCCCACAACAGGTTCTTGTAATCGGGATGCGCACAATTCTCGATGAGTGTCTTTGCACGCTCGTCGGGTCCCTTGCCACGCAGGTCGGCAACACCCCACTCTGTAGCAACCACGCGCACATCGTGCTCGGTGTGGTCGGCGTGTGTAACCATAGGAACTATGGAGCTTATCATGCCGCCCTTCTGCGTCGAAGGACAGGTGAATATTGATATGAACGCATTGCGTGCGAAGTCACCCGAGCCGCCGATACCGTTCATCAAACGTGTACCGCAGATGTGTGACGAGTTCACACAACCGTAAAGGTCGACCTCAATAGCCGTGTTCATGGCGATTATTCCCAGACGACGGATAATCTCGGGATGGTTTGATATCTCCGACGGGCGCAACACAAGCTTGTCGCGGAAGAAGTCGAGGTTATCATAAACGTGCTGCAGGCACTCCTGGCTGAGTGACAGCGAACAGGTACTTCCTGCCTTTACACGGCCGAGTTCCATGAGCTTGATGACAGAATCCTGAAGAACCTCGGAGTAGAGATACAACGGCGGAATATCGTTGCACTCCTCAAGTCCTTTGAGCACGGCATTGGCCACATTGCCGATACCGCTCTGGATGGGCAGGCCTGTAGCAGGGATTACACCGCGTTTCATCTCGCCCACAATGAAATTTACCACGTTCTCGCCAATCTTGCGTGTGACAGGATCAAGTTCCTTGAACACGACCGGTTCGTTAGGGATGTTCACCTCCACAATACCGATGACCTTCTTGGGATCGACCTGCACATAAGGCTTGCCAATCCTGTCGTCGGCACGGAAGATAGGAATCTCTCTACGGTAAGGCGGGTCAAGCGGCTCGTATACGTCGTGCATTCCCATTGTGTGGTGGAACGTATTGCGCTCGATGATGATTTTGTCGGCGAGGTTGGCAACAGTCTGTCCGATACCGCCTGCTGTGGTAAGGTATACCTTTCCGTCATCGGTAATGTCTATCGCCTCAAGGATAGCCACATTCACCTTACCCATGTAACCGTAACGCAAGTCCTGCGCCATGAGTGAGAGGTGAAGGTCGCAATATGTCATTTCCTTGTTGTTGATTGCTGTACGCACCGTTGGATTTGAGATGAACGGTGCACGGAAACGTATTGCCTGGGCACGTGACAGCACGCCGTCTATTGAATCGCCTGTAGACGCTCCCGAATAGAGGTCAATCTTGAATGGCTTGCCTGCGGCATGGGCCTCCTCGGCACGCTTGGCAACCTCGGGTAGAACTGTTTTCGGTGTACCTGAAAGGGTAAATCCGCTAATACCTACACCGTCACCGTCGTTAATATACGTTGCGGCTTCTTGGGCTGTGATAATACGGTAGCTCATTTCGTTTTTCTTTATTTGTGTTTGTAATATATCAATACTTGCGGTTGAATATCTCGGAATATATGAAAGCACGCTTGGCCTCGGAACCGCTCTTTATGGTTATACGTTCCTTTTTGGTTCCCTTCTCTGCCTCTTGCTGTACAGGAGCGCCTGATGTTGTACGTACAGCCTCCTTTCTGCCTGGAACAGTACGTTTGGGCGTTCTCTTCTTTGGTTTTGGTTCAGGCTCCACATATATAACCTGACGTGGGACCTGCTCATACTCGGCTTCATACTCATCCGGCTCGGCCGAATACTCTTCCGTTACAGGCTCTGCCTCAACATCTTCATTGCCGGGCAAAGTTGCCTTTATTATGTGAACTACAGCATATATCATGCCGAAGACAAGCAAAGGAATCAGACTCTCCATACCTACGCGTTATTCTGAAAATAATCCTTGAACAGTTCATCGAATATCTCACCGCGTGTCAGGCGGCCGTTATCAAGGCTGATGACCTCAACCTCACCTCTTGTCGACAACACCTCGTCGGCCAGATTGTAGATATCCTGTTTTATTATTAGTTTGGCACCCTTACGCAGCATATTTATGCGAACCTCGAATCTGTCGCTGCCACGCAGGGGGCGCTTGTACTCAATTGTGATCTTTGAGACCATAAGGTCAATGCCCTTGTCGTGCAGCTCGCCGAAGCTCACGCCCAGCGATTCAAGGAACTCGTGACGTGCGTGCTCCATGTAATGCTGGTAATTGGCATTGTTGACAACGCCCTGGATGTCGCACTCATAGTCGCGCACCTTCATCTCGAAAGCATACATATATTTTTCCATAAAAACAGGCTTTTCTTAAATCATTAAACAAAGTACCAGTATAAATAACGGTACACTTACGGCAAATATACAACAATAAAATTATTGTTGGCTATTTTAAGAAATTTTATACAATTATTTTGTTCAAGCACAGCGCTACAACGATATTTTTCGGAATAAAATGCATATCTTCGCGCTACAGATGATTATGGAGCCGAAAGAGATTCAACACATATATGCACAGCACCCGGGTGTAGATGCCCTGATGAAGTTGCGCGAAGAGGGAGGCAAAAAGAGAGTTTTCCTCGAGGGACTATTGGGCAGCAGCGCAGCAACGACACTTTGCGGGCTCAAGCAGAGGGCACCCGAGCAGACAATGCTTGTGGTGATGAACGATGCCGAGGCGGCAGGATACTTCTACCACGACATGATGCAGCTGACAGGCGACAGCAATATCCTCTTTTTCCCGTCGTCGTTCCGCCGTGCCATGAAGTACGGACAGGAGGACGATGCCAACCGCATCCTGCGCACAGAGGTCATGAGCCGTCTTACCAACCGCAGGCGCAAGGAAGGCCTGCTTATCGTTACCCACCCCGATGCCCTTGCCGAGAAGGTGGCATCGCAGAGCGACCTTGAGGAGAAGACACTCTCCATTGCCGTTGGAGAGAGTATAAGCCGCGACGAGGTGGAGAAGAGACTGGGTGCACTCGACTTCAAGGAGGTGACCTACGTTTACGAGCCCGGAGAGTTTGCCGTGCGAGGCAGTATCATCGATATTTTCTCCTTTTCATCGGAGTTTCCTTACCGCATAGACTTCTTCGGCGACGAGGTAGACAGCATAAGGACTTTCGAGGTCGAGAGCCAGCTGTCAAGAGAGCGCGTCGAGGAAGCAAATATCGTTCCCAAAGTGACCGGTAAGGAATCGGTTGCCATAACCTCGTTCCTGCCCAAGAACTGTATACTCATAACAAAGGACATCGAGTACATCAAAGGCAGCATTGAGAAGCTGCGCAACGAAGGCTTCACCCTGCAGGCCAGACTATCCGAGGAGAAACTCCCCGAGATGCCCGAACTTATGTCGGCCGAAGAAATTGAAAGTTTCGCGAAGAGTGTCAAGCACTGGGAGATACGCAGCAATGCCAATGCACAGACAAAGGTGAAGTTCGACACATCGCTGCAACCGCTCTTCCATAAGGATTTTGACCTTGTGAGCCAGAATTTCAAGGGATACATCGACAGGGGTTACAGGCTTTTCCTGCTCACTGACGACCTGCACCAGGCCGACCGCCTGAAAGCCATTTTCGAGGAGCGTGGGGACGACATCCCGTTCACCCCCATCGGGCGTACGATACATGAAGGATTCTGCGACAATATATTAAAAATCGCCCTTTTCACCGACCATCAGCTGTTCGGACGTTTCCACAATTTCCGCTTGCGAAGCGACCGTGCACGCAACGGCAAGGTAGCGCTCACGCTCAAGGAACTCAAGGAGTTCGGCATCGGTGACTACATCGTACACATTGACCACGGCGTCGGAAAATTCGGCGGCCTTGTGCGCATTCCCAACGGCAATGCTACACAGGAGGCGATAAAGCTGATATACAAGAACGACGATGTTGTCTTTGTTTCAATCCACAACCTGCACAAGATATCAAAGTACCGCGGAAAGGAAGGTGAACCGCCCACAGTGAACAAGCTGGGCACCGGCGCATGGGAGCGCATGAAGGAGCGCACGAAGAAGAAAATCAAGGACATCGCGCGCGACCTCATCAAGCTCTATTCAAAGCGCCACAAGGAGGAGGGCTTTGCCTTCTCGCCCGACAGCTATCTGCAGAACGAGCTCGAGGCAAGCTTCATCTACGAGGACACCCCCGACCAGCTGAAGGCCACCAACGACGTGAAGCGTGACATGGAGCGCAAGCGCCCTATGGACCGCCTCATCTGCGGCGACGTAGGCTTCGGCAAGACAGAGGTTGCCATCCGCGCTGCCTTCAAGGCCGCCACTGACGGCAAGCAGGTTGCCGTGCTCGTGCCCACCACGGTACTCGCCTACCAGCACTACCTCACATTCAAGGAGCGACTCAAGGAGTTCCCATGCACCATTGAATACCTAAGCCGCGCACGCAGCACAGCCGCCACAAAGAAAATTCTTGAGGAGATAAAAGAGGGCAAGGTGGATATTGTCATCGGCACACACAAGCTCACAAGCAAGGAAGTGAAATTCAAGGACCTGGGACTGCTCATCATCGACGAGGAGCAGAAATTCGGCGTTGCAGTGAAGGAGAAGCTACGCCAGCTGAAGGTGAATGTGGACACACTCACCATGACAGCAACCCCGATACCGCGCACCCTGCAGTTCTCGATCATGGGCGCACGCGACCTCTCCATGATACAGACACCGCCGCCCAACCGCTACCCCATCCACACCGAGATACACACCTTTGATGCCGAGGTCATCAAGGAGGCCATCAGTTTTGAGCTGAGCCGCAACGGCCAGGTATTCCTCATAACAAACCGCATATCGGGAATGGAAGAGCTCGCAAGCCTCATCAGACGCCATGTACCCGATGCCCGAGTGTGCACAGGACACGGACAGATGGAGCCCGCAGTGCTCGAGAAGCGCCTATATGAGTTCATCAACCACGACTACGATGTGCTCATAGCCACCTCCATTGTGGAGAACGGCATTGACATACCCAATGTAAACACCATAATAATAAATCAGGCACAGAACTTCGGACTGAGCGACCTTCACCAGATGCGCGGACGTGTGGGACGTGGCAAGCGCAAGGCGTTCTGCTATATGCTCACCCCACCGCGTGAGAGCCTGCCCACCGATGCACGACGCCGACTGGAAGCGATAGAAAGTTTCAGCGAGCTTGGCAGCGGCATGCACATTGCAATGCAGGACCTCGACATACGCGGAGCCGGCAACCTCCTGGGCGCCGAGCAGAGCGGATTCATTGCCGACCTGGGCTACGAGACATATCAGAAGATTCTTGCCGAGGCAGTGCACGAGCTCAAGGACGAGGAGTTCAGCGACATACTCACCCAGGAAGAGGAGAACCGCAGCGAGACAGAGCGCTACGTCAAGGAGTGCTTTGTGGAGAGCGACCTTGAACTGCTGTTCCCTGCACTTTATGTCCCCGACAGCAACGAGCGCATACTGCTCTACCGCGAACTGGACTCACTCACCGAGGAACGCGACATCATCGCCTTCAAGGCACGCATGAAGGACAGGTTCGGTGCAATACCCCCCGAGGGAGAGGAACTCATACGCATGGTGACACTGCGCCGCAAGGCACAGAGCCTTGGTGTAGAGAAAATTTACCTTAAAGGAGGCAAGATGAACCTCTTCCTTGTAGACACCCGCAACGAGCGCTATTATACCAGCGAGACCTTCGGCACCATCATGAGCTACATTCCAAACAGCCCGTTCAAATGCAAGGTACGCGATGGCGACGGACGCTGCATAATCACTGTAGAAAATGTCAAGAGCGTAGAGACAGCACTCGCTTTTGTTGAAGAAATTCAAAGGCACTCCTTCTCGTCTTAACTATTTTTAACACAGGGGGGGGGTGATATGCTATAAGCTGATTATATTTGCCATTGAAAACACTGAAATAGAAACTTCTAAAAAACAGACTATTATGAAAAACAGACTACTCTTGATGCTTTTTGCAGCAGTGATGTTCACAGCCTGCGACAATGAAGATGAAGGATTATGGACTCATGATATCCCGGGGTTCGAAGCAAGAATCATTGTATTGGACAAGGATGGCAACAATCTCATGGACCCGAATTGCGAGAACAACATCATTGGTGAAATAAGCGCCACATACAACGGCGTGACTTATGAGTGCGAAGACCTGTCCGGTATATATGAAAAGCCCGAGGTTGAAACAAGATTCGCGTATACACCTTTCATTGGCCTATATAATGCCGAATTCAAGTTTACACCATACGTGGGATTCGGTCCATTCGACGGACACACGGAATACGACAACGAAACAGTAACAATTGATTTGGGCGACGGAGTACAGCACACTATGTACGTATCCAATAAAGTAAATATCAACGGCAAGCATGTGAATATAAAACGTTCAGTCACATGCGACGGCAAGGAAGCTGTTGATACATTAGGAATAACGAATGTATTTGTATTTACCAGATAATAACAGAATACATTAATTCTTGAACCGGAGTTGCAGTTCACTGCTGACTCCGGTTTTTATATACAGCACCTCCAACAACAAAGAGAGCTCTTTGCATTTTTTAAATTATTCACTATCTTCGCAATGTGAAAGACAAAAAAGATAATATATGAACAAGACAAGACTATTCGGCTGCTTTGCAGCAGCCTTGCTGCTGTCGGCCGGTGCCACAGCACAGGAGAACAAAGGCGGTATCGATGCACAGATGCTCCAGGAACTTAAAGCAAGCTATGCTCCCACAGGAGCTGAGAAAGCCCTGCAGAACGTGATGTTGGCAAACTCGGTGAAGGTGCTCTCGGTCAATCAGGAGAACCTCAACGAGATGGACACACACTTCAGCCACAGTGTAAACTCAAAAGGCATCACAGACCAGAAGTCATCGGGCCGTTGCTGGCTGTTCACCGGAATGAACGTGCTTCGTGCCAAGATGATTGCAAATGAGAACCTCGGCGCATTCGAGTTCTCGCAGGTATACAACTTCTTCTTCGACCAGCTGGAGAAGTCGAACCTGTTCCTGCAGGGTGTCATCGACACACGTAAGGCGCCATACGACGACCGCACCGTGGAGTGGCTGTTCAAGCACCCGTTGAGCGACGGCGGTACTTTCACAGGCGTTGCCGACCTCATCGCAAAGTACGGCATTGTACCGAAGGGTGTGATGAAGGAGAGCTACACAAGCGACAACACTGCAGCCTTCTCGGCACTGCTCACCACAAAGCTGCGTGAGTTTGGCCTCGAGCTGCGCACTGCACACGAGAACGGTGCAAAGGAGAAGAAGCTCCTTGAGATGAAGAAAGAGCAGCTGAAAGTGGTCTACAAGATGCTTGCACAGGTTTACGGTGTTCCACCGACAGAGTTCACATGGGCTCCGAAGGACGCAAACGGCAAGTACCGCGAGGAGCCACAGAAGTATACCCCGAAGAGTTTTTATGAGAAGTACCTAAACATCAACCTCCAGGATGACTATGTGATGCTGATGAACGACCCCACACGTCCCTACTGGAAGAGCTATGAGATTGAGTACGACCGCCACCTCTACGACGGACACAACTGGCTCTACATCAACCTGCCTCTGGATGAAATCAAGAAGATGGCCATCGCATCAATCAAGGACAGCACAATGATGTACTTCTCTTGCGACGTCGGCAAGTTCCTTGACTCTAAGCGCGGTACACTCGACATCAACAACTACAATTACGGTGAGCTCTTCGGCATCGAGTTCGGCATGGACAAGCGCCAGAGAGTGATGACATTCGACAGCGGTTCGTCACACGCCATGACACTGAAGGCAGTTGACCTTGACAAGGACGGCAACCCCCTAAAATGGCAGGTGGAGAACAGCTGGGGTGCAAGCTCAGGCTTCCACGGCACACTCATCATGACCGACGAGTGGTTCAACGAGTATATGTTCCGTCTTGTTGTAGACAAGAAGTACGTTCCCGAGAATGTACTCAAGGTTCTGAACGAGAAACCGACAATGCTCCCCGCATGGGACCCCATGTTCATGCCTGAAGAGTAAACATACAAGGAATTATAGTATAACAGCACGGTTTTCTGACGAAAGCCGTGCTGTTCGTTTATCGGCAAACAGCCCCGTCCTTCCCAGGAAAAGAGAACTCATCTATTGATAAAACCGATAGTTCGTTTCGCGTTTTACACTAATGTACGAACTGATTGGAGTTTGAAAAGGCAGTAATTTTGCGGTTCGAATTTTTAGAGATGATATAATATGATGACAAACTACAGTTTCAGAAGTATGATCAAGAGGTACGTCAACACAAGTGGCGTACTGATTGTTGCAACCATACTGGCGCTAATTGCTGCAAACTCTCCGCTGAAGGACAACTATTTCGAGTTCTGGAGGCAGGAGGTAACACTATCCATAGGCAACTTCAACTTTTTCAGCCACGGCGGACACAACATGTCGCTGATGATGGTGATAAACGATTTCCTTATGGCTATATTCTTCCTGTCGGTAGGACTCGAAATTAAACGCGAGATCCTTGTTGGAGAGCTATCAACACGACAGAAGGCACTGTTGCCCATAATCGGTGCCTGCGGAGGTATGCTGGTACCCATAATCTTTTTCTGGCTCACTTGCCCGAATGACCCTGATATGCTACGCGGTGTAGCAATTCCTATGGCAACAGACATTGCATTCTCACTTGGAGTGCTGTCGATATTCAAGACACGAGTACCTATCGGCCTGAAGATGTTCCTTGCCGCATTGGCTGTTGCCGATGACTTGGGAGGTATCATCGTTATTGCAATCTTCTATTCACAGGCCATTGAGGTACAATACCTGTTGATGGCTGTTGGCTGCACACTGCTGCTTATGCTTGGCAACTATATGAAGATAATGAAGAAATCGTACTATCTGGCAGTGGGTGTCATCCTTTGGTACGCAATGCTGAACTCCGGAATACATGCCACGATAGCAGGTGTTATTGTAGCGTTCAGCGTGCCTGCATCACAACGCAAGGGATCGGCCCACTACATCGAGCGCATACGCGAGAAGATAAACAGTTTCCCGGTAACAAAGATAAGCGGAAAGCATCACACGATGATTCTCTCCAAAGAGGACGTACACAAACTCAAGAGCATTGAATCGGCCGCAGACAAACTCATAAGCCCGCTACAGGAACTTGAGGACAACCTTTACAAGATTATCGGCTATATCGTAATCCCATTGTTTGCATTTGCGAACGTAGGCATTGACATGTCATCAATGAGCATTACCGATGTTGCAGGCGGTGTAGGTATGTCTGTTATGACCGGCCTTGTACTGGGCAAGTTCATCGGCGTGTTCACATTCTCATGGGTGGCAATAAAGTGCAGGATTGTACAGTTGCCGGAGGGTAGCAACTGGAAGGCTTTTGCATCGGTATGCATGGTGTGCGGTATCGGGCTCACAGTGTCCATCTTCATTGCCGACCTCTCATATGCTTCACTCGGCGAGAGCGGTCTGCACCTTTTGAACCAGGCAAAGTTAGGCATCCTGTGCGGCTCGTTCATTTCGGCTGCTATTGGATGCCTGTTGCTCAACCGCTACCTGCCTAACGCGGCAGCAACAGAAGAGCAGGAATAACATTCAATACTTGCGCACATTAGCCAAACGCCATACACACAGGCATGCCGCGCGGCTTATGTCTGTGAGCTTGCGGTAATTGATCTTGTCGGCGCTGTCCGACGGACGGTGATAATCGGGATGCCCCTCGGTGTGATACCACACGATGGGTATCCCCTTTCTTGCAAACGGGGTGTTGTCGCTACCGCCGATGAGACTCTCTGCCGCATTGTAATAAGGTGCGAAACAAAGATCGTATTTCTTCACATCCTCACGCAACCACTCGCCGAAAAGCGGGTTAGCTGCAGTGTACATATAGCTGAGATGCATGGGATTCTCAGCCGGTCCACGGCCCACCATATCAAAATTCATATAGGCTGAAATATCCGATAAAAAGGTGCATTTCTTGACAAAATAGGTTGACCCGAGCAGACCTTTCTCCTCTCCGTCCCAAAGTGCGAAGATGATTGTACGGCGAGGCTGCTTGCCCGACATCTTTATAGCCCTTGCAATCTGCAATACAGCCGACACACCCGAGGCGTTGTCATCGGCGCCATTGAAACAGTTGTCACCCTGGAGGGTAGTATCAATGCCCAGATGGTCATAATGCGCACCCACCACAACAATACCGTCCTCTTTACCGGGAATGACAGCAAGGATATTCCTCAGTTCACGCGTCTCACAACCATCGGCAATCAGAGGAGCTATATCACGGTTGGCTTCTGTAAGCCAGTTGTTGACATTCTTTACCGCTGTAAAAGGCTGATAGTATCCACTCTCAAGGAAAGGCCCGACACCCCACTCCTTGAACAGCGAGACAATATATTCGGCAGCAAGATAGCCGCCTTGCATACCTGCATCACGCCCCTCAAGAAGATCATCGGCAAGGAAACCCACAATATTGCGGGCACGTTCTTCGGTAACACTGGCAAGAGCCTTCTTCGAAAAGCCCTGTGCATATACACTGACACCACCTGAAAGCATCAGAAGTGTAACAAAAACTGACAGAATAAGATTTGTCCTGCGGTTCATGATTTTTACGATTTTGTGGTAAAATTAATAATTTTTCCCTAAAAGCAATAGAAATGCGCGCACTTTCAACTCTTTATTATAGCGGGATTTTCGCTCCACTTTGCCGCACATTCCAACAATGTATTTATTCTCAAGCGGATAGGGACTTCCCGAGATATCAACAGATTGTTGAAAACTTTATTTGAAAATAATTTGCACATTATGTGGGGAATTGTGGGGAATTGTGTACTTTTGAACAAATTTTCTATTTTAGAGGTATAATATGCGTTTTATAGGCAACATAGAAGCAAAGACAGACAGCAAAGGAAGAGTCTTCCTGCCTGCCTGTTTCCGCCGTATCCTGCAGGCCGAGGGCTGCGAGAAGGTGATGTTGCGCAAGGATGTCTATCAGGACTGTCTTGTCCTGTACCCCGAGAGCAGCTGGAATGAACAGCTGGACCTGCTCAGGAGCCGCCTTGACAAGTGGAATGCAAAACACCAGATGATATTCCGACAGTTCGTGGCAGACGTGGAGGAGCTCACAATCGACAGCAACGGCCGCGTGCTGTTGCCGAAGAGATACCTTGGTATGGCTGCAATAAAGCAGGAGGTGAGGTTCATTGGAATGGATGACACTATCGAGATTTGGGCAAAAGAGAAGCTTGAACAGCCGTTCATGACCCCGGAGGATTTCAGCCGCGAACTTGAAAACATAATGACCACAGTAAACAAAGCCGGAAATGAATGAGATTCAGGTTTACCACACACCTGTACTGCTGAAGGAGAGTGTCGACGGAATGGAGATAACACCCGACAGCAAGTGCATTGATGTGACATTTGGAGGAGGAGGACACTCACGCGAGATTCTTGACCGCTTGGGCAAGGAGGGACACCTCTACAGTTTCGACCAGGATGAGGATGCCGAGAAGAATGCTCCAGACGACGCACGTTTCACCTTTGTGAGAGGAAACTTCAGGTTCATATACAACTTCATGCGCTACCACGGTCAGACACAGGTTGACGCGATTCTTGCCGACTTAGGTGTCTCGGGACACCACTTTGATGACGAAACACGAGGCTTCTCGTTCCGCTTTGACGCCGAGCTCGATATGCGCATGAACAAACGTGGGGGTGAGACAGCGGCAGACCTGCTGAACCGCGCCACGGAGGAGGAGCTTACAAGAATCTTCAAGCTCTACGGAGAGTTGAACTGCGCGCGCAAGCTGGCAGCAAGGATTGTCAGGGAGAGGACAGAAAAGCCCATTAGGCGTGTAAACGAACTCATTGAGATTGCAAAACCGTTCTGCCCGCCACAGCGCGAGAAGAAAGAGATGGCAAAGGTGTTCCAGGCACTGCGCATTGAGATAAACAAGGAGGTTGAGGCATTGCAGGAGATGCTCAAGAGCGCAAAGGACCTATTGAAACCCGGCGGACGCCTGGTGGTGATAACATACCACTCCATTGAGGACCGCATTGTGAAGAACTTCATGAAAAGCGGCAACATCGAAGGCATTGTAGAGAAAGATTTCTTCGGCAGGACGACATCGCCGTTCGACGCAAAGAAAGTAATCGTGCCAACCGATGAGGAGATGGAACGTAACCCACGCTCACGAAGCGCAAAATTGAGGATAGCAATCAAGAAAGAAGAATAAAGAAACATGGATACAGAAGCGACACAAGTCAAAAAAAAGAAAAAAAAGAAAAAGAACAGGATACTGAACACCATCATCGGTGGACGCCTGTTCACAAACGAGCTGTTCCGCAGGAATGCGGCACTGCTGGCGCTTATTGTATTCTATGCATTCATCTATGTAAGCAACCGCTATGAGTATGAAAGGGAGTTGCTGAGAATAGAGAAACTCACAAAAAGGAGGGATAACCTCAAGAACAATCTACTGACGCTGAAGAGTGAATTCACCTCAAAAAGCAGACAGAGCGAGCTTGAGAAGATACTCCAGACAAGAGAGAGCGAGCTCGGCACAATGAGCAAACCGATGTATTCCATTAAAAAATAAAGAAAGATGTTCCACTTCCGTTCCGACTCAATATTCCGATTCAATATACTGGTAATATTCGCATTCAGCACAATTGCGATTATTATCGTAGGCAATACCGTGTCCACTATGTTCAAGGACAGGGAAATATGGAACAAGATAAAGGAGAGGTACATCCAGGACAACATCCCCCTGCAGCCCGAGAGAGGAAGAATACTTGACGAGGAGGGCGGCCTGATTGTCAGCAGCCTCCCTTACTACAGGCTACGCATCGATTTCAAATATGTGAACAACGACAACAAGAAAGATGCCGAAAGAACGACATTCAAGCGCGACTCCCTTTGGAAAGAGCATCTGGATGACGTCTGCAAGGGACTGAACGAGATTTTTCCTGGCGAGAGTGCAGAAAGTTTCAAGAAACGCCTTTCAAAAGGCATAAATAAGAAAGAGAGATATTTCAGGCTCTACCGTGGAAAGATTTCATACACACAATACAACCGTCTGATGCAGTTGCCTATCTTTGAATTGGGACCCAAATATAGTGGACTGTTCATAGAGCGTGACAAGGACTTCTCAAAGGACAAGAAAAACAAAGATAACCGCAACAAGACCGACCGCAAGAACATTTTCGGCGACATCGGCCTGAGCACATTCGGAATAGTGCGCGAAACGACAAAGAACGACACGCTGACAATGGAACTCAGCGGTCTGGAGAAAAAATACAACGCATACCTTGAAGGTACACCGGGCCTCGGACGCAGGGAGACAAACCGAAAAGGCAAGGCTATAACAAAGATAAAGAAGGCGCCTGTTGCCGGAATGGACATACAGACGACCATCAACACCGAGATGCTTGACATATGCGAGAACGCCTTGAAGAAAGTGCTTGTAGAGAACCATCTGCCGGCAGGATGGGCCATGTTGATGGAAACGAAGACCGGTGACATAAAGGCTATTGTAAACCTGACGAAGAGCACCGACGCTTACGGCAATGTCATATACCTTGAGACTGCCGACAACATCCCCAACAACCCCACTCCCAACCACGCGCTTTGCCGCATAATGGAGCCTGGCTCTATCTTCAAGACTGTTGCCGTGACAGCGATGCTTGCCGACGGCAAATTGACAGTGAATGACTCGGTAAAAGCATATGCTTCAAAGGTATGTTTCTTCGGTAAGCAGAAAGTATCGGACGAGATGTACCGCGACAACGGTACAGGGAAGTACAGTATGGGCGAGGTGCTGAAATACTCATCGAACATAGGTATGGTGCAATATATAAGAAAAGCTTATGCCGACAACCCCGAAACTTATACAAACAGATTGGACAGTTTCGGTATGAGTACCAACTATTACATCATTGATAACGAGGCAACACCACGTATCACAAGACCTGGAAGCAAGAGTTGGAACGGTCTGTCAATCAACTCCATGTCATACGGCTATGGAGTACAGATGACAGGAATAAACATGCTGAACTTCTACAACACAATAGCCAACGGCGGTGTACAGATGCAACCACGAATAGTAAAGGCCGTGCTGAAAGACGGCGAAATCATTGAGGAGTACCCCACAAAAGTGCTGAACCCACAGATGATTTCCAAACAGACTGCCGACGAAGTAACAGAGATGCTCATTGGCGTTGTTGAAGGCGTAGGTAAAGACGGAAAGCCTGACGGTACAGGAAAGCGTGCAAGGTCAAGCATGATGAAGGTAGCCGGAAAGACCGGAACAGCCGACCTTGTAAACCCGAAGAATGGACGTTACGACGGGTTCGGCAAGATGATGAGCTTCTGCGGTTTCTTTCCTGCGGATGACCCACAGTACACCCTACTGGTGCAGACGATATACGAGGCAGCACAGGACACCCGCCCCGCAGAAGAGAAGAGAAAACTCGGAGGAGGAAGCACGTCGGCCATTGCCTTCAAGGAGATTGCAGACAAGGTCATGGCAAAGAGATTAAGGCAGGACATAGATAATATTAAAGAGGAGAATCCTGTACAGCCTTCAGTAAAGAAGGGTTGTATCACTGAAGCCGAGATTGTTCTTAAAGAACTGGGAATGAACTGCGAGAATGAGGATAACTGCGAATGGGGTACCATAAGCAGGAAGAAGGATGCCGGCTACAATGTATCTGCAATGGGCAAAAGCACCGGAAGAGTGCCAAACGTAGCAGGTATGGGAGCTAAAGACGCAGTCTACCTGATGCAGCAATGCGGCCTGAAAGTGGAACTTGACGGTGTGGGAACAGTAGTCTCACAAAGCATAAATGCAGGTACGACAGCCAGAGAGGGGGCTACCGTACGATTGAGACTGGATTATTGACCTATAATACAAACAATATATAATGAGACTCAACGACCTTTTAAGAGAGATCCAATACACAAGACTTGTCCTCCCGAAGGATGAAGTCGAGGTAAGCGGTGTGAACATTGACTCCAGGCTTGTAGAGGCTGGCAGTATGTTTATCGCTATCAAGGGCACACAGGCTGACGGACACGCATACATACCGTCAGCAGAGGAGAAAGGAGCTACTGCAATCGTGTGCGAGAATATTCCTGAAAAGCAGAGCCCCAATGTGGCATACATTGTAGTACCTGATGCCCAGGCTGTTGCAGGAAAACTTGCGACAACATTCTACGGCAACCCGTCACAGAAACTCAGGCTTGTAGGCGTGACCGGCACTAACGGCAAAACAACCATAGCTACACTGCTTTATGAACTGTTCAGGGAGATGGGGCACAAGTGCGGACTGCTCTCTACCGTATGCAACTACATCGACGGAGAGGCATACCCATCGACCCACACCACTCCAGATGCCATATCCCTTAACAAACTGCTGTCACAGATGGTGAACGCAGGATGCGAATATGCGTTCATGGAGGTGAGCTCACACGCCCTTGCACAGGAGCGCGTGGGAGGACTGGAGTTTGCCGGCGCCATCTTCACGAACCTCACCCGTGACCATATGGATTTCCACGAGACAATGGAGAACTACCTGAAAGCAAAAAAGAGTTTCTTCGACAACCTGCCACGCAACGCTTTTGCCATCACCAACCTTGACGACAAGAATGGTCCCGTGATGGTACAGAACTGCCGCGGCGACGTGAAGAGCTATTCTACGCGCACAATGGGTGACTACAAGGCACGTCTTGTGGAGACACACCTTGACGGAATGATACTCGAATTCAATAACCGCGAGTTCTCGACGCTGCTCACAGGACGTTTCAATATAAGCAATCTGTTGGCGATATTCGGCGCTGCCGTGGAGTTGGGCAAAGACCCAGAGGATGTTTTGAGGGTGATGAGTACGTTGCGCCCTGTATCGGGCCGTTTCGAGACACTGCACTCGCCCGACGGATTATCGGCAATAGTGGACTACGCCCACACCCCCGATGCCCTGAAGAATGTACTGGGCACAATCAACGAGGTGCTGCGCGGCAGAGGCAACGTGATAACGGTTGTAGGTGCAGGAGGTAACCGCGACAAAGGCAAACGCCCTATCATGGCCGTAGAGGCAGTAAAGGGCAGCAACAGAGTCATACTGACATCGGACAATCCGCGTTTCGAGGAGCCGCAGGATATAATCAACGACATGTTGGCCGGTCTCAACGACGAGCAGAGAAAGAATGTCATTTCAATCGTGGACCGCAAGGAAGCCATAAGGACCGCCTGTGCACTTGCACAAAAAGGCGATGTGATACTTGTTGCCGGCAAGGGACACGAGGATTATCAGGATGTCAAAGGCGTGAAGCACCATTTTGACGACAAGGAGATTATAAGGGAGATTTTCAACGCATAAAACAGGAACAGAGATCATGCTTTATTACCTTTTTGACCTTATACAAGAGTACAACCTGCCTGGAGCAAGGTTGATGAACTACGTATCGTTCAGGGCATTGACTACAATCGTCCTCTCGCTACTTATATCGGCTTGGTTCGGAAGCACTCTCATCAAGTATTTCAAGAAGAAGCAGATTACCGAGACACTGCGTGAGTTCGACAAGAATAATCTCAAGGCAGGTGTTCCCACTATGGGAGGCATCATCATCATCATTGCCATCATTGTTCCGTGCCTGTTGCTTGGCAAGCTCGACAACATATATATGATCCTGCTCATAATAACGACAGTGTGGCTGGGCCTGTTGGGTTTTGCCGATGACTACATAAAGACCTTCAAGAAGAACAAGGACGGAGTGCCAGGTAAGGTAAAGATCATTGCACAGGTGGGTCTTGGCCTGGTCATTGGCCTCACGCTCTACCTGAGTCCCCAGGCAGTGATGCGCGAGAACATCACCATAGAGAAAGGAAACATTGAGGAGGTAGAGCATCGTCAGGTTGCCGAAAAGGTAAACAAGACTACCATCCCGTTCATAAAGAACCACAACCTCGACTACAGCGAAGTGATGTCATTCTGCGGCAAGTACAAGGAACAGGCCGGTTGGATACTCTTTGTCATTGTCACGATATTTGTGGTTACTGCAGTATCTAACGGTGCGAACCTGAACGACGGTATGGACGGAATGCTCGCCGGAAATGCAGCCATAATAGGAGTCACGCTCGCAGTCCTTGCCTATGTATCGAGCCACGTCGGGTGGGCCGAATACTTTGACATCATGTTCTTGCCCGGTGGAGAGGAGGTTGTTATATTCACCTTTGCATTCATTGGTGCACTCATCGGATTCCTGTGGTACAACTCGTTCCCTGCACAGGTGTTCATGGGAGATACGGGAAGCCTCACTATCGGAGGTATCATAGGCGTCCTTGCCATTCTCATACACAAGGAGATTCTGCTGGTACTGCTTTGCGGAATATTCGTGGCAGAGAACTTATCCGTGATATTGCAGGTGGCATATTTCAAGAAGGGAAAGAGAAAAGGTATAAAGCAGAGGATCTTCCGCCGTACGCCGTTGCACCACCACTACAACGTGGAGGACGAGAAACTTGACAAGGATTGCACTTATGTATTCAAGGGACCGGAACATCCCATGCACGAGGCAAAGGTTACAGTCCGTTTCTGGATTGTAACGATAATTATGGCAGCATTGACCCTCATGACACTAAAGGTAAGATAAATGGAGAAGAGAATTGTTGTATTGGGAGCAGGCGAGAGCGGATGCGGTGCAGCCATCCTCGCCGACAAGCTTGGATTCGAGGTTTTTGTATCAGACTTTGGAGCAATTGCCGACAAATACAAGAAGATGCTCGATGAGCATAACATCCCGTGGGAAGAGAAACAGCATACCGAGGCACTTATCCTCAATGCAGGCGAAGTCATCAAGAGTCCGGGCATACCTAACGAGGCTCCGATTGTGGTTAAGGTGACAGACGCCGGAATACCAGTGATCTCGGAGATTGAGTTCGCCGGACGCTACACAAGGGCAAAGATGGTGTGTATCACAGGAAGCAACGGCAAGACCACAACCACCTCGCTCATATATCACATATTCCGTGAGGCAGGGCTGAACGTAGGACTTGCAGGAAACATCGGACGTAGCCTTGCACTACAGGTTGCCGAGGGCGATAAGGACTACTACATTGTGGAGCTCAGCAGTTTCCAGCTTGACAACATGTATGAGTTCCGTGCCAACGTGGCTGTCATAATGAACATCACCCCCGATCACCTCGACCGCTACGGCTACAAGATGCAGAACTACATTGACGCGAAGTTCCGTATCCTGCAGAACCAGCAGCCCGACGATGCTTTCGTGTACTGGAATGATGACCCGATAATACAGAAGGAGTTACCCAAACACAAGCACGGAAGACTTTATCCGTTTGCCGAGGAAAAACACGAAGGTGCTGCAGCATACTCACACGAGGAGAAGCTGATTTTCACAGAGCCCACACCATTCAACATGGAGCTTGAAGAGCTCTCGCTCACCGGCAAGCACAACCTCTACAACTCAATGGCTGCAGGTATATCGGCCAATGTGGCAGGAATACGCAAGGAGACTATCAGGAAGGCATTGAGTTCTTTCACCGGAGTTGAACACCGCCTTGAGAAAGTTGCGAAAGTGAATGGAGTGGAGTACATAAACGACTCGAAGGCAACAAACGTCAACAGCTGCTGGTATGCCCTGCAGAGCATGAAGAAAAAGACAGTGCTCATACTGGGCGGAAAGGACAAAGGCAATGACTACAACGAGATTGCCGACCTTGTGAAGGAGAAGTGCAGCGCACTCATATTCCTTGGTGCCGACAACAGCAAGCTTCATGACTTTTTCGGTGGATTCGGGATTCCAGTCATCGACACACACTCCATGGAGGAGTGCGTGGCACAGGCCTACAAGACTGCTAAAAGCGGCGAGACAGTATTGTTGAGTCCCTGTTGCGCAAGCTTCGATCTCTTCAAGAGCTACGAGGAAAGAGGCAAACTCTTCAAAGAGTTTGTATGCAAGCTATGAACAAGAATGCACTATATAAACAACACTAAAGAAGAAAACTACAGATGAGTGGAGACAAATTAAGAAGGATATTATTCAAGGGAGACAGTATTATATGGGCTGTCTTCTTCATAATCTGCGCAATTTCTTGGGTGGAAGTGTTCAGTGCAACCAGCCGACAGATAAGCGACAGCGAGAATTACTGGCACCCCATAATCAAACACACAGCATTCCTTATGGGAGGAATATTCGTCGTGTGGTTCATCCAGAACCTGAAGCTGTACCAGATAAAGAAGTTGACAAACCTCTTCTATTGGCTTGGGCTCATAGGCCTTATATGGGCGCAGTTCAGCAGTTCACGAATCAACGGCAGTGCCCGATGGATCAGCGTCTTCGGACTATTTACCATCCAACCGATGGAATTTGCCAAAATGGGACTTATAATGGTGACTGCCAGAATCCTGTCCGACTACCAGACAGAGGACGGCACAGATGGCGGAGCGCTCAAGGAGATTGCGAAATACAGTATTCTGCCCATCCTGATTATCCTCAAGGAAAACCTCTCGACGGCAGGACTGCTGATATTGGCCATATATATGATGATGTATATTGCCAAGATGCCCTGGAAACAACTCCTTTCACTGTTCGGTATTGGAATAGCGACAGCAGCATTAGGCATCATCACTATCGTCAGCCTTCCCGACAGCCTTGCCGACAAGGGAGAGTTCGGCAGCAAGGTCATAACATGGAAGCACCGTTTTGTCGATGCAGGCAACAACACTCCCATCGACCCGGACAATTACGTCATCGACGATGACCAGAGGGCGCACGCCAATATGGCAATTGCATCGAGCCACCTTTTTGGCTGCGGACCGGGCAACTCGGTACAGCGCGACAATATCCCTCACGCATACTCCGACTTCATCTATGCCATAATCATAGAAGAACTCGGACTCATAGGAGGAGTATTCATAATACTGCTGTACATGACATTCCTATACCGGAGCGGGAAAATCGCCAACAAGAGCGAGGATGCCCAATCGGCATACATTGCTATGGGAATAGGCTTGATTATCACGCTTCAGGCCATGTTGCACATGTACATTTCTGTCGGTGACTTCGTGACCGGCCAGCCGCTGCCTCTCATGAGCCAGGGCGGAACATCGGTAATAATCAACTGTATATATATAGGTATGCTGCTTTGCATAAGCCGGCACACCATGAAGGCCGAGACAAAGGAAATCAAGGTGGCAAATGAGACAAACAACCAATAAAAGATAGAGGCTATGAAAAAAGAGTACAGAATCATTGTGAGCGGAGGTGGCACAGGAGGCCATATATTCCCGGCATTGTCTATAGCCGATGCTATTAAAAGGAAACACCCCACAGCGAAGATACTTTTCGTGGGAGCGAACAACAGGATGGAGATGCAGAGGGTTCCCGATGCCGGATACGAGATAGTGGGCCTGCCCATTGCCGGCTTTGACCGCAAGAACCTTCTGAAAAACATAAAGGTACTATGGCTCATACTCAAGAGCCAGCGCATGGCAAAGAAAATAATCAAGGATTTTGCTCCACAGGTTGCTGTGGGAGTGGGTGGCTACGCCAGCGGTCCTACACTCAAGATGGCCGCAAGCATGAATATACCCACCCTTATCCAGGAACAGAACTCATACGCAGGTGTGACAAACAAGATTCTTGCGAAGAAGGCAAAGGTCATATGCGTCGCTTACGATGGCATGGAGCGTTTCTTCCCTCATGAGAAGATAAAACTCACCGGTAACCCTGTACGCAAGAGTCTTATAGATATGCGCTCTAACCGCAGCGAAGCATTGAAACGCATGGGCCTGGAGGAGGGCAAGAAGTGTGTCCTTATTGTTGGTGGAAGCCTCGGCGCACGAAGCATAAACGAGAGCATAATGGCGCAGATCGAGCTCATCAGGGCCAACAGTGACATCCAGTTCGTGTGGCAGACAGGAAAGCTCTATTTTGAGGAGATGAAGCAGAGGGTGGCCGCGGCAGGCAAGCCCGACAACCTCACCGTCACTGACTTTGTATCGAACATGGCCGATGCCCTGAGCGCTGCCAACCTTGTGGTATCACGCGCCGGAGCCGGTTCAATATCGGAGTTCGCACTGCTTGGCAAGGCGGTTATCCTCGTTCCCTCACCGAACGTTTCCGAAGACCACCAGACAAAGAACGCCATGGCACTCGTTGAGAAGGATGCAGCCATATACGTTGCCGATGCAAAAGCGAAAGAGGAACTTGTCGCGAAGGCCATAGAGACAGTTAACGATGACATAAAGATAGCAAGCCTCGAGGAGAACATCGAGAAGATGGGCCGTCCGAATGCGGCAGAGGAGATTGCCGAGGAGGTGATGATGTTGGCCGACGCCTACATTGAGAAAGAGACACGACGTAAAAAGGAGAATTTGAAGTAATGGAACTGAAGGATATAAAATCGGTATATTTCCTGGGTGCAGGAGGCATCGGCATGAGCGCCCTTGTAAGGTACTTCCTCAGCGAAGGGAAGTTCGTTGCAGGCTATGACCGTACACCGTCAAAGCTCACAGACAGCCTCATTGAAGAAGGAGCACAACTGCATTTTGAGGAGAATGAAGAGCTTATCCCGGCAGAGTGCAAGGACCCCGCATCGACACTGGTGATATACACCCCCGCAATACCCGCAGGCCACAAGGAGTGGAAACTGTTCCGCGAGGGTGGTTTCACAATAAAGAAGAGAGCCGAAGTGCTTGGCATAATCACAAGGGACAAGAAAGGTGTATGCGCGGCCGGCACACACGGCAAGACAACCACATCGACCATGACAGCGCACCTGCTGCACCAGTCGAGTGTCGATTGCGCAGCATTCCTGGGAGGAATATCAAAGAACTACAAGAGCAACCTCATACTCTCGGACAAGAGTGACCTTGTTGTCATTGAGGCCGACGAGTATGACCGCTCGTTCCTGCACCTTGAGCCGTACATTGCCACAATAACATCGGCCGACCCCGACCATCTCGACATATACGGCAACAAGGGGAACTACCTTGAGGCATTCGCACAGTTCACCGAAAAGATACGTCCTGACGGATACCTTATAATACATGAGGGATTGGAGGTGAAACCGCGCGTACAGGAGGGTGTAAAGTGCTTTGTATACGGCAGGGAGAACGGAGATTTCCACGCCGAGAACATACGCATAGGCGGCGGGACAATCATCTTCGACTATGTGTCACCATGGCAAAGGATAAATGATGTGGAACTGGGCGTACCTGTAAGCATAAACATCGACAACGGAATAGCCTCAATGGCAATGGCCGAAATCTGCGGAGCATCGGCCGAGGAACTAAAAGAGGGTATGAAGAGTTTTGCCGGTGCCGACAGACGCTTCGACTTCCACATAAAGGAGAACGACCTTGTGCTGTTGAGCGACTATGCCCACCACCCCGACGAGGTAAGGGCATGCGCAAGCTCCATCAAGGCACTGTACAGCGACAAGAAGGTGACAGCACTTTTCCAGCCGCACCTATACAGCCGCACTGCCGACTTCTACAGGGAGTTCGCCCAGAGCCTCTCGCTCTTTGACAAGGTAATACTTGTGGATATATACCCTGCACGAGAAGAGCCTATCCCCGGAGTGACAAGCAAACTTATCTATGACTGTCTGGATGCGAAGGTGGAGAAGAGGATGTGCAGCCGTGCCGATGTGCTGAAGATTGTCGAGGAGGAGAAAGAGGGCATCGAGGTGCTTGTGTCACTTGGAGCAGGAGACATAGAGAACGACGTACCGAAGATGAAGGAGATACTTCTGAACAGGTAATTACATACACATTGATTATATTTAAAACAGCTTCTGGATGCTGAAGAAGATTCTTACATACACATTCCTTGCAATCCTGGCCGGATACATGCTTTTTGCAATGGTCATCATACCCAACATCCCCGACAGAAACAAGTGTAAGGGGGTGCTCATAACCGTGGAAAATGACGAAAGCGGCAACTTGAGTAACGATAACATCATTGAGCTCCTCGACAAGGAGGGGCTCAACCCGACAGGAAATATTCTGGACAGCATAAGGTGCACTGTGATAGAAAAGTGTATAAATGACATCTCATTAGTAAAAGAGTGCCAGGTATACAAGTCAACCGACAGGCACATTGCCATTGAAATTGACTGCAAGGTACCGATATTGAAGGTCAATGACAATACCGGCAACGAATATTACATAGACTCCGACGGCAGCATGATTACCGGCGTACACAAAGCGCTCCACTTGCCGGTTGCATCGGGATACATAAGCGAGGAGATGCAGACGACCTCCCTAAGGGACATCGCCTGTGCAATATACGGCAGCAGTTTCTGGAAAGCCCAGACCGAACAGATACATTTTGACCAACAGGGCAACATCATCGTGGTTCCCCGTGTCGGCAACCATATAATAGAGTTCGGAAAGGCAGAGAATATCGCAGAAAAGTTAGAGAAGCTGTACACCTTCTATTCAAAAGGACTCAACACCGTGGGATGGGACAAATACGAGAAGCTGAACATTGAGTTCAACGACAAGGTTATATGCACAAAAAAGGAAAAGAATAAATAGAGATAATATGGGACAGACCAATTACATTGTAGCAATTGAACTGAGTTCGTCAAAGGTTACCGGTGCTGTAGGTATCGAGACATACAACGGGATGAAGATTATTGCGACGGCAAGCACCCGTGTCGACGGATACATATCGAAAGGTGTAGTGCGCAACGTCGACAAGACAAGCGAAGCCATCACATCCATAATAAACAATCTCGAGTCCAACCTCACGGATGACAACAAGCAGGAAATAATGATAAAGAAGGCATATGTTTCCCTTGCGGGATTGACTATACATAGCATACAGTCAAAGATAACACGCGGCTTCGACACATATACGAAGATAACCTCGGACATCATCAAGGAGATGGAGCTTGAGAACGACGAGAGGTTCCAGGTTCCCGAGGGTTACTCCAAAGTACAGGTCATAACGCAGGAATACAAGGTCGACGGCAAGACCGACAGCAACCCTGTAGGCGCACCTGCTATGACAATAGAGGGATACTACCTCAATATTGTTATAAAGAAGCAGTTGCTTGAGCAGTTGAACGAGAGTTTCAATCAGGCGAACGTTGAGATTGAGGACAGTTTCATTGCTGCACGCATGGATGCCGACATACTGCTCACAAAGGATGCACGCCGCAATGGATGCGCACTTGTGAACATCGGTGCTGACACAACTACCATAGCAATATACAACAATGACAACCTGCGTATGCTCAAGGTGCTTCCTTTAGGCAGCAACAACATAACCCGCGACCTCTGTGCCGAGCAGATATCATACGACGAGGCCGAAGTCATAAAGATAACACGCGGATACAAGGCACAGACAGGCGAGAAGGAGCCCGTTGACAACGAGACGGTTAACAATGTCATCAACGCACGTATGGGCGAGATCCTGCAGAATGTGAAGTACCAGATCGAGGAGTCGGGAGAGATGATACACAATATCATCTTCACCGGCGGTGGTTCAAAGCTAAAGAACCTTACCCTCCTGTTCGAGGAGTATCTGCCCAACTTCAAGACAAGCATTGTCGCCGACCCGCAACTGGCATTCGAGTGCAAGCCCGGCGTGAACACTTTCGGTATATTCACCACTGCGCTCTACGGCCTGCTGAACCAGGGCAAGGAGAACTGCTGCGAAGAGGTCAAGCACGTACAGGAGCCCCAGGCTGCTGCGGGAGAACTTTTCTCGGCCGATGCAATGACCGGCAACGACACCGCCCATGAGGAAGAAAATGTGATAGTTGACCCTGAAGAGGAGGAGAGGAAGAGAAGAGAGGAAGAGGAGAAGGAAAGAAAGAGAAAAGAAGAGGAAGAGCGTAGAAAGAAGGAGAAAGAGGAGAAGAACAGGAAGAAGAAAGAGAAGAGAGAGAAAGCCTGGAAAGGAATAGGCAACCTCTTTAGGACATTCATAGATGATGCCACAAGCGAGGATGAGAATGATGAGATAAACAGAGATGAAGAGTAACAGATGATACAAAACAGTACGAATATGGAAGAACCGGTAAAAAAAATATTACCATTTGCAATACCCACCGAGTGCCCCAGAATAATAAAGGTTGTCGGCGTAGGTGGCGGTGGCAGCAATGCCGTACACAACATGTACCGCAAGGGCATACACAATGTATCATTTGCGGTATGTAACACCGATATGCAGGCAATGCAGAACTCACCCATCCCCAAGAAGGTGCAGCTGGGACTTGAGATAACCGAAGGACTTGGCGCCGGCAACGACCCCGAAGTGGCCCGCAAGGCTGCCGAGGAGAGCCGTGAGGAGATTGAGCGTCTTTTCAACGACGGCACAAAGATGGCATTCATCACAGCCGGAATGGGAGGCGGTACAGGTACCGGTGCAGCACCGGTAGTGGCCGAGATTGCCAAGAACCTGGGTATTCTCACCGTAGGTATCGTTACAATACCTTTCAAGTTCGAGATGACCGGAAAGATAAAGCAGGCACTCAAGGGTGTAATAGAGATATCGAAGCATGTCGATGCTTTGCTGGTAATCAATAACCAGCGCCTTATCGATATGTTCCCGAAACTGAATGTGACAGAGGGCTTCCACCTTGTCGATGACGTGCTGACAACAGCGACAAAAAGTATTGCCGAGATCATCACCGCACGCGGTACCATCAACCTCGACTTCCGCGATGTGAGGAAGATTCTTAAGGACGGCGGAGTGGCAATCATGAGCTACGGCATCGAGAAGGGCGATATGCGCGTTTCACGCGCTTTCCGCAGTGCCCTGCACTCTCCCCTGCTCAACGACAACGACATCTACAAGTCAAAGAAAATCCTCTTCAATATATACGAGAACCCCAACGACCCCATCCGCATTGAGGAGATGGCCGAGGTAGAGTCGTTCATGGCACAGTTCCAGGAGGAGGACATCGAGCTCATCTGGGGCTACAGCAAGGACCACAACCTCGAGGAGGGTGCCGTAAAGGTAACCGTGCTCGCCACCGGCTTCGGCATGAAGGACATCCCAGGCATGGAGCCTGTTATAAAGAAAGAGCAGGAGAAAGAGGAACAGATGTCACGCGAGGAGCAGGAAAAACGCGAGCAGGAGAACAAGAAGCTCGACCAGATGTTAGGCGTCTTCTACAAGCCCGAGTACAAGGTATACATCTTCAAAGGTGATGAGATGTACAACGACGAGTTCCTTGAGGCTCTCGACAACTCGCCCACATACAAGCGCAGCGCCATGGAGCTGGAGAAGATCATGAACATTGTAGGCGCACTGCCAAAGGAGGAGTCTCCCGAACAAGCGGATACAAATGTTGTTGAAGAGAACAGAGAGGCTGAGCCCGCAGAAAACAATGATGACAACAATACAGAAAACGAAGAATAATATGGAACTTTTCGACATTATCAGCAATGACATCAAGGAGGCCATGAAGGCAAAGGACAAGGTTGCCCTCGACACCCTCCGCAACATCAAGAAGGTTCTTCTTGAGGCAAAGACAGCACCGGGTGCAAATGACACCGTGAGTGACGAGACAGCAATAAAGCTCATACAGAAACTCGCAAAGCAGGGTAAGGAGTCGGCAGAGCTCTACAGCAGCCAGAACCGCCCCGAGCTCGCGGCAGAGGAACTGGCACAGGTAGCAGTCATGGAGAAATACCTCCCCAAGCAGATGAGCGAGGAGGAGATTGCGGCAGCCCTAAGGGAGATTATTGCACAGACAGGCGCTGCAGGGCCACAGGACATGGGCAAGGTAATGGGCGTTGCCACAAAGCAGCTTGCAGGAAAGGCCGAAGGCAGGGTAATATCAACTATCGTCAAGCAGCTGCTCAACAACTAATCGAACAGTTCGCGCAGCACCTCGGCCGACCTCAACTGCGGGAAGTCGGGGATATGCAGACGGTAATAGTCGGACAGGATTGCGAGGTACATGCCCCGCAATCCTCTGTTTAAGGAGAGGCGGTGCATGGTATCGTAGCCCGTCCGCAACAGCTCCACAAACGGGGCCGCGTCCTGCGGCATCAGGAAGTCACCGTGCAGAGGATGCTCATTGACTGCGCAACCCTGCCTGAGGTCGATATAGCAGCGTTGGTTGTAATCCTCGATATTGGGATATATTCCAAGATAGCGCAGCAGTTGCACCATAAATACAAGATGAAAATCGGCAAAGCCGTTCTCAAGATTGTCGAAGAGAGTGAACGAGCGGTCAAGGAAATTGAACAGAGACTCGTCACCGCCCTCCTCGCGCAACGAGTAGGTGAGCAGTTCCGACAGATAAAGCGCAATTGAGGATTTTACGACGTCGCACCCTATTGAAGAGTACATCTGGTAGGGCTGTACCTCGGAGATGCGCGAAAGGGATTTTCCGCACTTGTAGGAAGCAGTGAAAGAGAGCATTGAAAGAGGCTGGAAGAGCACGCTGCGCACACGGCTACGCCTGCTGTGCGATACAGGGACAAGGAAAGAGAGACGCCCGCGCGAACGGGTATATATGTCGGCAATCATCAGACTGTCGCTGTATTTTAACGTCCTCAGGACAATTCCTTCGAATTTTTCAACCATAAACCTGTTACATTAACTCCTTGCAGGAGGCAAATTTACAAAAAATCCCGCAAATTCTTTGTCAATTCAAAAAAAGGTTTTACCTTTGCATTCGCTTTAGCCACCATACACTGTTTGGACACCCTCAAAAGGGGTTTTGGCAAGGTCAGGCCCATTCGTCTATCGGCTAGGACGCAAGATTTTCATTCTTGAAAGAGGGGTTCGATTCCCCTATGGGCTACAATTAAAACTAAAAACATTTATAAAGAGATGGCAAACCACAAATCATCACTTAAGAGAATCAGACAGACTGAGAAGAGAAATCTTCAGAATCGTTACTTTGGTAAAAACATGCGTTCTGCAGTTCGCGGCCTCCGCGCAATTACAGACAAGAACGAGGCTTTGGCTAAGTTCCCTGAGGTGCAGAAGATGCTTGACAGAATGGCTAAACGTGGTCTTATCCACAAGAACAAGGCTGCAAACCTCAAGTCAGGTTTGTGCGCCAGAATCGCTAAGTTAGCCTAAATTTCAAAACATTATATTTACCGAACAGGAGGCTGGATTTACATCCAGCCTTTTCGTGTTGTAGATACTTGAAGCGCAAACGAAATCATAGAAAAACCAAAGGAAAAAAGTATCACAACAGCACTTCTTTTTAGCAAAAATCACTTGCCGAATAAGCCGATTTTTATTAACTTTGTTCAGTTTATTTGAATAGAAAAATCGGTTATGAGCGAAGATATCAAAAAGAACTCTGCAGCAAGTTATTCTGCCGACAGCATCCAGGTCCTTGAAGGTCTGGAGGCAGTCCGCAAACGCCCTGCGATGTACATTGGAGACATCAGCGAGAAGGGTCTCCACCATCTGGTTTACGAGGTTGTCGACAACTCTATCGACGAGGCCATGGCAGGGTTCTGTACACACATAAATGTAACAATCAACCCTGGCAATTCAATCACCGTACAGGACAACGGACGCGGTATTCCCGTGGACATGCACGAGAAGGAAGGCCGTTCGGCCCTTGAGGTGGTAATGACAGTGCTCCACGCCGGAGGTAAGTTCAACAAGGATTCATACAAGGTATCGGGCGGTTTGCACGGTGTGGGCGTATCCTGTGTGAATGCCCTCTCAAAACACATGAAGACCGAGGTGTTCCGCGACGGTAAGCACTACGTGCAGAACTACTCTTGCGGTAAGCCTCTTGAGGCTGTACACTGCGTAGGCGACACTGACATCCGCGGTACAAAGCAGACATTCCAGCCCGACGACTCAATCTTCGTGGTATCGGAGTACCAGTACCAGATTCTTGCCACACGCTTGCGCGAGCTTGCATACCTGAATGCCGGCATCACAATCACCCTCACCGACATGCGCGAGGCCGACGAGAACGGCAACTACAAAAGCGAGACATTCTACTCTACCGAGGGATTGAAGGAGTTCGTGCGTTACATCGACTCTTCACGTACACCTCTTATCGGCGACGTCATCTACCTTAACACAGAGAAGAACAATATCCCCATTGAGGTAGCAATCATATACAACACCGGTTACAGCGAAAACGTACACACATATGTGAACAACATCAACACCATCGAGGGCGGTACACACCTTGCCGGCTTCCGTCGCGCGTTGACACGTACACTAAAGAAGTACGCTGATGACACCAAGGCCCTTGAGAAGGCAAAGGTCGAGATTTCGGGCGAGGACTTCCGCGAGGGACTCACAGCCATCGTATCGGTAAAGGTTGCCGAGCCACAGTTCGAGGGACAGACAAAGACCAAGCTGGGCAACAGCGAGGTTACAGGTGCCGTAGACCAGGCTGTGGGCGAGGCTCTTGCATACTACCTTGAGGAGCACCCCAAGGAGGCAAAGATGGTCGTTGACAAGGTTATTCTTGCGGCAACGGCACGTATCGCGGCACGCAAGGCGCGTGAGAGCGTACAGCGCAAGAGCCCAATGAGCGGCTGCGGCATGCCCGGCAAGCTCGCCGACTGCTCCGACAAGGACCCCGCAAACTGCGAGCTCTTCCTTGTGGAGGGTGACTCTGCGGGCGGTTCTGCAAAGCAGGGACGCAAGAACAAGTTCCAGGCCATTCTTCCGTTGCGCGGTAAAATCCTCAACGTGGAGAAGGTAATGTGGCACAAGGCTTTCGAGAGCGATGAGGTAAACAACATCATACAGGCTATCGGCGTGCGCTTCGGCCTTGACCCCGAGGACAGCAAGAAGGCAAACATCGAGAAACTGCGTTACCACAAGATTATCATGATGGCCGATGCCGACGTCGACGGTGCACACATCGGTACACTCATCATGACACTCTTCTACCGTTATATGCCTGAGGTAATCGAGGGCGGTCACCTCTACAAGGCCATGCCACCGCTCTACCTCTGTTCAAAGGGCAAGGTAAAGAAATACTGTTACGACGACAAGGAGAAAGATGCATTCGTACAGGAGTATGCAGGCGGTAACGAGAAGGATATCAACATCCAGCGTTACAAGGGTCTCGGTGAGATGAACCCCGAGCAGCTGTGGGACACCACAATGAACCCCGAGACACGTACACTCAAGCAGGTGACGATACGCGACGCCCAGGAGGCCGACTACATATTCTCAATGCTTATGGGTGACGATGTAGGCCCACGCCGCGAGTTCATCGAGAAGAACGCCACATACGCGAACATCGACGCATAATGGCATTATATAATAACAGTGGGGAACAATTTGAATTGTTCCCCACTGTTATTATATACATTTATTACACTTTCAGGAATATCTTGTTACGGTACAGTATATACAGGAAAATCCAGCACACAAGCACGTAAGACAGCCAGTAGGCCGACGGATAGAGGCGCTCGGGCAACAGAGCAAGAACACCGCCGAAGAACGTCTCCACAGGCTTGTAGAAGTCAAGGAACTGCTGCGCAAGGTAAATCGTAATGGAATTCATGCCTATTACACGGAAGAAGAAGGTCCAACGTCGCCACCCGAGCACGTCCACCACAAGATAGAACAGCGCGAACAACAACAGCGACCAGCCGGCTGCACAGCACACAAAGGAACTTGTCCACAAGTTCTTGTTCACAGGGAACAGATTGTCCCACAAGTAACCTACAGCAAGCAATGCGACGGCAGCAACAGCCATAGAAAGAGCCTTGCGGTAGCCCGAACTGGAGCTTGTGCGCACATACTCACCCGTGAATATACCCGCCATGGCTGTGACCACTGCCGGGAAAGTAGAGAGCAGACCCTCGGGGTCATGAACACCCAGATGAAGCCTTCCTGGCAACAGGAGCCTGTCGACATACCCCACAACGCATCCCTCCATGGAGAAACAGGAGGCTCCCGCAGGGGCATCGGGCGCAGTAACAAGCGCCAACAGGGCCCAGTAGCCAAGCAACAGCGCCACAGAGACAAATGCCGCGACCCTCTTGCCCATCCACAGGTAGAGAAGTGAAGCAATCATCCAGGCAGAGCCAATCCTGCCGAGCACACTGGCATAGCGCAGATTCTCGAAGTCAAGCTGCAGCAGACCATTGTAGAGCACGCCGAGCAGGACAAGCATGAGACCACGCCTGACACATTTGAGCGAGACGGAAGCCCTGTCCTTGCCTGCAGAGAGCTGCTTGTCCAGAGAGAACGGGAACGACACACCCGCCAGAAAGAGAAAGAGCGGGAATATAAGGTCATAGAAAGCAAGGCCGTGCCACTCCTTGTGCCCCAACTGCTCGGCAAACACAGCGGCACAATCGGCCGGCAGGAAAGATGCAACGGCAAGCAGCAACGAGCCGCCGCCCATGATAAAGAACATATCAAAGCCGCGCAAAGCATCGAGCGACAGCAGACGTTCACCCTTTTTCATATATTGTTTCATTTGATTATCAAATCATCCACGCGCACCTTCGGCACATAATGTACCCCACCGTTGCGGTAATAATCATGCGGCTCATCGGCAGAAATCTCGACAAGAGAGTGCTTCTCGGCACTCTTGCCTATAGCAACCACCATCAGCGGCTCAAGGGAAAGAGCGAGCGTCTCCATAATCCTTTCCTTATCGAAAGAGAGGATGCAGAGCCCGTTTAGACCAATCTCCGTAGCCTGCAGTAGCATACTCTGCACAGATATCCCGAGGTCAATGTAAGTGCTTGTGCGCGGAGCTATTGACGAACAGACGATAATGAACGCATTAGGCTCCATCCCCGGCAGCGGCAGTTGCATCCCGCTCAAAGCCGCACCCATCGATATGTGAGGAAGCACCTTTTGAGCCTCATCGGCTGTCACAAGGCGAAAACGCAGAGCCTGCCTGTTGCGCGCCGAGGCAACCTTTGCATTCACCGACACAATCCTGCGCAGCTGGTCGGCTCGCACAACAAAAGAGGTGTCATACCCCCGGGTACTGCGGTTACGCACCAGAAGCACAGCAAGAGAGTTCTTGTTCTTTGTCCCTTGTATGCCGGCAGCAGCACGATGCTGCTCCATCTTCTTCTCAAGGTAGTTGTCTGCCATATCAAATAGTTTTGGGAAATAAAAAAGAGCCCCAGATAACTGAGGCTCTTTGAGGTACCTGGCGGATTCGAACCGCCGTACACGGTTTTGCAGACCGCTGACTAAGCCACTCATCCAAGGTACCGGTTGCATTAGCGATGACAAAGGTAAGACATTTTTTGTGAAGAACAAACAAAGATGCCCCTTTTTTACATTTTTAAGCCCTTTTTGGGCAATTATTCAAACATTTACACATATAATCAGCTTTAAAATCATATCTTCGCAGTGAAAATCATGATACACAAGGTAGAAAGTTTCATCTCAAGGCACAACTTGCTCTCACCGGGAGCTAAGGTCCTTGTAGCATTAAGCGGCGGAGCAGATTCCGTTGCCCTGCTCGTTGCACTCCTTAAGTTGGGCTACCGTTGCGAAGCTGTACATTGCAACTTTCACCTGCGCGGCACAGAGAGCGACCGTGACGAGGCTTTCGTAAAGCAATTGTGTGAGAAGAAAGAGGTAAAGCTTAACATAACACACTTTGACACCACCGCTCATGCCAAAGCGCATGGAATATCCATTGAGATGGCAGCCCGCGAGCTACGCTACAAGCTGTTCGAGGAGCTTAGATCCTCCTCCGGGGCAGAGGCGATTGCCGTTGCACACCACCGCGACGACTCGGCCGAGACGGTACTCCTGAACCTCATACGCGGCACAGGCATCAAAGGGCTACGAGGCATTCAACCCAGGAACGGCAACATAGTACGCCCGCTGCTATGCGTGGGACGTGCTGACATCATCGACTACCTCGAATGGCGGGGCGAGAAGTTTGTCACAGACAGTACCAACCTCACAACCGACTATACACGCAACAAGATAAGGCTTGAAGTCATCCCGAAACTTGCGGAGATAAACCCCTCAATACTTGACAGCCTTGCAGCAACGGCACAAAGGATTGCCGAGGCCGAGCTTATATACAGCCAGGCGGTTGCAGAAGCCACGGAAAGGGTTAAGAATGAGAACTGTATTGACATTGAAGCCTTGAAGAGAGAGATTTCCCCGGCAACAGTGTTGCACGAGATTCTCTCACCGCTCGGGTTCAACAGCACACAGATTGGTAATATATATGACGCACTCGACAGCGACGGTTGCCGCGAGATTACCAACGGCAGCTGGCGTGTCGTCAAGGAGCGCGGTTCACTAACCATACTGCCACAATCAGGAAAGGAGCCATACTACGGAATATTGCCACAAGAAGGAAGCGTGAATACACCCACAGGTACATTACAGTTGTCAACACACCCCTTTGACGGCAACATCCCAAGAGAAAGGAACAGTGTATACCTTGACATGGACAGCCTTAAACTACCGCTGACCTTGCGTACAGTAAAACAAGGCGACCGCTTTGCACCCTTTGGTATGCGCGGCACAAAGCTTGTGAGCGACTACCTCACCGACAAGAAGAGGAGTACAGCCGAAAAGGAACAGCAACTTGTTGTCACAGATGCAGGCGGCACAATAGTATGGCTTGTCAATGAACGCCCTGCTTCACCTTTCTGTATAAAGGAATCAACAAAAGAGGTGATACACCTTACATGGAGAAAAAAGATATAGGCTGACAACAAGCAATTGCTTGAATGTCAGCCTACTTATTAGTGAACAATCCACTATTCGCTCAATATCCTCAGGGCTTCGGCGGCCTCTTTGCAACCACCTTTTTTTGCCCTACGCAGCAGTTTCACCGCCGTTGAGCGGTTTTTCCCGACACCCTGACCGTTGTTGTAGCACACTCCAAGATAATATTCAGAATCAGGATAACCCTTGTCGGCCGCCAATGTAAACCACTTCACAGCCTCTTCATAGCTCTGTTCAAGGCCAAGTCCCTCATAATAACATACACCAATGTTATGCTGTGCACGCACATTCCCCAGCTCGGCAGCCTTTACGAACCACCGCACAGCAATCTCGACATCCTGCCTGACACCCTGTCCCGTGAGGTAGCAGAAACCCAGGTCGCACTGCGCTTCTGTATTCTCCTGAGCCGCAGCCATAGCAAACCACCTTGAAGCCCTCTCCTGATCCTTTCCGACAATACGGCCCTCATAATACAGCCGGCCAAGAAGATATTGGGCATCGGGGTAATCCTGCGCCACCGCGGCATAGAGCCATTCAAGAGCAGTCTCATCATCGCCGAGATTGTCACGTTCAATATAATACAGCGCAAGATCAAGCTGCGCTACCGCAAGACCTGCCGATGCAGCAGCTTCATAAAGCTCCATAGCCTTATCCTCGTCCCAATCGACTCCGACACCAAACTCATAACAATAGCCGAGGTTGTACAGTCCCTCCGGATGCCCTTGATCAGCAGCTTTCTGATACCACAATGCAGCCTTGTAGCCACTCTGCTGCACCACTATTCCGTTGGCATAGAATGTGCCCAGATAAGACTGTGCATCGGCATTCCCCTGCTCGGCAGCACGGCGGAACCACTCCGCTGCTATCTGATTGTCCTGCTCAACGCCTACACCGCTATAGTAGGCTATACCCAGGGCAGCCTGAGCATCGGCATAACCCTGACCCGCGGACAACATATACCATTCCACCGCACTCTCGCTCGACTGCTCCACACCATCGCCATACTCGTAACAATTACCCATAGTATACTGTGCCACAGGAAGCCCCTGGAAGGCCGCCTTACGGAACCACACTACAGCCTCATCCTTATCCTCCGCTATGCCGTTGCCGTTGAAACAGCAGAGACCATAGTCATACTGCGCATCGGCGTGGCCGCTCTCTGCGGCCTTCTTGAGCATTATGACCGCCTCCTCGTAACGTCCGTCTGAAAAGAGGTCCACACCACTTTGATAGCAGGCGTCGGCGGAATCCTTTGAGAGAGGAGCTACAGAGGCATTGTCCTGCGCAAATGACAGAGCAGAAACAAACAGCATTAAAACAGCTACAGCATACTTTCCCATCAGTACAACGCTATTTAAGTTCATTCAACTTGGCCCCAGCATCGGGATGACCCAATGATTGTGCTTTCTTCAGATTCTCTACAGCCAGTTTGCCGTTCCCGGCCTTTGAATATATACAACCCAGGATGTAGTACACATCGGGAGCATCGGGAACAAGCGTTTTTGCGTCTTCAAGAGCGAGAGCACCCTCATCAAGCATATTTACCTTATAGCACAAAAGACCTTTCTCAAGATAGAAAGAGGGATTGCCCGGCTCAATCGATATTGCACGCTCAAGGTCATTGAGAGCCTGCTGGTACATCCTGCCCTTAACCTCGGACTGTGAACGGAGATAGTAGAAGTTGGCATTACGCACCTCGCCCATAATCTCTTCGTACCTGTTGTAATCGAAAACTGCCTCACGGTAACGCTCCGCTGAATATTTGAGCAGGGCACGTGTAAGGATATACGGTGAAGCATCCTTCAGTTCCTCTTCGTCTATGCAGTTGATGGCACTGTCCATAAGTTCAATCGCCACATCATAGTTCTTGAGTGCTCCCTGGCACTGCGATGCCCTGGCATAAATATCAGGCCCGTGCAGAGTGGTACCCACAAGCGACAGATAACAATCGCTTGCGTCCTCAAACTTGCCGTTCTCGAGCAACGCATCGGCCTTATAGTTCACATACAATGGCTGCGGATCAAGCTCAATAGCCTTTTCCAGGGCCTCAAAAGCATTGTCCCTGCTGAGCATAGGGTGAGACACTGTGTCGCCGCTCTGTACTATGGAATACAGCACCTTCGCCTTGTTGAAGTACACTTCTGCGGCATTCTTTGAACGCGACAGAGACTCTTTCCATGCAGCCTCCGCAGCATCCATGTCACGGCAGTACACCGCCATATACTCGGCACGGCTCATATAACCCTCGTGCCTGCCAGGGAAAGCCGCTATGAAATCGTCCACAGTGGTGCGGAACGAAATGCTGTCACCAACCACCGACTGCATATACATACAGGAGAGCGCCGTCTCTTCATCATCGGGCAAAAGAGTGCGTATACCCATATCATTATAACATCCCCTGCCGTATGTGACAGAAGTTGTGACAAGCTTATCATATACGGAAGAACTTATGGCATAGCTGCATGTATCGCCCACAGTCATCGGCTGCATGATTGCCACAAGCTCACCGTCGGCATTGACAAGCGGGAGCGATGCATAAGCCTCCTGCATCTTGATGTCAAGGGTATAATAGGCATGCGAATAGAACGAATCCACTGCAGCAACGCTCACTCTCTTTACCTCACCGCTGTTCTTCTTGCCATACGAAAGCATATAAAGCTCATCACCCACCGGCACTGCATTGTGGCAAACGGGAAGATAAGGGATTTTCTTCTCTGCAGCCACGCGTACCCTTGCACAATCATACAGATTGTTCAGACCTACTATTCCCAACACCGGATGTGCCTTACCTTTAGTGTCGATGACAGCAATGCTGTCCGACTTGCGCGCCAGCATGTACGAAAGCATCACGTCACCGTTGCCACCCACAAAGAAAGCCGTTCCGTCACCCTTCAGCTCCCCGTCATTGTATGTAAGGATGCTTGTAACCGACTGACGTGCCTTGTCAACCTTCTTGGGCAGTTTCTGAGCAACACCGATGGCAGCAGTAAACAGTAGCGCAATAACAAAAACAATACCTTTTCTCATAGCTTATCAGTCCTGAAGATGACGCTGGCGCACAGCCTCGTAAAGGATCACACCGGTTGCCACCGATACATTCAATGACTCAATGTTACCGAACTGAGGGATAGAGACCCAATCGTCGCAGAGTGCAAGATGCTCACGGGGAATACCGGTATCCTCGGCACCCATCACAATGCATACAGGCTCGGTGAAGTTTGTCTGTGTATAGTTCATGTCGCCCTTCTCTGTTGCGCATACGATGCGTATACCCGAAGCCTTCAGATATTTGAGAGTCTCTGTTATGTTCTTCTCGCGGCATACGGGGAGCGTATGCAAGGCACCCGCAGAGGTCTTCACGGCATCGGCATTGACAGTAACGCTGTTATGTGCAGGCAGAATAATTGCATCTACGCCGGCACAGTCACAGGTACGTGCAATAGAGCCGAAGTTACGCACATCGGTTATACCGTCAAGCAGAACCAGCAACGGGCTCTTGCCCTCCTCGTAGAGTGTGGGCACAAGAGTATCGACATGCGCATACTCCACTGCCGAGATATATGCTATTACACCCTGATGGTTCTTTCGTGTGATGCGGTTCAATTTCTCCACCGGCACACGCACCACAGGGATTGTGCGGCCGCGTAATGCCGCAAACAGTTCACGTGACAAGTCACTCTGGATGTCACGCTTGACAAGAATCTTATCTATCTCCTTACCGGCCTCAAGAGCCTCAAGCACGGCGCGTACGCCGAATATCATTTCATTTGTGTTTACCATAAAAACAGGTATATATATTCTAAATCATTTAATATCAAACTTTCTGCAACCACCTATTCTCTCGTCATCAACCTTTTGCAAGCAGTTCCCTTGCATTATCAATGGCAGCCCCGGTAAGTTGCTCTCCGCTCATCATCTGCGCAATCTCACGTACACGCTCTTCACCGTCAAGACAGACAATATTTGTTACAGTACCCTTTGCCGTCTCTTCCTTGTACACCTTGTAGTGGTTTGCTCCTAAAGCAGCAACCTGCGGAAGGTGTGTTATGCTCATTACCTGAGAGAGACCGCATGCCATCTGCTGCATTATACGGCCCATGCGCTCGGCAAGAATACCCGAGACACCGGTATCCACCTCGTCGAAGATGAGTGTAGGCTGTTTGCTGCCCGATGCTATAAGCGACTTGAGCGCAAGCATGACACGCGCCATCTCACCGCCCGAGGCGACATCACTCAATGGTTGCGGAGCACTGCTGCTGTTGGCCGAGAAGAGGAAAACCACATTGTCACATCCTGTGGTGGTGAAGCCTGCAACGGGCCTGAAATCCACCTCAAAACGAATCTTCGGCATACCAAGATTCACAAGTATCGCCGTAATCTTTTCCTGCAGTACCGCAGCACTCTCCTTGCGCACCGCAGTCAACGCGTAAGCCATCGCCGTGAGTTCCTCACAAACCTTGGCAATACGTTTCTCCAGTTCCTTTATATCCTCATCACCGTTCGTTATGCTGTCCAATTTGGCTGCATAATCCTGTGCAAGGGCAAGCAACCCGTCAACATCCTCTACCTTGTGTTTTTTCAAAAGAGAGTATATCTGCGCCACACGGTTCTCCACGAACTCCAGACGGGCAGGCGCAAACTGCACACGACCGGCACGCTGCTGCATCTCCTCACAGCAGTCCTTGAGCTCGATATAATTACTTTCGAGCCTGTCGGCAAGCTCACCGGCAGCAGCATAATGTGCCGACACACGCGAAAGGGCCGCTGCAGCCTCGCGCACTGCCTGCAGCATACTGCGTTCATCGCTGTCGATGGCATTGCAGGCACCGTAGAGCGCAGCCTGTATCTCCTCGGCATGCGACAGTTCCTGCAGCTCCTGCTCAAGTTCCTCAAGCTCACCGCTCTTTGGAGCAGCTGCTTCTATCTCGTCAAGCTGGAAACGCAGCCACTCCTCATCGCGACGACTCGCCTCGAGCGCCTCTTTGCGCTCCACCAGTTCACGTTGCAAAGATGTATACTCCTTGTAGCACTCCTTATACTCAAGCAACTGTTTCTTGTTTCCGGCAATGGTGTCAAGCACTCCAAGCTGATAGTTCCTGTCACCCAGCAACAGATTCTGGTGCTGCGAGTGGATGTCTATCAGACGCGCACCGATCTCCTTAAGTACCGACACATTGACAGGTGTATCATTCACAAATGCACGGCTACGGCCGCTTGCTGCAAGCTCACGACGTATTATGCACTCAGCGTCGTAGTCAAGGTCATTCTCCTCAAAGAGAGTCTCAAGCCCGAATCCCGAAATATCGAAGGTTCCTTCTATGACACACCTGTCGGCACCATCCCGGATAGCCTTCGCATCGGAACGCTCGCCAAGGAGCATCGCCACGGCACCAAGGAACACCGACTTTCCGTGACCCGTCTCACCGGTGATCACAGAAAATCCCCCGGGGAAGTCAATCTCCACCTTTTCAATGAGTGCAAAGTTGCGTATAGTAATATGCTTCAGCATTATTCGCTCAATTATTGTTCTTTGTAATCTTGTCCCACTCCGAAGAGAGCGAAGGGTTAATCTCAGTGAGTATCTTCACCACCTCTTTTTTCTCCTCCGGGGTACATTTTGAATAGACGTTCACAATCTCGTCGACCTTATACTCCGTGAACAATTTTGTAAAATATGCCATCGGGCGGTCCTCGTATGCCTTCTTCAACAGCATAATACCCTCCGTTATAGCCTTGCGGCCACCATCGGCATTGCCGAACATGGTATCAAGTCCTTGACGGTGATACATATACATAAGCTTGCGTACAGGCTCCATGGCACCGTTCATATAATCGTCGATTATGGAAAAACGGTTGTTGTTGCCACTACCTGCACGCCATCCGGCATCGCCAAGGTTCTGGGCATTGTTGGCAATAGTAAGTGCCTTGTTCAGGAACTCACTGCCACCGAGTTCACCCATAGAGTCAAGATCCATACCTATGATTGTATACACATAGAAGGCTATCACCGCCGTAAGGTTGTTGTCAAGGTTATCCTCCACGAACTCCAAACGGTCATAGGGCTGATAACTGAACTTGATGCTGGGATCTTCGTATTTGAAAAGTATTGAATTGTACGACGAGCCATAGACAGGACGCATCGCCTGTACCATTAGCGAGCAGTCGAAAGAGCCGTCGTCCTTATACGAATTCACCACAAAGTTGAATGTACATGCAATACGCTCATTCTCCTCGTAAGTGTTGCCTGTCCATTTGCGGTTGTTCACGAATTCCCCTAAAGCATCCTGCAGCAAAGTGAACACTTCGGTATTCGTGCCCTGAATCTTTGATGCATTCAAAACAACCCTCGCATTCATCTCCTCACCATCGGCACTTGCTGTAGCCGGCACAAGAAATAGCATCATCAGCAGCATGTATTTCACAAGATAGTCGACAACATCCTTTGCGACACTCTTCTTGCTCTTGAGAGGATACTCGCTCTTGCCATCCTTGTCAATTATCGTCACCTTGTTGGTGTCACAGGCAAAGCCGGCACCTTTGTCCTCAAGGGAGTTGAGCACAATAAAATCGAGGTTCTTCTTCTGCAGTTTCTGACGCGCATTCTCCTCGCCGTCATTCGTCTCAAGAGCAAAGCCGGCCATACACTGACCTTCTCTCTTTGCCTTGCCGAGCGTTGCGGCAATATCGGGGTTCGCCTCAAGCTCTATTGTCATTCCGTCGGCCGTACGCTTTATCTTGCGCGTTGCCTGCACTGAAGGGCGATAGTCGGCCACTGCCGCACAGAGGACGGCCGCGTCGCACGACGGGAACAATGAGGTGGCTGCATCACACATTTCGCGCGCCGACTCCACATCAATGCGCTCGATGGCAGGGTGCGGTGTCGGCAGAGAGACCGGCCCTGCCACAAGCTTCACGTCAGCACCTCGACGCGCACACTCCTCGGCAATGGCGAAACCCATCTTGCCCGACGAGTAGTTACCGATGAAGCGCACAGGGTCAATCTTTTCGTATGTAGGACCGGCAGTGATAAGGACTCTCTTGCCGCAGAGTTCACTGCCGGCTAAAAAAAAATCCTTCAGCACCTTCACGATATTCTCGGGCTCCTCCATACGGCCCTTGCCGCTGAGATGACTTGCAAGCTCCCCAGCGGTAGCCTCAATGACCCTGTTGCCGTAACCTTTGAGCGTATCAATGTTACACACCGTCGACGGATGGGCATACATATCAAGGTCCATGGCCGGAGCGATGAACACAGGAGCCTTCATAGAGAGATATGTGGTAACGAGCATATTGTCGGCAATACCTGCAGCCATCTTGCCCAATGTAGAGGCTGTGGCCGGAGCCACAATCATGGCATCGGCCCATAGTCCGAGCTCCACGTGGCTGTTCCATGCACCGCTGTCACTATTGAAGAACTCGCTCAGCACAGGCCTTCCCGAAAGCGTGGAGAGTGTAAGAGGAGTTATGAACTCCTTTGCCGCTGGGGTCATCACCACCTGCACCTCAGCACCCTCCTTCACCAACAGCCTGACGAGCAGAGCCGCCTTGTATGCAGCAATGCTGCCTGTCACTCCCAGTACTATCTTTTTTCCTTTCAACATCAGTATATGTTAAAAAAGTGATTTTCCAATTCTTATTTCTTTAGACCGCGCAGTTTTATCCTTGTGAGCGCCTGCTTGGTATTGAGCGGGAACTCGCCGTTCATCATCCAGCCATAATAGCCGGGGTCGCGGTCGAGCACCGCATCTACAGGCATTCCTTTGTACTTACCGAAGTTGAACACCTCGCGCCCGTTCTCATCATAGACAAAGCGCCCTGCAAAATCGACATTCTTTGTAAAGGAAGACTCTTTTGCGAGAGCTGCCATATCATTCTCAAGGTCGCTGTAATGGTCAAGCTGGGCCTTGAGCACATTATATGTGGCACGCGTGTCGGCAAGCGCACTGTGTGCATTGTCGAACTCCGTACCGCAGTAGAATTTGTGTGCAGCAGCAAGGGTGCGGGGCTCGCGCTTGTGGTAGAGAACCTGCACGTCTATCGCATTGTGACGTGACAGGTCGATATCCACCTGTGCGCGCAGGAACTCCTCGGCAAGCAGCGGAAGGTCAAAACGGTTTGAATTGAAGCCTGCGATATCGCATCCCTCGAACTCGTTCGCTATCTCCTTTGCAACCTCCTTGAACAGGGGGCAATCCTTCACATCCTCGTCATAAATGCCGTGCACTGCCGACGCACCTTCGGGGATGTGCATTCCCGGGTTGATGCGCTTGCAGTACTCCACCTCACGGCCATCGGGGTAGACTTTTATGTAGCATATCTCAACGATACGGTCTCTTGTAATGTCTACACCAGTGGTCTCGAGGTCAAAGAATATTATAGGTCTTTTAAGGTTCAGTTCCATATCAATCGGTAAGCATCATAGGCATCAACAACATCAACAACTCCTGCTTGTCAACCTGCTCGGCAGGCACGACCACACCGGCACGTGAGGGATCGGCAAGTTCAATGATCACATCCTGACCGGGAGTGTTGTTGAGGATATCGATAAGGAAAGAAGCGCGGAAGCCGATGTTCATTGAAGCACCCTCGTAGCTGCATGCGATGCTCTCCTCGGCTGATGTAGAGAAATCGGTATCCTGTGCAGAGATAACCACCTTGTTGTCCTCGAGATGAAGCTTGATGAGACTCGCCTGCGAAGAGAAGATTGCCACACGGCGGAGTGTACTGATGAGAGCCACACGGTCAACGGTGAGTTTGTGGGGGTTATTCTGCGGAATTACAGAATTGTAGTTAGGATAGCGGCCTTCGAAGAGACGTGAAACGAGCTTATACTCGCCCAGATCAAATGTAGCGAAACGTCCGTCGAATTCAACGGCAACCTCTTCCTGAGCCTCCTTGCCGAGAAGGTTCTTGAGCAGTGTCGCAGGTTTCTTTGGAAGAATGAAAGCCGACTTCTCGGCACCTACCACAGAGTAGTCGCGGCAACGTACGAGCTTGTGACCGTCCGATGCAACGATTGTAAAGTTCTCGGGGGTGAAGTCAAAGTACACACCACACATTACAGGACGCACCTCATCATCGGCTGTTGCAAAGAGCGAGCATGCTATGCCGTTAGAGAGAACCTTTGTAGGTATATTGATGGCAACGGCACCTTCGCCCAGAACTGCAGCCGAAGGATACTCGTCGGCATTCTGTCCCACCATGCTGTACTTACCGTTCTGGTAGAAGATTGTCATCTCATATGTCTCTTTCTTTATCTCGAAGCGCAGAGGCTGCTCAGAGATCTCCTTCAACGAGTCTATGAGAATCTTTGAAGAGATTGCAAAACTGAAATCCTCGGAACAGTCAACAACCTCAACGGTTGTATTGAGAGTGTTGTCAGGATCAGAGGCTGTAAGTGTCAAAGTATTGCCCTTGAGCTCGAAAAGGATACAATCAAGAACCGAAATGGTGTTCTTTGAATTGATTACGCGGCTGATAGTCTGCAAGCGAGACGACAGCAACGAACTTGATACTGTAAAGTTCATAGTATTTAAAATTTAGTTAATTAATTCAAAAAATATGCGCCCGACGCGTGCGCGCGTATGAAACACAAAGATAAAACTAAATGGATAAAATGCGAACAAAAAAACGAAGAAAAAATTGCTTTTCGGCAATAAATGAACTATTTTCGCCGGGTATTTTGAAAGAATTATGGAAATTACAGGTAAAATCATTGCAGTGCTGCCCGAGAGAGGCGGCGTATCAAAGACAGGAAACGAGTGGAAAATGCAGGAATACGTGCTTGAGACACATGAGCAGTACCCAAAGAAAATCTGCTTCAACGTATTCGGTGCAGACAAGATAGCACAGTTCAACATTCAGGCCGGCGACGAGATGACAGTATCATTCGACATCAACGCACGCGAGTATAACGGCCGCTGGTACAACGACATCCGCGCATGGAGAGTAGAAAGAGGCACAGCACCTGCTGCAGCCCCAATGGACATTCCGGTAATCAACGCCCCAAAGGTTGAGGTCCCCGACTTCAGCAAGGACGCCAACGACCCAGACGAGTTGCCGTTCTAAACTTGTAAAACATATTTACCATATAACAAGACAAGGGCCGGTTGTCGATATCGACAATCGGCTCTTGCCTTACCCACACAAAAAAATAAAGTCCCAACTACTTGGGACTTTATATAATTCAAAATATCACATCACGAATTCATGCTCATAAGGAACTCCTCGTTGTCCTTTGTCCGTTCGAGTCTATCCTTCAAGAACTCCATCGCCTCCATAGGTGTCATATCTGCCAAGTGCTTACGCAGAATCCACATACGGTCAAGTGTCTGACGGTCATGCAGCAGGTCATCGCGACGTGTAGAAGATGCTATGATATTCACAGCAGGGAACACACGCTTGTTGGCAAGTGAACGGTCGAGCTGAAGCTCCATATTGCCGGTGCCCTTGAACTCCTCGAAAATAACCTCATCCATCTTTGAACCGGTATCGATGAGTGCCGTTGCGATGATAGTCAGCGAACCGCCGTTCTCGATGTTGCGCGCCGCACCGAAGAAGCGCTTCGGCTTGTGAAGGGCATTGGCATCCACACCACCCGAAAGTACCTTGCCCGATGCAGGAGACACTGTATTATAAGCACGTGCAAGACGAGTGATGGAGTCAAGAAAAATTACCACATCGTGACCACACTCAACCATGCGTTTTGCACGCTCGAGCACTATACCGGCAATCTTCACGTGACGCTCGGCAGGCTCGTCGAATGTAGAGGCAATAACCTCGGCATTCACCGAACGTGCCATATCTGTAACCTCCTCGGGACGCTCGTCAATGAGCAACATAATCATATAAGCCTCGGGATGGTTGGCTGCGATTGCATTGGCAATATCCTTGAGCAACATTGTCTTACCTGTCTTTGGCTGCGCCACGATAAGGCCACGCTGTCCCTTACCTATCGGAGAAAAGAGGTCTACCACACGGGCCGACAGGCTGTCGTTGTTACCGCTGCAAAGAGTGAATTTTTCTTCGGGGAAAAGCGGAGTCAGGTTATCGAACGACACGCGGTCACGCACAAGCTCGGGCGACGCACCGTTGATGCGGTTCACCTTTACCAACGGGAAATACTTCTCACCGGCCGATGCAGGACGTATTATACCTTCTACCACGTCACCGGTCTTGAGACCATAAAGCTTTATCTGAGACTGTGACACATAGACATCATCGGGTGATGCAAGATAGTTGTAGTCGGACGAACGAAGGAAACCATAGTTGTCAGGCATTATCTCAAGTACACCCTCCACCCTGAGCACATCGGCAAAGTCATACTGCGGCTTTGCAGGAGCAGACTCCTCGTTGTTTTCCTGACGACGTTGGCCACGTGGATTACGGTCATTGCGTTTCTGTTCCCTGTTGTTCTTCTCGAACTTGCCCACAAGCTCCGAAGGCAACTGTACCGACTCGCTTGGGAGATCCTCTATCGCCACAAAAGCCTCACCGCCGTTCTCCTGCACATTGTTCTCTACAGGCATCTCGGCAGCCTCGGCAACCTCCACAGGTTTTTCAGCCTCTTTTTTGGGCTTACGGCCACGTTTCTTTGGAGCAGGGGCCTCTGTTGCAGGAACATCCTCTGTCTTTTCAGTCACCACAGCCTCTGCCGCTACAGCCTCAACCGATACCGGTTCAGCTGCCGTTCCCTGCACTGCCGCATTCTTGGGCTTGCGGCCACGTTTCTTTGGAGCAGGAGTTTCGGCAACCTTCTCTGCTGCAGCAATTTCCGCAACTTTTTCCTCAACAGGTGCCTCTACAATCGGAGCAACGATATTCTCTACCACAGCAGGTTCATTCTTTGGAGCCTCTGCTTTTGGAGCAGCCACCTGCTCCTTCTTGGCCTCATTCTTATCCAGCTTCACCGCCTTGTCACCGGTAGCTGTATAAACCTTGCTTGGAGCATCGCTGTGTATACGATGACGACGATGCTCACGACGGTTCATCCTGTTCTCCTCCTTTACTACAGCAGGTGCACCTGCCTTACTGTTCTGCATAGCCTGGCCGTCAAGTATACGATAAATCAACGAATCACGGTCGAGCGACTTGATTCCCTTGATACCCAGTTCTTGAGCTATAGACTGCAAATCGGCAATCTCCTTGCTCCTCAATTGTTCTATATGATACATAAGTTTGAATATGGCACACTACAGCCAACAAAGGCGAATGTCCACAAATTGAAATCTATAAAGATTAATGAATTATTTTATCGGAAAACGCAAAGGAAAGACTCCCTTGCCCATTGTATTACAATGCAAAGATAACGGTTTTGTTTAAAACTATATGCACAAATTGCCATTTTTTTACATTTTCGCCATCTATTTAGCTATATTTATATATCAAAACATTGGCTGCAGGGATCAAAGACACCCCACAGCCAAAGTATATAAGAAACCGGCAAACCGGTTACATTCCGTTGATTTCGCTTATATATTGAAGCACCTCATCGCGGCCCACGGCACTTTCCGATGAGGTGATGAAGACCGGCGGCAACTCCTCCCACTCCTCAAGGAGGCGTTTCTTGTATGCCGCCACGTTGCTTGCAAGAGCAGTCTTTGTAAGTTTGTCGGCTTTGGTAAAGATTATCGAGAACGGGACACCGTTCTCACCCAACCAGGTAATGAACTCCAGGTCAATCTTCTGTGGTTCGTGACGGCAATCGATGAGCACAAACAACAGCGTCATCTGTTCACGGTCGAGTATATAACTTGATATTATCTCCTGCAGTTTCTCACTCTGCGACTTGCTGCGCTTTGCATAGCCATAACCTGGGAGGTCAACAAGATACCACTCATCATTTATAATGAAATGGTTTATCAGCAGTGTCTTACCCGGGGTCGCAGATGTCATGGCCAACTTTCTGCGCCCGGTAAGCATATTTATCAGGCTTGACTTTCCCACGTTCGAACGGCCGATGAATGCATATTCCGGCTTTCCGTCCTGCGGACACTTGCGCACATCACTGTTGCTTATCACAAACTCCGCGCTCTTTATTACTGGCTTGTTCATCTTTACATTTACATAATTTATAATGCGAAGATACAACGATAATCAAAAAAACACAAGTCCGGACAGCCAAACAGAGCTGTAGAATTAAAAAAATATCACTATCTTGCACCACAAATATACATTGGCAAGATGCAGCACCGCAACACATTTGTAATTTCACGTGCATTGAGGAATTTCCTCAGTGCATCGATAATGACCTCACTCGCAGGACAGCTGGCCGTGACAACTGATGCTGTCATAGTGAGCCACATGATTGGCCCCGATGCAATATCCGCAATAAATGTGGTCATGCCGTTGACAATGCTTTTCAGTTGCGCAAGCATACTGATTGGCCTGGGTGCAGGAGTACTCATCGCCCGCGCCATAGGTGACCACGACAACAAGCGCATATGCCGGATATTCACGACCTCGCTCATTCTGTTAACCATAGCGGGAGTAGCCGTATCGGCCCTGACATACTCCAATTGCGGCACAATCATCGGCGCAATATGCGACAACCCCCGTATAGCCCCGCTTGCGCTTGAATACGCAAAGGTGACAACCGCCGGTGCATTCTTCCTTATCCTTTCCAACGGAATAAACTATTTCGTAAGCACCGACGGCAGCCCCTCGCTTGTTGCAAAAGGCGTTGTCACCGCCTCCATTGCCAACATATTGCTCGACATCTTTTTTGTACATCTGTGGGGTATCTCCGGCTCGGCATTGGCAACCGTCGCGCATTACGTAATCACATTGCTTATTGTATCGACACATTTTTTCAGAAAGAGCAGTTCGTACCGCCTTGTAAATCCGCTCAAAGGGATTGGCGGGTACATCGCGCGCAACATCTACGAAGGCTTGCCTCTAATGCTCGGCAACCTAATCCTCGGCAGTGCCGTATTCATCATAAACAGCATGATACTTGGAGCGGCAGGAGCCGACGGCATGTACATCTGGACCGTGTGCCTGCAGGTACTGATGATAACGTTTGTGGTACTCAACGGAGTGGGCAACGCAATGCTCTCCATCGGCGGTGTGCTTGTCGGCGAGAAGGACTACCGCGGAGTACGTATACTCACAATGCTCTCCATAAAGCTCGTGTGCGGAGTGCTTGCAATATTCGTCATGCTTGTACTGCTGTTCCCCGGAGCACTCGCTTATATGTTCGGCGCCGACACAGGCGGAATGGACGTAGAGGTAAATGCGCCATTACGCATATTCTCACTGTTGCTGATACCATTTGCCGTTACGCTGATAATGCGCTTCCTGTTCCAGATTCTCGAATACCGCATATTGAGCCTTGTACTCTCCGTGGGACAACTGACAGGCATTATCATATCACTGTGGTTCTTCATTGAATTTATCCCCGGACATCTGTGGTGGAGTTTCCCCGTTTCGGCTGTACTGCTGATACTGTTCCAATTGGGTGCCACATTTGCGATGAGCCTGAAAAAGAGAGGCACTTCACCGCTGACCCTCATACCGCACGATTCTACGATTGCAGACTCAACAAGTTTCTCGGCCCGATACAGCGAAGAGTGTATCCTCAAGGCCATTGAAGAGATAAAGAGATTTCTTGGACTGCATGGTATCCCCAAAGAAAGTGTCGATAAAAACGTACATTATTGCTGCAAAGCGATGAATGAACTGCTAAAATACACCGACAAAGGGAAACGCTGTTTCGACATACACGTACGCATTGCAGGAGAGGAGATACACACAGTGCTTCGCGACGCAGGCAAGCGTATAACCATTCTGCTGCCCGAAGACAGTGACAGTCCAAACATAAAACAAAAATATATGTACGGACAGAATGTAATTTTCATAAAGGCATGACAACACAGTAATACACAGCAAAGGCGGTTCCGGAGCCGCCTTTGCTGTGTATTACTGTGTAATTTTGATTCCTAAAAAGAACGTCCTCGGCTGTGTAGGGCCGTAGAAATATCCCGAGTCGCGGAACTCACCTTTATCAAGGTCTTTCTGGAAACTGTCAAGGATATTCTGTACACCGGCGTTGACTTCGAGGTTTATGTGGTCGTGCAATACAAAGGTGTAGGCAGCCTTCAGGTTAAGGTCGAAGAAATCCGGGGTTGTCTCCATGCGGTCATTCTCGATGTAACCGGCATAATGGGGGACAATCATCGAGCCTGTATATGTACCCGAGAGCGAGAGGTCGAGACGCTTGAGGGGCGAAGATGTCAGCGTAAAATAGCCGTAATAATCGGGAGTACGCATCATGCGCTTTGTAGTGAGAGCCTCACCGTCGACCTCGGTCCACGCCTCGGCACTCTTGTAACGGCTCTGCTGCGCGGTGAAGCCCAGCTGCAACGAGATATCCTTTCCATGCGCAATCTTTGCATCGATGTTAGCACCGTACACACGTGCACCGTCACCGTTGCGGCGTTCCTTCATGGCAAAGCCATCGGCATTCGTACCCACGTCCTCAAGGATGAAGACATTGTTAAGGTCGGTGTAGAAACCCTCCAGAAGGATATTTGCCTGCCAATGTCCGAACTTTGTTGTCCAGTCGATAGAGCCGCTGAAACTGTTGGAACGCTCCTCCTTGAGGTTGTCGGCAAGAGCAATCTGCACACCCTCGCCACCAACTGCCGTAACGTGGAGGTCCTCATCATATGCCTGCGGGGCGCGGAAACCTGTAGAATAAGTGAGTCGCGCCTGGAAGTCACGGTTGGGCTTGAAAAGCAGATTGACACGTGGGCTGAAGATGGGGTCGTCAATGAGATTATGCTTGTCGAGACGCAGGCCCACCAACAACGAGAAAAGGTTCATATTCCACTCGTTCTGGGCAAAAGCACTTGCTATACGCACATCCTGCTTCATGTCACGGTTGTAGCCGGTCATGACGTCGTGCAGTCTGTTCTCCTGATACTCGATACCGCCGGTAAAGGTCGCCGGTGAAAAGAGGCAGTTATCCATACTGCCGGTGTATGTGGCACCGGCTATCCAGGTGAGGTCATCAGTCTTGCCGTATGCATTAGGGTCGCGCTGTGCGCCATAATAGCTGTTACGGTCGATATGCTGTACCGACGCAAAGAGTGAGAGCTTGTGCTTGTAGCCCAACCAGCCGATATCGTATGTTACACCACCGCTGTTGATGACGTGCTCCGTCTGCTCTGTAATGTCGCTCTCGTGGGGCTGATAGTCGAACTTGTTACCGCCGCGGCGCAGCTCGTTGGTAGTGTGGTACTCAAGACTCAGACGGCTGGTGTATGTCGGGCGGTAGAACGCACGCAAACCGAAAGTGTTGATATTCACCTTGCCGAGTTCCGAAAAGCCATCACCGTCGTGATCGTAAGGGTTGCGGTTGCGGTAGTTCTCATAGAGCGCAATGCCGTATGTATTGTCCTTTGACACCAATGAAGCATTGGCACCCACACTCTGCTCCCACGCATCGCCACCGTAGCAGGCAAGGTTGCTTGTAACGGAGAATGAGTTGCTCACAGGATCCTTTGTGATGATATTTACAGTACCGCCCACAGCGTTGGCGCCGAACAGCGCCGAACCGCCACCACGTACGACCTCCACTCGCTCAATCATATTAACCGGAATCTGTTCAAGGCCATAGACACCGCTAAGCGCACTCACCACAGGACGGCTATTGATAAGCACCTGAGAATAGGGACCTTCAAGACCGTTTATACGCACCTGCGGAAAACCACAGTTCTGGCAGTTGTTCTCCACACGGAGACCTGTGATATAATTGAGACTCTTTGCAAGGTCGAGAGAGTTCACTGCATCGAAAAGGTCCATTGAGGCCACCGACACTACAACGGGAGCATCCTTGCGGCTTATGATGTTGCGGTTGGCCGACACGACAAGCTCGTCCATGACAACATCCTCCATCTTCAGTTTGAAGTGTATGACTGTGGTGAAATCCTTGCTCACCACCACCTCCTTTGTCACAGTAGTGTAACCTACCGCCGACACACGCAGATGATATTTGCCCGCAGCGAGGTTACGGAACTCGAACTGACCCTCTTCATTGCTCACGGCGCCGTCGCCTGTCTCCTCAATGTATATTGAAGCAAAAGGGATGTTCTCCTCAGTATCATACTCGATGACATGTCCCATAATCATGTTACCCTCCTTTATACCGCTGCCTGCAGAAGCGGTAAGGGCCATAAGGCTGAAAAGCCCGATAAAAAAAAGTAAAAATTTCCTGTCCATATATTATTGTATTTATCCTCTTTTATTTAAGGCATGCAAAATTACATCGAACTGCACTGTGAACAAATAACAACATGTTGTCAAAAGCCACCATTTACATAGTCAAATTAATTATTTTTAATTAATGAATGTCAACACAAGGGCATATATGCCACTATACAAGCCACCAACGACACAACATTTTGTCATAAATATTTTGCAGACAAGAACTTTTTATCATATTTTTGCGAGTTATCTTAACAATATTGTATATTAACTTTACAAAAGCAACTTTATATGAAGAAAACAGCTACCTTTTTAACCTTGATTCTGTTTTTTGCTGTAACGGCATTTGCAGGCCCGGTAGACCCTGACAAAGCCCTTGAAATAGCAAATACATTCTGGACAAACAACTCCCTGAGCGGCAAAAAGGCTGTGACACTGCAGCTTGCCCCCGATAACGCGATGTCGAAAAGCGGCAGCCGCCTTACCATCAACGAGGGCGACGCCCAGTATTATCTCATTACCCCAGAAGAGGGCAACGGTTTCGTCATCGTATCGGGTGAGGACCGTCTGTCGCCCATCGTAGGCTACTCAACCGGAAACACTGCCGGAGAGATGCCGCAGGCACTTGTCGACTGGCTTGCCGAGTACAGCAGCTATGTGGATGACATCCGTGCCGGAAATATCGAGCCGGCCATCACAACCGGTGCCACAGGCCCTGCCATTGCACCCATGCTAAAGACAAGCTGGAACCAGAGTACACCATATAACAATTTATGTCCTACCATCAATGGTCAGAAGACACCTACAGGCTGTACTGCAACCGCCATGGCACAGGTAATGAAGTACCACAACTGGCCTGAAAAGCCTATCAAGGCTATCACTTGGAACAATAGCGCTACAGGCAAGCAGGAGACTGTAGACATCACAAAAAACACATACGACTGGGACAATATGCTCCCCCACTACCGCAACGGCTATAACTCGACACAGGCCCATGCTGTAGCACAGCTCATGTTCGACGTGGGACGTGCCATCAACAGTACATACGCTCCGGCCGGCACAGGAAGCGCCGACATCTATGCATCAAGAGCCCTCGTAAACGTATTCGACTACTCACCGCAGATAAAGCTCTTGAGAAGAAGCGAGTGCACATACGAAGAGTTCTTCACCGCCATCCGAGACAACCTTGAGGCAGGCCTGCCTGTCCTGCACTACGGACACGGCCAGTCATACGCTGCAGGACACGCTTTTGTATGTGACGGTATAGACGCCAATAACCTTGTGCACATTGACTGGGGTTGGGACGGTGCATACAATGGATATTTCGATATCGGTTCAATGGCGCCCGGCGGTTCGGGTATCGGCGGCGGTCAGGACAGATACAATGTGGGCCAGACCATAATGATAAACATCAAGCCACGCACTGCCGATGAAGCCGACAGACAGGGCGACCCGACACTTTATATCTTTGACCCCGTAAACCCGGCAACCAATGCTTCCCTTGACGAGTACACAGCAAGGTTCTCGGCAGGAAATGCAAAGGTAAGGATGGTGGGATATTTCCTCAACTGGTCACACTCTACTTATAACATACAGTATATGATCTCTGTCACAAGTGCAGATGGCCAATACAACAGGATGCTTCTGGGAAACAGTGATGTAGAAGTCCAGTTCGAGAAAGCAACCGGGTACTACATAGACCTCAACGTAAACAATTCCAACAAGAACAATCCAAATTACCTCAGCGAGGGCACATATTATATTGAGATATATTACAAGGATGCCGATGGCAATAATGTAAAGATGAAAGGCGAGCCCAACTGCCTTAAATTAGAGGTGGGTGCGACCAATGTAAAACTAAGCAGAGCACTGCCCGAGATTGAGCTCACCGACTTCAAGTTCAGAGAGACTCCGGTGTACCCCAATGACAATATGGTATTCGACATTGCCTTGAGAAACAACAATGCCAACAATGCCACTGTTGTAGTTGTACCAATCGTGAACAAGCTCAATGGCGAGACTGTCGTCAACAGCGATACTCTATCAAACCATGGTATCCTCATCAACGTGTTCGACAACACTGACTTCCTTGCGACATACACTGTACCCAATGGCATAACCGGCAGCGGAGACCATTACATCTCATTTGCATACGATATCAGGAACTGTTATGTCAACCATGAAGTCAAAGTCGAGAACAAAAAACTCAAGAGCATTGCCGGCAAGAGCGCCACATTCACAATACAGGAGATACCTGAAGGCCCGATACCTACCGTTGCATCAATCTCCACACCGGAGATTGTCGTAGGCCGCAAGCTCACAGTGACAGCAAGCGTAAAGAATGCCGCATTCACCGACAGCCCTTACGCCGGCACCCTCGGTCTCTTTGCCGAGAAGGACGGCAAGAGCATACTGCTTGCCGAGAAGGAGGTTGCCAACCTTGCACGCAATGCATCGACATCAGTGTCGTTCAGTTCCGAGGATTACTTCCCCGCACTCACTGTAGGCACATATAATACATATGTGTGCGAACTCGTCGGCGATACATGGAAGAAGATTTCTGGCAATGGCGCTTACAGCTTCACCCTTAACGAGGCAACGACAGGCGTGCCTTATGTATGCGAAAAGATTGTTGTAGGCAATGACAACACAGCCGTCAAGGGCGACAGCGTTGACATGAAGACAACCCTCGGCTGCGAATACGCCGACTTTGAAGGATACGTGAGAGTGAATGTACTCAACGGAATCACAATGATCCTCAGGAGCGACTACATCCCGGTATCAATGACACAAGGCAGCACCCTGGAGATGAGCATCAGATGTATGTGCGGCAAGACAGCTCCTCTGGGCCAGCGTGTTGTAAGCATCGCCTATTACGACAACAACAAGCGCCAGCTTGGTCACGTGTCGAACAACAGCGTCAATATCCCCGATAACGGTTTGTTCCTTGTGACCGACGGTACAGGTATCGAGAGCATCGCCGACAGCGGTATCACATTGAACGGAGTGAACGGTTGCATCAGCATTGAGGGTGCAGCAGAAGGTGCTGTAATCAGCGTATTTGGAGTTGACGGTACAACCGTATACAACGGTACGGCAACAGCCATCGCCGTTGAGGCCGGCCTTTACATTGTAACCGTTGAGCAGGAGGGCAAGCTCCGCGCTGCCAAAGTACTGGTCAAGTAATAGACTACAACAGACAAATAGACAAAGAGGCCTCAGTTGAGGCCTCTTTGTCTATTATTTTAACCGCAGAATCCCCTTTTTTCAACCAAAAAGTTGCCATTCTGCCGACATAGAACTAATTTAGCACAAAATTATTAAACCAAAGACACATATGAAAAGAGCAATCATAACAGCAGCGCTGTCATTGGCGCTGGTGTTCGGCTACGCTTGCAGCGGAAACGGCAAGATCAGTAAAGGAGAGTCTAAAAGAATCAAAGAGTATTTCACACAGTCACTGCAGGATGCCGACTGCAGCTACAGCAACAACAAAAAGGTAAAGATCAAGAATATTGCAGAAGCACGCGCCGCAGTGTGGGAGTGCTGGAAAGAGGCTGTCGACAGCTACAGCGAGGAGAAGCTCATTGCTCCGTTCAGCATCGACGAGCCACGCGACACCGGCTACTGGCATCTTCCCGAGGCTCTTGAGCCCGATGCGACAATGCCTTACTACTTCATCGAGAAAGGCGAGCAGCCCGCTGCCGGCTATCCGCTGTTCCTTTACATGCACGGTTCAGGCCCAAAGACAAGCGAGTGGGAGAGCGGTTTCAGACTGTGCCACAGCTATGATGATGCACCGTCACTGCACTTCATTCCACAGATACCTAACGGCTTCGGCGAACTCTATCGCTGGGCCATACAGAGCAAGCAGTGGGCATGGGAGAAGCTGCTGCGACTTGCGTTCCTCAATGAGAACATCGACAGGAACAGAATCTACTTCTACGGAATATCAGAGGGTGGCTACGGCAGCCAGCGCCTTGCATCGTTCTATGCCGACTACCTCGCAGGTGCAGGTCCAATGGCAGGCGGAGAGCCTTTGAAGAACGCTCCAATGGAGAACCTTGCAAACATCGCATTCTCATTGCGCACAGGAGAACTTGACTACGGATTCGGCCGCAACGCAATGACCGACAATGCTGCAAAGACCATCGCCAAGCTCGCCGAAGAGCACCCCGGCCTATACAAGAACTTCATTGAGATTGTACCGGGAATGGGCCACGGCATCAACTACGAGACCACAACACCATGGTTGAGCAAACATACACGTAACCCACACCCCACATATTTCTATTGGGAAGACTATGACATGTACGGACGCCACCGTACAGGCTTCTACAACCTGCGCGTCAACGAGACATCACGCACAAACGACGAGGAGCGCACATGTTATGAGGTGAAGATTGACGGCAACACAATAGAGATGACCGTAAAGAACGCCACATATACGACAACACGTTCACTCTACAACATCCCCATGTTCTTTGAGCGCGCATACCAGCCTGCAACAAAGGGCAACGTGACACTGTTCCTCAACGAAGAACTCTTTGACCTCACACAGCCAGTAAAGGTTGTCGTAAACGGCAAGGAAGCCTTCAACGGCAAGGTACAGCCCACAATAGAGGCAATGGTGGAGAGCTGTGCCGAATACTTCGACCCTGAACGAGTATTCCCCGCGAAAATTGACGTAGAGATAAAATAAACGGCCCGCATAGATGAATCAGGAGTACCCATCGGCACTGCTCGAGAGGGCAGTGAAGGAGTTCACCAAGCTGCCGGGCATAGGACGCAAGACAGCCACCCGCCTCGTGCTGCATCTGCTACGCAAGCGCGAGGATGAGGTCGCAGGCTTCTCCGATGCCATCATCACCCTGAAACGCGAGGCAAAATACTGCACCGAGTGCCATAGCATATCGGACACCGACATCTGTCCCATCTGCGCAAACCCAATGCGCGACCACAGCACCATCTGCGTGGTGGAGAACATACAGGATGTGATGGCCGTTGAGAACACAATGCAGTACCGCGGCGTGTACCACGTCCTGGGCGGTGTGATATCCCCCATGGACGGAGTATCACCCGGCGACCTGCAGATCGAGAGCCTCATCAACCGTGTGGCAACAGGCGAGGTAAAGGAGATTATCCTTGCCCTGAGCTCCACGATGGAGGGCGACACCACGAACTTCTACATATACCGCAAGCTGCAGCAGTACGACGTAAAGCTTTCGGTCATCGCACGCGGAATATCCGTGGGCGACGAGCTTGAATATGCCGACGAGGTAACCCTCGGCAGCTCAATAAAGAACAGGACACCTTTCACAGGAAAAACAATATAAAAAATGAACAACAACGAAATTCTCAAATCACTTAGAATAAACTACATATTCTCTATCCTCGCAGCACTAATGGTCATCGTAGTATTCGAGACCGGAGTGGTAGCAAAGGACACTCTCGGCGACCTTCTTTCATCTACCTGGACATACATACTGCAGGTGACTGCCGTGATGGTTACCGTGCTGTTCATTCCCCTTGCCATAAAAGGGTTCACAAACAGCCTCAACAAGGCATTGGGATGCAGCGACGAGGAGTTCAGGAAGCTCTTTGCAAAGAAAAGCATACAGAGGATATTCCTTATCTTCATCGCACTGTTGCTGAATATATTCATATATTACGGGATAGGATACAACGGCTCGCTCTACTGCGGTCTGTTCGCATTTGGAGCGTTGCTGTACAGCTACCCGACCAGGATGGTGCTGAACGACTATCTTGAGCAGAACAGCCAGGCTGCGAAGGAGAAGAAATAAGAAAGCACGACAACCGCCAACGATGAAGCTATCGGTAATAATTGTAAACTACAAGGTCAAGCATTATCTTGAACAGTGCCTCCGCTCCGTAGCAGAGGCATCAAAGGGTATTGCCGTAGAGGTTATTGTGGTGGACAACGCATCGGGCGACGGCTCTGTGGAATATCTGCGCGAGCGCTTCCCCGGTGTCACAATCATAGCAAGCGAGGAGAACCTCGGCTTTGCCCGTGCCAACAACCTTGCCATACGCAACAGCCATGGTGAGTACATACTGTTGTTGAACCCCGACACCATCGTTGCCGAGAACACTTTCACAGACTTCATCAGCCTTATGGAGCGTCACCCCGACGCAGGAGGCTGTGGAGCATATATGCTGCACACCAACGGTTCATTTGCACCCGAGTCGCGCCGAGGCCTGCCCACACCCTTTGTCGCATTCTGCAAGATGTCGGGCCTGGCATCACTCTTCCCCAAATCACGCACATTAGGGCGCTATTATATTAGCTACCTCGACAAGAACGAGGAAAACCAAATAGAGATAATGTCGGGAGCCTTCATGTTCCTGCGCCGTGAGGCGCTCGACAAGGCAGGGCTGCTCGACGAGGACTTCTTCATGTACGGCGAGGACATCGACCTCTCTTACCGCATACTCAAGGCAGGCTACAACAACTATTTCCTGCCCTCGCGCATACTGCACTACAAAGGAGAGAGCACCGTAAAAAGTTCCTACCGCTACGTACACACATTCTATCAGGCGATGGAGCTGTTCTTCAACAAGCACTACTCGCACTACTCACTGCTGTTGAAACTGCCCATCAAGCTCGCCATCTGGGGGCGCGCAATGCTGGCATACATAGGCAACCAGTTCAAGCACCGTCAGGAGAACAGCCAGACACTCTACCCCATAAACTGCATTGTAATAGGCAACCCCGAAGCTACAGAGCAGGTGCGGGCAATACTTACGGAACATTACGGCAACTGCAAGCATACATATGTCAACGGCAACCATGAGAGCCTGCCGCAGGGACACCTTACACAAGGCATAGACCTCAGCAGTTACGACACCGTTGTATACGACACAGGAGCATACAGCTACGGCACCATACTAAAGCTGCTGTCGCAGGAGGGAACGAAACGACTGCGCCTGGGAACATACTCCACCGACACACGGATACTGATAACAGACGGTGCAATACACAGCAATAAGAAGTAGAATGAGAGACCAGTGGCTTAAAGACAATATCGTCAGCTTGCGCTCCCCCGAGCCTGAGGACCTGGAGCTGATGTACGCAATGGAGAACGACACCACCCTGTGGAGTGCCGGCAATGCCACCCTGCCCTACTCGCGCTACACACTGCGCGCATACCTTGAGCAGAGCAGTCAGGACCTCATCACCGAACGCCAGGCACGCTTTGTGATAGAGACAGCAGAAGGAGAGAGAGCCGGAATGATTGACCTTGCCGACTACGACCCCATAAACAGCCGCGCCGAGGTTTGCATCGGCATCCTGGGAAACTACCGTGGCAAAGGAATCGCCACACACGCCCTGCAGTTGCTGTACAGTTACGCGACAGAACGCCTGCATCTTCACCAATTATACGCATACGTGCCGGTTTGGAATGAAGAAAGCATAAGACTTTTTGAAAAATGCGGCTTCACAGGCAATGCCACACTTAAAGATTGGATAAGAGGAAAAGAAGGGTACTCCGACGTCATTTTAATGCAAAAAACAGAGTAGAAACCATATTTTCGAGGGAAAATCAAAAAAATGCACTAAAAACGGAAAAAAGTTCTCAAAATATTTGCAGATTCAAAAAAAGTCACTACCTTTGCACTCGCTTTGAGACACGAACAAAGCAGAAAAACATAATGGTGCGTTAGTTCAGTTGGTTAGAATATCTGCCTGTCACGCAGGGGGTCACGGGTTCGAGTCCCGTACGCACCGCAAGAAGAAACCGAAAGGTTTCTTCTTTTTTTTATACACTCTCCCCGTGACCCGGGGTCAGGGTTCTTTGGGCTCAACGTAAAATTCTGAGGGATTTCATTTTTACGCATATAATTTTGCCAGTCTAAAAAGGAAAAAATCTTTATC
>SUXN01000069.1 GCA_015060965.1 Bacteroidales bacterium | reverse complement strand
AAGGACGTGGAGTACCGCGCCACGGTGTCTGTAAAGAACAAGAAGGGCAAAGAGAAGATACACAAGTTCGAGCTTCCGGCCGTAGAAGATAATGGAGTGGTGTTATCAGTGTCAGGCAGCAGTGACACAATCCGTTTCGCGATAAATGACAACTACACAGCCGCCACCGACCTTGGCTTTGCCGTGCTCCACCGCAGCAATATGGGCTTCTACAGGCGGTTAGGTAACGGCACCACTACCATAGAGCTGCCGTCGGACACCCTGCCCGAGGGTGTGTGCCGTGCCGTGGTGTTCAGCGGAGAGACACCTCTTGCCGAGCGCCTCTTCTTCGTGCGTCACGACAGCCTTCAGGCCGGTGACCGCCAGACAGTGAAGCTGCGCGTTACTGCCAACGGCGATGCACCGCACAACCTCAAGCTGCAACCGCACGAGAGAGTGACCCTCACCGTAGAGCGCGAGGATGGCAAGCCGCTGAACGCGAACAGCAACTACGCCGTTGCAGTCGTGGACCAGGCCGGAGTTCAGACAACCTCCTGGGGCTACAATCTCTACACCTACCAGCTGTTGGGCTCGGAGCTCAAGGGTTACATCCCCGATGCCTGGCAGTATTTCGACCCCGAGAACAAGGAGCGCGACAGTCATCTTGACCTTATAATGCTCACCCACGGCTGGACAGCCTACGACTGGAGCCGTCTCACGGCAACAGATATGAGCCGTGTTGTCCCAGCCGAGAAAGGTCTTACCCTTCGCGGGCAATACTACCGCCGTCTGACCAGCAGCAAGTTCGGTGAGATTGGAAAGGTGTCAATAAGGCTCCACAAGAACTCCCCTATAATGCTCCACGTACCTCAAGACACACTCCTTTACGCTTATCCGCTCAGGACCGACAGCCTCGGGCGTTTCACCGTGGACATTGAAGATTTCTATGGAAGGAAAGTTTTTGCCCTGACACCCGGCGAAAGGGTCAAGACTGACAATTCATACGATGCATTCATGCTCGACCGCTATTTTTCGCCATCACCACGCCTGTTCTCCTATTGGGAACGCAACATCGGCAGCTCCTTTATACAGGATGAAGTATCGGACAGCATAAAGAAAATCACTCCATTCGAGTTCCTGCTCTCAACTCTCAACGTCAAGGACAAGAAATGGGATAGCCGTTTCCTGCGCAAACCCATAAGCGAGCTCCGTCTCGATTATATGGAGGAGTGGGAGTATGCAATGGACGTAACATTCCGCTATGGAATATATGATTTCACCAGATATTTCAGGACAATAGAATATGACACGTGTTTCGTAGGTTTTCAATCGGACTACAGCGACAGGACGCACCATCTGCTGTTTTATGACAAAGAGGGCCCCGGCCATTACGAGGATAATTCTGATTCATATATATCGGCAGACGAGAATGTAGCAGTTCAGGTAGATGCTTCTACCGGTGAGTCCAGCGGTGAAGCTTTCACAGGTTACCTGAATGATTCTAAAGGTTATTATGTGTTCAGGGATTATCTTCCCCAATACCGCAATACGTTGACTGTATCCAATGTTATCCAGAGTATCTTTGCCCGTTACAATCTGCATTGGTGCTATTGGGTGATGCCGGCTGTAATTGAGGGTAAATACAATAATGATTCATTGCCGGTGATAGACGAGGATTATCTGCATGGCAGGGATGTATGGAAAATGACGAACTTCAGTGAGATAATCCTCAGCAGTGCAAGAAAACATTGCGAGATGTTCTCCGGTGGTCCAGGATTCTGGAATCTTAAGTCCGACTTCAGGTACGGTTCTTTTCACGGTCCATTCTGGAACAAGGTTCCATACTCATTCCTTTTTGACGGTTTCTACACTATGAAGACAATATACCCTACAGGTAATGAAATTTCCGTAGAGAGCAATACCTTTTGGGAGCGTATGAAAAGTGTCGGTGTCCAGTCTCTTTCTCCGGATTATCTCAAGGAGAGTGTTCCGAATCCTAATTACGTTGCATTCCTTGTTAAGGCCGAAAAAGACACTACAAACACGCAGCTCAAGGTCGACCTCACTAACGAGGCCGGTAGCAGGCGTTATACCTCATTCCGTGGATACAGCCGCAGCAAGCAGTTCTATTCGCCTGACAACAGCAGAGCACGACCCGACGGCAAGGACTACCGCCGTACCCTGTTGTGGAACCCGCAGATGAAAAGTTCCGGCGGCAAATTACAGTTTGAGCTTTACAACAGTAGCGAATGCGGTGCCATTGCCATTGATGTGCTGGGTGTTGATGGCGGAGTATTTTACAGTAATGATGAATATTTGTCGACACGTGTAATCAATGCAACGGAGGAGGCCGGTTCAACGGCCCGACAGGTAATCCAAAAGGGTGAAACGGATGTAGCAAAGGTTGATTCTTTAGTCTTAAACCGTCTGTTCGAAAAAGCCGAGGCATATTTCAACAAGAAGATTTACGGCAAAAGTGTCAATATATATGCCGAACTTATACAGTATGGTTATGTACCTGCCATCTATCGTGTAGGTTACAGTTACAGATATGGCCTTGGCATAATGGAAAGCGCTCCCCATGCACTTGAGTTCCTAAAACAGGCAGCCGACAGCTGCTATGCACCGGCGCAGTACGAGTATGCGATGATGCTCCTGAATGGTGAAGGTACAGAAGCTTCACCTGAGACGGCTGTCCATTGGCTTGAAAAAGCTGCGGAACAGGAACGTGTAGATGCAAAGACCGAACTTGCGAAATGTTATCTCGGTGGCATTGGTGTCCCAACCGATACTGTCGTTGCCGGCCGTCTGTTACGTGAAGCAGCCTCGGCAAGCCACAACGAGGCATTGTTCCTTTATGCGCAATTTATGCGTGACACAGGCCTTGAGAAGGATTCCGTTTTGGGGACTCCGCTCGACTGTCTGTTGTCTGCTGCCGACAACGGCTATGCCGATGCTCTTGCTCTTGTCGTTGAACACTATAAATCGGTTGGCGACGACAATAAAGTATATGTATATGCCCGCACGCTGCACCAGCAAGGCGACAAGCGCGGTACAAAGGCCCTTGCTGACTGTTACCTCAACGGTATTGGAGTGAAGCGTGACAAGAGCCTTGCTAAAGACCTCTACCGCGAAGCAGGGGAGTAACGATGAAAGCTCGTGCCAATGAGCGCAATGCAAGCTTGCTTGTAATTGTACAGCGAGTGCAGCCGAGTTTCAAGC
>SUXN01000013.1 GCA_015060965.1 Bacteroidales bacterium | reverse complement strand
CAGATTAAGGGTAAGTTGTATAAAAGAATATAAGAGATTGTTTAATGTTTTGTCTGTGTTAAAAAGATATTCCCCCCCTATAGTTTGCAGGTGAACCGAAACTGGGCTACACTCGCTGTGCAAATGCAAGCAAGCTTGCATTGCGCTCGTTTGCACAAGTTTTCCGCTTTCCGTTTGAACAGCGCCCATTAAGGACTCTAAGGACTTTAGAGACCTTAAGGCCTTTATAGACAGGCGCCCATTATTCAATTAATGATTGAAGGGTGCTCGCAGTTTTCAGTTTTCACTTTTCCGCTTAAAAAGCAAAAACCGCGCCGGGCGTATCACTACTGCCGGCGCGGAACACATTTAAAACACTATTTATTTACTAAAACAATTACTATGATTCCTCACTGTCAATCATTGTTTTTTCTTGTTGTTGGTTGGTTAGTTTCTTAGTTGTTGTAGTTTCTGTTGGAAATATATTGTACCCCGGTGGATAGCACCCCACCGGGGTGTTTTTATTTACTTGAAGTAGCGGTTGAACAAGCCCTCGAAGCCCTTGCCGTGGCGTGCCTCGTCCTTGGCCATCTCGTGTACTGTATCGTGGATTGCATCAAGGTTCAACTCCTTGGCGCGCTTTGCGATGCGGTACTTGTCGCTGTTGGCCTCACACTCGGCGTTCATGCGCTTCTCGACGTTTGTCTTTGTATCCCATACAACATCACCCAAAAGCTCGGCGAACTTGGATGCGTGCTCTGCCTCCTCCCATGCGTAACGCTTGAAAGCCTCGGCAATCTCGGGATAACCCTCGCGGTCGGCCTGGCGGCTCATGGCAAGATACATGCCTACCTCGGTGCACTCGCCGATGAAGTGGTTGTTGAGGTCCTTGATCATCTCGTCGTCGCAACCCTTGGCTACGCCGATTACGTGCTCCTGAACGAACTCGAGCTTATCGCCGTTATTCTTCAACTCGTTGAACTTCTCACCTGGAACCTTACACATCGGACAACGCTCGGGAGCTGAATCACCTTCGTGTATATAACCGCAAACTGAACAAATGTACTTTTTCATAATTCTATAAAATTTTAAGCCGTTAATATTTTCGTTTTTGTTTTCTCTGTTTTCGCTTTCATTTCTGAAACCATTGCAAAGATAAAATGATTTCAGTATATTTTCCAACTATTTTCGGAAGAATTTTCATAAAAGCATAGTTAAAAAATGTAAAACGCGCAGATATCAGCTTCAGAAGGCGTTCCTGAATAAGAAAAAATGATGCTAAAATTGATTTAGTGATTAAAAAGTTTGCTTTTTGGAAATTAATGTGTACATTTGAAGGATTAATAATATAAAATTATTAAATAATTAACATTTTAAGTTAAAACAAACAAAACTTATAATACTAACTGTTATGAAAAAAACCTTCGGAAAAGAAATCAAGGTGTGGGCTTTAGCAGCCGTGACACTGTTCTCCGGCGCAGCTTTCGTAAGCTGTGACGACGAGGTAGATGCTGAAAACCGCTTCACGTTTAAAGGTGAGCTGATTTCAAACTATCTTGAAAACAACCCTGAGAGATTCAGCAGTTTCTGCGCAATTCTGGACAAGGCAAAGATTGGCAAGAAGTCATCGGGCAGCATCCTGAAGACTTTGTCAACCTACGGATCTTACACTTGCTTTGCCCCAACAAACACTGCTATTGAGAAATACCTCGCAAATGAGTACAATGCCTACATTGAGAGCGTTGAAGCAAACAAGCTCGACCCGTCAGTACAGATTTACAGAACAGGCATCACATCACCATACCTTGAGGACATAAGCGACAGCATGGCAACAGAGATTGCCAAGAACCACATCATTGAAATGGGTTATATGACAACCGATATCAATGAGGGCGCATTTCCAAAGGTTACAATGAACCGCCGTGTAACCACTGTAGAGTGGATTACAGATGAGGCAGGCCGCGTATTCCCTTTGCTCAACAACAACTCACGCATTATAGAGCAGGATCTTGAGAAAGAGAACGGTTATGTTCAGGTAGTGGACGAAGTACTCAACCCATCAAGCAGCAATATCCATGAGCTTTTGGGCGAGCATCCATCATTCTCTCTCTTCTCTACAGCAATTCAGGCAACAGGCCTTGACAAACTGCTAAGCACATATGAGATAGATCCTGATTACGACAACACACTGCTCGGTCCCTCGTTCTCGAACAAGCCGGGCAACCCGCACTACCCCGAGGAACACAAACAGCGCTACACACTGCTCGTAGAGAGCAATGATCTGCTTGCCGACCCCTCAAAGAACCATCTGGGCATCTCTATCACAACCATCGACGCTCTTGAGAAGCTTGCTTCAGAATGGTACGGAACAGAGGCTTTGGGTGACTACAGCAACCCCAAGAACCCGCTATACAAGTATATACTCTACCACATCATAGACCGTCAGTTGCTTTACAGCTCATCAACAGGCCCCGGCGGTTTCCTGATGGAGGCATACGAGTGGATGGGATTCAATTCAGAAATCAACCTCCCTACAACATTTGACCGATATGACTATTTTGAAACATTGTTGCCATACACAATGATCAAGGTCACAAAGCCATTTACAAACGAAACCACATACATTCCTTATGGCGAGGCCGAGTCAAGCACATTGAGCAAGCAGATTATCCTCAACTACTCACAGGATATGGGCACACGTTGCAACAACCAGAATATGAAATATTACATAAACGTTGTTGTCGAGCCTGCACGTATCACAAAGACACGTCCGGGTCTTGAGAATTTCGACCAGAGCGCCATCAACGGTATCATCCATACCATCGACCGCATCCTCATCTACAATGAGGAGGAGATGGCCGGCAACATCCTCAACGAGCGTATGCGCTGGGACACATCTTCATTGTTCCCCGAACTCACAAACAATGGAGTACGCTGGTTACCTGAGGAGAACGTAACAGCTGGAGACAAAATTTATATCCCCGACAATTTCTGTACACGCCTCAGGCTCAGGAACAACCAGACAAACATCTACTACTTGCGCCCTCACAAGACAGGTCTCGAAGGATACTCAACATACATGGGTGACGAAATCATGGTATCAGGAAAGTACGATTTCGAATACCGCCTCCCATATGTACCTTCAGGAAACTACGAGCTCCGCTTCGGCTTCAACCAGTCAGATGCCCGCGGTATCGCACAGTTCTATGTTGACGGCAAAATCTGCGGTATCCCTGTAGATATGCGCGAGGGAGAGGAGACCGAAGAGATGATCGGCTGGTTCGATGAATCAGAGATGAACGAGGAGGAGATAGACGCTAACGACAAATCAATGCGAAACCGCGGTTGGATGAAGGGCCCCGCAAGCGTACACCTAACACTTGAGAAAGAAAGTATGCGTGTAACAAAGAAGGCCGTTCGCAGAATTGTCGGAACATTCCGTTTGAACAGCGGTGTCGACCACTGGATCCGTTTCAAGGACGTTCGAGAGGCCGGTCTCTACAACGAGCTTAGCCAGGATTACCTTGAGCTTGTACCGACAGCCGTTCTAAACGACCCGAGCAAACCCGAGGACAAATATTGATACCCCAGGACCAATAACAAAAAAATGACGCCAAAAGCGTCATTTTTTTGTTACTATATATATAAACTTTCTCACAAAAATTGGTTTATTATAACAATAATTTATATTTTTGCAAAGATAAGTAAACTGCAGTGACAAGAAATGGAATACGGGTTTGTAAAGGCAGCTGTAGCTGTACCGCAAATCAGCACAGGTGAGTGTCATTATAATGCCGGCAGCATCATATCACTCATTGACGACGCAGCAAGCAAAGGCTGCGAGATTGTGCTGTTGCCAGAGCTCTGCCTCACATCAAGCAATTGCGGCGACCTTTTCGCCCAGCCATTCTTCATTGCAGAATGCGAAAAGGCCATTGCTGTTATTGCTGAATCAACAACAAAGCACGACACAATTGCCGTATTCGGTGCTCCGATACAGCATGACAACTCACTATACAACTGCGCCGTTGTTGTCCACAAAGGCAAAGTAGAGGGAGTAGTGGCCAAGAATGCACTCCAGACCGGCGAGGCGCGCTGGTTTGCAAGCGCAAGCACAATATCAAACGGCAGCAATGTGAACATCGCAGGACAGTCGGTAGCAATAGGCTGTGCACAGATTTTCAAGACAGGCGGTTTCACGTTCGGTATTGAGATTGGTAGCGAGGCAGCATCCCCCACTCCAGCAGGAGCATATATGGCTGTTGCAGGAGCCGAAATCATACTTAACCCATGTTCGTGGAACGAGGAAGTAGGACGCCACAATTGGATTAAGACAAGCATAGCACAACAGAGTTCACGCTACAGGAGCGGATATATGTTCGCCAACAGCGGTTGGGGAGAATCTACAAGCAGTGCCACATACTCGGGATATGCCGCAATTGCCGAATGTGGACACATCTTGACCGAGGGCATAAGATATGCAACCGGAAGCCACATTGCAATAACAGAAATTGATGTTGAAAAAGTGCGCAAGGAACGCTTGACAGACGCTTCGTTCGCACACAAAAACAACACACCTTATATATATATATACCAAAGCTCAAGCAAGGAGTGCACTATTACACGCAGTATAAATCCATTGCCATTCATCCCAGGCAAGGAGGATAGCGATGCAAGCTACAATGACATATTCATGATACAGGCGACAGCCCTTGCACGCAGAATTGAGCACACACGTTCTCAGAGTGCAGTAATTGGCATATCAGGAGGATTGGACTCTACCCTTGCATTGCTTGTGACCGTAAAGGCTTTCGACATATTGGGAAAGCCACACAGCGACATCATCACTGTTACCATGCCAGGATTCGGAACTACCGACCGCACATATACCAATGCCTTGAATCTGATGAAAGCTTTGGGTACCACCATAAAGGAGATTTCCATAAAGGATGCCTGCATACAGCACTTCAAGGACATTGAGCATGACATAGACGTACACGACGTCACATACGAGAACGCACAGGCACGCGAGCGCACACAGATTCTGATGGACATCGCGAACTGCATGAACGGCATAGTTGTAGGAACAGGCGACCTTTCGGAGCTCGCCCTCGGCTGGGCCACATACAACGGCGACCACATGAGCATGTACGGCGTCAACGCATCGGTGCCAAAGACACTCATGCAGCATATTGTACGCTGGGTAGCAGCAAACAGCGAGGATGAGACATGCAAAGCCACCCTGCTTGACATTGTGGACACACCGATATCACCGGAACTCACCCCCGCAGACGACGAGGGCAACATAAAGCAGAAGACAGAGGACCTTGTTGGTCCGTATGAGTTGCACGACTTTTTCCTATACAACTTTGTACGCAACGGTTTCTCTCCCGAGAAGATATTCTTCCTTGCAGAGAAGGCCTTTGAGGACAAATACGACAAGGCAACAATAAAGAAATGGCTATCAACCTTTATGTGGCGATTCTTCACACAGCAGTTCAAACGCTCTTGCATGCCAGACGGCCCCAGAGTAGGAAGCTGCAACCTGAACGCAAAGAGTTGGACAATGCCTTCGGACGTGAGCCCGAAAATGTTCTCGGAACTATGCAACAGACTTGAAACAGAATAATAAACCAAAAAAAACGAACCAATATGAACCACAAGACAATGAAGATGCTTAAAGCATTTGCTTTTGCAGCTATCGCATTTGTATCGGCTGGATTCTTTACAGCCTGCGATGACGAGATCGACGAGCAGAACCGCTTTACCTTCAAGGGTGAACTCATCTCCACATATCTGGAGAATAACCCTGAGCGTTTCAGCAGTTTCACAAACATCCTCAGCAAGGCCAAGTTAGGCAAGAAGTCATCAGGCAGCATCCTGAAGACACTCTCGACCTACGGCTCTTACACATGTTTTGCACCTACAAACGAAGCAGTAGAGGCATTCTTGCAGAACCAGTACGAAATGTACCTTCAGGGTGAGAGAACCGGTATTCACTCTCCATACCTTGAGGACCTCACCGACAGTATGGCAACCGAGATTGCAAAGAACCACATCATTGAGATGGGTTACCTGACAACCGATATCTACGAGGGCGCATTCCCGCTCAGCACAATGAACCGCCGCGTCACAACAGTGGAGTGGATTACTGACGATGCAGGTCGCGTGTTCCCATTGCTGAACAACAGCGCTCTCATCGTTGAGCAGGACCTTGAGATGGAGAACGGTTACGTACAGGTGGTAAACGGCGTGCTCAACCCATCGAACAAACTGTTGCCAGAGCTCATCGAGGCACACAAGGCATTCAGTATGTTCTCCGATGCAATTAGAATCACCGGTATCGACTCACTGCTCAACATATATGAGATTGACCCGGACTACGACAACACCCTCATCGGTGCGACACTCAGTTCAGAGACTTCAAAATCACCATATCCAAAGGAGCACAAGCAGCGTTACACTGTTCTTATCGAGCCGGACGAGCTCTTCCACAGCAAGGGTATCAATACAATCGACGATTTGGTTGCATTTGCCGAGAAGTGGTACGGTACAGAGGCACAGGGTGACTATCAGAACCCGAAGAACGCTCTCCACAAGTTCATTCTTTACCACATTCTTGACCGTCAGTTGCTCTACAGCTCTTCAACAGGTCCTGGCGGATTCATCATGGAGAACTATGAGAACCAAGGTTACTCATCAATCGTGAACCTCAACCAGAACTTCGACAGCTACGAGTACTGCGAGACAATGCTCCCCTATACTATGGTTAAAATCACAAAACCATACACCAACGAGAAGTTGAAACAAGAGATTATAATCAACTATGCACAGGAAAAGGGAACAACATGCATCAACCCGGAGATGGCAGGACATATCAACGTCGTTATCGACAAGGCTTCTGCAACAAAGGAGAAATACGAGGACCTCAAGGACTTTGAGCAGGGCGCACTCAACGGTATACTCCACACTATCGACCGCATCCTCATCTACAACGAGGCAGAGATGGCCGGCAACGTGCTCAACGAGAGAATCCGTATGGACATCTCTTCACTGTTCCCCGAGTTTACGAACAACGGCGTACGTTGGGATCTCCAGACGCCCGACACAAAGGTCACATATATCCCCAACGGTTTCTGCAAATATTTTATCATGAACAATGAGGATTGTAAGGTTTTCTATTTCCGTCCTCACCAGACATGGGGTAACACATACGCCAACTATCATGGTGACGAGTTCATCGTCGAGGGCAAGTACGACTTCCAATACCGCATACCGTACGTTCCTGAGGGTATCTATGAAATACGTTTCGGTTATCCTAAGGGTTACCAGCGCGGTATCTGTCAGTTCTACGTTGACGGTAAGATTGCAGGTATTCCTGTTGACCTCCGTTGGAACGACGAGACAACAGCCATCATCGGTTGGGTAAGTGATGAAGGCCTCACCGAAGATGAAATCAAGGAGAACGACAAGGCTATGCGTAACCGCGGTTACATGAAGGGCCCGGCAAGCATCGTGATGGAGAAGGAGACAAACGTGACAATGCGCTCAGGCGTACAACCCCTCCGCAAGATCATTGGTACATACCGTCTTGACAAGGGAGACCACTGGTTGCGTTTCAAAGATGTCAGCGACAAGAACGTGAACACATTCAAGCAGTTCGACCAGGATTACCTTGAACTTGTTCCGAAGAGCGTCCTTTCTAACCCAGCAAAACCAGAGGATATATATTGATATAAAGATAACTTCACAGAATAGGGTGACCACTCAGGTCACCCTATTCTTATATATGACACCTTATATCGCAAAGGTACTTTATGCCATTTTGTCAAACAACCAGCCATTTTGTCACAAAAACAAGGATGGCGCGAAATTTGTTTAAAGAACATTGAAAGGAGATTAAAAAATGAACTTTAACAAATTTACTATCAAGGCCCAGGAGGCCATTCAGGAGGCTGTAAACTTGGCAAGAGCCAACGGACAGCAGGTAATTGAGCCCGTTCACATTATGGGAGGAGTTCTGAAAAGCAATGAACAGATTGTATCTTTCCTTTTGCAGAAGACAGGCGCAAACATCAAGAAAGTTGACACGGAGGTGAGCAAGGCCGTACATTCACTGCCAAAAGTGAGCGGAGGCGAGCCATACATCAGCCGTGAGAGCAACCAGGTATTGGACAAAGCCGAAGAGATTGCCGGCAAGAACGGCGACGAGTTTGTGAGCATAGAGCCACTCATTGTCGCCTTGCTTGAAGTAAAAAGCACTGCTTCGGAGATTCTCAAGCAGAACGGAGTCAACAGAGAGGAACTCGAGAAGGCTATTGGAGAGTTGCGCAACGGCGAAAAAGTGACATCCCAGAATGCCGAGGAGAGCTACCAGGCCCTAAGCAAATATGCAGTGAACCTCAACGATGCGGCAAAGAGCGGCAAGCTTGACCCCGTCATAGGCCGCGACGACGAGATACGCCGTATATTGCAGATTCTGAGCCGACGCACCAAGAACAACCCCATACTTATCGGCGAACCGGGAACAGGAAAGACCGCCATCGTGGAGGGGCTCGCTCACCGTATAATCCGCGGTGACGTACCCGACAATCTGCGCGACAAGCAGATATACTCACTTGACATGGGAGCGCTTGTCGCAGGTGCAAAGTACAAGGGTGAGTTCGAGGAGCGCTTGAAGGCTGTAATCAACGAGGTTGTAAAAGCCGAGGGACGCATAATACTCTTCATCGACGAGATACACACCCTTGTGGGTGCCGGAAAGAGCGAAGGTGCAATGGATGCGGCAAACATACTCAAGCCAGCACTTGCACGAGGCGAGTTGCGTTCAATCGGTGCCACCACTCTCGACGAGTATCAGAAGTACTTTGAAAAGGACAAGGCACTTGAGCGCCGCTTCCAGAGCGTACTGGTTACAGAGCCCGACAAGATGAGCACAATATCAATATTGCGTGGACTGAAGGAACGCTACGAGAGCCACCACAAGGTACGTATACAGGACGACGCATTGATAGCAGCCGTCACTTTGAGCGACCGTTACATTACAGAGCGTTTCCTCCCCGACAAGGCCATCGACCTTGTAGACGAGGCAGCTGCGAAATTGCGTATGGAACGTGACTCATTGCCCGAGGAACTTGACGAGATATCACGCCACATAAAGCAGTTGGAGATTGAACGCGAGGCGATAAAGCGCGAGAAGGACGAAGCAAAGCTCACCCAGCTTGCAAAGGAGATTTCAGCCCTCAAAGAGCAGGAGAAGAGCATGCGAGCCAAATGGCAGCAGGAGAAAGAGTATGCCGACCGTATACAGAGTGCCAAACAGGAGATCGAGAGTCTGAAGTTCGAGGCCGACAAGGCTGAACGCGAGGGCAACTACGGACGTGTGGCCGAGATACGCTACGGCAGGATCAAGGAACTGGAAGAGGAGATAAAGAAGGCCCAGAACGACCTGCACTCCACACAAGGCAGCAGCGCAATGATAAAGGAGGAGGTAACAGCCGAGGATATTGCCGATGTGGTATCACGCTGGACCGGAATACCCGTGAGCAAGATGCTCCAGAGCGAACGCGAGAAGCTGCTCAGCCTTGAGGACGAACTGCACAAGAGAGTCATCGGACAGGACGAAGCAATAACGGCCGTGAGTGATGCCGTACGACGCAGCCGCGCCGGCCTGCAGGATCCCAAACGCCCGATAGGCTCATTCATATTCCTTGGCACAACAGGTGTGGGAAAGACAGAACTTGCAAAGGCACTTGCAGCGTACCTCTTCAATGACGAGACCATGATGACACGTATCGACATGAGTGAGTATCAGGAAAAATTCAGTGTCTCACGCCTCATTGGAGCGCCTCCGGGATATGTAGGATATGACGAGGGCGGTCAACTGACAGAGGCCGTACGCCGCAAGCCATACTCTGTAGTACTCTTCGACGAGATAGAGAAAGCCCATCCCGACGTGTTTAACATACTGTTGCAGGTTCTTGATGACGGACGACTTACCGACAATAAGGGACGTGTGGTAAACTTCAAGAATACCATCATCATCATGACAAGCAATCTTGGCAGCAGCTACATACAAGAGCAGTTCGACAAGATTACAGAAGAGAACAGGGAACATATCATTGAGGAGACAAAAGAACACATCATGGAGATGCTAAAGAAGAGCATACGTCCCGAGTTCCTGAACCGCATTGACGAGACCATCATGTTCACTCCGCTCGACGAGCTTGAAATTGAGAAGATCGTGCGCCTGCAGATTGAAGGCATCAAGGCAATGCTTGCCGAGAATGAGATCAGACTGGAAGCAAGCGATGCCGCGATAAAGTTCATATCAAAGGCCGGATTTGACCCCGACTTCGGTGCACGCCCGATAAAGAGAGCCATACAGCGCTACCTGCTAAATGACCTCTCAAAACAGCTGCTGGCAGGAGCCGTCGACAAGGAAAGAGCGATAAAGGTGGATGCAGATGAAGAAAAACTGATATTCACCAACTGACAATAAGAAAGGATGCAGAGAAAATCTGCATCCTTTCTTATTATAACAGGCTACTGTTTACTTTGAGACCTTTACACCAAGACGCATGCCGTTGAATCCCTCAAGCAATGTACTCAGGCTCTTCACAAGCTGCAGTGTAGAAGATATTGAAGATGATGACGATGTCTGCGAATTGCCATACTGCGATACAGCCGCACTCAGATTCTTTACAATAGCAAGCACCTTATCGGCATCAAAGGTAATGTTCATGCTTTTTGACATATACTCCACCGTTGAATTGAGCTTCAACTGGCCCAGCATGAACGTAAAAGCAATACTCTTGGCATCCTCACCTATGACATATGTTCCGGCAAATGACTTGCCGCCGATGTTAGCCGTACAGGTTCCGTCCTCGGCAAAAGTAAGAGAGGCATTGCCCTTTTTGACACCGACTTTGAGAAGCAATTCATTCACTTTCTCCTCAACCTTTACTGTAACGAGCTTTGAGCCCAGCTCGGCAAGCGCCTCGTCGCTCTCAAGGGCACAGGATGTACCCTCGTAGTTCCATGTACCGCAGAGCGCATCCGCAGTAAGTTTCTGACCACCTGTAACTGCGCCTATAATATCTGTAAGTATATTGGATGCAGAGCTACCGGACTCGCTCTTCGCACCACTGATAGAGCCCTTCAATTTCCCGAAAAGTGCATCAAGGCCCTGTGCGTTGCCGTTGATTGACAATGCAAAAGCCATAAACAATAGCAATAAAGTCTTTTTCATATAGTGTTTGTGTTATTTGTATTGATTATTCAGCTGCCTCCTCAGCAACCTCTTCCTGTGTAAAATCAACCACGCCATTCTCTACAAGGATATTGTACCATGCGTAGATCTTCTTTATGTGAGTCAGATATACACGCTCGCGGTCATAATCGGGCATAACAGACTCAAAATACTCGACAAGTTCCTCCGGTGTAGCAGCCTTCATATCAAAAGGCAGAACACCACCCTCTTTTTCTTGGATCTTTGCAAAAACTTCACGCAAAGGAATCTCCTCGGTATCAGTATATATTGCAATGTCATCAAGCATCACAACCTTGTCGCTATTGTATACAGGCATACGCTTCTTTGTCGCATCAACAGCCTCTACTATAAACATATTACGTCCCTGCGAAAGCAGACGATACAGACCGGGTTTTCCCGAGATAGTCAAAATTCTTTCAAACATAGATTATATTTTAATAATTGGATTTATCTTTAAAATTACCATCGGTTTGCGAAGATATGAAATCAAAACTGCACTGCAAAATTTAGACAAAGGAAATCAACATATTTAACTTTGCAGTTCGTCCAACAATGCTTTAATCCCCGGCAAGAGAGGCTTGTCTTTATCATTGTACAACGAATAATCGGACAGAAGCAGCATCTCGTCAGAGGACATCTGTTTCTGCATCCTGCTTATTACCTGGTTCCTGCTCATACCGCTTCGTGCAATGGTACGGCGGATGCACGTCTCCTTATCGGCCCATACGACCAGTACCTTGTCAACAGACTCTATTATTCCTGACTCATACAGCACAGCAGTCTCTACTGCCACAACAGGGACATCCTTGCATGCCGCCCACTCCTCGAAATCCCTCTTTACAACCGGATGTACAAGAGAATTTACACGCTTGATATTATCATCATCCGTAAAGATCCTTGATGCGACATAAGTTTTGTTGAGGGAGCCGTCCTCATTATAACATTCGCAGCCGAACATTCTTGTAAGACCTTTTATTATCACCGTATCCGTGACCATCAGTTCCTTGGCACGTCTGTCGCAGTCATATACAGGCACACCCATAACCTCCATTATGTGCGAAGCTACAGATTTTCCACTGCCTATTCCACCCGTTATCGCCAGTTTAATACAATTTCCCATTAGCTATCTGTTTTAAAAGACCACCCCACTGCTGAGGAAACTTTTTGCGACACACAAATCCCGGAGTGATTATGACATCGCCATTCTCCACCGAGAACGGACAGGAAGATATCTTGAAATACACACTGTCACTCTGCCCCCCCGTCAGTTCAACAAAATCAAGTTCAACCCTGAAATCTTCATCCGTCACCCTATCGGCGACAGCGGAAGGAGCAAGGTATGACACTTGGACAGAATCCGGGATATCATAATGGTCTGCGAGGTCAATGTCAAAAAGCCTGTTGACAACATTCACATGGCGCGTCACCTTACGGCTGACATAAGGAGCCACAGCAAGATGGACATCTATCACATCTGGCTGGTAGCTGAAATATTTTCTACGGGGAAGAGAGAAGGAGAACGATGTATCTTTATCGAGCCCTCTGATGACAAACTCCGGCAAATCGATACTCTCCCATTCTTTAACGTTCGATGACGGCGCCACCACCGTAATCTCCTTGACAGATGTCCCTACATCAACAAGTTCAAAATGCCTTTCTGTCTCAACATCATAATTGAGTTTTACCGGCAACGTGACCATCTCCCTCTTTACCTGCAACGTCAAATAGTCATCTTTAAAATGCAGGAATGTAGAAGAAGGTTTCAAAGCATTAGACACACGGTTCTCAAGTGCCGTAAAATGCATAGTAAGAGTACCGTTGTCATTGTCAGTCAAGTCATTATAGTCGATAGACAACTTAGGGGCTTCCCTGAATTTATAGTCAAAGAGTTCACTGCCTTTGTCACGCACAAAAATCCCGACAGTGATATCGTCCTGATTCTCCAATTCGACTCCCTCAGGCAGATTTGTCACGACAACATCCACGGCTATATCAGTCTCGAACCTCTCGTTCAGCGCATTCAGCAACCAAAGCGAGAATGAGACAAAAAGAAAACATATGAACACCAAAGTGTCGTGCCCGTTAATTTTACTCTTGAATGACATAGAGAGCGGTTATTGTGTATCGTGTCTAAGAAGCCTTTTAATTTCCAAAAAGGCTGCGCTGAAGCAAGCTCCGGCGCAACCTCTCATATGAACTTTACAATAATGTTATTTTACCTCCTGCTGGGCATCGGCCGAGCTTGGGTAGATAACCGAAATGTCTACACGTACAACAACGTTGTGGGCAACCTCGAGCATAACGATGCCATTCTCCATAGACTTGATCTTGCCATAGATGCCACCACTGGTAACGACCTCCTGGCCTACCTGCAAACCGTTACGGAACGACTCGATCTTCTTCTGCTGCTTGCGCTGAGGACGGATCATCATAAAGTACATAATAGCAATAATAACCACAAACATGAGGAGTGTGCTCATCATACCGCCACCCTGTGCAGCTGCTGCATTCAAAAATACCATAATATAAGATTTTAAGTTTATACTGTTTTACTTGTTTATTTTACCTTCCTGACGGAGTTTCTTAGTAATGGAGTCAAGCAATCCGTTTACAAATGAACCGCTCTTTGCCGTACTGTAGTACTTTGCAATCTCGACATACTCGTTGAGGGTAACAGACAAAGGAATGTCCTCAAATGTGAGAATCTCGGCAAGTGCTGTCTGCATGATTACAACATCCATGAACGCAAGACGCTGCATATCCCAATTCTTTGAAGAGCCACTCATGAGGGCACGGTATTCCTCGGCATTGGCTATAGCCGCCCTGAACAATTTACGTGCGAACTCCATATCGGCCACATCCTTGTACTCGGGCAACAACTGCTGCGAAGCACCGTTCTCCTCCTCAAAACGCTTGATGGTCTTGACTACAAATGTATCTACAATTGACTTGTCATCATTCCAATAGAGACTCTGTTCCTCAAGAAGTGTATCAAGTTCCTCGTTATCGAAGATGAACATCTTGTAGAGTTTTCTCCACAACTCCTTATCCTCTTCATATGAAGATGTCTCGGCTGCCATATAATCCTGATACACGTCACTTGCAACAATCTTGTCGAGCAGACGACGCAACAGGTCGGAATTGTCAACCCAATTGAACTTGCTTTTCTCGGCGAACTTCACCAACTGCTCGTTCTTCTCGAGCTGGGCAATGAAACGGTTATTGATAAATTTCAGATTCGGATTCCTGTCGCTTTCTGTAGGCCTTACCTTCATTGAAAGGAAAGAGATACGGTCGGCCTCGTAATGTGTGATACCCACCATCAACAGCAACATATGGTTGTAAAGGTCATAAGCCTTTGACAAACTGAAAAACACCTCATCTTCGGCAGCCTTGATGCTTTTTCCACTATTCTTGTAATAAGCATAAATAATCTGCACAACCTTAAGACGGATAAGAACTCTATTAATCATAAAACGCTTTTTCTGATTTTTTGCAAAGTTCGCACTAAAATGCGACACACGCAAACAAAAAGGAGTATTTATTTTTAAAAAACATCCAACACAAGTAACAAGAACCGACACACAAAGTTCAGTCAATATCTTATTTTGCAATATAAAGAGAACGTACAGAACAAGCAGAAAGATTCATTACAGCAAGCAATAAGTCCAATAAATTACAGAAATATTAAAATTTCTTTAACAAAATATTGGATTTATGGAAATTATTGTTCAAATTTGAGGCTGAAAGATACATTTTAGTAAAAACACAATTACATTTATTACGATGGAAGACTACAAGAAGAGCGGTATGAATGAGAACGAAAAGGAGATTGTACATTCACAGACCATCAAGGCAGGTAAAAGAATCTACTACATTGACGTCAAGAAGAACCGCAAGGACGAGATGTACCTCTCGATAACCGAGAGCAAGAAAATCGTCAATGGAGAGGGCGAGAATGCAACTGTAACATTCGAGAAGCACAAGATCTTCCTCTACCGTGAAGACTTCACAAAGTTCGCAAACAGCCTGAAGGAGGCCATTGACTTTGTTGTCGCAGAACAGGGTGAATACGTACCCCGCTACACCGACAGCATTGAGCCCGCACAGGAAAGCAGCACAAGCATTGATATTGAATTCTGAATCAAGTAACCTTCATATGGTAGCTCTATTGCCGATGCAGTAGAGCTACTTTTTTATACACATTACCTTTAAAAGCGGATAAAACAGTGAATGAAGCAAAAAACGAAGCAGCTTTGACGGTTTAAGTCCACAACACTTGTTTTTTCCACAAATTAGCCGTATCTTTGCACCCGCTTTTAGAGACATCGTGTGATGGCGAATTAAGCAGAATCATTAATCTTAATTTAGAGTAACACATTTTTATTATGAAATCAATCAGCATTTCAGGTTCAAGCAGAACCGAGGTAGGCAAGAAGGCTACCAACGCATTGCGCAACGCAGGTCTCGTACCTTGTAACCTTTACGGTGTAGAAAAAGAGGCAAAGGCATTCAGCGTGCCAGTAGAGAGCCTCCGCAAGCTCGTTTACACTCCAGACATCCACGTTGTTGACCTCACAATCGACGGCAAGGCTGTAAAGGCTATCATGAAGGATATCCAGTTCCACCCAGTAAAGGATACTATCCTCCACGTAGATTTCTATCAGGTAACAGATGAGAAGCCCATCGTTATGGCAGTTCCTGTTAAGCTCGAGGGTCTTGCAGACGGTGTACGCGCCGGTGGTAAGCTCGTTCAGGTTCAGCGCTACCTCAAGGTTAAGGCTATCTACACTGCAATCCCCGAGATCCTTACTGTTGACGTAACATCACTCGGCCTTGGCAAGTCAATCAAGGTTGGCGACCTCTCTTACGAGGGTCTTGAGCTCGTTACAGTCAAGGAGTCACTCGTTGCTTCTGTCAAGACAACACGTGCTTCTGCAGCAGCCGCAGCAGCCGCTAAGAAGTAATTGAACCCGAGCAGATGAAATATTTGATTGTAGGATTGGGCAACATCGGAACAGAGTACGAGGGAACCCGCCACAACATCGGTTTTACAGTATTGGATGCCTTTGCAAAGGCATCCAATACTTCTTTTCAGGACAAGCGATACGGATTTGTCGCCGAGGCATCGGTGCGCGGACGCAAGCTCATCCTCCTGAAGCCATCGACATACATGAACCTCAGCGGAAACGCCGTGCGTTACTGGATGCAACAAGAGAAGATTCCTTTGGAAAACGTACTGATAATAGTCGATGACCTCGCACTGCCCGTAGGAGCACTGCGCCTAAAGGGGCAAGGCAGCGACGGAGGACATAACGGACTAAAGCATATTGCAGCAACACTGGGAACAACAAACTACGCCAGACTGCGCTTTGGCATAGGCAACGAATTCAGCAAAGGACACCAGGTCAACTTTGTACTTGGAGCATTTGACAGCGAAGAGCAGAAAGCCGTTGACGAGCAGCTGGAAACCACAACTGAAATAATCAAGAGTTTCTGCTTCACCGGCCTTGCCCGCACAATGAACCAGTTCAACAAGAAGGGCAACGGCAACAAACCACGCGAGAACAATGAGTGACCAGGCACGTATAGACAAATGGTTATGGGCTGTGCGCATATACAAGACACGCAGCATAGCGGCGGAAGCCTGCAAGAAAGGACACATCAGCATAGGTGACCGCACAGCGAAGCCTGCACACAACGTACGTGTAGGAGATATCGTGAACGTAAAGAAAGCACCTGTGACCTACTCTTTCAAGGTCCTTCAATGCGCAGAACACCGTGTAGGAGCAAAGCTTGTACCGGAACTGATGGAGAACGTAACGCCTCAGGAGCAGTACGAGATTCTTGAGATGAGCAGGATGAGCGGATTCGTGGGCCGCGCACGCGGTACAGGACGTCCCACAAAGAAGGAACGACGCGACCTTGACATGTTTGTTGAAGAGAGCTACGACAGCGATTTTGACGAGTTCGATTTTGACGAGCTATAAACAGAGAATAATCTGGTTGACCTGCAACTTAAATATCCGTGCTATGCGTCAACGCATAGCACGGATATTTTTTAGCATACCGATGATAATCTTTGCAAAGATTTGTATACCAGATGATTACAGAGGTTTTATCCTACTTTTTGTCCAGCTGCCGGATTTTAAGATGCTTGACTTCAGCACTTCAGTTTGAGATTCTTCGCTTCGCTCAGAATGACAGGTAGGCAGCCCGCCCTCTTGGCCAACGAATTTTCATTGCAATAGTAATTTCGCTCCGTTGCTCTCTTCTCCAGAGTCACTCAGGATTTTACGTTGCCCAATAGTTTGCAGGTGACCTACACTCTGTCGCCATCCAAAAAACAAATAATCCTATACAAAAGAAAATCTCGCAAGAATGTTTCTTGCGAGATTCCTTGTCGGGGTGACAGGATTCGAACCTGCGACCCCCTGGTCCCAAACCAGATGCGCTACCAACTGCGCTACACCCCGAATAACGGATAACGACTGTAATCAGAACAATCTATATCAAGTGCCTTGCCCGTCAATCATAGACACTCTTTGAAAAGTTGTCGGGGTGACAGGATTCGAACCTGCGACCCCCTGGTCCCAAACCAGATGCGCTACCAACTGCGCTACACCCCGAAAACTTTATCTTTTTTTACTTTATAATCTCCAACTGTTTGAAGATAGGTACCATTATCTCCATTGCCCTGTCTATCTGCTCCTTTGTATGGGTAGCCATAAGAGAGAAGCGAATGAGAGTATCCTGCGGAGAACATGCAGGCGGAACAACCGGATTGACAAAGACACCGGCATCCCACAACAATTTTGTCACCAGGAAGGTCTTGTCGGTATCGCGGATGTAGATTGGTATGATAGGTGTTGATGTATTGCCTATCTCGAAACCTATCTCGCGGAAACTCTTCAACGTATAGTTGGTCATATTCCACAAATTCTCAAGTCTTTCAGGTTCTTCCTGAATGATATGCAAAGCCTCAAGCGCAGCCGCAGTAGCAGCAGGAGTATTGCTTGCGCTGAACATATACGAACGTGAGTTGTGGCGTATATAGTTTATTACCTCCTTGTCACCTGCAACGAAACCGCCTATGGTTGCCAACGACTTGCTGAATGTACCCATAAGCAAATCAACATCGTCTGTAAGACCAAAATGGTCGGCTGTACCACGGCCTTGGCGGCCCAAAACGCCCAATCCGTGAGCCTCGTCAACGAATATGCTTGCATTGTACTTATTCTTCAGGCGTACAATTTCGGGCAGATTGGCTATATCACCCTCCATGCTGAAGACACCGTCAACGACAATCATCTTTATTGTAGCCGGGTCACATGCCTGCAATTCCCGCTCCAGACCTTCCATGTCGTTATGCCTGAACTTGCGTACAGTAGAGAACGACAAGCGACGGCCATCTACAATCGAGGCATGGTCAAGTTCATCACAAATAATGGTATCCTTACGGCCTGTAACACAAGAGAGAACACCCAGATTCACCTGGAAACCTGTTGAGTATACCAACGCCTCGTCTTTACCGACAAACTGCGCAAGTTCATTTTCCAGTTGCAAGTGAATATCCAAGGTTCCATTAAGGAAACGCGAACCGGCACAACCGGTACCATATTTGCGAGTCGCAGCTATGGCCGCCTCCTTGATTCTTGGATGATTGGTAAGACCCATATATGAGTTCGAGCCAAACATCAGAACCTTTTTGCCACTCATCAACACTTCGGTGTCTTGTTCGCTCTCTATGCAACGGAAATAAGGATATACTCCCATTGCCATAAAACGCTGCGGCAAATCATATTTAGCGTATTTCTCTTTTAATAAACTCATAGTTTATACGTTTATCCGAAAAGATGAAGCATCATCGTTTCAAGGTGCAAAGGTACAGTTTTTTTTTCATTTACCAACCAATTTGAACATATTTTTTCAAATCATGCATCAAATTGTCGGCAGAAACAGTTCTATGACATATAAGCGACTTAAAAATCACTTCTTTTTCGCCTGCTCCTCGTTTGAGATATAACCATAGCCGACATATCTGTTGCTACCACGGCGAGTACTTACATAACCGTACATCTTTTTCTTGACATCCTCACCATTGACAACCAAAGAAACATTCTCCAGCTTGCCTTCGGCTACAATACTGTTAAGATACTTGATGTCGGCTTTCTGTGTATAATCAAGACGCGCCACATATGCCACCACATCTGCCACTCGACTGATAATCATTGAATCGGTAACCAAAGCAACCGGCGCTGTATCAAGAATTATGTAATCGTACTTTGTACTGAGGTATTCGATAGCCTTATCCATATTAGGACGGGCAAGCAACTCCGCCGGGTTTGGAGGAACAATACCTGCAGGCAGGATATCAAGGTTCTCCTCAATACCCGAAGGCCTGATAGCACGGTCAAGAATATCAGTATCCTTCTCGTCCGCAGCCAGATAACTTGTTATACCCTCGTCATGCTTGTTGAACCCGAACATCTCGGCAAGGCGTGGACGTCGTATGTCAAGACCCATAAGAAGCACCTTCTTTCCGAGCAAAGCAACACTCATGGCAAGGTTTGAAGCAACAAAAGTCTTACCCTCACCAGAGGTAGTTGACGTAAACATGACGACCTTTCCTGTAGATTTCTTCATTACAAACTGAAGGTTCGTACGAAGCGTACGGAAAGCCTCGGCCATAATATCGTTCTTGTTACGCACAACGACAACAGCCTTGCTGCGCTCACCCTTGACAGAGTGCTTTACAGGGATGTTTCCGACACAAGGCAACGATGTCAATGTTGACAAATCGTCATTGATTGTCAATTGGGTACGCATCGATTCACGTACATATATTATTGCTGCAGGAATCAAAAGACCCACGAACAGCGCAACGAGGAATATCATCTTGCTGTTTGGAGCAACACGGCCTACAAGCAACGGGCTGTCGATACACCTAAGGTTGTTTGAAGTGACAGCCAGACTGAGCGCATTCTCTTCGTATTTCTGAAGCAACATCACATAAAGTTCGGACTTGATTGCACACTCACGCTCAATTGTCACAAGTTCACGCTCGATATCGGGAGACTGCTCATAACGGGATGTATAACCGGCCAACAGAGTTGCTATAGCATCACGCTGAAGATGCAAAGAGCGGTCGAAAGCATCTATCGCTACACGAAGATCCGACTGCAACTGCTGCACACGCACCGTCGCATTCTTGAGCAAGGGGTTATCTCCCGTTGCCGATAACTGCAACTGATTGAGCTCGATAACCTCCTTATTATAATTGGTAATGAGCGCCACCAGCGACTGGTCAATCGTTAGGCCGAATGTCGTAGGAATGACTTTCAGGTCATTCTCGGGATTGTGTACGAAGTCCTTGAGGAACTTTGAAGACTTGAGCATCAGGTCTATCTCCTCGACCTGCTTTGTATACTCGGTTTTGTTCAAGCTTACCTGAGGCGCATCCAGCTTAGGATCAATAAGTTCATTCTTCTTCTTATAATCGGAGAGTCTTGTCTCCATTACGACAAGTTCCTTACTCAAAGAATCGATACGCTCAATGATGAAGGCCTCTGTCTGACGTGCAACCTGACGTTTCTCCTCATTTGTCACATAATTATAATTCTCAATAACAGCATCGAGGAACTCCATTCCGTTTTTCGGCAACGGAGTATTGATTGCAAGGACCGCCACTGACGAATTCTTTGATACCGGAGCAATATTCAATGCCGACATATAAGAGAGAGCCACACTTTCCAACGGATTCAAGGTGACCAACAGCTCACCGGCCATATTCCCGGCAGCCTCGTTTTCCTCAACCAACACATTACCCAAAGGAGTATTCAAGATATACGGATACGAGGTTATGCTTGTTTTAAATTCCTGAGGTTCACTTGAACCACCCACATAACAACTGTACTCCAATTCTGCCTTTCCGTTTCCGTCAAAGTGGAAAAGCATCTTTATAGGAGAATGCAATTTTGTCAAAGAATCCATCGGGACATCACCCGGAACAGATATGCCATAAGTCACAAATACAGGGCTGGCCTCTTTATATATAGGCTTATTTATGACGCCTGGTATCATATAAGACACATTCAACCCACTCTTAGCCACAGCCCCACGTACTACAGACATAGACCTCATGACCTCCATTTCATTCTCGGCATTTGTATTCTGTGCCTGAAATCCAAAATCGGCAAGCATATCAGCCGATGACGAGAATGATCCCTTATTCTTGTCTTGCAGAAGAATTTTCGCCGTTACCTGATATTTAGGCACAGCAACACGCAAATAAGCAAATGCCGCAACGAGGCAAAGGGCCACAAAAACAACTATCAACTTCCAATAAGCAATGGCATAAGAGAAAATTTTCCTTATATCAAACTCTTCTTCCTCAACCAATGGAGTTGTCATATTCTCATTTTGCTGCATAGTCATTTTATTTAAGGATATTATACATCAAAGATGTCAAAGATATAAGTATCGAAGTAGCCGAGAACCACAGTGAAGTAGACGAACCGATATCCGAGTTCTTTGCTTTAGACTTGTTCGGAGTCACATAAACCACATCATTCTGTTGCAAATAATAATAAGGAGATGTCAATATATTCGCATCATTAAGATTCACCTCATATATATTCTTCTTGCCGTCTTTATCTTCGCGGATTATCTTGACATTGTCGCGCATACCATATACAGTAAGATCATGAGCAAGGGCCAAGGCTTCAAATATATTAACCTTACCATTCTTTACCGAATATGTTCCGGGAGCCGCGACCTCACCCAATACAGAAACCTTGAAATCCACAAAACGCACTGTCACTGAAGGATTGGCGGTAAAAGCACCTTTTACAAGCGAATAGATATGCTTTTCGGCTTCGGACAAAGTTTTTCCAGCCACCTCGACAACACCCAATGTCGGGATATTGACAGTTCCGTCATTGCAAACAATATAATTCTGCAATGCTGGCTGACTTGTCAAAGCGGCACTTCCACTCATATTCATTGGCGCAATCAAGTTGTAAGCCATCGACGCTGAAGAATTCTCCGGATTGACAATTGTGATATTCAACAAATCCTGTGGCATAATCCTTGCCTCATGAAGTTCTGCAACAGACGTCGGATCAAAATCACTGCTGTTCTGCAAATATGGGACCTTTTTGTAAGACGTACATGATGTCGCTGCCACAAGCGACAGAAGCACCAGCAGAAAAATGTTATTGAACTTGAATCTCTCCATATTATTGTATTATATTCTACACTCAAAAAAACCGTGCACAGCAAAGCATAGTACACAAAACTTTGCAAAGATAATAAAAATTCCCCAAAATCGTAAGCATTTATCCCCAAATATACACACCTTGGAAAGCAACACACGAAACGGCTTGTTATTTATGCCTAAATAACATATATTTGCATAGATAAGTTCGCAACATCATTTTACAAGCAGAAACAAATGAGTACAAAAAAGAAATATATACTGTTTTCAGCAGCCGCATTTTTAGGTATAACCGCCTTCATTGCAAGCAGTTTCATATCGCAATACTATATAACCCGCATAAAGCAGATAAGTATCGGAGAGACTGCTTACCTGTACATAACACCAGACGACAGCGCCGCCAATGTAATCAAACAACTGGAAGGAATCATCGCACCAGAAACGGCTGAAGGTTTTGGAATATTATCAAGACACAACAAGTTCGACAACAAGAGGCGCAGCGGAAAATTCGCAGTCAAGGACGGCGATACAATGAAAGACATCTATTACCGCATAGTAAGCAACACCCAGACACCGGTAAAGTTAGTTGTGCCCGCAACACGCAATATAGCCCAACTTGTAGGCAGCGTAACCAGACAACTGATGATGGACTCATCGGAACTTGTGGAATTCATGACATCACCGATATACAAACAAAGAATCGGTTACACAGCCGAAACCTTTCCCTCACTGTTCATTCCCGAGACTTACGAAGTGTATTGGAATATAAAACCAGAAGACCTCATGCTCCGTTTTATGAAAGAGCGAAGAAACTTCTGGAACGACGAGCGCAAAGCTAAAGCCGACAAATTAGGGCTGAGCCCGGAGGAAGTCGCCACCCTTGCATCCATAGTCGACGAGGAGACCAACAGCAACGAAGAGAAGCCTATAGTTGCCGGACTATACATAAACCGACTGAAAAAAGGCATGCCCCTACAGGCCGACCCCACAGTAAAATATGCATTAGGTGACCCCACACGCAAGCGCATCCTCAACAAGGACCTTGAGGTGGAATCACCTTATAACACCTACAAACACACAGGGCTTCCACCGGGCCCCATACGCATTGCCACAAAGCAGGGACTCGAGAGTGTACTCAACTACAAGAAACACGATTACCTTTATATGTGCGCAAAGGAAGATTTCTCGGGCACACACAACTTTGCCAAGACATTAAGCGAACACAATGCGAACGCCAGACGATACCAGCAGGCGCTCAACAAACTCAAAATAAAGAAATAAACTATGAAAAGGTTTTTCTCATGGGCGCTTGCAGCAGCCTTTGCATTATCATGCGCCACAGCAATAGCACAAAACAGCATTTCCGCACTGATTCCGATGCCCAACAGCATAACACAGAGTAGCAAAGGCGAGACATTCCAGGTAAACAGCAAGACAACGATAAACAGTTCCCTACCCCAAGGTTCATTCCTTATCGAGGAGTTGAAACAGATTATTGAGAATAGGACAGGTATTGCGCTCACCGAAGAGGGAGACAGCAAACGCAACCGCATAGAACTTGTCATAGACAACACACTTAAGGGCAAGGAACACTACACACTTAAAGTCGACAAGAAAGGAATAAGCATAAAAGGTTCAACAGAAGGAGCACTTTTTTGGGGATTGAAAACCCTTGACCAGCTGCTGATTGGCGACATCTGCAACACTGCGGAACAAAGAATCGGGCACATATACATTGATGATAATCCACGTTATGGATACCGCGCGGTAATGATTGACCCGGCACGCCACTTCCTGCCGGTGAAAGATGTGAAATTCTTCATTGACCAGATGGCACGTTTCAAGTTCAACGTATTGCAGCTGCATCTTACCGACGACCAGGGATGGCGCATAGAGATAAAGAGCCACCCGAAGCTGACAGATATCGGTGCAAACCGCAAGCCGGGAGCAAGTAACCAAGGCCCAGACAACGGGTTCTACACACAGGAAGAGATAAAGGATATCATTGCATACGCAGCACAGCGCAACATAGAAGTAGTCCCTGAACTTGATATCCCGGGGCACTCCGTTGCCATTCTGGCTGCATACCCCGAGATTGGATGTTCATTCCGCCACAATGAGAAAAAAGACCTTGGCAGCACCACCAACATGATGCTATGCGCAAGCAAGGAAAAGGGCTACAAGATATACGAGGATATCATAAGAGAAGTAGCACAATTGTTCCCGTCAAAGAAGATACACCTTGGCGGTGACGAAGCTGCAGTACAACAAAACTGGGCAAAATGCCCCAACTGCCTTGCCTTGATGGAGAAGATGGGGTATGACAAACCGTCGCAACTGATGATACCCTTCTTTGAAAAGATTCTCGACATCGTGCGCAAGAATGGCAAGGAGCCCATTCTGTGGTGCGAGCTCGACAACATATGGCCACCCGCCAACGAATACCTATTCCCCTACCCTGAGGATGTGACACTCGTAACCTGGCGCAATGCCCTTACCCCTAAATGCATTGAGCTTACACGCAAGTACGGCCACAAGCTCATCATGGCACCCGGTGAGCACGCATACCTCGATTATCCGCAGTACCCGGGCGACCTCCCCGAATTCAACAACTGGGGCATGCCGGTGACTACACTGAAAAAGACATACGAGCTTGACCCGGGATATGGCCTGCCAGAAGAGGAACAGGCACACATAGAAGGCGTGATGGCAACACTGTGGGCCGAAGCGATAAAAGACATAAACCGCCTTACTTATATGACATTCCCACGAGGAATGGCCATTGCCGAGGCAGCATGGAGTAACCTTGAGCAGCGCAGTTGGGAGAGCTTCAAGGAGCGCATATATCCTAACATCATGGACATGATGAAGAGCGGTGTATCGGTAAGGGTTCCGTTCGAGATTGTAGAAAGGAAGTAACAGGATTGGCAAAGTGTACGATTTTATAGAGTTTATGCCGAACTTACATTAATATAACGTGAGTTCGATATAAGAATTTATACTAAAATTTAGCGTATTTTGTCATTCCGAATCGAAGATCGACGCCCGTAGGGGCCAAAGTCAACCTTGTGTGAGACGTGTTGTTGAGGGCTTTGCCCGAAAAAATCTCATTATTCGCGGATTCAGAGATCCCTCGTCGCTACGCTCTGTCGGGATGACAGGTTCGCGATTTGATTTAGCTTATATCGAACTCACATTAATACACGCAACTCATTTCCGATACTGACATCAACAAGAAAAGCGCCATCTTGCGATGGCGCTTTTAGGTTTTATCAAGTAAGAAGCTATCACTTCACCTTGTCTACGATAGCCTTGAAAGCTGCAGGGTTGTTCAAAGCGAGGTCAGCGAGAACCTTGCGGTTGATCTCGATACCAGCCTTGTGAAGAGCACCCATAAGCTGAGAGTAAGACATACCCTCGAGGCGTGCAGCTGCATTGATACGCTGAATCCAAAGTGCGCGGAACTCACGCTTCTTGTTACGACGGTCACGGAATGCGTATGTCAAACCCTTCTCCCAAGTATTCTTGGCTACGGTCCATACGTTCTTTCTTGCACCAAAGTAACCTCTGGTCAAACCTAAAATTTTCTTTCTTCTTGCTCTTGAAGCAACGTGATTTACTGATCTTGGCATAGTTTTAAATTCTTTTGAATGTTAGCGTCGCCGTTTTGCGAACTTATGAGCTAATACATTCGGTTAATAATACAATACTTAACGCAATGACAACAATTCCTTAACACTCTTAACATTAGCAGGATCGAGAGTTGTAATGTGTACAAGGTTTCTCTTCTGCTTCTTTGTCTTCTTAGTCAGGATGTGACTGTGATAAGCATGCTTTCTCTTGATTTTACCTGTTCCGGTAAGAGCGAATCTTTTTTTGGCACCGGAGTTAGTCTTAACTTTTGGCATTTTTTTAAAAAAATTATTAGTTAACAATTATCGGTAGCGTACTATCCAACACTACTCGCTTTTTTAGTCTTCTTTTACAGGCTCGGCTGCAGGCTGCTGTGGCTTTGCAGGTTTCTCCTTCTTTGCCGGAGCTGCCTTCTTTGCCGACAGCATGATTGTCATGCGCTTGCCCTCGAGTACAGGCATTGAATCTACCTTACCGTACTCCTCAAGGTCCTTCGCGAAACGCAGCAACAGGATTTCACCCTGCTCCTTGAAAAGGATTGAACGTCCTTTGAAGAACACATAAGCCTTAACCTTATCGCCGTCCTTAAGGAAACTGATTGCGTGCTTGAGCTTGAAGTTGTAGTCGTGCTCGTCGGTCTGCGGGCCGAAACGGATCTCCTTTACATCAATCTTCACCTGCTTCGCCTTCTGCTCCTTCTGGCGTTTCTTCATCTGGTAAAGAAACTTTGAATACTCAATCAAACGACACACAGGTGGATTGGCTGTTGGAGAAATTTCAACAAGGTCCAACTCTTTTTCTTCGGCAAGGGCAAGAGCCTTATGAGTCGGCATTACAACGGACTCGATGTCATCGCCTACAATGCGCACTTCTGCTGCGCGAATCTGTTCGTTTACACGATACTGGTTCTTCAGATTGTCGTTCTTCATTAAATATTATATAAGTTCCTTCTTTCTAAAACCCGAATAACGGGCATAACTTTTCAAAATCGGTTGCAAATTTATCACTTATTTGTCACATAAAGAAGAACTTTGACCATTATTTTTAACCGGACTGTAAAAAAAATGACGACGTAATAGCTTATTACACAATCAAGGCTGCCCGATGGCAGGCTTGATTGATACTATTTTACAAAATCGAGGTATGATCTACGGATTCCCGTCCAATCTTATTTTCCGCCCTCCACTACTGTTTCCTTGCGGATTGTACGTGTACGGATCTCCTCGCAGATAGCCGAAACGAATTCTGTTATAGGTTTCACGCCCTCATCACCGGCAAACCGGCTGCGTACGGCAACTGTGCGGTCCGCCTCTTCCTGCTGTCCAAGGACAAGCATATAAGGAACACGGTTATTACGCGCATCACGTATCTTGTAACCGATTTTCTCGGCACGATTGTCAACGTGCACAAGAACACCGTTCTTCTTGAGCTCGGCAGCCACCTCGTAAGCATAGTCACCGTACTTCTCCGAAATAGGCAGGATGCGTACCTGCTCTGGAGCAAGCCATGTAGGGAACTTACCCTCATATTTTTCGATAAGCCATGCGAGTGTACGCTCGTAGCAACCCATACTTGTGCGGTGGATGATATAAGGACGAACCTTCTCGCCGTTCTGGTCAACATAGTACATATCGAACTGCGCAGCCAGTAGAGCATCCCACTGTACGGTAATCATTGTATCCTCCTTGCCATATACATTCTTTGCATTGATATCCACCTTCGGGCCATAGAACGCAGCACCGCCCACTTCCTCTATGAAAGGAATCTCAAGCTCGGTGAGCATCTCGCGGATATGCTGTTGTGTCTCTTCCCAAACCTCGGCCTCGCCGATATACTTCTTGCGGTTTTCGGGATCCCACTTTGCGAGGACGTATGTAACATCGTTCTGCAGGCCAAGAGTCTCCATCACATGTTTTGCCAATGCAAGACACTTCTTGAACTCCTCGACCATCTGGTCGGGACGTACAATAAGGTGACCCTCACTGATTGTGAACTGGCGCACGCGTGTAAGTCCGTGCATCTCACCAGAGTCCTCGTTGCGGAACAGTGTAGATGTCTCGCTGTAACGCAAAGGCAGATCACGGTATGAGTGATGCGTAGCCTTGTATACATAGTACTGGAATGGACATGTCATAGGACGCAGGGCAAACACCTCCTTGTCGGTCTCCTCGTCGCCGAGCACGAACATACCCTCCTTATAGTGATCCCAGTGGCCTGAAATCTTGTAGAGGTCGCTCTTTGCCATGAGAGGAGTCTTTGTGCGGATATAACCCCACTCATTATCCTCGAGGTCCTCGATCCAGCGCTGGAGTGTCTGCACAATCTTCGCGCCCTTCGGCATGAGCAAAGGCAAGCCCTGACCGATAACGTCAACGGTAGTAAAGAGCTCCATCTCACGTCCAATCTTGTTGTGGTCGATGTTCTTGATGTGCTCAAGGTGGGCAAGGTAAGCCTCAAGGTCCTCCTTTGTGAAGAACGCGGTACCATAAATACGTGACAGAGACGGGTTGTTCTTGTCACCGCGCCAGTATGTTGTTGACGAAGAGAGAAGTTTGAAGCCCTTGATAAGTCTTGTATTGAGCAAGTGCGGGCCCATACAGAGGTCAACGAAGTCATCCTGTGAATAGAGTGTTATGCGCTCACCCTCGGGGATTGCATCGATGAGTTCGAGCTTGTATGTCTCGCCCTTTGCCTTCATCAGCTCGATAGCCTCTTCACGGCTCACCTCCTTGCGCTCTATGCGTGGGCTTGACTTGATAATCTTCTTCATCTCCTTCTCAATAGCCTCAAGATTCTCCTTTGTAAAAGGAGTGCACTCGAAGTCATAGAAGAAACCGGTCTCTGTAGCAGGACCGATAGTAACCTTAGCCTCGGGGAACAAGTGCTTTACAGCCTCGGCCATTATATGTGTTGTTGTATGGCGGAGCACAATAAGGGCCTCTTTTGAATCAAGACCTACAAGTTCCACCTCTGCACCGTCGGCAGGTACATCACGGAGGTCAATGACCTCATCACCAAGCTTTGCAGCCACATAACTGCTGAGCAACTTTGGATCGACAGACGAAATGAGTTCGATGTAAGACTTGCCTTCTGCAGCAAACTCACGAACCTCGCCATTGAATGAAATCTTTATCATATCATTAAATTTTTATTTTATACTATTAAGCCACAAAGATATAAAAAAAAGAGGACCCGACAATAGAGATAAACTTTTTTGACACATCAGCAGACACCACTTCACTTTCCACTCATCTGGAAACGTTTGATAAGATTGTAGGCCTGGAATATGCCCAACTCACCAGCTTTGCTCAGGTCGGCAATACCCTCCTCGCCATTTCCGGTATATATCCTCGCGAGACCTCTATTGAAGTAGGCTTCTGCAAAGCGACCGTCAATCTCAACCGCCTTCGTGTAATCGACTATCGCAGACTTGAAGTCGCTCAATTTTGCCGACACATTGGCACGGTTGAAATATGCACATGCAAAATCAGGCATCAGTTCCACCACCTTGTCAAGATCATCCTTTACCTTTCTGAAATCAATATTCGGCAACCCCGGCGTGTGTTTTGGAGCAATCCCTACATCCTCATTCCCGACATTCGCCTCCTGTATTTCAAGATCCTTATATCTTACAAACGCACGGACAAAATAGAGCACCCACATATCGGGAGCAACCGATACAGCCGCATCAAGGTCACCCATTGATTCTTCAAGATTCTGTACAAGATAATAATCGAGGGCGCGCCTCAACAAAGCCCGGACATCTGAAGGATTTGCCGCAATCTCTTTGGACAAATCATCAATGCTTGCAAAATGGGCTACCACTTCCTGCTCGGCAAGGGCACGCTCATCATTCGTCAACAGTAAAGGAGAACCGGACAAAGACCTGTTCATCTCTTCAAGAGGCTTGTAATAAACATCTTTTCTCTCAAGTTCCGAACCGGATTCATAGTATGTCAACACAAAAATGGGCTCCAGCTCAACATTGACAGCCCTGTTCTGAACCTTGCCACGATATTCTGTCGTATACTTTTTGTCATCTGTGATATCGGACGATATCATCTTGTTGTAGTTGCGTACGTTCTTGTCGGAACTCTTGCGTGTCTTGTCCTCACTTGCCACATATTCGTCGGCAGCAACCTTTCCACCGCTGACAAACATCTCGTACTGGCGTTTGAGAAGCCAATCCTCATCGGCCTTGGCAGCACGCGCATCACCCATCTTACGGTATGCCTCTGCACGGCATTGGTATGCATATTCAAAATTGGGATAATCACCTATTACCCTTGAGAAGTCATCCACAGCCCTCTTGTAATTACCTACATTCTTGGAAAGCAGGCCCCTGTTGAAACGTGCGAGAGTATTGTCAGGGTCCACATCAAGGATCCAATTGAAATCCTCAATGGCACGGTTGTCATCGCCCACCTCCATACGCAAGATTCCGCGGTTATAGTGTGCCACAAAATTCGCAGGCTCCACATAAAGCGCCATATCATAATCCTCCATGGCTCCACGCAGGTTGTTCCTGTTGTAACGGACGAGGGCGCGGTTTATGTAATTGTTGCACTGGTTCGGCAAAAGCTCTATCGCCCTGTCAAGATCCTGCTCGGCAGACTCATATTCACCTGTCACAGACTTCACAACCGCCCTTGCACCATAAACGTCGGCCGAATAGCGGTCATAGGTCACAGCCTGTTCAACCATCTTCTGTGCGGTCACCGTATCTTCTACATTCAAGGCGACCTGAGTACGCATAAGATAGGCGCGGCTGTCACGGGGATAGAAAAGAAGCAACGAGTCAAGCACTGTCGCCGCCTTGCCCCAATCCTCCTGTTGCATGGCTACAGCCCCGAGATTCTGCCAGACCTCGCCGTCATGCGGATTGAAGCGCAGGGCCTTTCTGAAATCCTGCTCCGCCAACAGCAGACTGTCCCTGTTCGCACGGCAAAGACCGCGCAACTGATAGCAACGGGATATGTATGGATTCCTCACTATAGCCGTGTCAAGATCCTGTTCGGCACCTGAATAGTCCTCAAGATAATACTTTGCAAGAGCACGGAAGAAGTATGGCTCATGCAAGAACGGTTTTGCCTCAATGACCTGATTGAAATACTGAATCGAGAGCACATAGTCCTCGAAATAGAGCGCGTTGCGCCCTATCTCCATAACTCGCCTTGTGTTCAATTGGGCACAACAAAACTGCACCGCAAACACAAGGGCAAGAGCAACCACGGCCCTCAACCGATTCATCGCATCACTCTTTTTGTCTTGTAACCGCAAGCCACATTACCCTTCGCAAGATTCGCAAGCTTGCCCTTGTTCATCTGACGGCGCAACATGGATATCCTGTCGGCAAACACCTTGCCCTCAAGGTGGTCGAACTCGTGCTGCATCACACGCGCAAGATAACCCTCTACCCACTCGTCGTGCTCCACGAAGTTCTCGTCAAGATACTTCACGTGTATGCGTGAAGGACGTGTCACTTTCTCGTGTATGCCAGGCAGACTCAAGCAGCCCTCTTCCATACCCTCGGTCTCATCCGAAGTCTCGAGGATATGCGCATTGATATACACGCGGCTGAAATCCTTGAACTCGGGAAAATCATCGGACAACACATCAAGGTCAATGACCACGAGACGTATTGCAAGACCAATCTGTGGTGCAGCAAGACCGATACCTTCGGCGTTATGCATTGTTTCGAACATATTCTCGATAAGAGATTTCAACTCAGGATAGTCGGGAGTGATATCCTCCGCAACCTTACGCAGCACAGGCTGCCCATACAAATAAATAGGTAATATCATAGTTTTCAGTTTTAACTCTTTAGTTTCTTCTGCTTTCCATATATGACTGAAGGATTATTGTAGCACTTACCTCATCCACAAGTTCCTTGTTGCGTCGTGCCATTTTCTTTATTCCGGCCTCAATGATTGTCCTTTGCGCAAGGACCGAGGTAAAACGTTCGTCATGGTATTCGACAGGAATATCCGGCAACAGCTTACGCAGACGGTTCACGAACGGTTCCACTCGACGCATATTCTCCGACGGCTCGTTATTCATCTGTTTGGGAAGACCGACAACAATGCGCTCCACCTGCTCTCGCTTGATATAATCAAGAATATAGTCAACAAGTTCGGTTGTAGCCACGGTTGTGAGTCCACCTGCTATTATCTGCATTTCATCAGATACCGCAAGCCCGGTCCTTTTCTTTCCATAATCTATTGCCAGCAGTCGTGCCATATTCCTTATTTGTTTCAAGCTGCAAAATTACTCATTTTTAACCGAATGCTACCATATAAAAAGCAAAAAATAGATAAAAATTGCGCCATACATTGGTGTGGCGCAATTTTTATCTGCAACAAAAGATTTCTGCTACCTTGTTAAGCACTATCTCTTCACGGCCTTGCTTGTAAAATAACCATAAAGCATCACTACCACAAAGCAGAAAAGAGGAAGCACAAACGACACATTCACAGCAGGCAAACCGGCAACTGTTCCCATATCAATTATCGCACCCTGCATTGGTGGCATAAGCGCACCACCTACAATGGCCATCACCAGGAATGCCGCACCAAGGGTCGTATCCTCCTCACGCACATCCTCAAGAGCAATACCGTAAATCGTGGGGAACATAAGCGACATGAAGAAACTGATTGCAATGAGGCAATACAGTCCAGGCATACCTACAATGAATATTGTACCCAAAGAAGCACATACAGCACCTGCTCCAAAAACGGCAAGCAGGGTACGTGAATTGAAGTAACGCATAAGGAATGTAGTCACGAAACGGCTGCAGAGGAACATACCCATAGCACATATGTTGTAGTTCTGCGCTGTTGCCTTGTCTATACCGAGATTATCGGCATATTGGATTATGAATGTCCACACCATTATCTGCGCAGCGACATAGAACATCTGCGCGATCACACCGCTCCGGTAGATATTGTTATGCCACAGATTTGAAAGAGTCTCACGGTTGCTAACCTTCTTGCCGTCCTTTCCCTGGATATTAGGTATCTTGGTGAAAAGGAAAACCACAAACACGGCAAGCACCACAAGACCTATCGCAACATACGGGTCACGTATCACTGCAAGGTCGTGCAGACGGATATCAGCCTTCTCCGCTACGCTCAAGCCATGATATATGACGTCACCTGCCGCATCACGTTTGTCCGAGATAAGCTGTGGGAGCACAACCAGCGACGCCACGGCCATACCCGACAAAGAACCCACCGGGTTAAATGCCTGCGCCAAATTCAAGCGGCGTGTAGATGTCTCCTTTGCACCCAGCGACAATATAAGCGGATTTGCAGTAGTCTCAAGGAAGGCAAGGCCGAATGTCAATATATACAAAGACACACAGAAGAACGAGAATGCCTGGTAATGCGCGGCCGGAATAAACAGGAACGCACCCACCGCATACAATCCAAGGCCTAACAGGATACCGCTCTTGTAGCTGTGACGACGTATGAACAGAGCTGCAGGAACAGCCATTGTGGCATAACCGCCATAGAACGCGAACTGCACAAGTGCAGCCTCAGATGCCGGCAACTCCATCAATGTCTGGAAAGCAGCCACCATGGGATTGGTGATGTCGTTCGCAAAGCCCCATAGGGCAAAGAGCGAAGTCACAAGTATAAACGGCAAGAGATATCGTCTCTCCACCAGTTTTGGCTTTTTAGTCAATTTATTATCCATATTTTCTTATTTCTCGTACAGGTGGAACATTCTCTCCATCATACGCCACTTCTCATTGGAAGAGCTACCGGGAGCAGCCTTCTGGAACTCGGACATATAATCCTCCCACTCCTGCTGGCGTGGCAGAGTTGAAAGACGTTCCATTGCACTGTCCCAATCAAAATCGAGCGGAGCCTCAACAATCATGAAAAGGCGTGTATCAAGGATGTATATTTCCATCTCAAGGATGCCCACCTCACGGATTCCCCAAAGGATTTCACTCCACGCCTCACCTTCGCTGTGACGACGGCGGTACTCGGCAACAAGTTCAGGATCATCCTTCAGATCAAGAGTCTGGCAGTATCTTTTGACAGGCTGTCTGTACTCCTTGACAGCGTAACCTTCGGTTTTGTCATTCATTGTATTAAAGTTTATATTCCTGCCCACATGGGCAGGAATAAAGATTATCATTTATATACAGGGCCATAGTTCTGGCAAGCACGGTAGTCGGCTCCCTCCTTGTCCATTCCGAATGCATTCCAAGCAGCAGGACGGAAGATATTCTCCTCGGGCACGTTATGCATACATACAGGGATACGCAACATTGAAGCAAGGGTAATCAGGTCGGCACCAATATGGCCATAGCTGATAGCACCATGGTTTGCACCCCAATTGTTCATCACTGAATATACATCCTTGAAAGGAGCCTTGTCACAAAGACGTGGAACAAACCATGTCGTAGGCCATGTCGGGTCTGTACGCATATTGAGTACCTCATGTATCTCGGGAGCAACATCTGCTGTCCATCCCTCGGCAATCTGCAACACGGGGCCAAGGCCTTTGACAAGGTTCAGACGGCTCATTGTAACAGGCATGCCGCCCTTTGAGAGGAAGTTGGATGAGAAACCACCGCCACGGAAATAGTCACGGTCTGCAGGCATCCAGTTTGTATTCTCAAGGCAAGCCTCGGCATCGGCATCAGTCATTTCCCAACAAGGTTTCATGCAAGGCTCACCCGCCGCATTCACACTGGCACCGGTAGCATCGAGTGTTGTAGCACCGGAGTTGATGAGATGTATCATACCACCTGCAGCAAGACCTGTAAGTTCCTTACCTGTAACACGCTTCACAGCCTCTGGACTCCAGTATGTACGGACATCGGAGAACATCTGTCCGCAGCCTGTGAGCAGTTTGCCGAATAGCATGGCAACACCGTTGCATGCGTCGTTCTCTGTCGCAAGGACATAAGCCTCACGGATACCGTTCCAGTCGAATGTACTGCAAAGAAGCGCCTCGGTAAAGTCACCGTTCGGTTTCCAGTCGGTCCACTGGCGCTGGCCCTGGAAGCCTGCAGCTATCGCATTGTGACCGATAGCCTCTTCCTTGAAGCCCATCTCACGCAATTTGGGGTTGCCGAGCATAAGGTCACGCACAATAAGGGTCATCTTTACAACGAACTCCCAATCGGCATCCTTGCCTGCACGATCCTTCTGTTTTTCGGGACGGTTCTTGTCCCAACCCTCTTTTACCTTACAGTACTTCTCGGTCCATGCCATAGCCTTGGCATACTCCTCGTGGTCGTATATACCCTCTTCCATCCTACGCAGGATTTCGGTCTCGTCGACACTCTCGTTGCGCATTCCAAGATACTCCTGGAAGAAGTTCTGGTCTACGATACTGCCGGCGATACCCATACACTGGCTACCAACAGAGAGATAGCTCTCGCCACGCATCTGGGCAACAGCCACTGCCGCACGCGCCCAACGCAGAATCTTCTCTGCCACATCGGCAGGGATAGTATTGTCGTCAAGGTCCTGAACGTCGTGTCCATAAATGCCGAATGCAGGAAGGCCCTTCTGGGCATGGCCCGCAAGCACCGCTGCAAGATACACGGCACCCGGACGCTCCGTTCCGTTGAAGCCCCATACAGCCTTTGGCCAGTGAGGATGCATGTCCATCGTCTCCGAGCCGTAGCACCAGCATGATGTAACGGAGATTGTTGCACCTACATTCTCACGCTCGAACTTAGCGGCACAGGCAGCACTCTCGGCCACACGGCCTATCGTACCGTCGGCAATGACACACTCGACAGGCTTGCCGTCGGCATATCTCACATTCGCAGAGATAAGCTCTGCCACTGCCTTTGCAAGATTCATTGTCTTCTCTTCGAGACTCTCACGTACGCCACCCTGACGACCGTCAATTGTAGGGCGTATACCGATTTTTGGATATTTACTCATAATATAGTTAGTTTGTGTTATAGTTTCCGACTACAATTATAACTATATTTTTTCATAAAATTATCAAATTATATATTTTTATATATTCTTTAATAAACAAAAAAGGAGGCTGAAAGTTCAGCCCCCTCTGATTATACCTTTGTTTTATTTTAGTTGTTATAGAGCAACCAGGCCTTCTGATAATCCGCATTGTGTGGATGATCAGCCTTGAACTGCGCACGTGCATTGGCAGCCTCCTGACGGCTGTCGAAAGAAGCACACACTACACGGAAAAGACCCTTAGGGCTCTGTACTATGATTGCCTCGTAACCCTCATCGATAAGTTCTGCACGGACCTTCTCGGCATTGGCTTTCTGACCGAAGCTACCACAAACCACACTGAACGCCTTCAAAGAACCCTCCTCGCCTGAAGCAAGGACAACCTTCTCGCTACGGTAGCTGTCATCAACATTTGCATTCTTGGTTGTAGATGAAACGACTGGAGCTATCTCAACAGGCTCGCTCTGCTGGCTCTGTCCTTCATTCTGCTCCTGACGGGCCTCATCGTATGCAGTCTTGTAAAGACTGTCCTTTGACTTACAAGATGTAAAAACGAATGCTGAGCACAAAGCCACAACGATAAAAAATGATTTCTTCATAATTTTTGTATAACTATTTAATTAATGTTCATTTTATAGTGCAAAAATACGAATAATGAGCTACAACATCAACTTTTGAGGCAACTTTTATCAAAAAAATCGGGTACAGGACCGTTTTTATAAAAAGCTTTTTAGGCAAGAAGCGAAAAATAGGCTATTTTCGCGACAAAATAAGGAAATACTGCATAACCAATAAAACTTACAGATATGAAAAAGACCCTCCTGATGCTGGCAATAGCTGCCACGTTGGCAGCCTGCTCTACGACAAAGAAGGTTGAAGGCGCGCCACAAATCACCCGAGCAGACGTAAAGTACGACACATATTTTACCGACAAGACAATGCGATATGACTTTCATCATGCAGGTGACAGCAACAACGAATACTACTATTTCGACAAGCTCATACGCGAAGGCGAATGGGCCGGTTCACGTGTGTCGCTGATAAACCCGTTCGACTACGGCGAACAGCATTTCAGAATCATTGACAACGCAACAGGCAACGTCATCTACAAGAACAACTACTGCACACTTTTCAACGAGTGGCAGACAACACCCGAGGCTGCTGCAACAAGCCGCTCATTCCCCGAAGGAGTCATATTCCCCGAGCCAAAGAACGATTTCACAATAGAGTTCTATGCACGTAACAAACAGAGCAAGGTGTGGGAGAAGAAGTTCTCACATAGCATAAAGACAAATGATTTCAATATATACCCGAGCTACACCACTTACGAGCAGCTTGACATTCATATAGGAGGTGACATAGCCCACAGCCTTGACATTGTATTGTTGCCCGACGGTTTCACAGCCACCGAGAAAGAGAAGTTCATTGCAGCCTGCAAGATGTGGAGCGACGCACTCTTTTCATACGCGCCTTTCACACAGAACAAGCACCGTATAAATGTACGTGCCGTGTGGGCACCTTCACAGGAAAGCGGTATAAGCATCCCCGGCAAGGGAGAGTGGAAGAACACGCTGTTAGGATGCCGTTTCTACACCTTCAACAGCGAGCGTTACCAGATGACCGAGGAGTTCCAGAAGGTTCGTGACGTTGCAGCCAGCGCACCGTACGAATGCATATACATTCTCACGAACACCGACAAGTACGGCGGTGGCGGCATCTACAACTACTATGGACTTGGCTCTGCCGGCAAGACCGGACGCACAGGAGAGGTTTATGTACACGAATTCGGACACTCGCTAATGGGACTGGGTGACGAGTACATTGAGATTGGCAACACCGTAAGCGCACTCTACCCCGAGGGCGTTGAGCCTTGGGAAGCTAACCTCACACGCTTTGTCGACTTCAACGGCAAATGGGAGAAGAAGATTGCCGAGGACACACCTGTACCCACAATTGCAACCGAGGGTAGCACCGAAAAGGACTGGAAGATTGGAGCATACGAAGGTGGCGGTTATCTGGAGAAAGGTATATACCGCGGTTGGCCCGAATGCATGATGAAGGCGCTGACCGACTTCTGCCCGGTGTGTCAGGAGGCCATATCAAGATATCTTGATTATATGTGCAAATAAGAAACAACAAAAAAAATGGAGAGCGTGCTCTCCATTTTTGTTATTCAACATATCTGATTTCCGTCTTTCGTCCGGAACCGTCTACAAAGCTTATCGGGTAATCATTGCTGTCAAGTTCCCATCGGCCATAAAGGTAAAGAGGAGCACCATACTCATCAACCAAAGGTTTGCCCTCGCTGTCTCTTGCAAGTTGTGTCATAGGCAAGTACGAAGATGTCGACCCCATCATACCGAAAGCAGTCAGCTGATAGTAAGCATAATACTCCGTGGCAATTGCCGGAATTGCTTTCTCGAGACCCCAATAGCCGAAATACCCCGAAAAATCGAAATTCGTATTGTTCTTTATCCCACTATACATGAAATCACGGCTACGGTCGAGGACAACACTATCCTTGCCGTCATTATTGAGGTAACGTGTCTGATAACCGGTAACATTGCCCATCGCGTCTCGGTAAGGGACGTATATGTGACCGCCGTCGGCATGCGCCTCCTGCAACTGCATCTTAGAGTAGACGAAATCGAGCGAAAGGAAAGATACCAGATTACCGTTCTCATTGAATTGTCCGTTGTTCTTGCCGTTCTCTCGGGTATTCCAATCGGGATAATCGGGATACTCCTTGGAGACACTGTACTCTACCGAAAACTTGTCTCCTTTGAAGTAATAATTAGCCTGCGAGGTAATGTAACACTTGTAGAAACGTGTCACATTGTCGAACTTGTTTGCACGGTAATGCACAATATTTGTATTTATCTCTTTTATGCGCCCCTGAGCATCATAGGTAAAATTATGCTCCCATGAATAGGTGCGGCCATCGAGGGTGTTGGTCGTCTTTACCTGAGCAACCATTCTGCGCCCTGGGATAGGCTCGTATGGAGTCACTGCTGTATCGGCATTATAGTCTTCGCTGTCGGAGCAGGCAACAAAAGCCACCGCACACATCGACAAAAGCATTAATCTGAAAATGTTCTTCATATAGCATAAATTTTGTTCAACAGATGCGAAGATAATCCAAATCCTAATCATACACAAAGTTTTAAGATATATTAATTCACATCAACCACACCACCCCGTTTTTTGTTATTGGTATAAAAGATAACAGGCACTATGGCATTCATCGATTACTACAAGGTATTGGGTGTGGAGAACAACGCCACCTCCGATGAGATAAAGAAGGCGTACCGTAAGCTCACAAAGCGTTACCACCCCGACCTGCACCCCAACGACCCGACGGCGAAGGAACGTTTCCAGGAGATAAACGAGGCAAACGAAGTGCTCAGTGACCCCGAGAAACGACGCAAGTATGACGAGTACGGCGAAAACTGGAGACACGCCGATGAGTATGAGGCACAGCGCCGGCAATACGGCAACAGCAACGGTGGATACGACTTCGGAGGGTTCAGCGGGTTCGGTGATTTCAGCGGAAACGCGGGCAACAGCAGTGGATTCAGCGACTTCTTCGAGCAACTGTTCGGTACAGGAGGTTTCCGCACACGCAAGAGAAACGGCGAGGACATTCAGGCAACCGTAACACTATCCCTGCGCGATGCCGCTGTTGCACACAAGCAGACATTCTCGATAGGCGGCGAAGAGGTGCGTATAAGCCTGCCGGCAGGCATTGCGGATGGACAGAAGATACGTCTTAAGGGACGCGGAGCACCGTCGCCGAGCGGAGGAGAGCGCGGAGACCTGTACATCACGTTCCGCATTGAACCCGACAAAGAGTTTACACGCAAGGGTGATGATCTGTACACGACCGCCACCACGGACTTATATACTTTGCTGCTCGGCGGAGAGATAATTCTGCCAACACTTTCTGGGAGCGTTAAAGTGAATGTAAGGCCAGGCACACAACCCGACAGCAAGCTGCGCCTGCGAGGCAAGGGATTTCCCGTCTACAAACAGGAAGGCAAACAGGGCGACCTCATAGTGACATTCAAGCTACAGTTACCTACCCTCAATGAAGAGCAGAAAGAACTGCTGCGCAAGATAAAAGAGATTGAACAATGATATTCCGGAGCAACATGCAATCATAGTGTAATTGCATGTGAACAAGAAGATACTTCCATTCAATTGAAGTAAGCCACATAGCCATTCAGATACAAAGCAAAGAACAGCCAAAGAAGATATGGGATATTTAGATAAGCGGCAACCTTGCTCTGCATATAAGCGATGCCCATATAAAGCACAACGGAGACAATGAGCAGGGTGAGCACCAGAACACCCATAAACGGAGCCTGCATACCGAAGAAAGTGACACTCCACAGCAGGTTGAGCCCTAACTGTATAAAGAAGACAAGCAACACCAGCCATGTGTATATGGAACGCATATTCCATATTATACCTGCCGATATTCCCATAAGCAGATAAAGGAGAGCCCATACAATCGCAAAGACAATTCCCGGAGGAGTCAATGAAGATTTGACCAACGACGGATACCACTCGACCATAGAGGGTTCCTGGATAACTTTAGAGATATAACCCACCGCGAATGAGAGACAGATGAAGAACAGGATTGCAATAAAGCGTTTCATAAAGCAAGTATTAAAAGACAAGTGACCGGAGCCCGAACAAAGGGCTGCAGTCACTTATATGAACGCAATATATGCAAAAAAGTTCGGCAGTATCAACCGAACAATACTCCCCAGCCATTATACGCGACCATGGCAAGGAGCACAAATGAGTAAATCATCTTTATCCCTGTTGTGAGTATGAAAGCAAGGAATGAATACGATGCCACATTCATCGCCCTGTTCATGGGAGTACCCGTGCTGAGTTCACCCAGCAATGCACCGATGAAAGGCAATATCAGCACTCCCCACAGGCCTGTAAAGAGAGCAATTACAAGACCTATCGTTGCGCCCCATGTGGCAGCCTTGCTACCGCCGGTCTTTTTTGTGAACCACGCAGGCGCGACAAAATCAACGACTGTTACAACAAGTGCAACCACGCCGGCTATTGCCAATGAAGAGAAAGAGACATCGCTACCTGAACAAAGGAACAGCAAGAGATAAGCCACAAAGCTCACCGGCGGACCGGGTAAAGCCGGGACAATAGAACCCACCACACCTACTACAGCACATAGTACTGCAAGTATTACAAGAAGAATATCCATCTGCCTACACTTCTTATTCCTGTGATTCAGCCTCCCCGGCCTTTCTTTTCTCACGTTCCTTGATAACTCCGTTTATCTGCGAATCGGAATAATAAGGCACTTTGCCCGATGGTACATACTTGCTTGATGAAGACAGGTGTGTATCCTGGTCATCGAAGAAGATATGCGCACCGAAGGCTTTGAGAAGTTCATCCTTGCGTAAGCCTCCGAGGAAATAAGCCTCATCTACATACACACCCCACTTACGCAGTGTCTTTATCACACGGAAGTGCGACGGCAAGCTACGCGAGGTGACGATGGCCAGACGCAACGGAGACAGCTCGATTGTGGTGGGCAGACACTCCTGAATCTGCGACAACTTCTTAAGCAGGTTTGCAAACGGGCCCTCCTTGAGAGGAACATCGGCATTCTCCTTCTCATACTTATAGAAAGCATCGAATCCCTCTTCCTTGAAGCGACACTCCGATTCATCGGAGAAAATCACCGCATCGGCATCAAAGGCTATCTTCACACGGCTCTCCTCGGGGTTGAAGTCTGTCGGCGGTGCATAGATAAGCGCTGATGCACACAAGCCCGAATCCATCACACGCTGCACGTCACCCTCATCCTTTGAGAGGAAGAGGTCAATTGAGAACGCTTTCAAGTACTTTGACAGCGACTCGCCGCCCGACAGCGCCACACGGGTAATGTCAAGGCCGTACATATCGAGTGACTTGAGCATGCGCATACCCGTCTCGGGGCTGTTGCGCGACATAACCACCACCTCCACGATGGGGCGGTTGGCCTGCTTGTTCAGTTCAAGAAGACTCTTTACAAGATAGAATGCAGTACCTCGCTCAAGCGGGACATCCTCATGCTCCTCCTGATACTTGCGGTATTTTGCAACACCGTATTTCTCGAATATCTCATTTTCAGCCTCAAGGTCAAACAGTGCACGTGAAGAGACACCGATGACAAGACGTCCATCCAAATTCTCCATTTATATATCCAATATATTGTTTTCAATCAATCATTTCTGTGCAATCGTGCAAAAATAGCGCAATTAAGCACATTAATCAATAAAAAAAGATAAAAATATCATTCCAGAAACATAAAGAGGGTGTGTGTTGAATATTTTTGAGTAACTTCGCAATCAAAGAGAGAGACTATGATTAGAGATATCGTGTTCGATTTTGGAGGTGTACTCACCACCATTGATACAGAGAGAGCCCTACAGAAATTCCGAGACCTGGGAATAGAGAAGCCGGAACAATATATCAACTCCTATTGTCAGAAAGGGCCGTTCTTTGAAGTGGAGAACGGGGACATCGACGCCGATGAGTTCTGCCGCCGCATAAGCGCGATTGCAGGCAGAGGAATCACATTCGAAGAGGCAAAAGAGGCATGGCTCGGCTTTCTTGTGGAGATACATACCCACCTGCTCGAATACTTGCAGACCCTTAGGGGCAGATACCGTCTGTCGGTGTTGAGCAACACAAACCCTTTCATCCAGAGCTGGGCGCTGACAAGCGACTTCACGCAAAACAGGAAATCCCTGTCCGACTATTTCGACAACCTGTTCTTCAGTTACCGCATGCACTGTTCCAAGCCAAGCGAGGAGATATACCGCAAGATGCTTGAACAGGGAAAAATGAAAGCAGAAGAGACGCTTTTTGTGGATGACGGAGCAAAGAACATCGAGGCTGCCGCAAGAGTGGGTATACAGACACTTCTTGTCACCAACGGAGAGGACTGGAGACAGGCTTTGGAGGAAAGACTCGGGCATGAATAAGTTTCAGATACCACATATAAGAGAATCAGTGAAAGCGATTGCCTTCACTGATTCTTTTTTCCTTTATAAACTTTAGAAGTCCGGTGTAAAACCACTTATTTAACGTCAGTTCGATATAAACCCAACCAAATCACGAAACTGTCATCCCGACAGAGCGAAGCGACGAGGGATCTCTAATATTGTTAAATAAGAGATCTCTCACATTCGTTATTGACTTTAGCCCCTACGGGCGTCGACCGCTGGTTCGCTAAAGCTCATCGAAAGCCACGATTAAGCGAGTAAACATAAAGTTCACTTAATGTTTTTCAGCGAGCGGAGTGGTTTCGTAAAACAAAACCTCTTTTGATTTCTTCATTAAGGTATGGTCGAGATGACAAATACTATGTCAAACTCACCAATTTATAGTGAAGATGTTATATCGAATTCCGTTATTTATAATCCTTTGAGTATTCTCTTCTAATATGACGCTTTTTTCAGGGTGTTTGTGACAAAAAATGCAATTATTTTCAAAAAAAAATTGATAAGTGACGTTTAAAAAATAAGATGCTTCATTTTTAGCAGCTATTTTTGATTGATTTTGTTTTTTGTGAGGAAGGCGCATAGCGGGCTATGTAACTGACGAGCAAAGACAAAAGCGGCAAAAAGAGCGATATAATAATCAAACAACAACACTTTATCCATTAACAAAATGATGCAGGTTATTTTTTTATGTCACTAAACATCATTTGCGCCTCATACAATAGAGTCCAGCAAGAATGAGTATGGCGCCAAGAATAGCAATCCATGTGACACGCTCACCCAGCACAATGGCCGATGTAGTTATTGAAATGACCGGGTTGAGATAAAGAAGGTTGGTCGCGCGCACCGTACCTAACCGCTCAAGGCAGAAGTTCCAGCCAAGGAAACAGAGCATGGATGCCACACAGCCCAAGAAGAGTATGTTTCCCCACACTACAGCACCGCCATCTACAAGAAGTTCAATATCCACTCCGCGCACAAACAGCATCGGCAGGATTGTGAGCAGGCCATAGCCGAAGATTTTGCGCGTGACAAGCATATTGCTGTACTTGTCCTGGAGTCTCTTTATTATAAGAGTATACAGTGCCCAGCATAGGCAAGCAGCCAATGCGAGTACATCACCCAAAGGCGATAGTTGCAGGATGAAGTTTCCGTTGAAGACCACAAGCGCCATTCCCACGAAAGCTATCGCAGAGCCGACGACCGCACTCCTGCCCATACGCTCACTTTTGTAGAAACAACCTACGATAAGAGCTGTTATCATAGGTGTCAGGCAGACAATCAGCGCCACGTTGGAGCAATAGCCATAGGCAAGCGCGTAGTTCTCGGTAACGAAATACAACGAACCGCCCGTGAGTCCCAATGCTGCGGCAAGAGCCTCATCGGTCCAATTGTCGAGAAAAAGCCTTTTGTCGGCAAGAGGCAGGATAAGGATATAGGCGAGAGTGAAGCGGAACAGGAATATCTCATCGGGACGCAAGCCCGAATTGATGAGGGTTTTTGTCTGCACGAACGTACAGCCCCATATCACCACAATCACAAATGCGATGACATATACAATAATCCCTGGAGTCCCGTTCCTGGCCTTCATAAAGTCATAAAGATAAAATAGTGGCTGTACAAGGCAGAAAAGCCACGTACAGCCACATGATATGGTTTTTATTTCAGATTCATTGATGCAGAGACCTCACCCGCACGCTGCAGGGCAAGATGTATGTTGTTGCATACGTTGTCCTTGCCTACAAGGTCAACAATACCGGCCTTGAGGAGTGACTTCTCCACATTGTCGTGTACGCCTGAGAGAATAACCACCCTGCCCTCTTTCTTTGAGGCATTGATGAATATCTCAAGGTTGTGTAAGCCTGTAGCATCGACAAATGTCACCTTTCGCATACGTATTACACGTATCGGCATGGCATCGGTGTCGCGTGTCAGCTCATCGAACTTGTTGGCAATACCGAAGAAGAAGGGACCCTCAATCTCGAACACCTCTGTACCCGCAGGAATAGAGAGCACCTCGTCGTTCTCACCATCGTGATGCACCTCAAGTTCATCGCGTACAACTGATATGTGGGCACTTTCCATGGCACGTTTCATAAAGAGTACGATAGCCATCACAAGACCTACCTCGATAGCCAATGTAAGGTCGAAGAATACAGTCAGCAACAAAGTTACAAAGAGCACGCTTGTACCGGACATCGAGCTCTTGCACATTGAAACGATAGTTCTCCAGCCGCTCATGTTATAAGACACCATCACAAGCACACCAGCAAGGCAAGGCATAGGGATAAGCTCCACAAGACCACCGAGGAACAGCAACACGAGCAACAGCACGAAGGTGTGTACGATACCTGCCACAGGAGTTTTTCCGCCATTGTTGATGTTCGCCATTGTACGTGCTATGGCACCTGTTGCGGGGATTCCGCCGAAGAAAGGCACTACAACATTGGCAATACCCTGACCGATGAGCTCGGTGTTTGAGTTGTGTCTGTCACCTATTACACCGTCGGCCACCATCGCCGAGAGCAAAGACTCTATGGCACCCAGCATTGCGATAGTGAACGCTACTGGAGCAAGGCTCTGCATTGTTGCCCACAAAGAAGCCCCACCCTCCAAAGACGGAACGACAAAAGAAGGCAGGCCTGAAGGGAGTTCATAGAGGTCACCGATAGTCTTTATAGAAGTAACGCCTGCAAATTCCTTGAGCAGATAAGCTACAACAGTCATTACCACGATTGCCAACAGCGAACCTGGAATCTTCTTTGAGAACTTTGGAGTCAGGGCTATGAGCACAACACTCAAGATACCCATACCGGCACTCCAATAGTCGATGTTCCCGATATTGTCGAAATAACATATCCACTTGTCGATGAAGTTCGCAGGGACATTGCTTATTCCAAGGCCGAACAGGTCATTCATCTGTGTCGAGAAGATTGTTATTGCGATACCGCCGGTGAAACCGATGATAATGGGGTAAGGCATGAACTTGATTATCGTTCCCAGACGGCAAAGACCCATAATGATCAGTATTATACCCGCCATTATGGTAGCTATGGCAAGCCCGCCGAGTCCATACTGCTGTATGACACCATAGATAATGATTATGAACGCACCTGTGGGGCCACCGATCTGTACCTTGGAGCCACCGAACACTGAAATGAGCAAACCGGCAAGGATTGCAGTCACAAGACCCTCGGCCGGGCCTACACCGCTTGCAATACCGAATGCAATGGCCAGAGGAATGGCAACGATTCCGACAATGATTCCGGCCATAAGATCGGCACCGAACTTCTCACGTGAATAGTTCTTCATACAAGAGAAGAACTTTGGATGAAAGTCAATCAACTTTTTTGTATCCATCGTATATAATAATTAATGTTCTCAACAGGAATGCAATGGTATCCTTGCTAAAAGCAATCTGCGACACCCTTTTTTCAAAAACTTCGCAAAGGTACAAAATAAATCTTTTTTAACATATTGCAGATTAGAAAAACAGAGAGCACTGATACATTTTTAACAAATCAAAAAAAATCGGCCGTGCAAAAACACGGCCGACAAAACCCACATGACCGTTCCTCACGAACGGCACTACCTTTATCAGTTCTTATCCAACTGGACAGTAAAAGTCTGATAAGGGAATTTTAATCCCTCCTTGGGGAATGTCTCATACACCTTTTGTGTAAGATCGAACTTCATACCCCAGTAATCCTCCTGCTTGCACCAGATTCGGACTGTCAAGTCTATTGAGCTTGCGCTGAGCGAACCGAGAGCTACAAACGGAGCTGCCGGTTCATTTAAAGCACGGCCGTCTTCCTTGATAAGACGCAACATTACAGCCTTTGCCATCTCATAGTCATCGCCATAGGCAACTGAGAAATTAAGGTCAAGACGGCGCAACGGCTCACGCGAATAGTTGTTGATGATACCGGTTGAGAGAGGTCCATTAGGTAACAGGATAATCTTGTTGTCCGGGGTATTGATTACTGTATTGAAAATCTGGATTTCCTTAACAGAACCGCCAATTCCCTGCGCCTCAATATAGTCACCTACCTTGAAGGGGCGGAAAAGCAGAATCATCACACCACCGGCAAAGTTCTGCAAGGTACCGCTCAGAGCCATACCCACAGCGACACCGGCCGATGCAAAAAGCGCGATAAAGGAAGATGTATCAATACCCAGAACGCTGATTATCATAATGATTATGACAGCCATAGCCACAACGTCAATCATGCTTGATACAAATGAGCTGACAGAGGGGTTGACCTTGCGCTTCAGCATAATCTTCTTGATAAGCCTTACAACCTTACGTATTATCCAACGACCGACAAACCAGATAAGAAGCACCTTGACAAATTTTCCTGCCAAAGAGATAGTCAACGCAGTGATAGCATGCATAATCTCATCAGGAGTCATACCCGACAATTTTTCCACAATACCTGTTGTTGCAACCGCATCAACAGCCACCTCGGATGCAACCGCATCGAGGAATACCAATAAACTTTGAATCATAGAAATAGAAAAAAATTAAGAATAATCAAATATTGTCCAATATCTGCCTCGCGGCATTCTTGGTATCTACTTTGGTAATCACCCTTTCGATGACACCATCTGCATCAATGACAAATGTAGTGCGTATTATTCCCATATACACCCTGCCTGCCATCTTTTTCTCACCCCAGGCGCCAAAGGCCTGTATTGTACTCTTTTCAACATCGGCTATGAGAGGAAAGTTAAGCTGCTGTTTTGCCTTGAAGCGGGTATGTGAAGCCGCACTGTCAGCACTGATACCGACAACTGCATAACCAGCAGAGACAAGTTCATCCATTCCGTCACGCAATGAGCATGCCTCGGCAGTACAGCCAGGAGTGCTGTCCTTCGGATAGAAATAGACTACTAACTTACGTCCTTTATAATCACTTACACGCACCTCGACACCATTCTCGTCAACACCCAAAAAGTCGGGAACCTTATCACCTATCTTCAACATAACACTTTCTTACTTTATAAGTTCCATCTTTATTATACGGACATCCCTCAACGGACGATCGTTCCTGTCACACCTGACATTCTGTATAGCGTCCACAACCTCAAGGCCCTTCACAACCTCACCGAAGACAGTGTAGTCGCCGTCGAGGTGCGGCGTGCCACCGATAGTGGTATATACCTCAAGTTGTTCGGGGGTTATTGTTATATCCTTGCCCGTACGTTGCTTGTATTGCGTCTTGAGCCTTTCGAGTTGCTCCTTGGTAAAGACATTACCCCAGACAATGTAGAACTGGCTTGCCGATGAAGCCTTTGAGGGGTTCACATCATCCCCTTCACGTGCTGCAGCAAGAGCACCGCGACGGTGGAAATACACCTCGGGCATAAATTCCGGCTCGACAGTATATCCAAGATCGCCCTCTCCCAGCAGTTTGCCTGAAGCTGCATTCTTTGAATCCGGGTCACCGCCCTGAATCATAAAATCCTTTATCACACGATGGAAAAGAAGCGAATCGTACACCTGTTCCTTGACAAGCTTCACGAAATTGTCCCTGTGCTTCGGTGTCTCGTCATAGAGTTTCATATCAACGACACCGGCAGTTGTGAACATCCTCACCATATACTCCTTCTTTGAGGAGCAGGATGCGAGTACAGCGACAAGCGACAGAATAATCATCAATTTTCTCATATCCTCACATAATCTGAATTCCTTTGCAAAGATACAAAAAACAAGCGAATAAATCACAATTATTCACAGCGAGTGCAGAAATTCTTCAACAATGCCGACATTAAACGGCGGGAGAGTTCTCCCGCCTCTTAATGTCAATATATACCGGCATACTCGCGGCCTTTAGCTTGTGAAGCATTCTGTTTCTGCTTCAAGGTATAAATGAGGAAGCCATTACCCTTTGGCGCCATGGCAATATCATTGCTCTTTATCATCTCTTCGATGATGTCGGGCAATCCTGCGTACGACTCGATATTCAAGGCCGTGTGTCCACCGGTCCTGTCAAGAGAAAATGCTGTGGCAATCTCGACCGGGTATGCCACACCGAATTCCTCAATGAACGTACGCACATTTGCAATGGTAAGCGCTTCCCTGCCATCTTCAATGGGCTTTACATTCTCATAAGAGAGTTGGGCGATACAATGCGCCAATGTCTCATATGTTGTAAAGCCACGCACCATCATCTCCTCATCGGCGTACACTAATTTATATGTCGGGAAAGAGTGTACATCGTACTCATTACACAGTTCCTTATTTGCCGAATATACTCTCTTTGTCTCGGGACCTGCAAATATCTCGCTGTATTTCTGTTGGTTGAAGCCCACAAGGGCAGACATTGCGACAATATTGTCTGCATCGTTCATTTGCGCCCCATCAACAAGGGTCATCTCCTGCAATATACGCAGAAACCGTTGCACGGAGTTGTCCATAATCTCCTTATTCGACTTGGCATAAAGCCCTGCTGCAATATATGCAAGGTTCATCGGGACTGTTGAACGGTGCTCCTCGGTAAACAGGCGCACAGGAGCCTCGGAAACAGGCATACCATGTATGGCCGATGCCTCGAGCCAGTGCTTATGGATATTCCTGTTCGACATTGCTATGTCACCACCGATAGATAACCTACGGTTATTGAAGGAGGTGATATCCTCTATCATTCCACCCATTACATACTCGAATTCCAACTGCGAACCGTAACGGTATCTCAACGCCCTCACTACAGGCACACTGCCCCAGCACCAGGTACATGCAGGGTCAGCAAAAACAGAAATCTTTACCTTTTTCATACTCTTTTTTCCTTTAAAAACAAGAGTATTGCAGGTAATGTTCCAACAGAAGAAAAAAAATGGCCCACGGAACCGTGGACCATTCTTATGTTTAATTGAATCATCAATCCCTCAATCTGAAACCGGTAGCCCGTGCAATAATCTTCGCCTCTTCGCGACGGATAAGATTGAATGATACCGAATTGAGAATTATTCCAAAGAACGGGAACAATATCGGCAAGTCTACTTCAAGCGATGCATCGGCAAGCAAGAGGAACGAGTATATCAGCAGAAGGATATAATATCCTGCAAGAACAAGCAACGAGAGTATTGTGGTTCTCTTCTGCAACTCGAAATTGCTGAACATCGACACCATAAGTGCAAAAGCATTCACTACCACAGCAAACACAAGCAACGCCCCAAGTGCAATTACAGACCTTGATACCTGACCGTCAGCAGCAAGCAACTTGAAATTACTCATAACCGTCAGCGAACCATCGGCCTCTGTAAACTTTATTATAGGCTCCACCATTGCCCACACAAGAAGGGCAATTACTGCGACATAAAGCAACTGGTATAAGCGGAACTTCATAACTACCTATCTGTTATCAGATATCCTCCTCTACGTTATCCTTTGCAGGGTCACGGAAATATATCTTACCGTCGAGAAACTCCTGGGCCGCGATAAGTGTAGGCTTGGGAAGTCTCTCATAATAACGTGAAATCTCAATCTGCTCGTGGTTCTCGAACTGCTCCTCGAGGTTGTCGGTTGTAGATGAAAACTCGTTGAGTTTCTTGAGCAATTCCTCTTTCATCTCGGCAGCAATCTGATTTGAACGCTTACCGATGATAGCTACAGACTCATAAACATTGCCTGTCTCATTTACAAAATCTGCCATATTACGTGTGACAGTGTTTGTTGGAGCATTTGTCTTTTTGTAATCCATTTTTATATCGTTTAATTATTTATCATTGTAGTCAATCATTCACAAATCCCTTGGCCTCCTTGAAGAACTTTTCGGCCTCATCAAGATACTTGCTATCGGGGAACTCTGTCTTGAAAGCATAGTACTCGTCTATTGTCTCGCGGTAACGCTCATACTTTTTCTCCTCAACACTCTTATGCGCCATCTGGTAGCGTGCACGCAGTATCAGCATCGAGAGCTCCTCACGAAGACCTGTATAAGGATAATCCTTCAGAGCGTTCTGCGCTGTAATTATACAAGCAAGATAATTGTTGCCCTTGTATGCCATAAAATCGCCGAGGTCATAATATAGCTTTGCCGACAGGAAATCCTTCTCCACAAGCAGGTCATGCATCTTAACAATCATGTCCTGTGCCTCGGGACGCAACTTGCTCAAAGGGAAATATTCCATAAAAAGCTGGAGTTCACTGATAGCAAGATATGTTCCCGACTGGTCAAGCTCGGGCTCAGTTATATCCATAAACAGAGACTTGCCGGAATGGAAACGGGCATACTCGGCAAACTCACCACGGGGATAATTGGTGTAATACACCTTAAAATACTGCGATGCAGTATCATAGTCCTTTGAGTCGTAATAGCACTTTGCAAGAAGTATCAGAGACTCTTCGGCCTTGTCACCACCCTTGAGCAGAGTAACCATACTCTCAAGAAGCTGGGCAGCCTTCGAGTAATCACCTTTGAGATAGTATGCCTTTGCAGCCTCATACTTGTAGTCGATGTTGTTTGTTGTGAGAATCTTGTTGTAAGAGTCACAAGAAGAAAGCATCAACAATGCCGCAATAAGTGTATATAAACAATTTTTCATCTTTTGTAAATTATGAATTGCACCAAAACCCAATAGTCCAATTCAGTTTGCAAAGATAGCACATTCCAACCGAAAATACAACGAAAATCATTCAATCTTCCTTTTAATATAGATAAATAATCCATAAATAAACAAAAAAACAGGTAATAATATAGATGTTGTCCAAAATGTATCGTGTCATGTTGAACGAAGTGAAACATCTCGAAAAGTCGCTGGCGGAGTTCTTTGAGAGATCCTTGACTTTGGCCCCTCCTGCTTAATGCTAAGGCTGACGCCGCGGCGTCGACCGTTGGTTCGCACAGTTCAGGATGACATCATCGCAGCAGATATTTGTTTCAATAGACAACTCCTATATTGTTGCCAAAAAATATGGCGCCACGCTCTCAAATGAGCTGTAGCGCCATAAAGGATATTGATATCTATTGTTTATTTGACCATAACCTTGTTGCCAGCAATAATGTAAACGCCTTTGGCAAGCGGAATAAAACCGGCATCCTCAATAAAAGCCTGGGCAACCTTACGGCCTATCGTATCATATGCCTCTACCACAAGAGGCTCGGATGTTGCAACATAGGCACCACCGTCAGCCGCCGTAACTTCTACTACATTAGTGTCAATCACCTTCACTACACCTACCGTGCCGTCGGTATTTTCCATGCCGTCGGTCTGATACACGCGTACCCAGTCGAAACGTGTCTCGTAAGTATGCGACACATCTGCATTGGCAGCCCATGAGCCATTACCCACACTCTGGTTGAGGATAAGGTGGAAATGCTTGTCGAACGGCCACTGCCCCTGACTGAGTTTTGAGCTGTCGGTAGACTTTGTATAGCGCCCGACTTCTTTGCCGTCGATGTACCATATAAGAGTATTGGCATCCCATTTGAGGCCATAAGTGTGATAGCGGTCATACGGGATTGTCTTATTGAAGCTTGACTGCGGGTCATTCTTGTTCCCGAGGTCGTATGTCCAATTACTGTGGACCGTATGATATGAACGGCCGTCAGTATCGATAGCCTCCCAGATATCAATCTCGCCACAATCGGGCCAACCTGCACTCTGGTCCTCGGGCATCATCCAGAATGCCGGGAAATGTCCGGTCCAAGGATTGGAAAGGATGCGCGCCTCCACGTAACCGTATGTGAAGCCGAAACGTTTATTACTCTTTATACCACCTGTAATCATAGGCACAGGATCACTCTCTTGATCAGGGTTAGGTATCGCACGTGCCACGAGGTCACCGCCCTGCAGATAGATAACCTCCTTGCTGTCGCTGAGCCAACGGTTCCAGGTAGAGCCGTAACGCTGGCAACGCATCCATTTGCTGTCTACAGGCTGGCTGTTATCCTCGGCATCGAACTCATCACTGAAGACAAGAGTCCACTCACCACCCTCTTTTTTCTTGAACTCTGCAAAAAGATATACATCACCGTCAACTATGTCGGCATTGACAACCACCTTGCCGGCCTTTACCGCAACATACTCCTCGACCCACTGACGGTTACCGTTCACATACTGCTCACCGTCGAGATTGTGGCCGTGACGCACCGTAACACCTTCGGCTGCAAAGCCTGGAGCACCACGAAGCACCGCCGATATCCTTTGATTGAGCGGAACCGTGAGCGGAAGAGCCGTTCCGGCAAGACCATCGATGCTGCCGTCCACAGTAAAGAGACGCAATGAAGCATTGCCTTTCCTTACAACGCTAATAAGAAAGTCGGCTACGCAACCACCATCGGCAACGATACTCTCCGAGCCGTCGGGGCTGATATTGTCCTTATCGAGCTTGAGACGTACACGATATATGCCGTCGGCAAGCGATTCAGGCAAATGACCGGCAAGAGTCCCGACTTCACCGCCCTGTTCTGCGGTTGCACCATTGCTATTCTTTCCTTTATAGTACGAGAAATCAACGAGTTCGCTCGAAACGGTTGGAAGACCATTGCCGTCAATCATTGCAGTAAACTTGCCGTCGTTGTTGAGGTCGACATAGAGATAACCGTCCTTGCCGTAAGAATTGTCAACGAGCACATCCAGAATTTCTGCATTTGAGACAAGCACCGGAGTTTCGGTAAAGTCATAATATGCCGCATTACCGTCAAGATTGAACTCCTTGCCGTTAACACTTACAACGACCGGACCACCCACGTTCACTGTCGCATCCTTGTCGAACGAGAGAGCATACCCTTCGCCACCGGCACCACCCTCCTGTTTTTCGAAAAAGGCAACAATCTTTACATCACCGTCAACAAACTCGGCAGGGAGAGTAACCACATCACCCTTGACAAGATACCCAGGCAAGAGATATTCGTTATACTGTTGCACACCGTGCACCTCCTGCTCGCCATTGAGATTATGGCCATGAACAACTTTGAGCACATCGAGCGCATACCCGTCGGCAGGAGCCACCTTTAGAACCAGCGGCTTGCCGAAAGGAACAGCCTGGGGAAGCTCAGAACCATCAGCAGCCAACAAGGTGCCGTTCGTAGATTCAACCGACAAGTTTCCGTTTGCTGCATGAATATTTATGCGTACATCGCATATCGCGCCACCGTTCTTGATGATACCGTTACCGTCCTCAGGACGTCCCGCAGGGTCAATCGAAGCCCAGTCCACCTTGTAACGCATACGATAGTAACCGGGAGCAAGGTCTGCCGGAATCTTGAACGCAGGAGGATTGAGCACATCGGCGTTAGACACCGCCTGACCGTTGCTGTTGTACCCCACTCCCGAACCTACAGAAGGTTCAGCGTAAGAGAACGCCATGATATCACTGCCTGCCGGGATTGAGCCGTCAGCATTGAGCTGCGCCTCAAAAGCACCGTCCATGCCACGGTCAATATATACGAAGCCGTTCATCCAGGTGCCCGTGTATCCGAATGTAGGGGATACCGTCTCGCCTACCTGCGCACTGAAGAAGCCATCATCAATCTTGCTGTACACCTTCAAAGGTGTCGGCAATTGCAGCGTCTGTCCACTGAGTGACACACTGTTCAGGCGACGGCTACCGTGAGTGTAGCCTTGCCCTTTGTCGAAGACAACAGGATAATCATCCGAGGATTCCGCAGGATTACCGGCTACCGCACACAGCGGCAGGGCCAGCAGAAATGCATAAAGAAGTCTTTTCATATTATATTCCGTTATAATTTGCCTTATTTATGCAAAAATAGATAAAAAAAGCAATAATTCCGCGAGTAGCCGCTTAATTATATTACACAGAATCCAAATTCTTGCATGAATTAGGAGAAATCATTATTTTTGTGGTTCACCATTTTGAGAAATTGTCTTAAATTCGGCAGTTTATCAAGACAACTAAAGAAAACATGAAGTTCGAACTTGTATCAGAATATGCACCTATGGGCGACCAGCCCGAGGCTATCGCACAGCTTGTGGAGGGTGTAAAGGCAGGCACTCCTGCACAGACCCTGCTGGGTGTGACGGGCTCGGGAAAGACCTTTACCATGGCGAATGTGATAAAGGAAATAAACCGCCCCACCCTTATATTGAGCCACAACAAGACCCTGGCGGCACAGCTCTACAACGAGTTCAAGGGATTCTTCCCCAACAATGCCGTGGAGTACTATGTATCGTACTACGACTACTACCAGCCCGAGGCATATATCCCCTCGAGCGACACATATATAGAGAAGGATCTTGCCATAAACGACGAGATTGACAAGCTGAGGCTTGCCGCAACGTCGGCACTGCTCTCAGGGCGCAAGGACGTGGTGGTCATTTCATCGGTATCGTGCATATACGGCATGGGCAACCCCAGCGACTTCTACAACAACGTCATTGAGATTGCCGTGGGGCAGAAACTTGACCGCAATGTATTCCTGCGCAAGCTGGTGGGCAGCCTCTACACACGCAATGACGTGGACCTGTCGCGCGGAAACTTCCGCGTAAAAGGTGACACCGTGGAGGTGAGCCTTGCCTACAGCGACCACATACTGCGCATCACATTCTGGGACGATGACATCGACGGCATCGAGGAGATTGACAGCGTTACCGGCGCACGCATCGCCACATTCGACGACTACAAGATTTACCCCGCCAACCTTTTCATGACAACCAAGGAGAGCACAGAACGTGCCATTCTCGAGATTGAGAAGGACCTTACCGACAGGGAAGAGTATTTCCGCGAGATAGGCAAGCCGCTCGAAGCCAAGCGTCTGCATGAGCGCGTCACATACGACATCGAGATGCTGCGCGAATTGGGGCACTGCTCGGGCATCGAGAACTACTCACGCTACTTCGACGGACGCGAGGCCGGCACACGCCCCTACTGTCTATTAGACTTTTTCCCCGAGGATTTCCTGCTCATCATTGACGAGAGCCACGTGAGCGTGCCGCAGATACATGCGATGTACGGCGGTGACCGCGCCCGCAAGACCAACCTCGTGGAGTTCGGGTTCCGCCTGCCTGCGGCATTCGACAACCGCCCGCTGAAGTTCGAGGAGTTCGAGGAACTGACGCCACAGACAATATATGTGAGCGCCACCCCTGCCGACTATGAGCTTGTAAAGAGCGAAGGCGTTGTAGTGGAACAGGTCATCCGCCCCACAGGACTGCTTGACCCGATAATTGAAGTTCGTCCGCTTGCGAACCAGGTCGACGACCTTATGGAGGAGATACAGCTGCGTGTGGAACGCGAAGAGCGTGTGCTCGTCACCACCCTCACCAAGCGCATGGCCGAGGAGCTGACCGACTACCTGTTGAAGAACGGTGTGCGATGCAACTACATACACAGCGACGTGGACACGCTCGAGCGCATACAGATTATGACCGACCTGCGAGAGGGATTATATGACGTGCTCATAGGTGTGAACCTATTGCGTGAAGGACTCGACCTGCCCGAGGTTTCGCTTGTAGCCATACTTGATGCCGACAAAGAAGGCTTCCTGCGCAGCCACCGCTCGCTCACACAGACAGCCGGACGTGCAGCCCGCAACGTCAACGGCACGGTAATCTTCTATGCCGACAATATCACCGAGAGCATGCAACGCACTATGGACGAGACGGCACGCCGCCGCGACAAGCAGATGCGCTACAACCAGGAACATGGCATAACACCCAAACAGATAAAGAAAGAGATAAGCAACGCCCTTGCCACCGAAAGGAAAGAGAAAGACGGCAAGAGCATGAAGATGTACAGCGAGGATACCCGTCAGGCACCTATCGCTTGCGACCCTATTGTGGAGTATATGAGCGCAGAACAGCTGAAGAAGAGCATCGAACGCACACGCCGCCTCATGGAAGAGGCTGCCGGCAAGATGGAGTTCGTGGATGCGGCACAATACCGCGACGAGATGTTCAGGCTGCAGGAACTGCTCAAGAAAAAAGAGTGACAAAGAGAGCCCTTTTGGAAAAAGTGAGTATATTTACCGCACTAATTTAGAAACAGTTTGAATTTAACAACAACAAAGATGTTACAGCATAGCTTTATAGACTTCAACGAGCTTTGGAGCAACAGTGAGGCACGACTGGCAATCCTTATAACATCGGCCATAGTCCTGTTTTATATCTGCGACATAATATGCCGCAGGCTCATTCTCCCAGCAGTAAACAAAGTCACCTCAAAGACAACATCAAAATGGGATGACATACTTTTCAACAGGGATGTACTCACCAATGTATCGAGGCTGATACCTCCCATTGTCCTTAAAGTGATATTACCCTACCTTTTCAGCGAGTCGCATACAGTATTCTTCTGGGCAGACAAGGTAATTGACATTTACATTGTAGCAACAGCGACACGGCTTGCCTGCGCAATATTCAACTCGCTGTACGATATCTCGAATGAGAATCAGCGCATGAAGAACAGAACGCTTAAAGGCGTCTTCCAGATGTTCAAGATAATAGCTCTTTGCATCGGAGCAATCATTATAGTAAGTATCGTCATAGACAAGAACCCTGCGAACATACTCACAGGACTCGGTGCTATGGCGGCTGTACTTATGCTGGTGTTCAAAGATCCCATCATGGGCCTTGTGGCAGGTGTCCAACTCTCGGCAAACGACATGCTGCGCCAAGGAGATTGGATAACGCTGCCAAAGCACAATGCCGACGGAGAGGTTGTCGAGGTTACACTCACAACGGTAAAGGTAAAGAACTGGGACAAGACCATAACAACCATACCGCCATACGTTCTGGTAAGCGAATCGTTCCAGAACTGGAGAGGAATGTTTGACAGTGGAGGCCGACGCATCAAGCGCTCACTCTACATCGACATGAACACAATAGGGTTCTGCAGCAAGGAACAGGTGGAGAAGTTCAGGGAGAAAGGATGGCTCAAAGGGATTGAATGTACCGACGGACAGGTCGTGAACCTCACCGTACTGCGCAACTACCTTGACATATACCTGCGCAACAACGAGCGCGTGAACCATGAAATGATATTCATGATACGTCAGTTACAGCCCACGCCACAAGGCTTGCCGCTTGAACTCTATTTCTTCTCGGCAGACACCGCTTGGGTTGCATACGAACACCTGCAGGCAGACGTATTCGAGCATATACTCGCAGTAATGCCAGAATTCGGTCTCAAGGTATTCCAGGCACCGGCAGGAACAGACTTATCCGGACTCATTGGAACAAGAAGCTGATTTTCTCTTACCCCTCCGGTCTGCGACCACCTCCCCACCTGTGGGGAGGAGCTTTATTCAAATTCCATTTTTTAGCTGCTCCACTTTTTAAGGGGAGCTGTCACGTAGTGACTGAGGGGTTAAAACAGAGTGTCACGTCCTTGAATACCCCCTCCGGTCTTCGACCACCTCCCCACCTGTGGGGAGGTGCTTTAGTTTATATTTCAATTTAGTATGTCATTTTAGCTGCTCCACTTTTCAAGGGGAGCTGTCACGAAGTGACTGAGGGGAGAACTAATATTCTCTGTTTTCCGTACTATTGCAGTCCAGTTCCTGTAGAATAATGTCTAAAACACCTTGTAGATTGTCCCAAATCAGTCTATTTTCAAATCTTATGACTTTGATTCCTTTGGTATTTAGAAATGCTGTTCTGACAGCATCTTCCTTTGCTCCTTGATAAGTGTAATGACTGCTTCCATCAAGTTCAACACATAATTTTGCACCGGGACAATAAAAGTCAAGAATATAAGATCCTATCGGATGCTGTTTCCGCCATTTGCTATTGTTAAGCTTGTGAGATTTCAGCTGTGTCCATAACACAGCCTCTTCCGGAGTCAGATTCCTTCTTAATTCCTTACTCTTTATTATTATTTCTTTGCGATTGTACATACCGAATATTCCCCCTCCGGTCTGCGACCACCTCCCCACCTGTGGGGAGGAGCTTTAGTTCCGTATTTCAAATTAGTATGCCATTTCAGCTGCTCCACTTTTCAAGGGGAGCTGTCACGAAGTGACTGAGGGGTTAAAACAGAGTGTCACGTCCTTGAATATCCCCTTCGGTCTGCGACCACCTCCCCACAAACGCTGGGAGGAGCTTTAGTTTCCGTATTTCAAATTAGTATGCCATTTCAGCTGCTCCACTTTTCAAGGGGAGCTGTCACAAAGTGACTGAGGGGTTAAAACAGAGTGTCACGTCCTTGAATATCCCCTCCGGTCTGCGACCACCTCCCCACAACGCGGGGAGGAGTTTTAGTTTCCGTATTTCAAATTAGTATGTCATTTCAGCTGCTCCACTCCTTGAGGGGACATTGCGAGCGAGCAATGTTTGCGACGACTGGTGCTTTAGCACCACAAAGGAGTCTTCGAAGAAGCCCTGTCGGTTTACCGACTGAAGGGAGAAAACAGAGTGTCACGTCCTTGAATATCCCCTTCGGTCTGCGACCACCTCCCCACCTGTAGGGAGGAGCTTTATTTCAAATTTCTTACTTATATAACAGAAATATACAAGGAATCTTGGACAAGTCGGGAGCCTTGCCTTTCCACTCCTTCACAGTCATGGTACGTGCATATTCGCCCTCACAGGTGAGGTTCGCTGCTATGCACAGTTTTGTCTGAGGACGGCAGTTCTTGAGGATATCCTCTATCATCTTTCCGTTGCGGTACGGTGTCTCGATGAACAGCTGTGTCTGGTCCTCGTTGTATATGCGCTGTTCGAGCTGACGCAGCTTCTTCGCACGCTCCTCAGGTTTTATGGGCAGATAGCCGTTGAAGGCAAAGCTCTGGCCATTGAAGCCCGAAGCCATCACGGAGAGGATGATGCTCGAGGGACCAACCAGCGGCACCACCTTGAACCCCTTGCGCTGTGCTATGGCAACGACATCGGCACCAGGGTCGGCCACGGCAGGACAACCGGCCTCGGAGATGACTCCCATGGGCTTGCCATCCTTCAAAGGCTTGAGATACCCGGCAACAACCTCCGGTGCAGTATGCTTGTTCAGTTCAAAGAACTGCGAAGCGTCGATATCGAACTGCGGGTCGACCTTGCGCAAGAATCGGCGTGCCGAACGCACATCCTCGACAATGAAATGCCTTATTCCGGCAATGACCTCGGCATTGTATGCCGGCAACACTCTTGAGATTTCCGTGTCACCGAGAGTAACGGGTATAAGATATAATGCAGTCTCCATAGCTTCTTAAAGTTCTGAATAATTTTTTTTGCCACCAAAATGGTAACGCCATAGTATCGGGAATGGGCTACGGCAACAACGCCCTTGCACCACTGTCTTTGCAAGGTTCTCCTTGCGCACTGCGGCATAACTATCCCTCATCCTACGGTAATCGCGACGTGCACGCATCACAGCCTTGAAGTCACCGAAACCACCGGTGAACAGGAATTTGAAGGCAGCAACATAATCGAGCAGGCAACGCATACGCATCACTGACCGGAGCTCTTCCTGCGGCAGGTTCTTGTACAGCATCAGCAAGTTGTTCCTGAAGTTGAGATATGTCTTCTTGGGGTTGCTCTTTGACAGCGTTGCCCCACCCACATGATACACCGTACTCTGCGGCACACAGAGTATGCGGCTGCCACGTGCACGCAAGCGCCAACAGAGGTCTATCTCCTCCATGTGCGCAAAGAAACGCCCGTCAAGGCCACCGGCCGCACGATATTCGGCAGTGCGTATCATCAGCGCCGCACCTGTGGCCCAGCTTATATCGCATACCGTATCATATTGCCCCTTATCCTCTTCGAGGGTATCGAATATGCGTCCACGGCAATAAGGGTAACCGTAACGGTCGATGAAACCACCGGCTGCACCCGCATACTCAAAATGGGTCTTGCGCTTGTAGTCAAGAATTTTGGGCTGACAGGCCACGACATTGCTGTCGGCGTCAAGAGCAGCAAGCATTGGTGCTATCCACCCTTTTGTGACTTCAACGTCAGAGTTCAGCAGAATTGAATATTCGGCATCCACCTGTTCGAGAGCCTTGTTGTAACCGTCGGCAAAGCCCCAGTTCTGCTCAAGACGAATGAGCCTTACTGTGGGGAAGAGACGCTGCACCACCTCAACGGAATCATCGGTAGAAGCATTGTCGGCAACGACGACCTCGGCCTCGGGGGAACATTCCACCACCCCGGGCAAGAAGGTGCGCAACATCTCCGCACCGTTATAGTTCAATATGACAACTGCTACCCTTTTCATCATTTAATCGGCAAAGCCTATTATCTCATCGGCAACAAGAGCCGAAGACTCCTCGTTGAAACCACCCAGGCGCACCCTTACCAGCCTGTTTATATACTCAGGTTTGGCAACCGTCTCCACACGTATATAGTTTGCCGTGAAACCGCCCATAGGCATACCTGAGCGTGGTTTCTCAAACAGCACTACAGCCTCCTTGCCAATGTTGCGCTCATAGAACGCAAGACGCTTCTCCTCGCTCAGTGAAATGAGCAACTGGCTGCGGCGGTGCTTCTCGGCCGGCGGCACGGCACCCTCAATTTTCAATGCCTGTGTGCCAGGGCGTTCCGAGTAGCTGAAGACATGCAGTTGGGATATATCCAGTCCTTTTATGAATTCGTAGGCACGTTCAAACAGCTCTTCACTCTCGCCACGCGTACCCACAATGACATCCACCCCGATGAACGCATCGGGCAGCACTTCGCGCACCTTTGCTATCTTCTGTGCAAAGAATGCAGTGTCGTAACGGCGGTGCATCAGCTTGAGCACCTCGTCACTGCCCGCCTGCAACGGGATGTGGAAATGTGGCATGAAACTGCGCGACTGCGCAACATATTCTATTATCTCATCGGTTATGAGGTTGGGCTCTATCGAAGATATCCTGTAGCGCGACACCCCTTCGACACCGTCAAGAGCCTTCACCAGCGAGATAAAACTCTCGCCTGTGGATTTTCCGAAATCACCTATATTGACACCTGTTATCACTATCTCCTTGCCACCTTCGGCAACAGCCTTCTGCGCCTGCTCCACAAGCTCGCTCACCAACGGATTGCGGCTACGTCCACGTGCAAAGGGAATGGTGCAGTATGTACAGAAATAGTCACAACCGTCCTGAACCTTGAGGAAATAGCGTGTACGGTCGCCACGTGAACAGGAGTGCACAAAGTTACGCACATCTTTTGTGGGCATGGCGTACCACTCACCACCCTCTTCATGCTTCACGAGATTACCCAGATGCTCAAGCACCTGACCTTTCTTGTCTATGCCGAGTACAACGTCCACCCCCAACTCCTTGGAGAGTTTCTCGGCCGACAGCTGCGCGTAGCATCCGGTAACCACCACATACGCGCCGGGATTCTGGCGCACCAATTTATGTATTACCTGACGGCACTTCTTCTCGGCCTCCTGTGTCACAGCACAGCTGTTGACAATGCATATATCTGCCTTCTCGCCGCGCTTGGCGGTACGTATGCCAGCCTCCTGCAGCTGACGCTCAATGGTTGCAGTCTCCGAGAAATTCAACTTACAACCTAATGTATAATATACAGCTTTCTTATCTTTAAATACAGTATAGTCAATCATCTTATATAAAAAGTTGCCTCTTTTGCCAAACTTACGCGAAAATAGCATCTTTTTTCCAAATAATAAGGAATGTACGGCAGTTTAAAACAGTTTGCACAAAAAAATGGCAATAATATAGGAGTTGTCCATTGATACAAATATCTACTGCGATGGTGTCATCCCGACAGAGCGCAGCGACGAGGGATCTCAAAAATATCGCGAAATAAGAGATTCTTCACATTCGTTCAGACGTGTTGTTGAGGGCTTTGC
>SUXN01000012.1 GCA_015060965.1 Bacteroidales bacterium | reverse complement strand
ACCGAATAATTATCGATATCCTTCTTTTACTTAAATCTCAACCACTTTATCAAAGGGTATCTTTTTCAGTGCCCTCGAGAAATCCTCGCATTTTTTGTTGTTGTTTATTAGTTCCAAAGGTTACCCCACTCACCGCGACGGTCATCGCTCTTCTGATCTGTCTCTGTGTCTATTTCTGTGTCGCTTGTTGGAATAGAAGCTGCAAGCATCTGTGTTGTCTCAATATTTACCTCTTCTGCAAAAGGTGATACATAAGTCTTTTTCATAAGTAGTATAATCTTTTTAATGTTAATTGGACAAATGTACAAAAGGGCTCAGCAAACAGTTCCTTTTGTAACTGTTTTTTTTATGTTTTTATTTTTGCTTGTAGAGGGCATCCGCGAGGGATGCCCTCTACAAACCTGTTTGCAATTACTTTACAAGTACCTTCTTGCCGTTTACGATGTAGATACCGGGAACTGTTACTGACTCAACGCGGCGGCCTGTAAGGTCATAGATAGCCTTAACGCCATTCTCAACAACAACCTCCTCAATACCTGTTGCACCTGGCAGACGCAAACCGTATGAAACGCTTTCCGATGCACCCTCAACTACAAGATAAGCTTTGTTTGCATTGTTTTTGAAGTGTGTTGTATCTTCTTCGCCATTCTCATTTCTCTTCAATTTAGCCTTGTATAAGCCTGTTACATCATTTACTGTACCAAGAACGTATGCAGGACCCTCTACGTATGTGTCAATGGTTGAACCCTTGAGCATGTTGTTTGTCCAGTCAGATGTTGCATCGTTGATGATGTTGAGCTTTGCTGTGCCGTTACCAGCAAGGATTGCACCCTGGTTTGCAGGGATGTCGGCCTTCTCGGCGAGAATTGCGTGAGTGCTGTTTGTCTCCTCGATAGCGTAAGCTGTAGCACCCTCAACCTCAACTGCGAATGGCAAATAGATTGACGCGAATTCATCAATATTGATTTCAACATCTGTTGTCTCAATGAAACGGTATGACATATCGCTGTCAATTGTGCCATTCCACCATGTACCAAGAGTAGAAGCATTGATACCAGCGAGCATATTATTATCACTCTTGATAGCATACTGGCCATAACCCTCACCGAAACTTGAAATATTGAATTCTGCACCGTTTTCTGCAAGTGCGTTTGTACCTACAGCCTGCATGTAGCCTGCATTGGGGCTCTTGATAAAGTATTTACCATCAGTAGTTCCATTCTCTATCTGCCAGAGCTGGCTTACGTTAGCTTTGTCTTCTGCTTTAAGAACTCTGTCTGTGCCGGTTACTGATATAAATGTTGTGCGGTATACGTTCTGAATACGATAATACTTGCTTTCATCAAATGTGATAGGTGTATTAGCAGCTTTGAATGCTTTCATGTCTGCATAAGTTTCAATTGCGTTGATAGCATCAGCCTTATCAACTGTATAACCGCCTACGTAACCCAAACCTGAAGATGCATATGTTTTAAAGTCGTTAACCAAAGCAACCAAAGCTTCATCTGGATCTTCTGTCATAAATGTAGAACCTGCATCTGCTCCACTCCAATATACTACCTTATTGTTTTGTTTGTTGAAACGCTGTGTGTAACTACCTGTGAGGTTCTGCATAAAGAAACCATCTTCTGCGTGTGAACTGGCTGTCAGTGTCATAACCTGAGCCTCGTCCCCAACGATAGCACCACTCTCGCCTGCGTTGAGAGCCTTGTCGGCACCTGCACCACGGTTTACGACTGTGTAACCGTCAAATGGGTTACCTACAAACCCCCAATAATAGTTGTCATCCTCAGCGTCAAAAGTTGTCTTTGAAGCATCAAGAACATCGGCAGAACCACCATAATACAGATAGTTTTTGCTTGTTGCATGGAACTGCAGGAAGTACCATTTGTTGATGTTATCATAGTTGTCTGCATATTCAAATGGCAAAGAAATATTAAGAGTGATTTCCTTTGTTATTGTATTTACGCCATCAATGACTTCAATGTCATCGGCACAGATTGTACCCTCTGGCTTAACAGCAGAAACACCGAATGGGAATGTAACAGAAATTGCAAGGTACTCCTGTCCCACAATAGTGTTATATGTCTGTGAGTATTTTGTCTCACCTTCATATACAAAATTATAGACAATGGTTACCTCTGTAATGGCGTCTGGGTCCTCACGCTCAACAAACGACCATGCGGAAGCGGTGTTTGCATTGTTTGCCCAATTCGCCAAGCTACCGCTCTCGTATGCACCATTTCCGTGACCATTAGCGTGTATAACATAGTTATCGCCTTTTATGCCAAATTGATTGCTGCCAAGTGGTGTTATATAACATGGAGTCTCATCTTCGCTCATAGTACCAGCTCCCAAATATGTGCTTGTTCCCACATTTTTAAGAACAACATAACCGTCTTTAATTGTTGGGACCCAATAGAAGTTCTTATTTGTCAAGTCAACAGTATTCCATTTTATAGAACCATCTGTGTCTACATAAAGGCCTTTTGCTTCGCCTTGAACATTGTAGAAAAGAGGACACTCAATTGTGTAGAACTTGTCTGTTTCAGGGAACTTGTGTTCACTTACAGGCTCAACGACAAAGACTGAACCATTATCGTTTGCGCTATAAGTTGTAAAGTCGCTTTCACTTGCGTCGGTTGCGTAGTTTTTTTCGTTCCAGCAATTGTTGCTATTCAAACCTCCCTGAGGGCCGAATGCAAGACCATTACCTTTTGGAGAAACACCTACAGCCCATGCAGTGCCTTCTTCTGTCCAAGAAGAAAGACTTGCAAGTTTCTTGCCTGTAGCGGCATTGTGAATGTAAAGGGCATCGTGGCTACCAGTGAAATAGAACTTATATTTGTTATCAAGACTTGTAATGTTATCAACGGCATCTTTTAGTCCAACCTCATCTCCTGCATAGTATATGAGACCGCCAAGTCCCCATACACGGTCACCACTGTTAGTAGAGCCGGAACGGGTATTGTAGATGGTGTAATAAATCGGATTCTCCAAATCCGTTGTAATCTCAGGAAGGTCTGTTGGGCCTGCCCATGCTGTCACTGCGCAAAGCAGCATCAGCATTAAAGAAGTAAATTTTCTCATGTTTTTAATATTGTTTGGTTAAAAATTTGTTCCTCAGTTTTAAAGGAGAACCTGTTTGTAAATAGGTTGGTTGCAATAACGTTCAATCGTGCAAAATTACAAAAAATATCTTTGCCTGTTTTGTGAAGTTTGATAAAATTTGCCTAATTGCCGATTTTTTAACACAAATGCCATTTTGAGTAAGGTTAAAAGTTAAGGGGGATGGGTGAAGGCTGCGGGTAAGCGAATTTTTCAGTTAAGCGAGTAAAAGCCAAACTTGTTTGAGCTTTTGCAACGAGCGAACGAAAAATCAACGAAGTTAATAGCAGAGTAAAATGCATTTTACTTTAACCACGAGCGGGAGCAGGCTCAAGCCCACGGAGTGGGGTTAAGGGTGAGAGGTGAGGGGTGAAGGGTGAAGGGTGAAGGGTGAAGGGTGAGAGGTGAGGGGTTAACGATGAACGAGTAACGAGGAGCGAGGAGCGGTTAACGAAGCACACCCCTCCGCCCTAAAGGGCACCTCCCCTAAGGTCAGGGGAGGAATATAAAAAAGCTATTGTCTCCCTAACACAGGGAGACAATAGCTTTGAGGTCTTTAGGCCTTTATCAAATGGCGCCACTTACCCGGCGCAATAACAACAAAAAAGGTCCCGAGTTTTTCACTCGGGACCTTAATTATCATTTTGTAATTGACAATCAGTTCAACTCTGCCTCAACAAGGTTCATGAATGTGTTGTCAATCTTCTTGAAACGAGTAACCTTACCCATAGCCTCGCCATGGAACTTCATGCCCATGCGAGCAGGAGCTGCTGACTCACCACCTTCTTCCTCAGGAATTGAATCAAGCAAGTTAGTCATATCAAGAGTAAATGCACCATTGCGGTTTGCATAATATGCCTTGCCACCAAGTCCTACCAAGACACCGTCAACAGGGAATGTAATTACGCCGTCAGCGTAGATACCGCAGAGACCGGCACCCTTTACATCCTCCTTTGTAGCACCCTCGTTGTTGGCAACCTGATACCATGCCATTGAAGTAACCTCCATAAGACCGTTGCTCTGAATATCAAGGCCTGTGCTCTGCCAGCCCTCAATCCATACGCCCTCTGGGTCTGTTGCATCGATCTCAATGTAGCTGCCAGCCTCGTATGAGCTTGCATATGGATACAATGGCTGCTCAGGACCATAAGGATCTACCATACGGAAGAGACCTGGCACGTCTTTGTTCTCAAGTACCTCTACATAGTATGTCATTGGGCTATTGCCGAACAAGGGCAAAACCAAATCATCTGTATACGATGCATAACCGAGTGATACCCATGGATTATCCTCGCCTACCAAAAAGAACTCGAACTCCTCTGTGTAAGCATCCATAGCCTTACTTTCGGCGTCGAATGTGACAGCAAGTGCCACGTATTTGCCGCTCTCTGTGAGAGGATAAGCATAGAAGCCGCTCTCTGACAATGTGTCGCAAGGAACTGAACCGTCGAGCATGCCGCTTACTGTAGCATTGAGGTCCTCGTCTGCACTTACAACAGTCATCAGATACTGAGCTACGTCTGCGCCCATGGTGGTAGAAATTACAGCATTGTCAACACCGTTGTTGTCTACATAGTGACCACGGTACTGCATAGCAAGGCTGTAGTCATACTGCTTGAAGCCTGAGAGCTGGATTGTCTCTGTTCCATAAGCGAAGTAACCACTTGCGCTTGAACCAAGGCTCTTGTCAATATAATAAATGAGGTTGAGAGTAAAGAGACCTGTCTCTGCATCATATGTACAAGGCTGGTTCTCGTATGTCATCTCAATTGGGTTGCCGGCATCATCCTTGATTACAAATGGATAGTTTACAAGGTCTGACACGAATACAGGACCGTAAGTGCTGTGTGTAAGGAATGCCTGTCCTGCAGGAACCTGACACATACCGGTGCTCTTGTCGTATTCAACGACAAAGTCACTTAAAGTACCGATGCCTGTAGTGTAGAACATGAACTGTGCTTTGTTGGTCTCAATCTGATGCTCTCTGTAGCTTACTGCAACAGGGTAGCTACCGCTTACATACTGTGTGAAAGTGTAAGTTGCGGTTTCATGACCTTCGATTGCAGCCCACTCGCTCCAAGGAGCAGGAACGCCTACCTGGAATGTGTAAGAAGAGTTACCGTAAGGTGTAGCCAAAGATTCGTCGATAGAGAGGTTGATGTTGTGGAATACTGAGTACTCGAGTTCAACACCCTCCTTTACGTTTACTGTGTAGACTGCACTAACAGCGCTGTCGGCGAACTCTACAGTAGCGGGGAAATCGAACACTGCGTTTGCTGACTCGTCTGCAGTAACGTATACGTCAATGCTTGCTGCTGCACCGGCTTCTGCGCGGCTGACTGCAATGTCAAAGCTTCTTGCCTCTTTTGCGAGGTCAATCTGTGCACCGTTTGTGTTTGAGAAGTATACCTGAGCTGTAGCAGGAACCTCTGCGGGGTTGTACTCAACCTCCTCTGTACATGCACTGAAACCCAGTGCAAGTACAGCAAGTGCTATATAACTGTTTTTGAATAACTTTTTCATAATTCTCACGTTTTAATGATTAGTTGCCTGTCCAAGGTGTGTATTTTCCTGTTGGGTCGGGGTTCTCCCAGCCTTCAATCGCAAGGTTATTGTTCTTCTCGGTAATTACTATGCAATAGTTCATCCAAGCTGGGCGGCCATCGGTGTTGAACTGGCGTTGAGCGTCGTGATTAGAACCCTCGTAACCACGTGTGACGCTCATGTCAAGGCGCTTGATGTCATAGAATGCCAATCCCTCGCCCCAAAGCTCTACACGCTTCTGGAACACGATCTCGTCGATAGCCTCTACACCGGGAGCTACAACGTAGTCTGGGTTACGGTATGTTGTCATGAAGTCAGTAAGGAGTTCGATACCCTCACCTGGGGCAAGGTGCTCGGCAGCCTCAGCCTCAATGAAGTACATCTCCTCAACACGCATCAAAGGATATGCAGTTGAAGAACCTACTGCATAAGCTTGTGTGTCGCCACCGTTGGGGCGGAACTTGATTGCTGCGTACTCAGGAAGCTCTGCAGCCCAAACAGCGTCAATGTAAGGAACCTTAGCCTCGAGAGCGTGGCCCTCTGGAGCCTTGTACATTAACTTGCGGAAGTCACCGTTGCTAATACGATTGTACATAGCAGCATCAATCATTGAAGTTGCACCGGCTGCATTGTAACCGTACTGTGCCTCGGGAGACATCCAAGAAGCCCAGTTCAAGATACCACTCTTTACAACAGCGTCCTCTTTCATTGTGATAGATGCAAGCATCCAGGGGTCTGCAGTGTTGAAACCGGCCTTTGTATCAAGACACTCGCTCTGACTCATTACGTGACCTGTGTTGTTGTCGATTGCAAGACGTGCGTATGTCTTCGCATTCTCATAGTCACCAATCCACATGTAAAGACGTGCCTTCAAACCGTAAACTACATCAAGGTGAGGAAGCACCTTGTCTGTTATGCTAAGGTGTACAATGTTCTTCTCAGCATTGTTGAGGTCGTTGAGGATGAACATGGCCATTGAGTCACGGTGTACGCGAGGATTATAACGTGACATATCCTCAGTTGTGTTCTCATCAACAATGGGGACGGTGTAGTAAGTAACGTCAATAGTGTCTGACTTTACACCGGTTGTAACATCGTTGGGAAGGAACTCGTACATCTGTGCCAGGTCAAGGTAAGCCAGAGCGCGGTAAGCCTGTGCTGCACCGAGCATACCAAGCTGGTTGTCTGTTGCACTCTCGGGATTGATAGTTCTGATTACGTTGTTGTGAGTCTGTACAAATTTCCAGTAGTAATTCCAGATAAACTGTGTATTTGCACTATTTTCACCCTGGTTCTTGTTGGCAGCCCAGTTTGAATACCAGTCATAACCAGTTGCAACAACAGTCATATCACCGGTCATCACGTCACGGATGTGCATGATTGAACCGTAACCCCACTCATAGTGATTGCCTGCTACAGTCTCAAAATCGTTCAAGAATGCAGGCATTGCCCATACCATAGCCTCGGTAGCCTTGTCCGATGCGGCAAGCTGCTCAGCAGTGGCTGAATCTGTAGGGAATGTTTCGTCAATACAGCTTGTCGTTGAGAAAAGACATGCTGCACAGAACATTCCTGCAAACAATTTGTTTATGTTAGTCTTCATAATATTCTCTGTTTAATTGATTAGAATGTTAATGTTACACCACCTGAGATTGTGCGGATAGGAGCGTAGTATGAACCTGTAGCAGAACCTGTGATGCTCTGACGTGGGTCAAGACCCTGACGCTTTGACCATACCCAGATGTTGTCAGCTGCAACGTACAGACGGAGTCTCTCTACACCGAACTTCTTGGTAAGCATCTTAGAGAATGTGTAACCGAAGTTGATGTTGTTGAGGCTGAGGTAAGAAGCATCTGTCAAGAAACGGTCTGATGTACCTGCTGTGTAGCTGTCATCGTACTGGAAGCGTGGAATATTAGAGTTGTTCTCAGGTGTCCAAGACTTGAGAGCGTCTGCGTGGATGTTTGAACCTCTTGATGTTGAAGTAGGAGGTGCCATCAAACCTGCATAGTCGCTGTCATAAACCTGACCGCCGAGCTGGAATGAGAAGTCGATTGAGAGGTCGAAGCCCTTCCATGCGAATGATGTGCCGAAACCGCCGTATGCATCGGGCAGAGCTGTACCGCAGAGGTAGTAGCTTGCATCTTCATACTCTGTAGTCTTCTCACGGCCGCTCTCGAGCTTCTGGATTGGGTTGCCGTTCTCGTCGAGCTTTGGAGCACCGTTGACCATCTCGTATACAGGATTACCCTCTGCGTCAACTACGGGACGGTCTGTGAAGTTCTTCCACCACATAGATTTACCTGTCTCAGGGTCAACACCGGCATACTTTCTCATTTGGAATGTGTAGAGTGCACAATCCTCACCGTAGAAGTAGCTGCCGCTTGTGTAACCACCCTTGCCATCAATAACTTTTGTCTTGCGCTCCTCGGGGAGGTAAGAAATCTTGTTCTCGTATGTTGTGAAGTTGAGGTTTACGTTCCACTCGAAATCCTTTGTCTTGATAGGAGTACCCTTCAAGTCAATCTCAAAACCGGTGTTTCTCATGTCACCGATGTTTGCATAGTAGCTTGTGTAACCGAATGTAGGTGCCACTGGGAAGCTGAGAAGCATATCTGATGTCTTACGTGTAAAGAAGTCAACAGAACCGCTCAAACGGCCACGGAACAAATCAAAGTCGAAACCGGCGTTGAAGTTACCTTGTGTCTCCCAAGAGATATCCTTCTTACCGAATGAACCCGGAGGTGTTGCTGGGTGACCCAATGAGTTGATGATGCTACTGAGGCTTGTGTAACGGTAGTTACCGATCTGGTCGTTACCCTGCTCACCATAAGATGCCTTGAACTTCAAGAGGTCAACCCACTGTGCGTTGAAGAAGTCCTCCTTAGAGATAACCCAACCAAAGCCGGCTGACCAGAAGTTACCCCAACGGTTATCCTTGTGGAAACGTGAAGATGCATCGCGACGGTAAGATGCCTGCAAATGGTAACGTCCGTCGTAATCGTACATTACGCGACCGAAGTAACCCTCAGTGTTGTAATCGGTTGAATAAGAGTTGCCACTCTTGTCTGTGATAGCACCCGCCAACTCGTTGTTTGTTGGGTCGAACTGGTTCTCCTTAGCAGCATAGAGGTAGTAGTACTTGCTTCTGAAGTACTCGTGGCCGGCCATAGCCTGAATGTTGTGGTTGCCGAATGAATGTTCCCAGTTCAAGAGCTGCTGGTGGTTCCAAGAGATTGTACGTGTGTGGTACTTGTAAACCATACCGTTAGAGCTTGCGTATGTACCGTAGTATGGGTTGGTTGTGTTTGTAGAACGAGTCTCGTCAGAGTTTACACCGCTTGTCCATGTAAACTTGAAGTCCTTGAGGAATGTGACCTCAGCAAATGCAGTTGCGTTAATAGCGTTACCCTCGTAGCTGTTCTCGTCGAGCTGATTAGAAGAGTAGGGGTTGCCACTTGGGAGGAATGGACGCTTGAAACCTGCGTTCTCGCCATCGCCGTAGTCATAACGCTTGAAACCGTTTGCATCGCGAAGGATGTTACCTTGAGCGTCACGGATGTAAAGAGGATAGATAGGAGCAACCTGAGTTGCGTATGCGAAGATGTTGCCGCTTGAGTTAGAAGCACCGTCCTCGCCAAGTGAGTTTGCCTCGTAGTGTGTGTAAGCCATGTTTGCACCAACCTTCAACCAGTTCTTTACCTTATAGTCAGCCTTCAAACGGCCTGAAAGACGCTCGTAGTCTGAGTTGGCTGTGATACCCTCGTTGTCGAGGTAGTTTACTGATGCATAGAAAGATGACTTGTCGTTACCGGCTGTGATGTTGAGGTTGTACTCCTGACGGAGGCTGCTGTCGTATGCCTCGTCCATGTAGTCGTCCGGAATCATCCAGTAATCCTGGCCATTGTATGTCATCATGCGGCCGAGGGTAGCGTTGGGGTTGAGCTTACCGTTTGTACCGATGAGGTACTGGCCCTCGGGTACAGTATAAATGTTGAGGCCGAGACCTGCTGAACTTGAGCCTACCATGAGGCTATTGGCTGCAATGTGAGCCTGTGATGCGCTGTAACCCTGCTCATTCATCAAGTAGCTGTTCAATGCGCCGTAGTAAACCTCGTAGTACTGTGCAGGGCTCTTGATATAGTCGTAGTCCTGTGTAGCACGTGAGTTAGAACCCCACTTTGCATCGAATGTAACGCGTGCGCTGCCTGATGAACCCTTCTTTGTGGTAATCATGATGACACCGTTTGCACCGCGGGCACCGTAGAGGGCGTTAGAAGCAGCATCCTTCAATACAGTCATTGACTCGATATCCTGTGCGTTGATATTGTTCATATCACCGTCGTAAGGAGCACCGTCAAGGATAATGAGAGGTGCGTTACCTGCGTTGATTGAAGAAATACCACGTACGCGGATAGTTGGAGTTGTTGTGCCTGGCTGACCTGAAGCGTTTGTCAACTGTACACCGGCCATCTTACCTGTAAGGGCGTTAGCTGCGTTAGATGTCTGGATCTTGCCGATCTCATCTGATTTTACGACAGCTGCCGAACCGGTAAACTGTGACTTCTTGGCTGTACCATAGGCAACGTAGACTACCTCGTCGAGAGCGATACCGTCCTCAACAAGAACAATCTTCATAGGCTTGCCCTTGAGGATGTGTACCTCCTGTGTTGTCATACCGATGTATGAAACGCGGAGTGTTGTAGCGCTGCTTGGTACATTTTCAATTGTAAAGTTACCCTCGATGTCTGTGTTGGCACCTACATTAGTACCGATTACATAGACAGAGGCTCCAATAACAGCTTCGCCGTTTGTGTCGGTAACCTTACCGGTCACTTTGGCGCTTTGCGCTGCTATTGTACCGATACCCATAAGAATAACGGTCAAAAGAAATAGCACTCTTTTCATAATAAATGAAATTTAAGTTAATAATAATTAATTATTTAGTTAGTTATAATCTCTCTTCAGTATGTACTTAAAAGGAAATTAATGGCGCGAAAATACGATATTTAATTGAAACTTTAAAATAAGTTAAGCATTATTTTTCAACAAAAGTGTGGTTTTTTTATTAAAAAAGCTAAAAATGCTCTCATTTTGACTATTTGTCAATGTTGACTTTTTAATAGTTTAAGTAAAAAAACGAGTAAGAATTGCGACAAAGCAGCTCTCTTTTTGTTATTTTATTAAAAAAATGGGCTTTTGGAGGCCTTGTGGGGTGGTTTTCGGGGGTTTGACAAAATGTAAGCATATTTTGAATTTTGCAGACATTTCGCGCATAAGCACTTTTGGGCCGAATGTTAATATCCTTTAACGCTGTTGCTTTTTCATAATCCTCGCGCGCGCGTACATTATATTATAATGAATGTTTAACGATGAAAGCTCGTGCCAACGAGTGTGTGGAAGCTTGCTTACACACGCAACGAGTGCAGCCGAGTTTCAAGCCCAAAGGGGTTATGGGTGAAGGGTTATGGGTGTGGGTGAAAGGTTAGGGGTTGACCCCTAAGTCACTGCGTGACAGGGCCCTTCGGGACTCCTTTGGGGAGCTAAAGCTCCCGTCGTCGCAAACATTGCTCGCTCGCAATGTCCCCTAAGGACAGGGGAGCAATATATAAACTATTGTCTCCCTGTGTTAGGGAGACGAGCAACGGAGTTGCGGAGAGGGTCTTATTAAACGTTAAACGAGGAGAGATCTCTCGTCGCTGCGCTCGCTCGAGATGACAACCTAGGGACCCTTAGGCCCTCAAAGCTATTGTCTCCCTGTATTAGGGAGACGAGCAACGAAGTTGCGGAGAGGGTTCCGTCAATCGTTAAACGAGGAGAGAACTCTCGTCGCTGCGCTCGCTCGAGATGACAACCTAGGGACCCTTAGGACCTCAAAGCTATTGTCTCCCTGTATTAGGGAGACGAGCAACGGAGTTGCGGAGAGGGTAATTAAAGTATTGAACGCGGGTGTTTTGTACTGAACGGTAACCCCTCCGGCTTTTCAGCCACCTCCCCTAAAACAGGGGAGGAATATAAAAAGGGCTTTAGAGGCCTTTAGGCCCTTATCAAATGGCGCCCCAACTATCCTAAAACAACAACGGCATGCACTTTTTAAGTGCACGCCGTTGTTATTGTTGGAATCTGTTTTTTAGAACAGCTTCTCGGGATACTCGCCTGCGTCAACAAGTGACTGTATCTTCTCCACTGTTGCCGGACGGTCAGCAGCGTATGTTACGCCGAACCACTTTGCTGTTGTGTCAAGAACCTCGCAGCTTGCCTTGCCTGTTGTGGTGAGGTTGTTCACCACCAACGGGATGAAGTACTCAGCCTTTGGCTTGTCAACGTTCTCCTTCAAGAAGTCAACGAACTGCTCCTCAGAGTGCTTGAAGTAGTCGGGTGTGAAGCCCCAGAAGTTCATTGATACCGGTGTCTCCTCACCAACGGGCTGCCAAGCGCCTTCCTCGTCCTTGTAGCAGATAGGGCCGTCAACGCGCATGATCTCTGTGCGCTCAACAACGCCTGTAAGCATGTTCTGCTCGTTCTTCTCGCATACACCGCGTGCAACGCTACCGTTCTCGCTGAGTGTGTTGCAGATGCGGAAACCTACCATTGAGTATCTGCCCTCGCTGCCCTCGGGGAGGTCGCTGAGCCACTTGCCCATAACGGCAAATGCGTCGCGGCCGTAGAAGTCATCGGCGTTGATTACTGCAAAAGGCTCCTTGATGGCATCCTTACCCATGAGTACTGCGTGGTTTGTACCCCATGGCTTTGTGCGCTCCTCGGGAACAGTGAAGCCCTCGGGAAGGTTGTCGATAGCCTGGAATACCAACTCTGTCGGGATGTGGCCCTCGTACTTGCTCAATACCTTGTCGCGGAAATCCTGCTCAAAGTCCTTGCGGATAACGAATACCAACTTGCCGAAGCCACCACGGATTGCATCATAGATAGAGTAGTCCATGATTGTCTCGCCATTCGGGCCCAGACCATCCAACTGTTTCAAACCGCCATAACGGCTGCCCATACCTGCAGCCAATACAAAAAGTGTAGGTTTCATTTTAATTTGTTTTATAAAGGTTAATTACAATGTTTTAACGCAAAATAGTGCTTTTGGTCGCACCATTTTCAAAGGTAGTGTTTATTTATCAAATAAATGCAAAAAAATGTGATTTTTTTTGTCTGCTTTGTAAGGGGGCGCCAGTTTAACGTTTAAGGCTGCGGGTAAGCGAGTTAAAGTGAAATGCATTTTACTTTAACCACGAGCGGGAGCAGGCTCGACGAAGTCAAGGCTGCGGGTAAGCGAATTTGTCGACGACGACTGCAAGGAGGAGAGATCTCTCGTCGCTACGCTCGCTCGAGATGACAAACTTGAGGCGCTCTCACGGAGTGGGGTTAAAGCTTGTGTCAGCGAGTAAAACATAAAGCTTGCTTTGATGTTTATCTACGAGCGCAGCCAAGTTTCAATTCCACAAAGTGGGTTAACGATTAACGGGACCCTCTCCGCAACTTCGTTGCTCGTCTCCCTAACACAGGGAGACAATAGTTTATATATTGCTCCCCTGTCCTTAGGGGACATTGCGAGCGAGCAATGTTTGCGACGACGGGAGCTTTAGCTCCCCAAAGGAGTCCCGAAGGGCCCTGTCACGCAGTGACTGAGGGGTCACCCCTTCACCCCTCACCCTTCACCCATCACCCTTCACCCTTTCACCCATAACCCTTTTAAAACGGATATCCTATTCCAAAATGCCATGCGAAGCCGTCTTTCAACGGGTTGAGGTTGAAATATCCGCTGCGCTTGGTCTTGTAGGGGGCGTGCAGGCCAAGGCCGAAGTCTACCCTCAGCACCAGGAACTGAAGGTCGTAACGCAGTCCGAATCCGGTGTTCAGCGCAAGCTGCTCGGCAAACTTGTCAATCCTGAACTCTCCTCCGGGGCGTTCGGGGTCTTTCTTGATGAGCCAGATGTTACCTGCATCCACAAAGAGCGCTCCGTGCAGGTCGGCTACAAGCCTGAAGCGGTACTCGACGTTCATCTCTAACTTCAGTGTACCTGTCTCGTCAAGATACGAATAGCGGTTGTTGCTGTTGGGACGGTAGCTGCCGGGGCCCACCGAGCGCACGGTGAAGGCACGCAGGCTGTTGGCTCCTCCAATGTAGAACTGCTCGCTGTAAGGGGCGTACTCGGCATTGCCATAGCTGTGTATGGCCCCAATCATTATGCGGTTGGCAATGTAGTGGCTGTTGCTTATCTTCCACAGCTTGCGCAGTTCGGCTGTTCCCTTCACAAATTGCGCGTATGGGTTGCCTAAGATGTTCTTGTCTCTCTTGCTCAATGCGTTACCGAATGCCCAGTAGACCAGTGATGTCACGTTTCCTGCCGATGTGAACGATACCTCGAGCCAGGTCTTGTTCCTGTGGTTGGTGTTCGACTCGTCATAGGTATATGTGTACTGCATGGCAGGGATGAACTGGTTGCGGAAGCTGTTCTCTATCGCACGGTTGCTGGCGACGATTGAGTCGAACTTCTCCGTTGTCCTCAACAGCATGTCGTATGTGAGGCGGAACGGTATGACGGTGTGTGTGCTTGAGCTGCTGCTGAAAATCTTGTAGGTGATGTCTCCTCCGGCGTGTATCATCCTGAAGAATCCCGACCTGTTCATCTGGTCAGTGTATAGCCTCAACGATGTAGACGATGGCACACGGAGGTATCGGCGGTGTATGATAGGGAAGAAGAGGCGCGGGAAGGTGAGCGACACGTCGGCACCCATCTCCCATGAGTTGACAACGGCTGCGCGTCCTTTTATCTTCTCGTCGGTCTGCCATTCGTAAGAGCCTGTGAGCGAGAGCTTTAATGTCTCTCCGCCGCGGAACACGTTCTTCTTTGCAAGGGTAATCTTGCTTCCGGGGCCAATCTGGCTGTTGCTCTTGCTGGTGGCGTTGAGCTCGAAGGTGAAGTCGTACGGCTTGTCGAGCTGGGTGATGACATCGACATCTATCGTGTCGCAATCCTTGCGGGGGCTCATGTTGAAACTGATGCTGCTGAAGATGTTCATCTGTGTGAGCATCTGCAAGGCGCGTTGCTGGCTCTCCTGGGAGTAGAGCTCTCCTTTCCTCATCTGTATGTTGCGGAGGATGGAGCCTGCGCGTACAGGCATCTTCTTTCCGTAATAGATGTAACTGAAATTGCGTCGGCTGACGGTGTCGGCCCTGAGGCTGGAGATGTCGCCTCCGCTGTAGCTGTTGTCCATCACACGCAGGTTGATGTTGCCTATCCTGTATGCGTTGTAGCTCTCTGACGGGATGTTCCCCACAGGCTGCACACGCAGCTTCACCTTGCCGGGTGTGTTGATGGTGTCGGCAAGGTAGCTTATGTAGGCGGGCTGGAAATGATAATATCCGTTGTTGCGCAGCATATTGCTTATCCTGCTGCGTTCCTCTTCCATGGCAGCTGCGTTGAACTGGTCACCGCTCTTGATGGTTGAGCGTCGGCTGTTGGCGGCAATCAATGTGTCTATCGCATACGGGAACTTTGTGTATGCGATGCTGTCATATACCGACGGTTGGTTGAAGGTTATCCTGTACGCGACTTTCGCTTTCTTGGGGTTCTTGCCGGGGAGGGTGGTGGCCTCTACCTTGCCGTTGAAATAACCGTAATATTTGAGGATGTCTGTCGCCACGTTGGCGCGCAGTTCGGGATTCACGCCCGAGATGAGCACGGGCTCCTTGGCGAATGTCTTGAAGAGCCAGCGCCCTATGCCTTTCTTCGAGTCGTGGAAGGCATTGTAGAACCACAGGCCCACAGGCAGCAGTCTTGCGCTTGAGCTGCCCATGAAAGAGCCGTTGGGAGGGCACTCGAGGGCATAGCTTATCTCGTCGACGGCTGTCTGTCCCGTCTCGCTCTTGGCATTGGCATCGGCATCGGTGAACTCCATCTTCTCAATGCCTGTATACAGCTGTTCGCCGTCGGGCACGTATCGCGTGGTGGAGCAGGCTGCAAGTAAAAGCGCCAGAAGTATGTATGTTATGTTCTTTTTCATCATTTGCTCTCCTTTGTCTCTTTTTCCTGATTGTTGCCGCTGTTTGCAGGGGGCTGTGGTGTCGCTTGCTTTCCGTCGGCTCTCTTTCTCCTGTTGCTGTTGAAGATGAAAAGCTCCTTCAGACGGTTGAGCTTGCGCTTGTACACGTAACCGATGCCCATTTCCGTTATCTCGCCCTCGAGAATCGACTCGTAGTTCTTGTCGTAGAAGAGCTTGAGGAAGCGGTTGCTGTTCTCGCTTATCTTCCACTCGAGAGAGGCGTTGTTTATGAAGCTGTTGTTGCTTGTGCGGTGCTCGCCGCTGTTCACCTCACCGCCTATGACAAAGGTGATGCGGTCGTTCCAGAACCTCTTGCTGAAGCTGAAAGAGTAGTTCTTGTAGGTGTTTCCCGTCTCGACGTTCGTGGCGTCGTTTATTCCCACATTCACGCTCACACTCTTCATGGCTGTGCCTGCAATGTCGTTTATCTTTGCGTCAATGAACGAGTTTAGCGCATTGGCTACCGTCATGCTCTTGCTGCTGCCTGCGTATGCTCCTGTGATGAGCATGGTGACGGCATATCTGTTCATGGTCTCGGTGTCGAGCGCATTCAGCTGCTCCTGTACCGTGGCATTCTCGGGTGAGGACATCACAAAACTCAATCCCATGTTGCTGAGCGTGTTGCTCACCTTCACTCCCACGTCAAAGGGTACGGGAACCATGTTGTTGTCGTCAAATGTCACCGATGATGTCACTCTCTCCAGGGCTGTAATGTTCAGTTCCGGTTCAAGGATAGGGCCTGTCCAGCTCACGTTGCTGCCGTCGCTTATCTGCAGTGTCTTGAGCGGTATAACCGGCAGGCTCAGCTTGAAGTCGCCGCCGTTCATGTTGTAGCGCCCCGTCACGTTTAGCCCGGCCTCGCTGGTGTATGTGATGTGGAGATTGCCGTTTCCCTGCGTGGTGACATAGTTGTTGCGCCCCTCGTCAAGGTCTGCATTTATGCGTGCTCCGTCGTCAATCCTCAGACTCAGGTTAAGGTTTATGTTGCCCAGGTCAATCTCGTCGTCCTGTGTCACAAAGGTGGTGGTGTCGTTGAAGTTCACGAACTCCACAAGACCGTCGAGCTCCTTGTCCGACTCTATCGGGGCATCGAGCATTACGTATGTGATGTTGCTCTTGCCAAGCATGGTGACATCGCCGTAGAACCGCATGTTGTTGAGCGTGCCGCCTATCATGGCCTTTGTGTCCACGAAAAGCCTGCCGTAGAACATTGAGCCTTTCTTGCGTTTGCTGTTTATGAACTCATAGTCGTTGGCGTTCATACGCAGGTCGAATGCGGGGTTCGAGAGGTGGGTGAAGTCGACATTTCCGTTTATCTTGAACGGGTTGTCACCCTTTGCATATATGCTGAAATCGTTGAATTGCAGCTTGTTGTCAATGATTCTGACGGTCTCGTCGGCCATGTGCAGGCTTGTGCCGAAGCCGTACGCGTCGATGTCGACCGACTCGAACTGTATGCGTCCGTTGGTGTTGAGCCTTGAGAACTCGCCCTTGGCACTCATCTCGCCGTTGAGGTAACCGCTGAGGCTCACTCCTGCATCCTGCAGGAAGGCTTTGGATATCTCCAGCGGGAAGCGTGTCAGGCTTATGTCGCCGTCGAGCCCCTGACCGTTGCCGCTCTCCCTGTAGTTACCCGATATGTGGGCAACCTCCTCTTCCTCGTGCATAAGCAGCAGGTCAAGATAGTGCGTGTTGTCCTCCTTTGGTAGGTAGACGGCCTCAATTCTCTCATTTCCCACATATACACCCTCGTATGAGAGTCCTCCTGCGTTTATGTCGCTGCTGAGCAGAATGCCCTCGCTGTCTTGCCTGAAATGCAGGTCAAGGTCCAATGTTCCGGCAATGTCGGGCGAGTAGGGTATTATGCTTGTCAGGCTCTTGAGGTCAAGACCCCAGAGTTCGAGGTTTGCGCTCTGTTCCTGCTCTCCGCCGGGGAGGGTGCGCAGGTGCATTCCTGTCCCTTCATTGCTGCTGAGCATGACATCGGCATCGGTCTTGAATCCCTCACCGATGTTTATGTAGTTGTCGGGGTTGAAACTGAATTTTTTGCCCAGAAGCATTGCCTGTGGCTTGAATTTTATGTCGATGCTGCGTGGTCTCAATTTTGTTGTCGCTCCTATCCTCACGCCAATCTTCTCGTTCTGGTCGCGGAACACGAAGTTTGTCGAGAGGGTGTCGTCGGCAAGGTTGCCGAACAGTGCGGCGTTGTAGCTCTCCTTGACATTGTCGGGGTTGAGGGCGGTGCTGCGCACTCCTGCGAAATATCTTATCCTGTTGCCCTCCTGCCTTGTAAGTACTCTCACGGTGTCAAGGTTCAGTTCGCCGCTCTTGAGCCCGTACACGCCACCGCGCATATTGAGTCCGTCGAGGGAGTCCATCTTCAGGTCTATATTCATTGAGTTTGCTGTTACTCCTTTCATGGCCAGCAGATTTGCCAACACATTGTCACGACCGCACTGCACGCCCAACGTTATGGTAGGCAGTTCTTTTTCGTAGTCCTGCAGGTAATGTACCATATCCTCGTTCTGCAGTGCATCCATAAATAACCTTGCAACCTTGTCGAGCGAGCTGAAAAGGCCGTTGTAGCCGCTGCTCATCTCGCCGTTTATATTGAGGTCGCCGTTCTGTGCATATATGAATGTGGAGTCGGGCGTTGTGGCCGCATTGATATATATGTTCTTCGGGTTGAAACTTTTTTGTGGAGTGGTGATATCTATCTCCTCTCCCTTTAATCTTATGGCGTGTACCTCGCCCATGTCGGTGCTGAGCTCCAGGGCAAGCTGCATCTGCGTACTAAGGCCCTGTGCGATATTCAGCTTCCCGAAGTCGGCCTTGGCTATGTCAAGATGCGTGCTGTTCTTTATCATTGCGCTGTCGAGCAGTGTCTCGGCATTGAGACTGAACTTGAGGTTGCTGTCATCACCGTTTATGTCAATCCTTGAAAGACCGTTTGCCTGGCTGGCATCCAATATTATGTTGCCTAATGCCGTCTCGCCGTAAAGCAGTGTGTCAAGGGTTATATGTGCGTTGTATGTTGTGTGGCTGCTGAACAGGTCCGTGCCTTCTCCCTTGGCTATCATGTTCATTGTAAGCTTCTTGAGCGGAAGTTCGGGCATTATGCGGTTTATATCCACTTCGCTTACGGCAATGTCTGCATCGTAGCGGCTTGCGTTCACTTCGTATGTGGCTTTTGCCGTTGCTGTGCCGCCGGCAGCCGCAATGTCAATGTGGGCGTCGGCTGTGCCGTTGCTGTATCCTATTGTTCCTGCAATGTCGGCCTTGCCGTAGGCGTTGGCTATAGTGTCCGCTTTGTTGTCAATGAAACGGCGTATGTCGTCGGCACTTCCTTGTATCTGCAGTGTCGCTGCCATTCTCTTTGCATCGGTCAGGTTTGTGGCATAACCCTTTGCACCGACCGTTGCTATGGATGGGGCTATTATGTTGAGGGTGTCTATCTCCATCCTTGTCATATTGCCGCTGACTTTGATGTTGCTGCTGAACATATCGTCTTGGAATATCGACAGCGCCTTGTACTGCTCGTCAGTTATCAGTTCGGCGAGGTCGCGCTTGTTGAGCCTTACGTCAAGGTCGGCAATGAGCTTTGGGGTAGTGCCCTTGCGTAGTGCCTCCCACGGCATTGAGCCTTTGGCTATGACGTACGAGCCGTTACGGCTGTCCATAGCCAGCCTCCTTACCTCGAGTGAGTTGCTGTCGGCAAAGAGTGATGCGCTTGTCTTCGTAATGCTCATTCCGCCGGGTTGTGTGAATGTGAAATCCTTTATCTCGGCTTTGGCATATTCGGGAGTGTATGCAAGGTCGCTGCATTCGAGGCTTATATCCTCTACATTGATGTGGTCAAGGGGTACGTTGCCGCCTCTCAAGTCATACTCTATGCCGCAGTTGTCAAGCCCTAACCTCTCAAGAGTGTATGTCTGCGTGCCAATGTCGGCTGTGCCTTCCTCCAGTTCCAGGCTACCGATGGAAGCGGCTGTGCTGATACCTTGCGCAGGGAGTGCTATGTTGACACTGCAATCCCCGATGTTTCCTTTGTGGAGCCTGAAAGCCCATTTGAATGTGCTCTCTTCTTCGTCGTCCTTGCTCGGGACCGTGTCGGTGAGTGTTATATCCAGATGTGTGCTGTGCAGGTGGACTTGCCTGATATCGGCAATCTCCTTCTCAAGGTCGATGTTGCGTGCAGTGGTCCTGAAATATCCTATGTTGCCGTTGATGGCAACGTCGGGAATCATATCTTTTGTGTCAAGGCCGATATTCTCGAGATAGATGTAATTGAGTTCAACTTCTCCCGTGAGCAACGGCAACAGCGAGACGTTAAGGTTGGCTTTCTCACCATTTATATAAGGTGTGCCGTTGCGCGACATGGAAAAGTCCCCAATGTTGAGCTTGAGCGGAAAGGCAAGGTGCAGTGAGCCTATACTTATATCGTAACAGCTGCTCTCGCTTATCTTGCGGCAGAGCATGTCGGCGGCATACCGCTGTACAGGCGGCAGGTAGAGAGCTATAATCGCTATCCACAATATGATAATGGGGATAGCGGCAATAATCAGGATACTCCTGACTATCCTGCTTAAAATGCTCTTCTTCTTTTTCATTGCTGCGCCTGGATAATTCCTGCGAAAATAGTCATTTTTACGGATATTGTTCCACATTTTCTGCCATTACTTTTGTTTTGGAAAGGTTTATAACAATAATTAAACAATTCTGCAGGCCATTCCTCTTTTTTAGTTGTGTAAGGAACATTTGTTTTGGTTTTTTTGACTATTTATAGCTACTTTTGCACAGTAAACGAAAAGAACGTATTATGGTGACACCTGAAATGAACATCGCGACATTGGATAACGGGCTGCGTGTGGTGCATATACCCTCGGACGGGGCTGCAATGGTATTCGTGAACCTGCTCTACGGGGTGGGCGCACGCAACGAGGATTTTGGACATACGGGTATAGCCCATCTGCTCGAGCATCTGATGTTCGAGGGTACAAAGGCTGTGCCGTCGTTCGACGAGCCTTTAGAGCGTGCCGGCGGCGAGAACAATGCTTATACCAACAATGATGTCACCTGTTATTATATCTCTTTGCCCAAACAGAATGCCGAACTGGCCTTCTGGATGGAGAGCGACCGTATGCGTAACATCACTTTTGAAAAGAAAAAGGTTGATGTACAGCGTCAGGTGGTAATCGAGGAGTTCAAGCAGACAACCCTCAACCGCCCTTACGGCGATGTAAGCAGCATCCTGCGTTCCATGGCCTACAAGGTGCATCCTTACCGCTGGTCGACTATCGGACGTTGCTTCGCGCATATTGCCGACACACCGGTGAGCATGATACGCCGTTTCTATGACCGTTATTATGCACCCGACAATGCCGTGCTCTCGGTTGTGGGTGATATTCCTTTCGGACAGGTGATGGAGTGGAGCCGCAAGTGGTTCGGGGCAATTCCCGCAAAGGGCGCTCCCAAGACAGAACTGCCACAGGAACCGCGCCAGACACGCCAGCGCCGCAGGACGGTACGCCGTAATGTTCCTGAAAATGCTTTGTATATGGGCTTTCACATGGGTAGCCGTACAGATGCCGACTATTATCCTTGCGATGTTATTTCCGACGTCCTTTCCAACGGCTATTCAGGCCGTCTGCAGGCGCGTCTTGTGAAGGAAAAGAGGCTCTTTTCAAAGATAGATGCCTTTATATCGGGTAGTGAGGATGCCGGAATGTTCTGGATATATTCGCGTGTTCCCGACGGGGTGGCTATTGAGGATGCCGAGGCGGCAGTGTGGGCAGAGCTTGAGCAACTGAAGAGTGAACTTGTTCCGCAGGCTGAGCTTGAGAAGGTACGTAACCGCTTTGAGTCGGAGTTCACTTTCCGTAACCTGGGCGGTGAGAACCTTGGCGGTAATGTGGCCCTTGCAGTGATGAGGGGTGATATTGACACCCATTTCCGTGAGCCGGAATATTACAGGGCTGTAACAGCCGAGGCTCTGCGTTCTGCCGCTAAGGAACTTTTCCGCAAAGGAAACAGCGTTGTGCTGCATTATCTGAAGAAATAGTTTCCGGAAGTGTAGGTTGGGGTCAAGGATACAATTTCTTATAATTCTTGTATATTATGGTCGCTGCACTTTCCTCTTATGCTGTTTTTTTTAGGATATACGCGATAAAAATATATTTTGTGTTTACATTTTTTTAGAAAAAGTTTACTTTTGCATAAGTAAACAATAATTTGACACCGTGCAAACGATGCCGTAAGAATGATAATGGAAATGCAAATACAACTATTCTTTGCTGCAAACATTGTTTTTATAACAGTGAGTTTGTTCGGTGCCATCATCAAGTGGTGTTATAGGCCAAAGGCGTATAATGAACATTTCGAGAGATTGTTCCCGGCCCAGTTCTTTGTGGGCTTGCTGTTCTTTATGCAGATTTTCGAGCTGATATATCTGTTTGAACTTGAGAATGTAAAGGCTTTGAGGTTTGCAAATGCCTTCTCGTTGTTGTTTACGCCTCCTTTGATGCTTGTCATATGCCGCAAGGTCTTTTTCCCGAAAAAGGGGTCGACGAATGTTGAGAAAATCTTATTTCTGCCGTCATTGCTTGTGCTGGTGATATTTTTTCTCCGTGTAACGAATTCAATTACCTTTACACCGCAAGGAAGGATTGCTGTCATCATTCTCACTTTCTTGATATTCCTTGTGTTCTTTGCACTGACAATACAGATGGCTGTAAGAATCAAGAGGGTTTCACGTGGAGTCGATGAATTCGAATATGCCGATGTGAAGGATTTCTATCGTTCTTTCCCGAATTATGTCTTCCGTCTGCCCACTCTGTTGTGTATAATCTTGGCTGTGAATTACTTGTGCGATGATCCGTGGGTCAAGTTTTCCACAGATATAATATTGACAATAATTACGGTCCTGTTTGTTGTCTTTACTCTTGACCCTTGGCACGAGATTGAATTCATCAAGGAGAAGCGTGTGTACAACGATGTGGTGGAGAGTGTGGCGGCAAAATCGAAACACAGGTTGTCCGACTCGCGTTATGAACAGCTTAGGGATAATCTGCTGAAGCTCTTCAATGAGAAAGAGATATTCCTTACTCCTCATCTCTCGCTTGAGGTACTGCTCAAGGAACTGTCGACCAACAGGAACTATCTTTGTGAGACTATAGCCCGTAGCGGTTATAAGTCCTTCTATGATATGGTCAACAGCTATCGTGTCAAGTATGCGATACGTCTCATTAAAGAGGAGCCTAATTCAAAGATGCTTGATATCGCATTCCGTTCAGGCTTCGCTTCGCCTGCCTCAATGAACAAGGCATTCGTTCAGCAGGGTGTGCCGGCACCGTCACAACACAGGGAGCAATAAAAACTATATATATTAACGTCACAAGGGAAACATCCGTGGATGTTTCCCTTGTGACGTTGTGTAATATGCTGTTATATAGTGATTTGTATTTCTCTATTCAACTGCTTGGAAATTTGTGTAAACTGTAGAGAAACAGATTTCAATCCGGTGGAAATCAAATTCAATAAAGAGGAAACAATATTTCCGGTACAGATATTTATTTCGTGACAGGATTATCTGATTGTTGATATGTATGAATAGTGACAAAACAAATGCTAATGTTCTTTTTGTCTCCATTGACTGGATTGACGATATGGAATGTATTCTGTCCTTCTCGGAATTATGTGAGGCTACCTGTGCCAATCTGTTTGCATTCTCTCCTTATCAACTTCATCTGAGGCGTGAGGAGTTCCTGCACTATCAGTTCCTTGCCGATGAACTTAAAAATGAGATCAGCGGTGGAATGGGCACTTTCGAAGAATTGTACAATCTGTGCTGCAAGTTGAATACGATATATGAGAGTATGATAGGTTGCTGTTGGGACGCATTCCTCTATAATAATGATGTGGATTGTGACCCAGCAAAGTTTGTTGTCAGGCAACTGGTGACAGTTGCGGAGTTCAATGAAAAGGCCGGCTCCTTTTAAAAAGTGTAAATGCCTTCCTAAGGCTTCCTGGACGCTGTTCTGTACACATACGGAAAAGAAAATCAACGGAGAGTAAAGGCTTTTCAATGGAGGGAAAACTGTTTTCAATAGAGCGAAAACTCTTTTCATTGCAGAGGAAAATGTTCTTCTTGTAAATGGATTTAATTTGTGGTGTGATCAAAGGGGAGTCGTTAGGGGAATTAATATTAAAAGGTGTAGATGACGATTGTAACCTGAGGAAAAGGGATAAACGGTGATTCCTGAAAATGACAACGGAACATCAGCTTCATGGGATTTTAAACAGCTTATTAAATCTAAAACATAAACGATATGAGTGTTAGCAAAAAATTATCTTGTTTGCTGCTTTTGGCAATGGCGCTGTTTCTTGCACAGGAGGCAAAGGCGCAAAAGGTCGCGCTCAAGACAAATATTGTCTATGACGTGACTGCAAATGTCAATGCGGGTATAGAACTCGGTCTGGCACCAAAATGGAGTCTTGATGTGTCGGGCAACTTCAACGCATGGGACATGTCACATGGCCGCAAATGGAAGCACTGGCTTGTACAGCCTGAGTTCAGGTATTGGTTCTGTGACCGTTTCTCGGGGCATTTCCTTGGTTTCCACTTGCATGGAGGACAATACAATGTGGGTGGACTGAAGAATAGCATATCTTTCTTGGGAACTGATTTCTCAAGGCTTAGTGACAGCCGTTTCCAGGGGTGGTTCGCAGGAGCCGGTCTTGCATATGGCTACTCCTGGATTCTGAACGAGCATTGGAATCTCGAGGCAGAGATAGGATTCGGCTACAGCTATACAAGGTTCGATACCTTTGAGTGTGTGGGCTGTGGCAGAAAGGTTGAGGAGGATGCTGACCACCATTATGTGGGTCCTACCAAGGCTGCAATTAACTTAGTGTATCTTTTTTAAAAAATGACAACGATGAAACGTATATTATTTCTTCTGTTAGCCTTGTTCGCTGCTTTTTCTGCTGTCGATGCACAGAGCGTCGATGGTATAAAGGTCGAGAATCTGCGTATGAAACGCAATGGCGAATTCCTGGCTGTGAATATGCATGTCGATTTTTCGGCTCTCGATGTCTCTTCAAACCGTGCTGTGCTCTTCACTCCTATTCTGGTGAATGGCGGTGACAGCGTTGAACTCTCATCGGTGGGCTTCTATGGCCGCCGCCGCTATTACTACTATGTCCGTAACGACAAGAGCATCATTGCCGGTGAGAACGGCAAGAGTTACCGCGCGTCGGATATGCCTGAGGATATGGACTATAATGTAGTTGTTCCTTATGAGAACTGGATGAACGGTGCACATCTTGTGCTTCATCGCGGTGACTATGGCTGCTGCACCAAGCTCGTAGATGAACAGTTTGCGCAGATAGGCCTCTTCAAGGAACTGGTGTTCTCTCCCAAGTATGTATATGTACGCCCTGCCACCGAGGCGGAAAAGACACGCGCACTCAGCGGTTCTGCTTTCATTGACTTCGTAGTAAACAAGACTGTCATCAATCCGGCATACCGCAGCAACCGGAGCGAACTTGCAAAGATTACAGCGACTATCGATTCTGTGAAAAATGATAAGGATATTACACTCAATTCTCTTGTCATCAAGGGTTTTGCCTCTCCCGAGGGCGGTTATGCAAACAATGAACGTCTTGCAAAAGGACGTACAGAGGCTCTCAAGAAATATGTCCAGAACCTTTATGACTTCGCCCCAGACTTCATTCAGACTTCATACGAACCCGAGGATTGGGACGGTTTGAGAAAGTATGTAGAGGCATCGTCACTCCCGAACAGGACTGCCATTCTGGCCCTCATCGACGGGAATCGTGAGCCCGACAACAAAGAGTGGGTCATCAAGTCAAAGTATCCCGAGGATTACAGTATAATGTATAAGGAGTGTTACCCGGCACTGCGTCACTCTGACTACAAGGTCGAATATACGATACGTTGCTACAGCGATGTTGAAGAGATCAAGAGGGTGTTTGCCGAGAGTCCTCAAAAACTCAGCCTTGAGGAGTTTTATATCCTTGCCCAGCAGTATGACAATGATTCACAGGAACTGAATGATGTGTTCGAGACTGCGGTGCGTATGTACCCCAATGATCCTGTGGCAAACCTCAATGCCGCGATATCTGAGATGCAGAATAAAGATATAACAAGTGCGCGGAGGCATCTTGACAAGGCTGGCGATTCGGCCGAGGCAGTCTATGCACGTGGCATCTATGCAGCATTCGTGAAGGACTATGACAAGGCGCTTGAGCTCCTCGGAAAAGCTCTTGAAATGGGTGTAGAGGAGGCTGCGGATGCAATAAACCAGGTTAATGAGATAAAGTGAATGATTGACAATAATTGATAATTTCTAAACATTGATTGAAACTATGAAGACTGACAGATTATTATTAGGTTTGTTGGCAGCTGGTATGTTGTTCAGCTGTACAAATGAGGACGATGGCGTAGTCGATACTCCGGTGGCTAATGCAAAGACCTCATACATTGCAGTGAATGTGAACTCTGCTTATGATGCTACCCGTGCAGACTATGCCGATGGCACAGCTGAAGAGCAGGCGGTTAACAATGCGTATTTCTTCTTCTTTGACAATGCAGGTTCTCCTTTCAATGTCTCAAGCGAGATTGGCGGTACAGGTGTGAACTATATTGTCAAGACAGGTCTGGGCGATGAAGGAAGTGTTCCGGAAAATGTGGAGACGGTAACAAGCACTATCCTTATGATCAGGAATAACAAAGGTACAAACCCAGCCAAGGTTGTAGCTGTAGTAAACTGGGACTATTCAGGCGTTTCTCTCTCTCTTGCCGATCTTAAGTCTCAGCTGGTTGAGGAGGCTGCAGCTGCAAACCTTGCAGACGGTTTTGTAATGAGTAACTCTGTATATCTGAGCGGTGCGGACGTGATGGACGCAACTCCCATTACTGTTGCCAATATCTCTTCTACAGAGACCGGTGCGGTAGCATCTCCTGTTGACATCTATGTGGAGCGTGTTGCTGCCAAGGTTGCAATGTCGCAGGCAAGTGAGCTGTTTGATACAGGTATCGAGAATCCTTACGCTCCCGGAACCAATTTCTATGTAAAGGTTCTTGGTTGGGACCTCAATACGACAATCAGCCATTCAAACCTTGTCAAGAGCATTGAGGCTTCATGGACAGATGACAATCTCGGTATCGTAGGTTGGAACATCGAGGCCTACAAGCGTTCATTCTGGGGCAAGTCGGCTGAGATTGCAGGTAGTGTTGTCCTGAACAAGAGCTTCAACTGGAATAGCTTAAGCAATGAAGTGGATGCTGCAGACTATTGCCTCGAGAATACAAGCGGTGAGAATACCAAGGTGCTTGTGAAGGCTCAGATTGCTGACGCTGATGGAAATCCGGTTGAGGTAGTCAAGCTGCTCGGCGAGTATCTTACAATTGACGCTCTCAAGACAAGCATTGCTACAGCTCTTGCTTCAAAGTACTACTCTTATGAGAATTCAACTTATACATCAATAGCTCCCGCTGACATAGAACTTGCTGTAGCCGGAACATCTGATGTCGACAGTTATACCGTAACATACAAGCTGACAACTGCAGCTGAATCTAAAGTGTGGAAGGTGCGCAATGCCGATGGCGTTACATTCGCTGATGTGACTGTTGACGACCTGAATGCGGCACTCGATGCTCTTGAGCATGCCCAGGTATGGAAGAACGGTATGTCTTACTACTTTGCCGATATCAAGCACCTTGGTGCTGCGGGCAAGAGTGGAGAGTATGGCGTGGTACGCAATCACTCTTATGCAGTGAACGTGACAGACATCGTAGGTCTCGGTACTCCTGTATACGACGGTGACTCGGTTGTAGAGGAGCCGGTTTCTCCAAGCGACACAGAGTCTTACATCGCGGCAAGAATCAATGTACTCTCTTGGAAACTTGTTAACCAGAACGTTTCCCTCAAATAATACAAAACTATCTCTAAACTGAACCTATACTATCAGAAATGTAGTGTGGGGATAGCCCCACACTACATTCAAAACAAAGCAAGACGCACTTGACGTGCCGGTGCAAAGAGAGGCACGTGACTGAAACCTTGTCGATTAGGGTTTCCACCGGATTTGAATTTACTACTGTGCATACCAGGTACGGATAATATATAAAAACAGACACATATGAATAAAACATCAATCTTTAGTAGGATGGGAGTGCTGCTGGCTCTGTTGGCAACTGTCTTAATGTCGTGTGACAACAGCGTTATCTTTGATGATGAGGGCGACTGTTCTGTACATTATAGAATAAGGTTCAAGTACGACATGAACATGAAGTTTGCCGATGCTTTCAATCATGAGGTTACTTCTGTGGCGCTCTATGTGTTCGACAGCAGCGGTGTCCTTGTTTATCAAGGGGCGGAAAGCGGTGCGGCACTTGCCGACGAGAACTACGCCTTGCCTGTAGAACTCAAGGCTGGCGATTATGAATTCCTGGCGTGGTGCGGAATTGGTGACGGTGATTCGTTTGTTGTCCCCGAAGCGCAGATAGGCGCAACAACAAAGGAAGAACTGAAATGCCGTATGAACCGTATTGCTTCAGAAGGCTACGGCATTGTAGACAAGGATCTTGCCCCTCTGTTCCATGGATCGTTGAAGGCGACTCTGACTGATGCTCCCGGAATACATTACGAGACGATATCATTGACAAAGAATACCAATGTGGTTCGTGTGATTCTGCAGCAGCTATCGGGTGAGGATGTGAATCCCGAACTCTTCTCGTTCGAGATACAGGACTACAACGGTTATATGGATTACGACAACTCGCTCCTTGATGACGAGCTGATTGTATACAAACCATGGAGCCTGCAGACCGGCAGCGCCGATATCAATGCCGATATCTACAACGACAATGAAACACGTGCGGCATCCTCGGTAGGTGTTGCTGTCGCAGAGCTGACAACCGGCCGTCTGGTGGATGGCAACCGTCCGGTACTTGTTGTGCGGAACCTTGAAAAGGACGAGGTGGTCCTCTCGGTGCCTCTTATCGACTATGCACTTCTTGTGAAGGGCAACTATAACAAGGCTATGAGCAATCAGGAGTACCTCGACCGCCAGGATGAGTACAATATGACTTTCTTCCTCGATGAGGCAGGACGCTGGATATCTTCATCCATCATTGTGAACTCATGGAGGGTAGTATTGAATAACCAATCAATGAATTGACGCTATGTTTGAGAAATTGAGATTCTTGTTTATCCTATTGACGGTTTACACGCTTTCATCGTGTAACTCCATCATCGATGACGCTCCATGTGCCGATGACGGGGTGCTGAAGAAGGTGATGTTTACCCTGACAGTGGATGATGCCGGCAGGCAGACAAGGGCTGCCTGGGAAGAGGGCTATATTACAGCAGAAGCTGTGCCTTACGATAATCGCATAGCGTATGACGGTTTGAGAGTCTTCTTTTTCAGCACTGCCGGCAGCTACATCGGCGAGGTGGCAAATCTGATGCACTGGCCGGTGAGTGAGAGTGAGTATAGGCTTGCCGGTGATGTCACTGCATTGCAACTAAAGTCCGGGACACAGTACAAGGTTATGGTTTTTGCAAACTGCCATGCAAATGTAGGTGATCTTGACGGGACTTACTATGATTTGGGCAATGTTGTCTATCCCTATGGATACATCCCTATGTGGGGCGTCATGCAGTTCGAGGCTGACGGCAGCGAGCAGCAGGATGCAGGCGAGATTGCACTTCTGCGTTCTATGGCAAAGGTTGAGGTTGTGCTCAGCAACGAGATGCTTGCCAACGGCTATTCTCTTGATGCCGCTTTCCTGAATAACCACAACAGTAAAGGATACTGTGTGCCTTCGGGTTGGTCGTCTGTCGCATATACAACGGCTCTTGACCAGGAGCAGTGCATGAATGCCTTTCACAGCTATGTGGATACACCGCTTGCTCTGTATGAATATGAGCCGGGCAGGCGCTACTGGATATATGTTCCCGAGTTCAATGTGCTACATACGGCAGATAACCGTCCCAATATAAGCGTAACGTTGGGTGACGGCACCCAGGAGCCTCTTGAGTTCCCTAACTCGATAAGGTTCGGTTCTTACGATGCCAATGGAGACCTTGTAGATAAGAGTGAGGCAAATATTGTACGTAACCATATCTACCGTTTTAACATCACCGGTATCACAAGCGGCATAGAAATCGATTATGAGGTCCTTGACTGGGAATATGACGAGGAAGAGAACAATTGGGAGCGTGGCGAGTTTGCATATCCCACATACCACAATCCTGTAGTCCCTGATTATATCACTCCATCCGAAGAAATCACGATTGACCCCGTAATGAAGTATAACAGTGACGACAATCAGAAAGAGGGTGACGCCTTCGCTGTCTGGTTCAAGATGGACAAACCCGAACAACAGACCTGGACTCCGGTAGTGAACAAGGCCAATACCGAGTACGAGATAAAGGTATACAGGAGCGATGCACCGGATGTGCAGCTCACTGATCCAGCCGACTGGGTAGCTGATTCAGATAACTGGTACAGGATTGTCGTTATCCCGCTTAATCCGGCCAACTCCGGTACTGAAGTGGATTTCGGAATTACATATACGCAGTCGTGGATGCCCGACGGTTCTTCTCTCTATCTCTTCATTAATGGTACAAGCGAGAAGATTGCTTGGCCCAATAGTGGAAGTGACCCAAAGATTATAAGGATTAGACAGTTATAACATAACTAATGAAAACCATGAAACGCTTTATATATTCTCTCTTCTTGGCAATTGCTGTTGCTGCTTTGCACTCATGTGTGGACGATGAACAAGAATACGGAACCTTGTCATCGGACAACGATTATATCTCTCTTGATATTGTGACAGGGGGATTGATGACGCGCGCCACAGTGGCTGACAATGAACTGGAGTGGAGTGTAAATCATCTTGATATCGTGATATTTGAGGAGAGCGGAGAGTTCAAATACAGCGAGCGTGTCAATGTGGTACCCTCATATGCCGGCACAATAAGGCTCAAGACAAAACGTGCGGGAGTCTTTACGAAGGATGCAAAGTATTTTGTATATGTGATTGCCAACAGCACTCATCCCGAAAGTACCTTTGCGGATCTTGCCGATATCGGGTCGCTCCATAGTCTCAATCAGGTCGATGAAAGAATACACATGACAGGCTCCGGAATAGAGAATGCCCCCGTCAGTTTCCTTATGGACGGTGTCGCTTTTCCGGGAAGTTCGGTCATTGAGCCGTCATCGCCGGCAGCAGTGCTGCTTTATGACGGTGTCGACAAGGAAAAGACCCGCCTGAAAGTCAACCTGCGCCGTGCAGCGGCCAAACTCGACATAGTCCTTTATAAGGGCAGTGATGTCGATTTCGTCAGCAATGCACATATCGGTTACTATCTGCGTAATCTCCCCTACAGCACTTCTGTCATTCCTCTTGCCAGCCAGGACGAGAAACCCCAACCCCTGTTGCGTACTCCTGACAAGAGCACCGGGCGCTATTTCAAGTGGGATGCGGATTCCGTTATGGTAACGGCATACTTGTACAGCCATTCGTGGGAGAATAACGAATTCTTTGAAAGAGGTACCTCTCTCATTGTGAACATCCCTGTAGAATATGATGGCAAGATACATGAAAACAGCTACTATCAGATTGCATTGCGCCCGGCAGGCAAACTCTATTTCAAACGCAATAACTACTATAGGGTTTCCGGTACAATCAATGCTCCCGGTGCCGAGGAGGAGACAGAACCGATAGTGATTGAGGACCTCAAGTACTATGTCCGTGACTGGACTGTCGTGGACGTTGATGTCAATGGCGCAAATGCACCCAAATATCTTACGGTGAACCATGATACAATAAAGATGCATAACGTTGCTGTGGATTCAACAACCTTGCTCTTCTCTTCCTCTTCGGATGTTACCGTCAAATTGCTGGACAACATTACCGATTATCCATATTACATTGACAAGTTCGGCAGTAAGCAGAAATATTCAGGTGGCGGAATAACCGCAGAGGCCGAAGGCATATCGGGAAACATTACCGTTGACAGCCCTGTCCCTACAAACAATACAATACGTTATTTCATGTTCGAGGTGGAGAATGCCGAGGGACTCAAGGATACGGTGTGGGTCGAGCAGTATCCGCTTATATACATCACGAACCAGCTGGGATGGTACTCCTACCGAGATGACTTCAAGAGGGGTACGGGCAGCGTAACTACATATGAACAGAAAGGTTCGGCACGATATGTCTCTGTGGGTGTGAACGGGACATCGTGGAATGGTAGCTATAATTATTATACAGACAGTTATAATGCCGGTGGCTGGAACGCGGGCCTCAACCAGAATGCTTTCTGGCACTCAAAGGTAGTTACAGCGACGGACAGGAACGGCAAATCGACAACCTCTTTCTATGAATGGGGTGCCAACGATGATGAACCGACAATCGCCGGCACATGTGAGACATCTACCAACGCCCGTATGTATCATATCAGGGTGACCGCGACTTCGGACAAATACAAGGTAGGACATCCGCGTATAACGGATGGTTATACAGATCCGGGAGCCGACAATGCCAAACTTGTATCGCCCTCATTCATGATTGCATCACGTCTCGGTGCTATATATACGGATTACGGTAATCTTGATGATATCAATGATTTCAGCGACTATACCATTGCCGAAGACGGAAAGATAACCGGAACCATTCTTGACAACAACAGGAACGGCATCGCTGACCGCATGGAGATTCTGCGCGAACATTGCCTGAACTATGTTGAGGTCTACAAGGATGAGAACGGCAATGCTGTGGTCCTTGACGACTGGAGAGTTCCGACAAAGGCCGAGATAGATATCATCATCGGGTTGCAGGGAACAGAAGACCAGGATGCCGATGCCATTGACTATCTGCTTAACGGAAGCTATTATATGTCGGCAAGTGGTCCTGCATACAATAACAAGAATGACAATCCTAATGCGAACCAGTCGGCGATACGCTGTGTACGCGATGCTTATGTGAAATAGGATATACCAATAACTAACGGAGAATCTTAAGAGCTATGAAAAGAAGATTATTGAATATTTTTGTTGCTGTGCTGGGTACTGCAGTTGCCCTTGTGTCATGCGTGCAGGACGATATCTCCTTGCCGCCGGCAGGCAATGCACCGGAAGGGTATGTGAACATCACTTTCAATGCAGCTGTGCCTGACATGAAGAGGGTTGAGGTACGTGCGGTCGATCCCGATGGCATCGATGTACAGAATATGACACTCTTCTGCTTCAATACTTATGGCCTGTTCATTGCTACTGCAAACGCAAATCCCGTACCTACATCGGGAACCACAGGCAGTTTCAGTGCCAATGTGCCCGAGGAAACAAGAATCATACATTTCATTGCGAACCAGAATCCGAGCCTCTACAGCGATGATGACTTTATGAACAAGACCGAGGCCGCTGTGATGGCCGATATGGAGGGCGCTTCCGGTATGCTCATCTATTGGGCACGATTCGAGGCCAGCGGCAAAGGTCAGGTGTTCCAGCAGGAGCTGGCAGCGAAAGGCTCGATAGAGATGATACGCAATCAGGCCAAGATTTCGATAGCAGACTGGAGTACGGAGTATCTGAATGTTACCGGTTTTGTGACAACCGGCATACATGCATTCGGTACAGTCGCTCCTCACTCGAACGAAGAGGGCTTTGTGTGGCCTGGAGCCGAAGAGTATGTCACATTGCCGCAGAATACCGTTCTCATGAGTGATATCCAGGATGTCAATACAAAGGGTGAGGAGTATATATTTGAACACGAGAATAGAATAGATAATCCTATAAGCGTTATCATACGTGGAAATGTTCCGGGAGCAAATGAGCAGCTCTATTATCGTGTCGCGCTCATCGATGCCGAGGGCGAGCAGCTGCTGATAAGAAGAAACCACTCCTATGTGCTCAATATCACCGGTAGTCTTACTCATGGCAGACCGACGTTTGTAGAGGCGCTTGACGCTCCATTTACCAACAATGTATGGATATCAATCGACAGTTGGGTTCCGGAGGTTCAGGACGGTACATACAAACTCGCAGTAGAGAAAACCGGTGTGGTCATCCCGTCGGACGAGGCAGGTGACGAATATACGCTGCATTATACAATCAGCCGTAATGACGGTGTGGCGTTGAGTGCTGACGATATTGCCCGGATATCCTGGTTAGGCAGCAATGACGTCGCAGAACATGAGTTCAGAAGCCATACATTTGACCCTTCTACAGGAAAAGGCAGCATAACAGTGATGCTCAATCCAATGGGCAAGGATATACAAAAGGGCACAATCCTTTTAAAGAAAGGCCGACTGCAAAGGACAATAGAGATAAATGTCATCAAGAAGCAGGTGTTTACCCCTTCGTGGGTGGGAACTCAGGTGTATGGTGGCGAGACAGGCCAGTATGTGACCTTAAAGTTCAATATCCCCGAGAACTGTCCCGAGATACTCTATCCGTTCCCGGTTCTTGTAACGGTAAATAGCCTTGACGTGCGTGCAGCTTCGGGAATGCAGTTGCCTGTCATCCGCAAGGATGATGACGAGTGGTTCGGTGATGATTTCAAGAACTGCGAGTACAAATATGAATATATTGTCGACGGCCCGGGTGTGCACCGTCTCTATTTTGAGAATATCCTGACTCAGGCTGACAATTTTGTCGACAGTCTGTGGATTGAGGCCGAATTCTTCGAGACGCTGCAGAAAAGCTATGTCTATGCCGGTCACCAGCGTGCGATAACAGTATCAGGACTCAATGAGTATCAGCCCGAGAATGCCTCTGATGGCTATGCTGCCGATGAGGTAATTCTCTATAAGCTCGTTCCCCGTAAGAGATATGCCCATGTCAGCTTTGATATGGTTATGGTTGACAATGCTACGGGCAGTGCAATTGATGTCGGTGAGAAGGATGAGTTTCTTCTCTATTCAAAGACTCTTGACTATTATACCGATGAAAATATGCCTGCCGGTATAAGCCAGGATTGTAACTATTACAATATTCCGGAAGATATATGGCAGACATCAAAGAGTGGACGTATGTTCATGTTTATGCCAAAGAGTACTGTTGCTTCTCAAACAGGTCAATATACAATGCATCTGAGGACAAACCGTGCCGTAAGCGATGATGTGGTGCGCATATCTTCCAATCAGGCAGGAAGCACTTCGGTCCTTGATCACAGCAGTCCGTACGAGGGGAACTCATACCGTTCTGTAATCTTTGAACTTGCCACATACCGTCCATTCCGTTTCTCGGCTAAGGTAAATGGGCAAGGCACGATTGTGACAGGGCAGAATGAGGATGTTACCGATGTTCTCTCTTTGAGTTATCTGCCCAACCAGAATGTTGACATAACTCTTGATGTCACCAGTTTCCAGGGCAGTGACGGCAAATGTGTCGACCCGTTCGGTGAGGAGTTCGAGATATATATAGATGCTCCTATGTTGCAGATAGACGAGAGCCGTCTTGCCGAGTGCAATCTGGATGCAGAAAAGCTTAAGCAACTGCCCGATGGCCGTTTTGTGTATACTGTTGCTGCCACACGTGATGATGAAAGGAAATACGGCACTTCGGCAGCGCTCGCGACCGACCCAAGTGCGGCAGACCAGAGTGGTGAACGTAAGACGTTGCCGTTCAAGACAGTAAAGATAACATCGGCAGGAATTATAACTCTAAGTTCAAATGTTGAGAAGGTAGTTTTTTATGAGAAGAAATTTAAGCTGACAAACGAAACAATAAATGGTACGATACATTACAATGTAGACGGTGTCAAGACTCCTATGCCGGCTGATGCGTTTGTTGCTTTTGCACGTACAAAGGACGGAGTGCGCATAGGCTCTGTTAGGGTGACCGATGACGGAAACTATAGCCTGAATCTGCGCTCGGAGTATCAGTTCGGCTGGACAACAGAGGAGGTCGAATTTGACTATATAGCAACCGATGGTAGAGTTTACCATTTCCATATTGCCAGCTTGAGTGAGTTGTACAATAATCCGGATGTGGTTCTCGAGCCTGTCGAGTGATATTGAGTATTGTATGTTTTGATAATTGTCAGGGCGGAGTTCCCTCTTGTTCAAAAGAGGAGATTCTGCCCTGTTTTGCCCTTTGAAAAGACAGTTAAACATCCTATATTTGCAATATGAATATTGAAGTCTCCTAAAATGTATAATATGTTTATGGCGCGAAAACTTTTTCTGATGATTCTGTTCCTTTTGCCGCTTGTCGCAGTTGCGCAGAATGCAGGCTTCCCATTGCCCGATGTGCCACAGACGTTGAAAGGACCTGAGGTGCGGGCCAACTATCTGGCTCTTCATTACTGGGACAGGTATGACTTTGACGATTACTCGCTTATTGGCAATAAGGATATCTCGGAACAGGGATTCTCGAACTTTATAAGTATTATGCCTTACGTGACCGAGAAAGAGGCTGCATTTGCCAACTTCGCATCTTCGATAGCTGCAAATGTGAAGATGCTGCGATATTTTATGGCACTTGGTGAGAAGTATCTTGCCGAGCCGATGTCACCGCTCTATGATGAATCATTGTACATACTGCTCCTTGAGAAAGTTAATGAGCTTGAGGGGCTTGATGATGCCAACAAGGAACAATTTGCCTTTGACTTGAAAATGGCAAAGAAGAACCGCCTGCATACAGAGGCTGCCGATTTCAGTTATCTTACGCGTGAGGGCAAGCGCGGCAGGCTTTCGCGTGTGAAGAGTGAATATACTCTCTTGTTCCTGGGTGATCCGGAGTGTGAGGTCTGTTCAATCGTAAAGAGCGAATTGCTTGATTCTCCTGTTTTCAATGACTTTGTCGGGAATGCTCGCCTGAAAGTCCTGTTTGTCTGTGTTGAGGGTAAAACAGAGGCATGGATGAATGCCCCGGCTCCATCGGACTGGATTGATGCCTGTGATGACAAGGGAGTGATATACGAGAAACTATTGTATGACATTCCCGGTCTTCCGGTTCTTTATCTTCTTGACAATGATAAGAGGGTAGTCCTGAAAAATGCTTCGGCAGGACAAATTAAGGAGTACTTGATTCAACTCTCTATGCAAGGAAAATAGGCGCGCCGGTTTTCAAATTGTGTCGTTCCAACCATTTTGGCCTTTTATAGAAAAGCATATAAATATAAAAAGAGCAGCAAATTTTGCTGCTCTAACTTTTTGCGGGTGGTTGATGGGATTCGAACCCACGACATTCAGAACCACAATCTGACGCTCTAACCAGCTGAACTACAACCACCATACTGGCTTTATTTCTCAAAAGCGATGCAAAGGTATGGAGAATTTTTCAATTTTCCAAGAGTTGGACTCTCTTTTTTATGTCCGGTAAAAGTTTTTTTCAATAATTCGTGGTTTGCGGACATTTTACTACTTTTGTAGAAATGTATATAACGATGCCTTGGTGCATACATAATATTTTCAAGAAAAGACTATATGAGAACATTGATTTCATTCTGTTTGCTGCTACTTTTGGCGGGTGCCCCTGTAAGTGAGGTTTCTGCGCAGAGTAAGAAAAAGGATAAGATTGTCATGCCGGAGTATCCCGGTGGTCAGGCTGCATTGCGCAAGTTCCTTCTTAAAGAACTGAAATATCCCACAGAGGCCCGTAACGCCAACGAGGTGGGTGAGGTTATTGTAGGTTTCACTGTTGGAATGGACGGTATAATATCAGGAGTAAGGGTGCTGAAGCCTGTATCTCCGGCCCTCAATGCAGAGGCTATGCGAGTTGTAAAGATGATGAAATACTGGAAGCCAGGTACACGTAACGGAAAGCCTGTCAGGGCTGAAATGTCTATACCGATTAATTTCAAGACGGTTGTTGACAATAATAAATATGTCAACGAGGAGGACAGTGAGTCCAAGAAAGGGCGTGATATCTATTAAGAAGCATAAAACGGTATTTGAGAGTTGATACTGCATCTTTTCAATCCCGAGAATGACCTTGCTCTTGCCGACGGTGGCGCGAATTATTGTCCGCCTCCTGCTGCGGCACGGATTGCCTATGACCTCGCTTCGCTGCCGTTATGGTTTGCAGGAACGGAAAATGCTGTTGCGTTGCCCGACAGGAATCACTTTCAGTTCTGCGAAGAGGTTTCAAGGCTTTTTCCTGTTGCATTGCCTTATGAGGTTTCTATGGTGGGCGAGTTGGAGTGTTGTCGTCCGTGGGGCTGGAGTGCGCAGATGAAACGCCGCTTCAAGGCTATGGGTATCCCTGCAGATATTCTGCCTGCTGATGAGGTTGTAAATGCAGTGCGCTCCCTTTCCAACCGCCGTTCGGCTATAAGAATATTGACAGAGTTCAAGGGCCGTGGTGTCGAAGTGCCTCCAATGCCGCAATATTTGCAGGATGCCGATGCTGTGGCCTCGTTTGTGGGCAGCATGCCTCGGTGTGTTGTCAAGGCTCCGTGGTCGGGTAGCGGAAAGGGCATTGCGTGGGGCATCGGTCGTGTGGAGACTCCGATGGAGCATTTTTACAAGGGTGTCATCAGGCGTCAGGGCGGGGTGGTGTGCGAGCATTTCCTTGAGTCGGTGCAGGAGTTTGCAATGGAGTTCTTTGCTGGCGAACAAGGTGTCTCTTTCGTCGGCTATTCGCTTTTTGATGCCGATAAGGGCTCTTACTCGGGCAATCTGCTTGCATCGGACAGCCGCATAGAGGGGATTCTGTCGCATCTTATTCCGCTTGAGACGCTCCATAATGTACGCGCTCTTCTTATGGAGATTCTCTCATCGATGCTACGTGGTAGCGGTTACTGCGGATATTTTGGCGTGGATATGATGGTTTACCGCAGTGGTGAGCGCCTGTGCCTCAATCCTTGCATGGAGCTCAATCTGCGTATGAACATGGGGGTTGTGTCACGTCTTTTCTATGACAATTATGTTATGCATGGTGCCGAGGGCCGTTTCTTTGTCGATTTCTACAAAAAGCCAGGCGAGGCGTACGGGCTACACATGAACAACTGCAGGAACCATCCGCTTGAGGTACGCGACGGCAGGATTTACCGCGGTTATCTCAACCTTTCTCCTGTAACGCCCGAAAGCCGTTATGCGGCGTATGTAATACTGTAAATAACTTCTTATAATCCATAAGAAAATCCAATATATATTTCCTTTGTGCGTAAAAAACTGTATTTTTGCGTAAATACCTACATTAGAAAATTATGGACAAGAATATCCCCGAAAGAGTAGAGAGTCTGCGTGGCTATATGCGCGCGCATGGTTATAGTGCATTCGTTGTGGTGAGCAGCGACCCCCACAGCAGTGAATATGTTGCCGATTGCTGGAAATCGCGCGAGTGGGTGTCGGGCTTTGACGGCTCGGCAGGAACGGCTGTCATCACCCTTGACAAGGCGTTGTTGTGGACCGACTCACGCTATTGGCTTGCTGCGGACAAGGCTCTTGAGGGAACCGGATATACACTCATGAAGGATGGTGACCGCGAGACTCCGTCTATTGTGGAGTGGCTGCGCGCGAACCTGAATGCAGGTGATGTGGTGGCCGTCGACGGTACGGTGTGTTCCGTTGTCGAGGCTGATGCCTGGAGTGCTTCTCTTGCCGCAAAAGGTATAAAGTTCGATTTTGCAAAAGACCCGTTCGAGGAGTTGTGGGAGGGGCGTCCGTCGCTTCCTCTCGGCAAGGCCGAGATTATGCCCGAGGATGTTGCCGGTGAGTCGGCGCAGAGCAAGATTGCCCGTCTGCGCCTGGCGCTGAAGGCCGAGGAGGTTGAGGGTATGCTGGTGACAATGCTCGATGAGGTTGCATGGCTTACCAACCTCCGTGGAAACGACGTTGAATATAATCCCGTTGTGGTCTCATATATGCTTGTGACTCTTGATGATGCAGTGCTTTATGTAGATGAACGTAAGCTGACAGACGAGGTACGTGGCTGTCTGGATGCCCAGGGCATTACAGTTGCAGGCTATGGCGATGTCTGGCAGGCTCTCAAGGAGTATGGCAAGGGTACGGTTCTTATGCAACCCTCACGATGCAATGCCGCTGCGGCAAAATCCGTCGCAAAGGAAAAGGTGGTGTTCCGTGACTCGCCTGTGGCAAAGATGAAGGCTGTCAAGAATGAGGTTGAGATTGAAGGCTTCGAGCGTGCCATGCTTGCCGAGGGCGTTGCCATGGTGAATCTTCTGCATTGGCTCAAGCCTGCCGTTGAGGCCGGTGGTGTGAGGGAACTCGACGTGGACAGCAAGCTCACCGAGTTCCGCAGCGACGACCATCTGTTCCGCGGCCTGAGCTTTGCTACCATTGCTGCATACGGCGAGAATGCCGCTATTGTACACTATGAACCCAACGAAAAGGAGAATGCACTGCTCAAGCCCGAGGGCTTCCTGTTGCTCGACTGCGGCGGGCAGTACTCTTGCGGTACCACTGATATAACCCGTACAATACCTCTGGGCCCTCTCACACAGGAGCAGCGCGAGGATTATACAAGAGTCCTCCGTGGCCATATCTCTCTTGCCATGGCAAAGTTCCCCCACGGAACTTGCGGCACACAGCTCGATGTGCTCGCACGCCAATGGTTGTGGCAGGCTGGAGACAACTATCTGCATGGTACAGGCCATGGAGTGGGACATTTCCTCAATGTCCATGAGGGACCTCACCAGATACGTATGAATAATATGCCGGCTCTGCTTGTGCCGGGAATGACAGTGACGAACGAGCCGGGTCTCTACAAGGCGGGCCGTCACGGTATACGCATCGAGAATACCATGATTGTCACTCCTTACCGTGAGGGTGAGTTCGGTACATTCTATGCTCTTGAGCCGCTTACATTGTGTCCGATAGATACGACACCTATCGTGCCCGGGCTTTTCGGTGATGCCGAACGTGCTTATCTCAATGATTATCACAGGGTGGTGTTCGAGAAACTGTCACCGTTCTTCGAGGGCGAGATGCTTGAATTCCTTGAGAAAGCCTGTGCGCCTATATGATAAGGTCCTTGCTGTCTCTCCTGTTGCTGTTGCCTATGCTCCTGTCGTGTGTTACGCAGGAGCGTGTGCAGCGCGTGGAGCTCATAGCCCATGCCGGCGGTGAGATAGACGGCTATGTGTACACCAACTCTCTCGAGGCATTGCAACAGGCGGCTTCCCGTGGATATAAATTCATAGAACTCGACTTGCTGCTCGCGAGTGACAGTGTGCTTGTTGCAGCGCACTCATGGGAAGATTTCAACAAGATGACGGGCAACTCCCACTGGGGTGACAGTGTGCTGTCGTCGGCTGATTTTGCTCGGCAACGCATCCATGGGCGTTATACGCCTCTCACAGCACCTATGATAGAGGAGTTCTTCCTTGAAAATGAGGGGCTCTACCTTGTTACCGACAAGATATCTTCGCCCGTTCTGCTTTCAAAGGCTTTTCCGCGGCTCAAGGAGCGTATGGTTGTAGAGGCATTCTCCTATCCCCACTATGAGCAGCTTTGTGACGAGGGGTATTATCGCGTGCTCTACTCATGCATGGCTCCGGACTTGTCTTCGGCACTTGTGAAGAATCTTCTTTTTGACAGGCTCTTCCCAGGAAAGCGCATCGAGTGGCTTGCGTTGCATACCAGCGGGCTCTATTACCCGTCGTATAAATTCATGAATAAGGTAAGACGCTTCAAGGTCGCTCTCTTTACGCTCGACAATTATAATGATGTTGCTCCCGAGCAGTTGCAAAGGGCTGGGATGATATATACGAATACTATTGTACCAGAATAATGGTTAAATAATAACGGAAATTGCCTATGAGGTAAAGACTAAGGCAATAACATAGGAGTTGCCCATTGATGCAAATATCTACTGCGGTGGTGTCATCCTGAGCTATGCGAACCAACGGTCGACGCCCGCGGCGTCAGCCTTAGCATTAAGCAGGAGGGGCCAAAGTCAAGGATCTTTCAGTGGACTCTGCCAGCGACTTTGCGGGATGTTTCACTTCGTTCAACATGACACGATACGTTTTGGACAACATCTATATTATTACCAAAAACTAATGTAAGCCTCGATAATATTTTGCATTGAGCTCATGTTAATCAAACAACAGACCGCTTGTAAAAAATCTACAAGCGGTCTGTTGTTCAACCGGTAATTGTCTATTGTCGGTATTTGCTTTTACTCCTCGCCCTCGGGTGTGTGCAGGATGAGTGTCGTTGCTCCAAGGGTGATTATAGCGCCGTCCTCAATTCTCAAACGCTCGCGGTTGCCAAGGATGCGGTTCATCACGAATGTTCCTGTCACGCTCTGGTTGTCGCGGATGGTGTAGGTGAGGCTTCCGCTGTAGTCTTTCTTTACATTGATTATGCAGTGACGGCGGTCCATGCTGGGGTCGCTTGTCTCAATGGGGTGTGAAATCACGGTACCTTTGTTGTAGCGGCCGAGCATGTTGTCACCTTCGCAAAGGGGGATGACCTGCTTGTAGCAGAAGGTGTTCTCGATAACAACAACGTGGCCGAAGTCCTCGGTCTGGATGTCGTCCTCGTTCTCTCCAATGCGTATTGTGAAACTCTTGCGGCAGTGCTCGCACTCAAAGACAAGTGCCTGCCCCATCTTATAGCCTTTGGCATCAAAGTCAATGGCATGGTCGCACTTTGGACATATAACTTTACTCATGATGTGCTTTTTAGTGTGTGAGAACCCATGCGTCGGGGAATGTACCCTTTACCTGGGCAAGAGCATCGTTGGCCTCGTTGTGGTTGCAGTAGCTGCTGTGTGCGATACGGTGTCTGCCGCCACCCTTTACAACGTGGTATTCTGCCTGCATCTTTGCCGACAACTCCTGAATGGCAAGATTTGCCTTCTCCTCGTTAGGTGTGCTTGCTACAATGATTGAATAAGTAGGGCCATTATCTATTTTTGCAGGCTCTTCTGTTGCTGGTGCTTCTACTGCCTCTGCCTGAATCTCAACAGCAGGTTCTGCTGCTTGTGGCTTTGTGATGATTGTCTCTGTTACGGTGTCTGCAACAGGCTCAATCTCGCAAAGTCCTGTTGTTGTAACCTCTTTTGCAGCCTCCTTTACAACAGGCATAGTCTCTCCTGCTGTAAAGCCGGCCTTCAATGATGGCTCATAAGCACTGTCTCCCACCGGTGAGAAGATGAAGAATGTAAGCAATGCCGCAACGGCGACTGATACATATTTCTTTATTGAGCGGCGCTTGATGACAATGTCGTTCTTGTCACATTCGCTGAGTAGTGGAATGAGAATAGGCTCGAATCCGAAGTTGTAAGGGTCGTCAATGCCGTTCGGGGCAGGGTCGAATGTGATGTTGCCTGTCACGTTCATTGAGAATGTGCCAAGCTCTCCAAAACGTACGGTGCCCTTTGATGAGAGCTCATAACGGAGATTGGCGACATCCTTATGCAATGCCTTGCCGGCCTCCTCGTAGGTAAGCTGTTGCTCGTCGATATACTCTGACAGCAGCAGGGCATCGTCAATTGTTATCTGGGAGTTGAAGCCCAAAGTGCGGTGAGGGGGCATGAAAATTCCGTCCTCTACATTGTACGACGCAGGGATGCTGTGTGCCAAGAATGCGCCCAACTCAGGGATAATCACGCAGTTGTGTTGCGCGATAAGCTTCGATGTATATTTAACCAAATTTTCCACGAAGCAAATTTAATAAAAAATACTGCCTGTTGCAAAACTTTATGGAAAATATTCTTCCACAAGGTTCTATTTCTTCTGTTTCTTGATTATGGATATAATAAAGGCCCAAGAGCGCAAACTCCTGAGCCTTTTATAAACAGCTTCTTATTGCCTTACCGTGAATGTCAGTTTGTCGCTGCCTTCCGTTGCGTCAACGTGGATTGTGTCACCCTGTTGCAGTGCATTGTCGAGCAACAGCTGTGAAATCTCGTCCTCGATATAATTCTGCAACGCACGCTTGAGCGGGCGGGCGCCGTACTGGATATCATATCCCTTGTTCGCGAGGAACGTCTTTGCCTCAGGGGTGAGCTCGATGCTGTATCCCAACTCTGTCACTCGCTTTACAATCTGCGAGAGCTCAAGGTCAACGATGTTTACAATTGCATCAAGGCCGAGCTGGTCAAAGTTGATGATTTCGTCGATACGGTTTAGGAACTCCGGCGCAAAACGCTTGTTGAGTGCCTTCTGTATCACATCGCGTGAGTGCTCCTTGCTTCCGGCGCGTTCGTCCTTGGCAAATCCGATGCCGGCTCCGAAGTCCTTCAACTCGCGTGTACCCACGTTCGATGTCATTATGAGCACCGTGTTGCGGAAGTCTACCGTGCGGCCGTAGCTGTCGGTAAGGCGTCCCTCGTCCATAACCTGAAGCAACAGGTTGAAAACGTCGGTGTGCGCCTTCTCTATCTCGTCGAGCAGTACAATGGAGTAGGGACGACGACGTACACGCTCTGTGAGCTGTCCGCCCTCCTCATATCCTACATATCCCGGAGGCGCTCCCACAAGTCGCGATACGGTGAATTTCTCCATGTACTCGCTCATGTCGATGCGGATAAGGGCATCTGCGCTGCCGAACATGAATTTTGCAAGCTCCTTTGCCAGCAGGGTCTTTCCCACACCCGTAGGTCCCAGGAACATGAATGTGCCGATAGGCTTATTGGGGTTCTGCAGTCCTACACGGCTGCGCTGTATCGCTTTTGTCAGTTTCTCGATGGCCTTCTCCTGGGCAATGACCTTGCCGTTGAGCTCCTGGTGCATGCCCTTGAGACGTGTCCACTCATCCTGCTGCATACGTTGCATAGGTACGCCGGAAATCATTGATACTATCCGTGCAACCTCCTCTTCGTCAACGGTCTGACGGCTGTCGATGAGGCTCTTCTCCCATTCAGCCTTCATATTTGCAAGCTGCGCCTGAAGCTCTTTCTCCTTGTCTCGCAGGTTTGCCGCGCTCTCGAAGTCCTGTCTCTTCACCGCTGCATTCTTCTCCTTGTTGGTGTGGTCTATGAGTGCCTCCTGCTCCTCAATCTCCTTGGGCACCTTTATGTTGCTAATGTGCATGTGTGCTCCGGTCTCATCCATGGCATCGATTGCCTTGTCGGGGAAACAACGGTCAGTGATGTATCTGTCTGTCAATTTGACACACGCAAGCAGAGCCTCGTCAGTATATGTGACATTATGGTGGTTCTCGTAGCGCTCCTTTATGTTCTTGAGGATGGTATATGTGTCCTCGGGGGATGTGGGCTCTACAAGCACCTTCTGGAAACGGCGCTCAAGAGCACCGTCCTTTTCTATTGTCTTGCGGTACTCGTCTATTGTGGTTGCACCGATGCACTGTATCTCGCCGCGCGCAAGGGCGGGCTTGAGGATGTTGGCGGCATCCATTGAGCCGGGTGTTGAGCCTGCTCCCACAATGGTATGTATCTCGTCGATGAAAAGGATAATGTTCGGGTTGTTCTCAAGCTCGGTTATTATGGCTCTGAGACGCTCCTCGAACTGTCCGCGGTATTTTGTTCCTGCCACCACAGCTGTCATGTCGAGCGCGATGATGCGTTTCTCGAACAACATGCGCGAGGTCCTGCGCTCCACGATGCGTTGTGCAAGTCCTTCTACTATAGCCGATTTGCCCACTCCGGGCTCACCGATGAGAATAGGGTTGTTCTTCTTGCGGCGGCTCAGAATCTGTGATATACGCTCAATCTCCTTCTCGCGGCCTACAACGGGGTCAAGCTTTCCCTCGCTTGCTGCCTTAGTCATGTCTACACCGAAGTTGTCCAGCACGGGTGTGTCATTCGACGGCTTTGCCTGCTGTGTACCTGTGGCGTGCTGCTGTTGGCTGCTGTTGTTGCTCGGTAGGCTCTCCTCTTCGTCATCGTGGTCGGTGAAGCCGAATCCGTTTGTGATGTTGTTGGTGTCGGGTGTCATTGATTTTATCGAGTCAAAAATCCTTGGGTATGTGAGGTCGTTTGCCTCCAGAATCTCTGCTGCAAGGTTGTTCCTCTCCTTGAGAATGCCCAACAGCAGATGTTCGGCGTCAGCAACGGCCTTGAAAGCGCGTGCCTCGAGTGTGCAGAAACGTAGCACGCGGGCTGTGCTCAGGCTCATCTCTACATTCTCGTCGAACGGCAGGTCTGCTGCCGATGCAAGGGGGCTTCTTTCCTCAATAGCCTCCTTTATCCCCTGCAGGTCCACGTTCATGCTCCTGAGCATGTCAAGCGCGCTTCCTTTGCCGCGGCGTATTATACCCAACAGCAGATGCTCGGGGTTTATGGTCTTGCTGCGCAGGCGGGTTGCCTCTTCCTTGCCCAGTGAAAGTATCTCTGTTATTTTCTGCGAAAATTCATTGCTCATCTTTTCTTCTCTGTATTAATTGTGAATCTTCTTAGTTGTCTGTTCTTGTTTAAATCTTTTGCGAAGATAGTGTATAAAAAAGAGCTTTATGCACTATTTTTACATAATCTTTCTTACAAAAAGTGTGCCAAACTATTAAAATATTCAAAAAATATGCTGTCGTATTGAACAATTTCTGCCAAATTGCTTTCTGGAGGCGTACTTTTCCGCTTGTACAGTACTTTTTGGCAGAATAAGTTTCCCGTTTCTTTTCTACTATTACGATAATTGCTTATTTTTGCATGAATTTTTGATAATCATTAAAATTATAATATAAAATGTTCAGGACAAAGACTTGTGGCGAACTTAGGTTGGCCGATGTAAATACAACTGTGACACTCAGCGGTTGGGTACAGCGTGCCCGCAAGATGGGTGGTATGACTTTTGTCGACTTGCGCGACCGTTATGGTGTTACACAGCTGGTGTTCAGCGAGGATGTGAATGCCGAGTTGTGCGAGAAGGCTTCGCATCTGGGACGCGAGTATGTAATCCAGGCAACAGGTGTGGTGAGCGAGCGTCAGAGCAAGAATGCGAATATCCCTACAGGTGATATCGAAATCATTGTGAGCGAGCTCAACGTGCTCAACGAGGCTGCTACCCCTCCTTTTACAATTGAGAACAACACCGACGGCGGCGATGATATCCGTATGAAATACCGTTATCTCGACCTCCGTCGTGAGGCGGTACGCAAGAACCTCGAGCTTCGTCACCAGATGACGATGGAGGTGCGCCGTTACCTCGATTCAATGAATTTCATTGAGGTTGAGACCCCGATGCTTATCGCTTCAACTCCCGAGGGTGCGCGTGACTTTGTTGTCCCATCGCGAATGAATCCGGGCCAGTTCTATGCTCTTCCGCAGAGCCCGCAGCTCTTCAAACAGCTTCTTATGGTATCAGGCTTCGACCGTTACTTCCAGATTGTGAAGTGTTTCCGTGACGAGGACTTGCGTGCCGACCGTCAGCCCGAGTTTACTCAGATTGACTGCGAGATGAGTTTTGTGGAGCAGGAGGATGTAATCTCTCTCTTCGAGGGTATGGCAAAGCACCTCTTCAAGACCATACGTGGCGTAGAGCTCACAGAGCAGTTCCCGCGTATGACATGGCATGATGCAATGAAATACTATGGTAGCGACAAGCCCGATACACGTTTCGGCATGGAGTTCGTTGAACTCATGGATATAATGAAGGGCTACGGCTTCGGTGTCTTTGACAGCGCCGAGTATATCGGCGGTATCTGCGCGAAGGGTGCCGCTACATATACCCGCAAGCAGCTCGATGCGCTCACCGACTTTGTTCGCCGTCCTCAGATTGGTGCAAAGGGTATGGTCTATGCACGTGTGGAGGCCGACGGTACAGTGAAGTCAAGCGTTGACAAATTCTATACACAGGATGTGTTCCAGGCAATGAAGGCGGCTTTCAATGCAGAGCCGGGTGACCTCATCCTCATCCTCAGCGGTGATGACACAATGAAAACACGCAAGCAGCTCTGCGAGCTCCGTCTTGAGGTCGGCAGTCAGCTTGGTCTGCGCGACAAGAACAAGTTCTCTTGTCTGTGGGTTGTTGACTTCCCACTCTTCGAGTACAGCGAGGAAGAGGGCCGTTATATGGCAATGCACCATCCGTTTACCTCTCCTAAGCCCGAGGATATTCCTTTGCTCGACACTGATATGGGTGCCGTTCGTGCAAATGCATACGATATGGTCATCAACGGTGTTGAGGTCGGTGGCGGTTCTATCCGTATCTATGACAGCGAGCTCCAGAACAAGATGTTCGAGCTCCTCGGCTTCACTCCCGAGCGTGCACAGCAGCAGTTCGGTTGGTTGCTCGACGCGTTCAAGTATGGTGCACCTCCTCACGGTGGTCTTGCATACGGCCTTGACCGTTGGGTAAGTCTCTTCGCCGGTCTTGACTCAATCCGTGACTGCATTGCGTTCCCGAAGAACAATTCAGGCCGTGATACAATGATTGACGCTCCTTCGGTCCTGGAGCAGGCGCAGCTTGACGAGTTGAATATTGTAGTAGATTTGAAAGATGGCAAATAAACCAAGACACAAGAGCGCCGGCCGCATTGAGAAGGACCGCAAGCGCAAGGCTGCAATCAAGCAGCGAAAGATGTTGAAGAATATTGCTATCATTGTCGTTGCAATCGCATTCATCTCTTTGATTGTGTTTGCGTTTGCAGCGCCGCCAAAGGTGGTTGGCTAATGCCACATACAAGAAAAACAATCAGGCCGAATGGTCTGATTGTTTTTCTTATTTATGTATTCTTTTAATTACTCCCCGAAACTTTTCCAAAGCCTGTCGTTTGGCAGTGGGGCTGTAACCTGAATGAACTCTTTTGATACGGGGTGTATGAACTCGATATATCTGGCATGCAAGGAGATGCTTCCGTCGGGGTTAGAGCGCTGTGCACCGTATTTGAGGTCTCCCTTGATAGGACATCCGATTGATGCCAATTGACAACGTATCTGGTGGTGGCGTCCTGTCTTCAGCTCCACCTCTACAAGGTTGTAGTTCTGCGATGCGGCAATGTGACGGTAGTATAGGAGCGCATGTTTGCTCCCTTTTACCTCTTTGGGGTATGAGAAACTCTTGTTCATCTTCTCGTTCCTGAGAATCCAGCTGCTTATCTCTCCCTCTGCGGGCATCGGCCGGCCTTTGGTTATTGCCCAGTAGATTTTTTTTACATTTCCGTCGCGGAACATGTTGTTCAACCTCTCAAGAGCTTTGCTTGTCTTTGCGAACACAACGACTCCGCTCACGGGGCGGTCGAGACGGTGGGGCAGTCCGATGAATACATTGCCGGGCTTTGCGTATTTCTCCTTTATGTATTGTTTCATTGTGTCGCACAACGATTTGTCTCCGGTCTTGTCACCCTGTACAATCTCACCGGCAGCCTTGTTTATGACAATTATGTGGTTGTCCTCGTAAAGTACATTCATTGCTGGTCCGTGTTTTTTCCTGTGTATTCGAGTGCGCTGAGGATGACTTTCTTTGTGAACTCCCTGACAAACTCATCATCGTTGTTCTTGTTCATTATGCCGCTGATGAACGGCATCTCGATTCCCTTGAGACAGAAATGCAGGAATCTTGCGGCAAGGTCGGGGCTTTCGGTGTTGAAGATACCCTTCTGCTTTCCCTCTTCTATCACGCGGCGGAAAAGTGCAATCTCCTTTGTGTCGAAACTTTTCCGTATGTGCTCTACAATAAGAATGTAGTCGGAGTGAAGGCAACTGTTGCGGCGTACGATGCTGCGTGTCGCCTGCAAGCGGACGAATATCAGTTTTACAATCTTCTTGTCCGGGGTAAGGTCTGACATTGCAACCTTGGTGATTGCCGTGGAGATTTTCTTTACCTCCATCTCTATTGATGCCTCAAGCAGCTCTTCCTTGCTTTGGAAGTAGGTATAGACTGTACGGCGGCTCTTGTTTGCGGCCTTGGCAACGTCGGACATGGTGATGTTCCCGATACCTTGCTGCGCAAAGAGCTTTCTGGCTACCCTGATTATGAGTTCTCTGGTTTCGATGTTTGACATTGTCATTGTTGAATTTGTTGCAAAATTACACAAAACGATGTGTTTGTGCAATTGAATTTGTGTTAAAAAACTTGTAAAATGAACTTTTTTGAGAAAAAGTTGCCCGAAAATTTGGAGCGTAATGTTTTTTGGTGTACTTTTGCATCAGTTTTAAAAACCGCATCGCGGGGTGGAGCAGTGGTAGCTCGTTGGGCTCATAACCCAAAGGCCGGAGGTTCGATCCCTTCCCCCGCTACTTTAAGGAGAACGAAAGTTCTCCTTTTTTTTGTTGCTTTTTTAAAATGTGTCATTTTTGAAAAATAAACGGTTTAAATTCTTTGTTCACGTTTTTAATTTATATCTTCGCATATCAATAGAGCCAAGAGTGAACAATTATCCCCTTTCCTCTATTAATATTAGAAAAGGTACATTTTCAAAAATAATAGTATAATGAAAACACGTCTTGAACATGATTCTTTAGGCGAGATTCAAGTCCCTGCCGATGCGTATTATGGCGTACAGACTCTGCGCGCTATGGTTAATTTCAAGGATATCAGCGGTATCACAATCGGTGACCATCCTTACTATGTAAAGGCTCTTGCAATGGTAAAGTGGGCTGCTGCCCATGCCAACATGTCACTCGGCACTCTTGACGAGGAGATTGGTGTTGCCATCAAGAAGGCTTGTGAAGAGATTATCGAGGGTGCTTTTATTGATCAGTTCCCGGTTGACCTCATCCAGGGTGGTGCAGGAACATCAACCAATATGAACATCAATGAGGTTGTAGCTAACCGTGCACTTGAGATTCTCGGTCATAACAAGGGTGAGTATCAGTATTGCCACCCCAATGACCATGTGAACCTCTCCCAGTCAACAAACGACGCTTACCCCACAGCTTTCAAGCTCTGTTTTATCCTCCACAATGAGGATCTTGTGCGTGAATTGAAATGCCTTGTTAAGGCTTTCCGTGCGAAGGGTAAGGAATTTGTGAATGTCCTCAAGATGGGACGTACACAGTTGCAGGATGCTGTGCCAATGACATTGGGTCAGGAGTTCGAGGCATTTGCTGTTACTCTTGAAGAGGAGGTAAGCCGACTTAACGAGATGGCACGCCTGTTCCTTGAGGTAAATATGGGTGCAACTGCTATCGGTACCGGTATCAATACCGAGCCGGGATATGCCCAGGCTTGCGTCGATGCCCTGCGTGTCATTTCAGGTAAGGAGTTCGTGCTTGCGGGTAACCTTGTCGAGGCTACTCCTGATGCAGGTTCTTCTGTAATGTACTCTTCTGCCTTGAAGCGCCTTGCAGTAAAGCTTTCTAAGGTATGTAACGACTTGCGTCTGTTGTCAAGTGGTCCACGTTGTGGTCTCAACGAGATCAATCTGCCTCCGATGCAGCCGGGCTCAAGTATCATGCCGGGTAAGGTCAATCCTGTTATCCCTGAGGTAGTTAACCAGATCTGTTTCCGTGTTATCGGTAATGACCTTACTGTTACTTTCGCAGCCGAGGCCGGTCAGTTGCAGCTCAACGTTATGGAGCCTGTGATTGTTCACGCTATTATCTCTTCTATCCGTATGCTCCTGCGTGGTCTGACACGTCTGCGTGTCCTCTGTGTTGATGGCATTACAGCCAATGAGGGACACTGTAAGGAGTTGGTTCTGGGCAGTATCGGTATTGTTACAGCCCTTAACCCTGTACTTGGATACGAGAACAGTGCAAAGGTCGCTAAACGTGCTCTCAAGGAGAACCGCAGTGTATATGACCTCGTTCTTGAGGAGGGTCTCCTCTCTAAGGAAGAACTTGACGAGCTTCTCCGTCCTGAGAATATGATTGCACCTCACAAGATGCCACATAAGAAGTTCTGAAATATATAGACAAAAAGGTGGGACACTCCAAAGGTGTCCCACCTTTTTGTCTATATATATGTGGGTTTTATTTTTATTTATTGAGTGTTGATGTGATTTTGGGATTTTCGGTAAAAAATCTTACCATATAATAAAAATAATGCATATTTTTGCGTAAAATGTCCGTTCTATGAGAAGTAAAAAATGTTTCTTGAACTTTTGTATATTGTTGCCGGTGGTGCTCTTGTTCTCCTGTGGTGGCGAGCGGACAGATTCTGTTCAGGTGTCGTATGTGCTGCCGGTTGATGCTGTTGAATACCCCGTTTACAATATTCCGCAGCTCGATGTCTCGCTTTACGCTCATAAGGTCGAGATTGTTTTCTCTGGCGGAGAGGCCAAGATTTCAGCTTTACCTTCGGGTGTCTCGGCTGAGACTAACGGAACCGATATTGTGTTGCGTTCCCAGATACGGGGCGTTGAGTATATAGTCAGCGGCAGTTCGTCTGATGCCTCATTGACAATCGTTAGCAGCCACTCTCCGCTCGTGACGCTTGATAGCCTGTCGCTAACGGCAATTGGAAAGAATGTGTTGCAGGTCTCTTCGGAAGAGGTCATCTATCTGCGTACTCTGGGGAATTGCCGTATTGCAGACCTTTCTGATGGCGTCAAGGCCGACAATCAGTCAGCCGCTGTCAAGTTAATGGGGCAAGCGGTACTTTGCGGCGGTAATCTTGCTGTCAATGCGGGGCGCAGGAGCGCTCTCTTCTGTACAGGGACGCTCTATCTTGATGGTATGCAGCTTCTCATACAGGGTGCGCCTAACAATGCGATCCTTACAAACGGCTCGTTTGTGGTTGGCTCAGGAAACGTCGGCGCCAGCTCTTCAAAAGATGTCGTAAAGTGCAAGAAAGGAGATTTTGTGCTGTTCGGCGGTAAAATCTTGCTCTCGTCCTCGGAAGACAAGGCGGATGGAGTACAGGCTGTGAACTTCTACCAGCAAGGCGGCAACCTTGATGTGGTTGTGGCGGGTGCTGCCTCCGACGGTATAAAGACTGCGGGAAATCTGTGTCTCAATGGTGGCAACATGAATGTGGTTACCAGTGGTGACGCGTTGTTCAATAGTAAGAAGAGTGACTACAGCTCCTCGTCGTGTATAAAGAGTGACAGGCTGGTTGAGATAAGTGGCGGGAATTGTGGTTTCAGGAGTGAGGGCGATGGAGCAAAAGGTATAAGCTGTGACAGTATTATTGTTGTCAGAGGCGGTAATGTGAGTGTGGTCACAAAAGGCGGTGATGTCAATGACCCTGTTGATATAAATGCCCATACATCGTCCAAAGGTATCAAGAGTGATGGCTCTCTTTACCTTGCCGGTGGTAATGTCGAGGTCCTTGTCTTTGGCGAGGGTGAACGTAACGAAGGTGTCGAGGCAAAGAAGGACCTCCATGTCAGCGGTGATTGCAAGCTATATGTCTATGCATACGATGATGCAATCAATGCCGGTAACCTGTTTGTAGCAGGCGGTAAGATTTATGCCTATTCCGTAGCGAACGATGCCATAGACAGTAATGGAGAAATGTGTATTGACGGCGGTCTTGTCATTGCGGACGGCTCTTTCTCACCTGAGCAGGGTGTGGATGTCGACAACTATTCGCTCTTTTCTGTGAGAGGTGGCGTCCTCTTCTCAGTGGGCGGTTCTATGGGGCCGTCGCCGGCAATACCTTTGAGTGACAGGACTTCTGTTCCGGTTTTTGCCTGGAGCGGGTTCAATCCCGAAAAGGGCAAGTTCTTGAGCCTGCTGGATGATGAAGGACGTGTCCTGTACTCATATAAGGTACAGCGTTCTATGCATGATGCAGCCAGTGTTGTAGCGTCTTCTCTGTTGCATGAAGATGGAATTTACTCTTTTGTGATTTCCGATTCCCTTGAGAGTGGAGAGCTTGTCTGTAATGGAGTATATACGGGCGGTCATCCAAACGGGGAGGTCTCTTCTGTCCGTTTTGAGCCTGAAGGCCTTGTGAATGTCGTGGATAGGAATGGCAATGTAACACTTCTTGAACCCGGAAAGAATGTCGGCGGAATGCCGCCACCTCCACCTCATGGTATGTTCCCCGGCGACAGTGCTGCAATGGGTGGTCATGGTTTCCCGCCACCTCCACCTCATGGTATGTTCCCCGGTGACAGCGCCGCAATGGGTGGTAATGGTTTCCCACCTCCACCTCATGGTATGTTCCCCGGTGACGGTGCCGCAATGGGTGGTAATGGTTTTCCACCACCACCTTCTCCAATGCGTAGAATAAAGAGTGAGTTTGGTGAGGGAAATCTCCCTAATAATGATAAATGATAAAAGAGGCAGACTAAGAAGCTGTTTTGTTGTTACGCTTGCCCGCAAATACTCATTTACACAAACCTTGATTATGACACAAAACCGATAGCCAGACCCTGGCTATCGGTTTTGTGTCAAGTACAACGGTTGTCCGTCTGATTCATTTCTTGTTGTAGCGTTTGTTCAATCCCTCTACAATTTCCATTGTGATATCAAGGGCGCTGTTAGCATACAGTATGTTGTCGCCTATCTTTGTCAATATAAAGTCGTAACCCTTTGTCTGGTTATGTTCGAGAATATAACTGTTGATTGAATCGCGCAGTTCTTTGCTTCTTGCCATATTCTCGCTCTCAAGTTGCATGTAAAGTTCGTCGCGCAGTTTGACAAACTCCTGCTCTTTCTTTATTATCTTGTCGCGCTCTTCAATGAACTGTTCCTCTGTTGCAAGCAACTTTGCATTGCACCGGTATTCGAAGTCTGCAATTTCCTCCTCCAGTTTCTTGCGCTTGCCGTCAAGTGTTGCGCTTATTCTTGCCTCCTTGCTTATCATCTCCTTGTTTATGTCAAGGGCAAACTCGTAACGGTACATGATTGTATCAAGGTTTACATATACGATCTTCAGACCTTTGATCGAGTCGATATTTATGGTGCAATTGCTTTTTGTGCCATTCTGTACTTTTGTCTCACCGCCACATTGGGTGAATAATATTATGCACATTGCTGCAAAGAATGTCAAGAGTAGTGGTTTTATGTTTCTCATATGTTATTAAATGTTTGTTGTGTGCTTTCCGGCTTATGTGTCGAGTCTCATTTATTTGAAGATTCGCTTACTCTCATAGGGTTATCCCTTCGTGCATCCTTGTCTTGAGACTGGACGCATTTGATCCCTCTCCTGCGCATCTCTCTGTTGCCTCCTACGTGCGTGTTGGGGAACTTTCCGTTCTTCTTGATTATTATTGTTATTGCAAGCAGTGCGAAACTTATTGCAATTATTAACAATGTTATTAGTAAAGTCTTGAACATTTCAGTTATATTTGTAAATAAATAAAACCCGGAAGACAGTAAGGCTTTTGGTTGTATTTCCAGTTGTCTTTACTTCGTTTTCAAGGTTATGGAGTTTGCCGTATTTGCTGTTCCATGAAATTTTGTTCGCAAATATAGCCTTTTTGTCCTCTCGGCTTTTATTTGTTTCCGTAAAAAAAGTAAAAAAAGACGTTGATTTTGACTGAATTAATATAATTTTAGAATTCCAAAAAGTAATTAACAAATTTAAACAAATAGAATATGGAAAATTTGCATTTGCAGCCTCTGGCTGTGTTCAATCATTTCTTGCAGATATGTAAGATTCCTCACGGTTCAAAGAATGAGGGTGAGATTTCTGAATTCCTCCAGAATTTCGGTAAAGAGCTCGGTTACGAGACTATAGCTGACAGTGTAGGAAATGTCCTGGTGAAGAAACCGGCTTATCCTGGTTTCGAGGACCGAAAGACAATCATCCTGCAGAGCCATATGGATATGGTTTGTGACAAGCGTCCCGATGTTGACCACGATTTCACAAAAGACCCTATCAGGCCATATATCGACGGTGAGTGGCTCAAGGCTCAGGGTACTACTCTCGGTGCTGATAACGGTATTGGTGTTGCTGCAGCTATGGCTGTACTTGCCGACAAGAACCTGAAACACGGTCCTGTAAACTGTCTTTTTACAATTGATGAGGAAACCGGCCTGACAGGTGCCGAGGCGCTCTCGCCCGAACTTCTGCAGGGCGATATCCTTGTGAACCTCGATTCTGAGGACGAGGGCGAAATCTTCATCGGTTGTGCCGGCGGTGTATGTAACTATGCCGATTTCAAGCATATCTGGACAAACATCTCGGGTGATATGTTCTATATGAAGGTGGATATAAACAGCCTTACCGGCGGTCACTCCGGCGATGACATCAGCAAGGGCCGTGCGAACGCAAACAAGCTGCTGGTCCGCTTCCTGTTGAGGATTGCCGAGAAGTATGAGTTCTACCTGTGTGACATCAGCGGCGGTAGCCTCCATAATGCCATTCCACGTGACGCTTCGGCAGTATTCGCTGTTCAGAGTGCCGACAAGGAGGCTGTACGTGTCGATTTCAACCTCTTTGCAGCTGAGGTGCAGGATGAGTATAGTGTGACAGAGCCTAATGCAAAGTTCACACTCCAGAGCACTGACCCTGTCAAGCGTGTCATTGACCCGGCTGTGGCGAAGAACCTCTTGTGTTCATTGCACTCTGTGTTCAACGGAGTCTTTGCCATGAGCCAGGATGTACCGGGTCTCGTTGAGACTTCAAGCAACCTTGCATCGGTAAAGCGTACAAGCGACAACACTATCACCGTTACTACAAGCCAGCGCAGTTCAATAGAGTCGGCAAGGGACAATGTCTCTTCGGCGGTGCGCGCGGCATTCGTGCTCGGTGGAGCGAATGTGACAACCAAAGGCCAGTATCCTGGTTGGAAGCCAAATATGAAATCAGAGATCCTCAAGGTTGCCTGCGATACCTACAAGCAGCTCTTCGGCGAGGATGCCAAGATAAAGGCAATCCATGCAGGTCTTGAGTGCGGTCTTTTCCTTGAGAAGGCTCCGCATCTTGACATGATTTCATTCGGTCCAACAATGCGTGGCGTACATTCTCCCGATGAGCGTCTTGACATTGCGTCTACCGGACGTTGGTGGCAGCATCTCCAGCTCCTTTTGGAGAATGCTCCATTAAAGTGATTGTGTATGTGTAATAAATTTGCGTTTTCATCGTTAATTATGTAATATGTATTTTACGATGAAAAGATTCCTGCAAATAACAATATCAGTAATGTCGGTACTCCTCGCTGCATGCAGCGAGGATGCCGACTTTTCTGCAAGCCCGTCATTGAGGCTTGAGTTCTCGCGTGATACAATCGCCTTTGATACTTTGTTCACGACGGTCGGTTCGCCTACAGCCGGTCTTGTCGTGCGCAACCGTAACAGCGATGCCCTGCGCATCAGCAATGTGAGGCTTGGCAGTGGCGGCGGTTCGGGGTTCAGTGTACTTGTCGACGGACAGTACGGCTCTTCAATGAACGACCTTGAGATAAGGGGTAAGGACAGTATCTTTGTGTATGCGGCTGTTGAACTGGAACGCAACGGCGCCGATGTGCCGCTGATGGTGAAGGACTCGCTTATATTCACTCTTGAGAGCGGTGTACAGCAACAGGTTGCGCTGTTGGCTTATGGCCGCGATGTCACATTCATGCGCGGCGAAGTCATTGCGACCGATAGCCTGCTTCCCGGTGGGCATTATGTGATATATGACAGCCTTGTCGTAGCACCGGATGCAACCCTTGCGCTTGAGAGAGGAACGACTCTTTATTTCCATGATAAGGCTTTCCTGCGTGTCGAAGGTACTCTCGATGCCCGTGGCTCTCTTGAACAGCCTGTTGTGATGCGTGGCGACAGGACGGACAATATGTTCTCCTATCTGCCATACGACCGTGTGCCGGGTCAGTGGGGCGGTGTCGTGTTTGCGGCTACAAGCAACAATAACCGTCTGTTGCACTGCGATATCCATAGTGCGAACTATGGTGTGGTTGTGGAGCAGGGCGATACAGCGTTGCATCGCCTGACGATAGAGTCCTCTAAACTTTACAACTTCAAGGGCAATGCGCTGGAACTCAATATGTCCCGTGCATCGGTCTCTAATTCTCTCATCGCCAATGCAAAGGGCAACTGTGTGAAGGTCGTTGGCGGTGATGTGTCATTTGTGCATTGTACGATAGCGAATTTTTACGTGTGGGAGCAGCGCGATGTGGCATTGGCGTTGCATAACAGCATTGAGGGTGCTCCGGCTCCGTTGCGTGGGGCTTTCTTCAGCAACTGCATAATAACGGGTTCGCGTGATGACGAGGTGATGGGTTATCTTACGAACCTTGGTGATACAGTCCCCGATTGTATCAACTACTATTTCGAGAATTCGCTCATTAATACTTATGCCGAAGGTGACAGCTGTTTCGTGAACAACTCATACGACAATACTCCGCTCGGCAAGGACCATTTCCGTGTCATAGACCACGAGATATTCTATTACGATTTCCATTTGGGGTGTGACTCGACGATGGCGACAGGCCGTGCCTCGGATGCTTATCTTGAGTCTTTGCCTTATGACCTTGACGGCGTGTTACGTCAGGCCGGTGCGGTCGATGCCGGCTGTTATCAGTATGTGCCGGTGGAAGAAGAAGAGTAAGTTTATTCCTGTTTGGTAATAATAGTTGTTACAATAGGCCTGTGGTCCGATACTGTAGGCTCTTCAATTACTTTTGAATCAACTGATTCGATGTCTCTTTCACATTCCTTTATTGCTGCGATGTAGTCGATTGTTACGTTCGGCTTGTCTGCCGGGAATGTCGGCTCTTCATTGGGGGCTATGATTTTCCAATTGCGCGACAATTCTTTGATGAAAGGTGATTGGGGGGTGTCGTTCAGGTCTCCTGCAATAATGAAAGGCTTTTTGTACTCCTTTGCAATGCTGTCGATGATTTCCAGTGATGCCATGCGGTCCTCTTCATTCAGTGACAGGTGTGTACATGCGAACGTCAGCTCTGGGTATTCGGCAATGAGTATAGTGCGTTTCTCCTCGCGTCCGGGTAGGGCCGCGCGGTAAGTGGCTATGGCTTTTTTGCGTGATAGTATTGCCACTCCGTATTTGCCTCCATCATATTCTATTGCCGTGCTGTAGTATGCGTGCATTTTGCAAAGTATGGCGAGGGTGTCTGCAATATCTACCCCTTTGCTGCGGCGGGTTACGCTGTCCACTTCCTGAATGGCAATGATGTCGGCATCGCTGTTTCTTATGACATCTGCTGTACGCTGTATGTCATAAATATTATCCAATCCTCTGCAGTTCCTGATGTTGTAGCTCATTATGCGCAGGGTATCCTGTGCTTCTGTGCATATGGTTGTCAGTAGCAATAAAAACAGTGTTGTAAAGGCTTTACTCATGGTGGTATGGCAGTTTGTTTATGATTGTATATGCCCTGTAAAGCTGTTCCACAAAGAGCAGACGTATCATCTGATGCGAGAATGTCATCTTCGATAGCGATAGCTTTTCGTGTGCAGCTTCGTATACCTTCGGTGCAAAGCCGTAAGGGCCACCGACGATGAAGACAAGCCTTTTGGTCGATATGTTCTGTTTGTGCTCAATCCATGACGCGAACTCCGTGCTGCGGTACTCCTTGCCGCCCTCGTCAAGCAGAACCACACGGTCACCCGGTTGCAATGCCTTGAGTATAAGTTCGCCCTCCTGCTCCTTCTGCTGTGCCTCGCTCAGTTTCTTGGCATTCTTCAGCTCGGGTATGACCGATATCTCGAACTGTGTAAAATGGCTCACCCTTTGGGTGTAGTCCTGTATTCCGGCTGTTATGTTGTTGTCGACTGTACGGCCCACGACAAGTAGTATAATCTTCATTTCGGATATATTTATTTTGATGCGAAGATAAACAAAAAAGCCTTTGCTTTTGCACTAATTGAGGGAATTGTATATCTTCGCAGAAAATAGATAGTAAAAACTGATAGTACTATGAATGTAAAAGACGAACTTATCGATAGACTTATCGACCTTGCATTTGCCGAGGATATCGGCGACGGTGACCACACAACCCTTTCAACCATCCCTGCCGATGCTATGGGAAAGAACATGCTTCTTATAAAGGAAGACGGTGTGCTTGCCGGTGTTGAGATGGCAAAACGCATCTTCGCACGCTTTGATGAGGCTCTTCAGGTTGAGGTGCTCATTGAGGATGGTGCCGAGGTCAAGAAGGGTGATATTGCAATGTACGTTACCGGTAGTGTGCGCTCGTTGTTGCAGACTGAGCGCCTTATGCTCAACGTCATGCAGCGTATGAGTGGTATCGCAACAATGACACGCCGTTACGTGAAGGAACTCGAGGGCACCGGTACTCGTGTGCTTGATACCCGCAAGACTACTCCGGGTATGCGCATCATGGAAAAGGAGGCTGTACGCATAGGTGGCGGTGTTAACCATCGCATAGGTCTTTTCGATATGATTCTCATCAAGGATAATCACGTTGATTTTGCAGGCGGTATCGAGCAGGCTGTCTCACGTGCCAAGGAGTACTGCAAGGCTTGTGGAAAGGATCTCAAGATTGAAGTTGAGGTGCGTACATTGGAGGATCTTCAGAAAGTAATTGACATGGGTGGCGTGCAGCGTATAATGTTCGATAACTTCGACACAGAAAAGACCCGCAAGGCTGTGGAGATGGTTGCCGGCCGTTACGAGACTGAGTCATCGGGCGGTATCACTTTCGATACCTTGCGTGACTATGCTCTCTGCGGTGTTGACTTTATCTCTGTAGGCGCTCTCACTCACTCTGTAAAAGGCCTTGATATGAGCTTCAAGGCTGTGAAGTGATGCCGTTTGTTGACATATAGTTTCTCTTTGCTGATTTTATTGTCGCAGTGACAAATTATTGTGTAAATTGCACAACATAAGCAAAAGATGAAATGGCCTGGAACATAAAGAAAATAACAGTCGAGTATCTGATATATCTCCTTTTCTGGAGTATCTTGCTGTTGTCGCCGGTTCTGGGTTCTATTATCAAGGATGTCTCTTTTTTCCCTACTTTTGAAGAGATGCTGTCCTTCTGGAAGTTCTTGCTTCCGGCATTGTTCCTGTTTGTCCTGAACAATAACATACTTATGCCTTTCCTTCTTTATAAAAAGAGGGGAAGGCTTTTTGTGTTCTATCTGCTGTGTATAATAGTGGCGTGTACAATTATATATATATCTTTTCCTTTGGAAGAGCCGCCAGGAATCAAAAATGTCAAGCTACCGGTCAAACGCGAGGTTTGGGGATTTTTTGTCAATCCACGTAATGTGCAGATATTGATATCTATGTTCGTACTTGTGTTCAATATCTGTGTGAGGCTGTTCTTCTTTACAATACGTCGCGATGAGCATCTCAAGGAGCTTGAGAAGGAGCATTTGCGTTCAAGCCTCGAGTATCTCCGTTATCAGATAAACCCTCATTTTTTCATGAATACCCTGAATAATATCCATGCCTTGATAGATATTGACAAGGATAAGGCAAGGATTGCAGTCCAGGAGTTCTCGACAATGATGCGGTATGTGCTTTACGATACATCGGCATCTTCGGTTCCTTTGGAGAAGGAAATCTCATTCATGAACGGCTATATTGACCTTATGCGTTTGCGCTACACCGACAAGATTGAGATAAAGACATTCTTTGAAAAAGATACACAAGGCGTATTCGTTCCGCCGATGCTTTTTATGCAGTTCATAGAGAATGCTTTCAAGCATGGTGTCACGTATAAGAAAAGAACTGTGATAGACGTTGCTCTCCGCATAGACGATGCGGCTGATATGATTCTTTTTACATGCAGGAATACCATGCTTGACAATCCTGTGAAGCCGTCATGCTCTACGCAAGGCGGAATCGGTATCGAGAATGCGAGGAAACGTCTCGAACTGCTGTTCGGGGAGAAAGCGACAATGCGTATAGGCAATGATGGTGAGTGGTATAATGTTGAACTTAAAATTCCAATAAGATATGATAAGGTGTATAATTGTTGATGATGAGCCGCTGGCTGTGGCTCAATTGGAGAAATATGTAGAGCGTATCTCCTTTCTGGAGTGCGTGGGTGTATGTAACAGTGCATCTGAGGCTTCGGAACTGTTGCTGCGCGAGTCGGTGGACGTAATGTTTCTTGATATCAATATGCCCGATGTGAGCGGTATGCAGTTTGTGCGTTCCTTGGCTAACCCTCCACTGGTGGTGTTCACTACTGCTTATCCGGAATATGCCCTTGAAGGTTTCAAGGTAGATGCTGTGGATTATCTTCTCAAACCCATAGGCTTTGAGGATTTCCTGCATGCTGCTAATAAAGTGCAGGCCATGCATCGTGCTCTGCATTCGGCTCAGGATGCGGTACCGCAGTTCTCTTATAATGACGATTCTCTTTTTGTAAAATCCGACTACCGCATTGTGCGTGTTCCGCTAAGTTCCATTGTTTATGTCGAGAGTATGAGTGAGTATGTGCGCATATTTGTCGAAGGTAAGTCTAAACCCATTATCTCGCTGCTTAGTATGAAAAAGATTGAAGAGGTATTGCCTGCCGATGTCTTTATGCGCGTACACCGTTCTTATATAGTAAATCTGTGTAAGATAAAGGAGGTTTCCAAAATGCGTATAATATACGATGGTGATGTCTCTGTCCCTGTCGGTGATATGTACAAGGATGCTTTCTATGATTATATCGAAAAAAGATTTGTAGGCAAGAACCATTGATTCATATTCTTATTTGCAGGGGTAGGGAACTATTCTGTACTCACCTTTGTTCTGTATGTGTCAAAACTTAGGAACAATGGGACATGATGATTTTATGCGTCAGGCGATAGCTTTGGCTGTTGGGAATGTGAAGAATGGAGGTGGTCCTTTCGGGGCTGTGATTGTAAAAGATGGTAGGGTGGTGGCAACAGGAGTGAATAGGGTTGTGCCCAACAATGACCCCACAGCGCATGCCGAGGTCAATGCCATAAGGGCTGCTTGTGTCAAACTGGGCACTTTCAACCTGAGCGGTTGTGTGCTGTATACTTCTTGTGAACCTTGCCCCATGTGTCTTGGGGCGATATATTGGGCGCATATTGACAAAATATATTACGGAGCTACACAACACGATGCTGCAGCTGTGGATTTTGACGATTCGTTCATATACCGAGAATTGGAATTGGAGCCGGCGGAGCGTAATAAACCGGTGGAGAATATCCTGCATGCCGAGGCGCAGGCTCCCTTTGATGCGTGGCGTAAAAAGGCGGATAAAGTAGAATATTGATAACTGCATAAGAAAAGAGGACAATTTTGTTGTCCTCTTTATCTTATGTCTATTTCATATGTGTCGTATACGACGCCTCGCCCGCCTAGTCCTTCTTTTTGTGTTATAAGTCCTTTGTTGAGGTAACGTCCTCCCTCCTCAACTGATATTCCAAAATCAAGGTATTCAAAGTGGGCAAATCTCTCTTTAATAAGGTAACCGTACAAATAGTCAAGAACACCTATCCTACGTCCCTCATCTGTTGTGCTTGTATATTGGGTGTGGACAACATTCTTCATTATATACATCACCACGCCTCCTAAGGTGGTGCCGTCACAATCTGTTACCCTGAAAAGTCTGATATTCTCGGGAAAACGGCTGTGAAGTAATTCTATCTCTTTGAGGCTATGTACTGGGCTTACCTCGTATTTGTTCTGAAGCCTCTGTGCAAGAATGTTCCAAAATGCAGCAAAATTGCTGTCTTCTATGATACTCAAGCGACTTTTTGTGGCTCCTGTCAACTTGCGGCGTCCTTTAAAAGGTAATGCATCACTCAATTTTATCGTAGATGATATCTTGCGTTCAATGAGTATTGCGTCATTCCTGAAAAGTGCATACAAGTCCTCGTCGCTGGGGTATTGGTGGTAGATGTATGGTATGGTCTTGTAGATGATCTTCTTTGCAGACGTGTTCTCGCGGTAGTGTGCAAGAATTGCTTGTAACATCTCCAGTATCATTACAGCTGTAGCTTCCTTGTCTGTGATTAGGCTGCCGTATGTAAGTCCGCCGTGTGAAATTACCTCTTCTTTTTTGCTGTGAAGTGTGGCTGGGAAAAGTGCTCGGAGCTTGCCGTCACAGAAAACCATCAGCGAACAGTCGGTAAACCTCTCTTTGTGATAGTCCATGTAATCCCGTTCAAAAAGAAATGTGCCGTTCTTTGAGTCTCTTACGAAACAGTCCCATGTCTCTTTGTGGTAGTCGCTGTATTTGATGATTTCTATCTGCATTGAAAGAGTGATTTTGTTCTTTATGTTGCTAATTGCGGTCATTTTGGCTACAAATAAGCAGTATGTCGATATGCTTCTACCACAAAGATACTCTATTGTTGTTGAAAAAACTACTTTTTTGAAAAATAATTCTCGCAACGCTTGCGTATTTCAGGGAATAGTACTACCTTTGCATCGCAAAATAAGGGCGTAAGCTATTCAAAATGGAAGTTTGGGTGAGTGGCTGAAACCAGCAGTTTGCTAAACTGCCGTACGGGTTACCGTACCGGGGGTTCGAATCCCCCAGCTTCCGCTTATTTTTGCACGGCGCTTTCGTCTAGTGGCTAGGACACATGCCTCTCACGCATGGAACACGGGTTCGATTCCCGTAGGCGCTACAAAGAAAGCTAATACGGCGAAAACAAGTGGCTAGGACACATGCCTCTCACACCTTGTTTTTTTACGAACACCGGTTCGATTCCCGTAGGCGCTACAAAGAAAGCTAATACGGCGAAAACAAGTGGCTAGGACACATGCCTCTCACACCTTGTTTTTTTACGAACACCGGTTCGATTCCGTAGGCGCTACAAAACTTAAATATGCCTTTATGGCGCTTTCGTCTAGTGGCTAGGACACATGCCTCTCACGCATGGAACACGGGTTCGATTCCCGTAGGCGCTACAAAG
>SUXN01000052.1 GCA_015060965.1 Bacteroidales bacterium | reverse complement strand
TAAGATTGCAGTTCCCATTTGTATATAACAATAATTATATACCTTTGCATCAAAGTAGGAACTCGACTCTGCGAGACACTGCAAAATGGTGCAGAATTTAGGTGGAGCAATAGCGGGAGGTTACGTTTGTTGCGATTCTTTAACGCAAAGATATATAGCCATTTAGAAATAGAACTCATTTTCTGGTGGCACCACAACGAGAACTCAAATGAGTTCTCGTTTTTTTGTTTATATCGCTTATTTATTAGCAAGTTTCGTAGGCTCAACGTATTTGCCTTGCAGCAAAGTCTTGCTACACTCATTGCGTGTAAAAATGAATTTTCGCCCATTCGTTTACACGGCTTTCTCTCGTTTGTTTGTATATTTGCAAATAATCATTAATAAATCATGTACAAGGACAATCAATTATATGTAGCACACTCTGCGGAGGGGCCTATCCACATCATCGGCAAGATGGCCAACCGCCACGGTTTGATAGCCGGCGCCACAGGTACCGGCAAGACTGTAACTCTCCAGGTATTGGCCGAGACTTTCTCGCAAGCCGGTGTTCCCTGTTTCATGGCGGACATGAAGGGCGACCTCTCGGGTATCTCGCAAACGGGAGGTCTCAGCAAATTCATCGAAAAGCGCTGCGCCGAATGGGGAATGGACACTGCAAACCTTAAGTTCGAGGGCTGTCCGGTACGTTTCTACGATGTGTTCGGCGAACAAGGTCACCCCATGCGCACCACCATAGAGAAGATGGGTGCATTGCTTCTGGCACGCCTTATGGACCTGAACGAGACCCAGACCGGCATACTGACACTTACATTCCGCATAGCAAAGGACGAGAAGCTCCCACTGATTGACATGAAGGACCTGCGCCTGATGCTGGACTATGTGGCCAAGAATGCCAATCGCTACGAAACAACTTACGGCAACATATCATCGGCTTCGGTCGGGGCTATCCAACGCGCTTTGCTGGCCCTGTCCGAGCAGGGAGGTGACCTTTTCTTCGGCGAACCGGCATTCGATGTCTACGACCTGCTGCAAACTGAAGGCGGAAGGGGAGTGATGAATATTCTGGCTGCGGACAAGCTTATGCTACAGCCAAAGCTTTACTCCACTTTTCTCATGTGGCTCCTGACAGAGATATATGAAAAGATGCCTGAGATTGGCGACATGGAACTGCCGAAAATGGTATTCTTCTTTGACGAGGCCCATATGCTGTTCAAGGACACTTCCAAGGCGCTGACCGACAAGATTGAGCAGATAGTGCGCCTCATCCGCTCTAAAGGCGTCGGAGTATATTTCATATCGCAATCGCCATCGGACCTGCCGGAGACCATATTGGGACAATGTGGCAACCGCGTGCAGCACGCCCTGCGTGCCTTTACCCCGAAGGACCAGGCTGCAGTAAGATCGGCGGCCAGGACCTTCCGCCAGAACCCGGCATTTGAGACCGAGAGGGAAATACTGGAATTGGGCACCGGCGAGGCTTTGGTCTCTTTCCTTGATGAGAAGGGCGCACCGTCAATGGTACAAAAGGCAAAAATCCTCTTCCCGTTGAGCCAGATTGGTGCAATAACACCGGAACAACGGAGCGCAATAAACGAGTCCTCACGCATCAGCGGCAAGTACGAGAGCGCGGTTGACCGTGAATCGGCTTTCGAGCAGATTATGAAACAGAGGGAAGCTGCCGAGAAAGAGGCGGCACAGGAAGCTGCCAGAAAAGCAGAGGAGAAAGCCGCGGAAAAGGAAGAGAAGGAACGACAGAAGAAAAGCAGCAAGAGCAGAAGTTCTTCTACCGGAAAGAGCATCTTCTCCAAAGTCCTCGGTACGGCTTTTACTTATTTCGCCAAAACGGTCGCAACCCAACTGGCACGTAACCTGACGAAGAAGAGCAAGAAATGAAATCCTCTTTTTGAAGACATTATCAGTTCCGGTGCCCAAGCAATGGGCGAGCCGGAGTAACCCATGAATGCAATAGAACTATCATTTTTTTTGGATATAGTTCTGTTGCATTTTCTTATTGCAATTGAACAGAAAAGAAGGGTTTCTTCATTGCATAACCACGCAATTGACATATCGCGCATTACACATTGCTAACCAATACATTACAAAAGCCAATGGTTGCTTAAACGCAAAAAGGATAATCTAAAATCTGTTATAAAAGAAGAAAATAACATAAAAAAAGAACAAAACGCGCTTTCCGATTGTTTATTTGTCTTGCAGAAGAATACAAGACGTGGAAACATTAAACATTGAAAAGGAGCTTTTGGCTATTTATGGGAAGTTGTGGCGATATGCATACTACCTCACACAAGATAACGACAGAGCGGATGATCTTATGCAGGAAACTGCATTGAAGGTTTTGGTAAACAGAAACAAGTACAGGTGCAACAAAAACTTTGAGAACTGGGCGCGTGCAATCATGCACAATGCTTATCTGAACATAGCAAACAGGGAGAAGAAACTATTCGCGGTTGATGAATTCAGCGAAGCAGCATCTTACGGGGTGGGCTATCAGGCAATTGAACGCGACAATACCGTAAACGAAGAAAACGACATCTATAATGCAGTCAACAGCCTGCCCGAGGTTAGGCGCGAGACTATGACAATGCTCATTCACGGACATAAGTATGACGAGATAGCGTTTGTAATGAACGTGCCGTTAGGTACAGTAAAGAGCCGGGTGAACAACTCGAGGATAATTCTTAAAGAGGTGCTCAAGGACTATATAAATTGACCGTCGAACGGTAACCGCACGTAAATATCGGTACTTTCGGCAAAGGAAATACTATGCAAACGTTACCGCAAACGTTTGCATGGCAAAAAGACACGTTAACATCGGTACAATCGGCGAACCAAGCTACCGCACAAAAACATCGGTACAATCGGCGGACTATGGCATAAAACATTGTGGCATTTCGTTTTTATGCTATTTATTCCTACATTTGCATCTGTGACACCTTCAGTACCACCCTACCGCTATGAAGAAGATACTTTTCAATATTTACCTGTTATCAGTAATGCTGACTGTTGCCAATGCCCAGGAACGCGACCATGTGCAGTATGTAAACCCACTGATGGGCACTCAGTCATCGTACGAGCTGTCGGCCGGCAATACTTACCCTGCGATAGCGATGCCATGGGGAATGAATTTCTGGACTCCTCGCACAAACAAGATGGGCGATGGATGGCAGTACACGTACACGTCGAACAGGCTCTACGGCTTTGAACAGACGCATCAGCCGAGCCCGTGGATAAACGACTACGGACAGTTCTCGCTGATGCCGGTAACAGGCAAGGTAGTGCTTGACGAGGGCAAGCGTGCAAGCTGGTTCTCGCACAAGGGCGAGGTGGCACAGCCGCACTACTACAAGGTTTACCTTGCCGACTATGACGTTCTCACGGAGATTGCTCCCACGGAGCGCGCTGCAATGTTCAGGTTCACCTTTCCAAAGGGAGAATCGCATGTTGTCATTGACGCATACGACCGTGGCTCGCATATCGAGATAATCCCCGACAAGAACTGCATCGTCGGCTACACCACACGCAACAGCGGTGGCGTGCCGGCAAACTTCCGAAACTATTTTGTGGTGCAGTTCGACAGGCCTTTTGAGCATGTATCGACATTCGTGGGCGACAGTGCGGCTGCATTGTCAATGGCTGACGGGGTACTTGAGCAGACTGCATTCCACACAGGTGCCGTCATCGGGTTCAACACCGCACGGGGAGAGAAAGTGCACGCACGTGTGGCCTCATCGTTCATAAGCCCCGAGCAGGCCGAACTTAACCTGAATGAGCTCGGAGGCAACTCCTTTGACGAGATTGTTGCACAGGGACGCAAGGCATGGAACCATGTGCTGGGCAGGTTTGAGGTTGAGGGAGAACTTGACCACATGCGCACATTCTACTCGTGCCTTTACCGCGCACTGCTCTTTCCGCGCAAGCTGTACGAGATTACAGCCGACGGCAGCATAATGCACTACAGCCCTTACAACGGCGAGGTATTGCCGGGATACATGTACACCGATACCGGTTTCTGGGACACCTTCCGTTCACTCTTTCCGCTGCTGAACCTCGTTTATCCGTCGGTGAATGCCGAGATACAGGAGGGACTGCTGAACACCTACCGCGAGAGCGGATTCTTCCCCGAGTGGGCAAGCCCGGGACACCGTGGATGTATGGTGGGCAATAACTCAGCATCGGTGCTTGCCGACGCGTTTGTAAAGGGCATACGCACAAGCGATACAGAACTGCTGTACCAGGGACTGCAACACGGCACGAAGGCTGTTCATCCCGAGGTGTCATCGACAGGCCGCATCGGACATGAACAATACAACCGTCTGGGTTACGTCCCGTGCGACGCAGGAATACATGAGAGTGCTGCACGCACACTGGAATATGCCTACAATGACTGGTGCATACTACAGGTGGCAAAGGAACTGGAAAGGCCCAAAAAGGAGATACGCGAGCTTGAGAAGCGCGCCCTCAACTACCGTAACCTGTTCCGCAGCGACTACAACCTGATGTGCGGACGCAAGGCAGACGGCACATTCGAAGAGAACTTCTCGCCTCTGAAATGGGGCGGCAACTTCACCGAGGGCAACAGTTGGCACTACACATGGTCGGTATTCCACGACGTGCAGGGCCTTATAGACCTTATGGGCGGAAAGAAGAACTTCACGGCAATGCTCGACTCGGTATTTGCCGTGCCTCCCCACTATGATGACAGCTACTATGGATTCCCCATCCACGAGATACGCGAGATGTGCGTGATGAACATGGGCAACTATGCCCACGGCAACCAGCCAGTACAACACATGATTTACCTCTACAACTACGCCGGCGAGCCATGGAAGGCGCAATACTGGCTGCGCGAGGTCATGGAGCGCATGTACTCCCCCACCCCCGACGGCTACTGTGGCGACGAGGACAACGGCCAGACATCGGCGTGGTATATCTTCTCGGCATTGGGATTCTACCCCGTGTGCCCTGCAAGCAACGAGTATGTGCTGGGAGCACCGCTGTTCAAAAGAGCCGCAGTGCATCTTGAGAACGGCAACACATTCATAGTGGAAGCCCCGGAGAACAGCCACGACAACATCTACATTGACAGAATGATGCTCAACGGAAAGGAGTACGGACACAACTACATTACCCATGAGGCACTGACCGAGGGAGCGCATATCAATATACGGATGACCCCACAGCCCAACCTTTCACGCGGAACAGCAGATGAGGACGCGCCATACTCATTCTCACGGGAATGACGGATCACGTCCATGTCATCCTGAGCGTAGCGAACCAACGGTCGACGCCCGCGGCGTCAGCCTTAGCATTAAGCAGTAGGGGCCAAAGTCAAGGATCTCCATAAAAGACATGTGAACATTGGTACTATCAGTGAGACAATAACTACAAATGAGACATATAATCCAATACACAATACTACTTCTGTGCTGCCCGCTGATGACAATAGCGCAAGACTTTGGCAGGCACAATTGGATGCAGCACCTTGACGATTCCCGCACCGTTGCATCGCTCTCAATCCCCGGGGCACACGATGCAGCAACAGGCGAGGGAGTGCACATGGTTGCAGGCTTTGGAAAGACACAGGAGCTGTCACTTGCCGCACTGTGGGATTGCGGCGTGCGTGCCTTTGACCTGCGCCCTGCCGTAAAAGGAGAGGAACTGCACATTTACCACGGCCCTGTAAGGACAAAAGTGTCGTTCGATAAGGCATTGGAAATATTATGCAACAAACTGACCGAGCACCCCACGGAGTTTGCTATTGTACTGATGCGAGAAGAGAACGACAGCGAAAACAGCACCGAACGTGCACTGTGGCCACAAGCAGTGGGCAAAGCCATTGAAAACATCGGTGACAAGGCTGCAGTCTTTTCCCCGGCAATGAAAGTCGGGGACGCACGCGGCAAGATAATATTCATAAGCCGCAACGCATATACAGGCTGTAACCGCGGAGCCATCATCAAAGGTTGGAACCACTCACCCCAGGGCACCACGAATGCAACAATAACATCGCTCACCGATGATGCTACAGCCCGCCTGCAAATGCAGGACTACTATGCCCCCACGGACAAAGAAAAGCAGAAAGCCAAAGAAGAAGCAGTGCTTCAATGCCTGCAACGCGCCGCATCAGCGCCCGCAGATGTGTGGACAATAAATTTCCTCAGCGGATACAGCAACCGCTGGTTAGGCTTCACTCCGTTTGCAACGACAAGCGGCTACAAACGCAATGCCGAGAGGGTTCATCCCATTGTAATTGATTCACTTGCCGCAAAGTCACAGCCTACCGGCATCATGATGCTTGACTTTGCCGGATGCGACAAGACAGGCGGTGGGATATGGCATTGGGGCTGTTTCAAAACACTCGGCGCAGAGATAGTGGATAAAATCATCGGACAGAATTTCAAGTAAACTTTGTCATTCTATATTTGCACTGTCATTGACTCGTTTTGCTTTTCGCAACCCAAACGGCATAACCTAAACTCCTCCTCTGCCTGAGGGGAGGTGCCAGTTTACTGGCGGAGGGGTGGGAGTGCTACGTTTGACCTGTTGCTGCAAAACTCGTCGATAACAAAAAAAGGTCATTGACTCGTTTTGCTTTTCGCAACCCAAACGGCATAACCTACGGCTATGCTACGTTTGACCTGTTGCTGCAAAACTCGTCGATAACAAAACGTTGTTTTGTCATTCTGGAGCGCAGCGAAGAATCTAAACCGCGGTATTGCTGCTTTTGGGAATACAAGCTATTGTAGAAAAGAACTTTTTTAATTAAGTTTGCAAGAGTACACGACCGGGGTACATGGAAAGAGATAGAAAGTTTATGTAAGAGTATTTATTATGGAATTTGCAAGAGTATTTATTATGAAAAAGCTTGTCTTTATCATTGCTTTTACATTTTCGGCATTACCTGTTTTCCCGCAGCAGGAAAAGGAGGTGCAAACTTTCCTGGAGAATCTCTACGGCAAGGTTGCAGATATGGGCAACACGGCAAGTGGAGATTACGAACTGCTCGTCGATAAACACTGCTCACAAAAATTCCGCGAGTTTTACAACGAGATACGCCGTTGGGAGAAGGAGACCAATGAATGTATTCTGCACTTTGGCGGTGGTGGCTACGACCTGTTTCTTGGTTGTCAGGATTATTTTGACAGCATCAGATTCAACATAGGCAATGTGCACAAGATTGCAGACGACAAGCGATACAGCGCAACTGTGACAGCAAGCTTCTTTTGCCGGGAATATGAGGAGAAGGAGTGGGAAACGGTGCGTACTGTTTTTGTGACCGAGGAGAATGGAGAGTGGCGCATTTACGATTTTCAATCACCGGGTGAAGAGAGCGACCTTGAATTCATGAAGAAAGCTTTGCCCGATATTGTCGAAGCCGGGACACGTGCTGACACTGCCATGATTGCCGACCGCCTTGAGAAGATATACAGTGAGGTTGCAGAGATTGCAGCCGATGATAGCCCGAACACCGGGGCACTCGACAGGTACCTTTCGCGACAGTACCTGAAACTCTACAACGAGATAGGTTATTGGGAGGAAAAACTGGGCGAGATGATTATAGGCAAAGATTGCTGGATTCGCCTACAGGATTGGAATAAACTGGAATATAAAATAGACTGCATAAAAGTCACAAGCCCTTCAAAGGCTGTTGCCGACGTGATATCGACTGACACATGGCAAACGCCCGAAGGGGAGAAGAGATACACGTCAAAGATAAGACTGGACCTTGTATTCGAGAATGACAATTGGATGATAGATGACTTTACCGATTACAATGGTATTGGCGTGTTATACGAAAGTGACAGCAAATTGTATGCAGAGGGCATAAAGGAGGCGTTGGAGCTTTTTGAGGGCATAATTGATTCTATGACAGAGAACGAACAATAAATATAAAATTGGTTATATGTACGATTTGGCAATTATTGGCGGTGGCCCTGCCGGTTATGTGGCTGCCGAGAATGCAGGCGCAAGAGGCCTGAAGGTGGTTCTTTTCGAGAAGCGTGAGCTTGGTGGCGTATGCCTCAACGAGGGCTGTATACCCACAAAGACACTGCTCTACAGTGCAAAGATGTATGACCACGCTACCGGCGGCAAGAAGTACGGCATCACTGCAGCCGACGTCACATACGAGTACAAAAAGATGGCCGACCGCAAGACAAAGGTTGTGCGCAAGCTCGTTGCAGGCATCAAGATGAAGATGGAGGCGCATAACGTTGAGGTTGTGCGTGGTGAGGCGTTCATCAACAGCGGTGACGCGAATGCAGTTTGCATCAGCTGTGGCGAACAGACATACGAGGCTGCAAAGTTGCTCATCTGTACCGGCAGTGAGGCTTTTGTTCCGCCCATTCCCGGTGTCGAGGGCAATGAAGCGGCGCTAACCAACCGCGAGATGCTTGCGCTGACCCAGGCGCCCGAGAGTCTTGTGGTGATTGGCGGCGGCGTCATCGGAATGGAGTTCGCAAGCCTTTTCAACAGCCTTGGAATAGAGGTTACCGTGATTGAGATGCTCCCCGAGATTCTTGGCGGAATGGACAAGGAGGTGAGCGAGATGCTGCGCGGGATATATGCAAAGCGCGGTGTCAAGTTCTGCCTGCAGTGCAAGGTTACACGCGTTGAGGGCAACACCGTACACTACACCGACATTGATGGCAATGAGCAACAGGCGCAGGGTGACAAGATTTTGATGAGCGTTGGCCGACGTCCTGTTCTCAAAGGATTCGGCCTTGAAAACATCGCTGTAGAGGTCGAACGCGGCATAAAGGTGAATGGATATATGCAGACAAGCCTGCCCAACGTTTACGCAGCAGGTGACGTAACAGGATTCTCATTGCTTGCGCACACCGCAAGCCGCGAGGCCGAGGTTGCTGTGAACCACATATTGGGCATTGAGGACCGTATGGAGTACAATGCTATCCCCGGCGTGGTATACACCAATCCCGAGGTAAGCAGCGTGGGCCTTACCGAGGAGCAGGCAACAAAGGAGGGCGTGGAATATACCCTGCACAAACTGCCTATGACATACGCCGGCCGTTTTGTTGCGGAGAACGAGGGACAGATGGGACTATGCAAGATTCTGGTTGCACCCGACAACAGGGTGCTCGGCGTGCACATGCTGGGCAACCCCTGCAGCGAGTTCATCTGCGCAGCATGTATGGCAATAACCAACGGCCTCACAGTAGAGCAGTTGCGCCGTACCGTATTCCCCCACCCCACAGTGAGCGAGATACTGAAAGAAGGGCTTTTCGTTTAATGTGAAATGAATGTTTAAGGTGTAAGAGTTTAAGGTATAATGGTTATCCAGCCTCATTAAACAACAAACTTTAAACGTTAAATTCTAAACGATAAACAATAAACAACAAACACCCAAACATTAATTTTATTAAAATTAGAGGAACATTTTGTCTAATTTTTAGGTTTGTTCAATAAAAAAACGTTCTTTTGCCAAATAAAAGAAAACAACAGATATGAGAGAGTGTAAAGTAAAGCCGGCAAACGGCAAACTCGGTGTTATGTGCGTCGGTTTGGGCGCAGTAACAACAACCACAATTATAGGAACATTGATGGCCCGCAAGGGACTTGCAAAACCCGTGGGCTCATTCGCCTGTGAGGGCATCATGCGCGTGGGTAAGGGAAGCGACAAGTGCTACAAGGAGGTTAAAGACCTTGTGCCAGTGGCCGACCTCAACGATATTGTGTTCGGAGCATGGGATCTGTATGAGGATGACGGTTACGATGCAGCCATAAAGGCTGACGTGCTCAAGCAGCGTGACATTGACCCCGTGAAGGACGAACTCCGCGCAATACGCCCCTACAAGGCGCTTTTCGACAAGAGCTATGCAAGCAACATCGACGGTCCTAACGTAAAGAGCGGTACACGCTGGGAGATGACAGAGCAGCTGCGCGAGGATATCCGCAGCTTCAAGGCAGAGAACGGATGCGAGCGCGTGGTGGTAATATGGATTGCCAGCACCGAGAAGTTCATCAAGCGCAACGACGAGGTACACGGCAGCGTAGCTGCGTTCGAGGCTGCCATGAAGGCAGACGACAAGGCGAATGTGGCACCGAGCATGTGCTATGCATATGCAGCAATGCGCGAGGGTTGTCCATTTGTAATGGGCGCACCTAACCTCTGCGTGGACATTCCTGCGATGTGGGAACTTGCCGAGGAGACAAAGACTCCAATCACCGGCAAGGACTTCAAGAGCGGACAGACAATGATGAAGACAGTGCTTGCACCTGCGTTCTTCACACGCCAGCTTGGCGTCAGAGGCTGGTTCTCGACAAATATCCTCGGTAACCGCGACGGTGTGGTGCTTGACAACCCCGAGAACTTCGAGACAAAGCGCGTGAGCAAGACATCGGCACTGGAGAATATCCTTGACAGCGATGTATACCCCGAGCTCTACAATGACATGTACCACAAGGTACGCATCAACTACTACCCGCCACGCGGCGACGAGAAGGAGAGCTGGGACAACATTGACATCTTCGGTTGGATGGGTTACCCCATGACAATAAAGGTAAACTTCCTCTGCCGCGACTCTATCCTTGCTGCTCCTCTGGTACTTGACCTCATACTCTTCAGCGACATTGCACAACGTGCAGGCGAGTACGGCATCCAGGAGTTCATGTCGTTCTACTGCAAGGCTCCTATGCACAAGGACGGCGAGAAACCGGTGCATGACCTCTTCAAGCAGTTTGCGATGCTCAAGAACAAGGTACGCGAGTTAGCAGGCTACGAGGCCGACCAGGAGCTTGATTAAAAATACATCAATATCAAATAAAAAAGATGCAACGGCACAGCTGTTGCATCTTTTTTGCATATTACACTGAATTTTCTGCAAAAAAATTGCAAAACAACAAGGGTTTTTGTTTAAATATACTTATTTTTGCGCTTACAAAGAATAAATATGCAATTATGAAAGTAAAAAATTCACGTCTTGACGCCATTCGCCTTATATTGTCGACACAGGAAATCGGCAGCCAGGAGGAACTGCTGAGCGAGCTTGCAAAAGAGGGATTCAAACTTACACAGGCAACACTGTCGCGCGACCTGCACCAGTTGCGTGTGGTAAAGACCGTAGGAGTACAGGGCCGATACAGATATGTACTGACACGTCCCCATCAGTACCGTCACGAGGGCGAGCACGGCAACGTTCGTCCGGCAATTACGCCACAGGAGGCCAATGGCTACCTGTCGATAAAGTTCTCGCACAACATTGCAGTGATACACACAAAGCCAAGCTATGCGAGCACGCTCGCATATCACATCGACAACTACGACTTCCCGGAAATCATCGGTACACTCGCCGGCGACGACACAGTGATGCTCATCATTGCCGAGGATGCGACACATACCGCAGTGTTGCGTGCATTGAGAACCATTATACCAAATATCTGAACTAAAGAAGATGATTGAGGAGATTGAATATAACGACGGAATAGAGATTGTCATAGCCAATGCCTCGCACGAGAGGTACGTCGATGAGATTCTCGACACCATAAGTGCTGCTGCAAAGGTACGCGGTACCGGCATTGCCAAGCGCACACACGAATATGTGACACAGAAGATGAAAGAGGGCAAGGCTATCATTGCGCTCGCAGGAGAGGAGTTTGCAGGATTCTGCTACATCGAGAGCTGGGGCAACAGACAGTATGTGGCAAACTCAGGACTTATCGTCAGGGAGAAGTTCCGCGGACACGGACTCGCACGACGCATCAAGCAGAGAGCGTTCAAGCTCTCGCGCGAGAAGTGGCCCGACGCCAAACTGTTCGGTCTCACAAGCGGTGGAGCCGTGATGAAAATCAATACGGAGCTGGGATATGTACCCGTGCCTTTCTCGGAGCTCACCGACGACGAGGCTTTCTGGAAAGGATGCCAGGGATGCGTAAACCATGACGTACTGATGCGTACCGACAGGCGCTACTGCATCTGCACGGCAATGCTTTACGACCCTGCGAAGCACAAAAACGAAGAGAAATAAGAGGAGTTTGTATTATTTCGGGTAACTTCCAGAGCTACAATAATAAATATAGGAGGTTTAACCCGTTTTTGGATATTAATTGATTATATTTGCAATATAATATGGAAAAGAAGAAAGTTGTTGTAGCATTCAGCGGCGGACTCGATACATCGTTTACCGTAATGTACCTTGCCAAGGAGAAAGGCTACGAGGTATATGCTGCATGCGCGAACACCGGCGGTTTCAGCCCTGAACAGCTGAAACAGAACGAGGAGAATGCCTACAAGCTGGGCGCGAAGGAGTATGTGACGATTGACGTTACAAGGGAGTATTACGACAAGAGCCTGAGATATATGATCTACGGCAATGTACTGCGTAACGGCACATACCCCATTTCGGTATCTTCGGAGAGGATTTTCCAGGCGCTTGCCATAGCACGCTACGCCAACGGGATTGGAGCTGATGCCATTGCTCACGGTTCTACATGTGCCGGCAACGACCAGATACGCTTTGACATGACATTTCTGGTGTGCTCACCGGGAGTGGAGATAATAACGCTCACACGCGATATGACGCTGACACGTGAGTTCGAGGTCAACTACCTTAACGAGCACGGCTTCAAGGCAGACTTTGCCAAGCTCAAGTACTCGTACAACGTGGGCCTTTGGGGAACATCCATCTGCGGAGGCGAGATTCTTGACTCGAAGCAGGGATTGCCCGACAGCGCATATCTGAAACAGGTTGAGAAGGAGGGCGAGGAGGAGCTGCACCTGACATTCGAGTGCGGCGAACTCAAGGCTGTTAACGGCGAACAGTTCGATGACCCCATCAAAGCCATACAGAAGGTGGAAGCCATTGGCGCCCCATACGGAATTGGCCGTGACATGCACGTTGGCGACACCATTATCGGCATCAAGGGACGTGTAGGTTTTGAGGCAGCAGCACCCATGCTCATCATAGCGGCCCACAAGTTCCTTGAGAAGTACACGCTGAGCAAGTGGCAGCAGTACTGGAAAGACCAGGTTGCCAACTGGTACGGTATGTTCCTGCACGAGAGCCAGTATCTTGAGCCCGTGATGCGCGACATCGAGGCTATGCTTGAGAGTTCGCAGCGCAACGTGACAGGAACAGCCATTCTCAAACTGATGCCGAAGCATTTTGAGACGGTTGGAGTAGACTCGCCCAATGACCTTGTAAAGAACAAGCTCGGCGAATACGGCGAGGTACAGAAGGGTTGGACAGCAGAGGATGCAAAGGGATTCATCAAGGTGACCTCTACCCCACTGCGCGCATATTACGCCAGCCACCCCGACGAGAAGATATAAACATTTAACATATATATGATACGAGTAGGAATTATTGGAGGTGCAGGCTACACAGCCGGAGAGCTTATCCGTCTGTTGCTCATCCACCCCGAAGTTGAGATAAAGTTCATCCACAGCAGCAGCAATGCCGGTAACCCCGTAACAGATGTACATGCAGGGCTACACGGAGAGACCGACCTTATGTTCACCGATGAGATGCCTTTTGAGGAGATAGACCTTCTCTTCTTCTGTACAGCACACGGCGACACACGCAAGTTCATCGAGAGCAACACCTTGCCCGACGAGCTCAAGGTAATCGACCTCTCTATGGACTACCGCATAAAGAGCAACGACCACGATTTCATCTATGGTCTTCCCGAGCTCAACCGCCGCAACACATGCAAGAGCCGTTATGTGGCCAACCCGGGCTGTTTCGCCACCTGTATCGAGCTGGGCCTGCTGCCGTTGGCAAAGGAACATCTGCTCAAGGGTGACGTGTCGGTGAATGCCATCACCGGCAGCACAGGAGCAGGAGTGAAGCCACAGGCAACCACACACTTCAGCTGGAGGAACGACAACATAAGCATCTACAAGCCATTCGAGCACCAGCACCTGCCCGAGATTATACAGAGCATAAAGCAGTTGCAGCCCGACTATGACGGAGAGATAAACTTCATCCCCTACCGCGGAGGCTTCGCGCGTGGCATATTCGCCACAATAGTAGTTAAGTGTGACCTTGACATCGAGACACTCTACAAGCTCTACGAGCACTACTATGACCGTGACTCGTTCACACATATCGTGAACACCCCGATAGACCTCAAACAGGTGGTGAACACCAACAAGTGCCTCATACACCTTGAAAAGCACGGTGACAAGTTGCTCATTACCTCAATCATCGACAACCTGCTGAAGGGCGCGAGCGGCACAGCCATACACAATATGAACCTGCTCTTCGGCCTTGCCGAGACAGTGGGACTGCAACTGAAACCATCAGCGTTCTAAAGCAGGAAGATGAAAACGGAAAGTTTGAAGTTTCGACAACAATTGCAACAATTGACTGTGCCATTAATGCTCCTTAATGACCCTTAACCCACTTAAGTTACCTTTACCACAAAACAAGAAAAAATGAACTTATACAATGTATATCCCCTCTTCGACGTAAACATTGTCAAAGGAGAGGGGTGCAAGGTGTGGGACGACAAAGGCACGGAATACCTGGACCTCTATGGCGGTCACGCGGTAATATCAATAGGTCACGCACACCCAAAGTATGTAGAAAAGATAAGCCGTCAGGTAGCCACATTAGGCTTTTACTCAAACTCGGTCATCAACACCCTGCAGCAGAGTGTTGCCGAGAGATTAGGACGCATGAGTGGCTATGAGGATTACAGCCTCTTCTTCATTAACTCGGGCGCCGAGGCCAACGAGAATGCATTGAAGCTATCGTCATTCAAGAACGGCAAGAAGCGCGTGATAGCCTTTAGAAAGGCATTCCACGGGCGCACATCACTTGCTGTGGAGATTACCGACAACCCGAAGATAATTGCCCCCATCAATGCCAACGGGCACACAACTTATTTGCCTCTGGGTGACATCGAGGGAGTGCGTGCGGAGATTAAGAAAGGCGACGTCACGGCTGTGATTATCGAGGGTATACAGGGCGTTGGCGGCATACAGATTCCCGACAACAGGTTCTTGCAGGAGCTGCAGGCACTATGCAACGCAACAGGCACGACGCTTATCCTTGACGAGATTCAGAGCGGTTGCGGACGCAGCGGCAAGTTCTTCGCCCACCAGTGGGCAGGCATAAGGCCCGACATCATTACCCAGGCAAAGGGCATAGGCAACGGATTCCCAATAGGCGTCGTGCTCATCAGTCCTAAATTCGAAGCAGTATACGGAGAGCTCGGAACCACATTCGGTGGCAACCACCTTGCATGCGTCGCAGCAGAGGCCGTGCTTGAAGTGATGGAAGAGGAGATGCTGCTCGAGAATGTCAACAAAGTGGGCTGTTACCTGATGGATGAGCTGCGTAGGATTGAGGGTATAAAGGAGGTGCGCGGACGCGGTCTTATGATTGGAATTGAATTTGAGGAACCTATCAAGGAGATACGCCGCAGGCTGCTCTTCGAGGAGCACGTGTTCACAGGCGTAAGCGGCACGAATGTGATACGTCTGTTGCCACCGCTGACACTCTCACTTGAAGAGGCAGAGGAGTTTATAAGAAGATTCAAAAAGGTATTAAGCAAATAAGGGTGGTATAAACCAGCTATATCGTGTTTTTGCCATTCAAGCGAAGCGAACCAACGGTCGACGCCCGAAGGCGTCAGCCGAAGGGGATAAAGTCAAGCATCTCAAAAACCGCAGACCTGTCGGTTCACCTGCAAACCATAGGGGGGAATATCTTTTTAACACAGACAAAACATTAAACAATCTCTTATATTCTTTTATACAACTTACCCTTAATCTGCAGTCATATATTCTTTTTGTTGTCGTTATATCATGTCCTTTTGGCGCCCAAAAGGACCAAAAAGCCCGGCACACGGAAAAATCGTCACAAGTGCCCTTTGCTCGTGCCGCATGAGCGAGCATTCGGTCGGGCACTTGCTTGCCACTCATGGCTTTCGCTTGTTTTGCAGGGTGCTGCGGAATTAATTTTATTAATCGATAATGCTTGCAGCAAATG
>SUXN01000011.1 GCA_015060965.1 Bacteroidales bacterium | reverse complement strand
TTTTGTGCATTTCGTTTTTGCTCCAAAAAATCACATTTCGTTTTTGCAAAGTTGCGCTTTTGGTTTTGCCGTGATTACTTGCGCTGAAAAATATCACGCTGTCATTCCTTAGCGCTAATATAGCGAACAGTTCAATTCCCGAGCCTGTAGTCAATTTCTTCAAGAGTGTGGCCGAAGAGAATGGCCTCGCAGCACTGCTCAGCAGCAGTGAGAACATAGAATTCAACGAGTTCGTTGTAAACAAGTTGAAGTATCTTCTTTTTGGTACTGCCGACCTGCTGCAGGCGATGTTCACTGTGGGTATTATCCTGCTCTACCTGTTCTTTATCCTGCTCGATTTCGAAAGGTTGTCCGAATCGTGGACCCTTTATATCCCCAAACGTTGGCGTAATGTGACAATCAAACTATGGGATGACCTTGTCTACGGTATGAACCAGTATTTCCGTGGACAGGCCCTTGTGGCATTCTGCGTGGGGGTGCTCTTTTCGATAGGTTTCCTCATAATAGATTTCCCAGCGGCAATTGCCTTCGGAATGTTTATCGGAATCCTTAACCTTGTGCCTTATCTGCAGACATTGTCGCTTATCCCTATGGCATTGCTGTCGGTGCTTGAGGCAGCGAATACGGGTGATGATTTCTGGATGATATTCCTCTCGGCCCTCATAGTGCTTGCTGTGGTACAGGTTATCCAGGATGTATTCCTTGTCCCGCTTATCATGGGTAAGCGCATGAACCTGCATCCTGCTGTCATCCTGCTCTCGCTCTCGATATGGGGACATCTGCTCGGGCTTTTGGGAATGATTGTGGCTCTTCCTTTAACGACCCTTATATTGGGTTACCTGAAGCGTTACCACGAGATCGCTGAAATTTCGGGGTACACAGAGGAGAGTACTTTCCGTGAGGCAATAGACTCGGCTTCTTTTGGTGACAAGGGGATTATTGCAGAAGATAAACCTTCTGTAGAAGAACCTTAATGAGCATGGCGCTCTAAAAAACGGAATAAAAAGTTTGTAGATTCAAAATAAATACCTATCTTTGCACTCGCTTAACGGCAATTAGGTAGACTCGCTAGCTCAGCAGGTAGAGCACATCCCTTTTAAGGATGGGGTCTTGGGTTCGAGCCCCAAGCGAGTCACTGGAAAGGAGTAACATCAAATGTTGCTCCTTTCATTTTTATATTATTGCATTTATAATTAATGCAGGCCACAGAATTAACAATTTAAGTTAATTTATACTCTTATAGTTCAGTGGCGAGTTTTCTTTTATTACCTTTGGGGCGAATAACAAATACTTATGGATATGAAAAACAGAGTGATGGCTATTGTGGCATTGCTGCTGATGGTTGTCTGCAGCGCACAGGCCGATACATATAATATAAAGAGAACCCAGACTTTCAAGTCGGGAGAGACATTGAAATGCAATTTCTATTTCAACTGGAACTTCATATGGATTAAAGTGGGTGAAGCCTCGCTTACCATCCGTGATACCATTTATAACGGACAGAAGGCAAAGTGTATGAAGTTGCTCAGCTCCACAAACAAGAAGGCTGACTCTTTTTTCCGTATGAGGGATACGCTCATGACTGTATTCACCGATGACTACAAGCCTATTTATTACCGTAAGGCGTCTGTTGAGGGCAAAAAATACCGTCTGCGTCAGGTGTGGTACAGCTATCTTGATGCTTCAAGGGTGAAGGTTGCCCAATACAGCCGATACAATGACGAGGCGCCGATATATAAGGAGGAGGTGTTCGACGGTCCTATATATGATATGATGAGCCTTCTGGCATATGCCCGTACACTCGACTTCACTTCCCTGAAGAAGGGTACGCGTCTCACATTCAATGTAGCATCGGGCAAGAAGGTCGAGAAACAGCATCTTGTCTATCGTGGCAAGAAAAAGACTAAGTCCGATGACGGGCATGAGTATGACTGTTTCAGGGTTTCCCTGATAACTGAGGAAGACGGTGATGAAGAGGAGATAGTGAACTTCCACGTAACCGATGACAGGAACCATCTTCCTATCCTGCTCGACCTTGTGCTGAACTTCGGCTCGGCAAAGGCGCGTCTCAGTCATATGAGCGGTGTCATGTATCCTGTTACGGCTGTGGTCGATTAGTGATTCCTTTGTATGATTACCCGTTGCTATCTTGAGATAACGAACATCTGTAACCTTGACTGCATATTCTGTCCAAAGACTGTGCGTGCCAAGCGCAGTCTCACACCTCAGGAGTTCGGTTGCCTTACCGACCGTCTGCGTGGTGAGGTCAAGTTCCTCTATTTCCACCTGATGGGCGAACCTCTGTTGCATAGACATCTGCCGCAGTTCATTGTCACTGCACGTGAAAAAGGTCTTATTCCGGTGCTCACCACGAATGGCACTCTGCTCGACAAGGCGCAGGATGTAATCGGGGCGCTTCCTCATAAGGTGCAGATATCGCTCCATTCGCATGAGGGAAACGGAAAGGAGAACTTCGCGGAGTATATCAATGGTGTCATGCGTTTTGCAAAGGAGGCTGCTTCGCGGGGAACGATAATCGTGCTGCGTCTGTGGAACCAGGGCGGTTATGATACAGCAAACGCCCGGCTTGTAGAACTGCTTGAACAGCATATGCCGCGTCCGTGGGTTGAGCGTCACGACGGTTGGCGCATGGCCGACAATATATATCTTGAGTACGACCGCATGTTCGAGTGGCCTGACAGCGAGGGTGAGGAGCGTGTATGTGAAGAGGCTTTCTGCTATGCACTGCGTAACCAGATTGGCGTGCTTGTCGACGGCACAGTGGTGCCATGCTGTCTCGACCACAATGGGGATATCCCTTTGGGCAATCTCTTTGAACAACCGCTTGCTGAGATTCTCGCTTCACCGCGCGCCACGGCTATGTATGACGGCTTTACACGCCACGAGGCCGTTGAGCCGCTATGCCGCCGTTGCGGATATATGTCGGTGACAAAAAGGTTCAGACGATAATGTTATAAAAACAATAATAGCGGACCATGATCCGCTATTATTGTTTTTATAAAGTTGTTCCTCTGTTATTTCGGCAATGTGATGCTGTTGAACTGGGAAATGTTGCTTGGTGTGTGCTCGCGAAGGAGAATCTCTTTCATCTTCTTCACTACATCGGGATACTTGGATGCAAGGTTGTTGTCCTCGTGGAGGTCTGTCACAAGGTCATAGAGCTTGCATGTTCCACCCTGTACGACGAGCTTCCAGTTACCCATACGCAAAGCCATCATGTTGGTCTCGTGGAACTCCCAGTAGAGGAACTCATGTGCCTCCTGCTCACCCTCGCCAAGAAGTGTGGGAGCAAATGAGAGACCGTCAAAATAGTCAACTTCAAGTTCCTTGTTGGTATAACGCTCAACATAGTTTTCAATGCCTGCAATGTCGCAGAATGTCGGCATCAGGTCGTAGAATGCCAACTGGTGGTCGTTCACGCTGCCTGCCTCAACCTGCCCGGGCCACCATGCGATGAACGGAACGCGGATACCGCCCTCGTGGGTTGAACGCTTTGTTCCCTGCAACAGTTTCTCGGTATTGAAATAGTCGGGGTCACCTCCGGCCTCGGTGTGAGGGCCGTTGTCACTTGTGAAGATAACGAGGGTGTTCTTGTCAAAGCCCTTCTCTTTCAGTTTCTCAAGTACCTCACCCACGTATGCGTCAAGGCGTGTAACCATTGCTGCAAACTGCTGGTGTGCAATGTTGGTGGGGTTGTAGTATGAGCCGGCATCGCCGCCGTATGTCTTCTCCTGGCAGAACGCGCCCTGGTAGGCCTGCAGGATAGAGTCGTTAGGCTGTGCAAGCTCTGCGTGCGGCAATGTGTATGTGAAGATACCGAAGAATGGCTGCTCGCCTGTCTGCTTGTCAATCCACTTCATTGCCTCCTGGTGGATGAGGTCGGCCGAGTAGTCCTTGCGGTTCTTGTAGTCATCGCCGAACATAGCATAGTTGATGTTGTTCTCCATTACCACGCGCTTTACCTCAGTGTCACCTGCAGCCCTGTCATATGAGTTCAGGAAGTTGGGGTAGTAGAGGTGGGCCTGGAACTGGCATACGTAACCGTAGTAGCGGTCAATGCCACGCTTGTCGGGTGTCGATACGGAGCCCTCATAACCTCCTGCCCACTTACCGAACATACCGGTTGTGTAACCGTTGTCCTTCATGATCTCAGGAAGGATAATGTGGTCGGGATCGTATGGTTCCTGTCCTGCAACCTTATATTCTCTGTTGTTGCCGTAATATACCCAACCTGAATTGGGCCAATACTCCTTGTTTCCACGAACCTTTGTGTGGCCGGTGTGCTGTCCTGTCATGAAGCAGGCGCGTGAAGGTGCACTCACGGGGCTACCTGCGTATGCCTGTGTAAAACGCATACCCTCTGCCGCCATGCGGTCAAGGTTCGGGGTGCTTATGTACTGCTGTCCGTAACAGCCAAGGTCGGCATAACCCATATCATCACACATTATGTAAATGATGTTTGGCTTCTGTGCCTCCTGTGCCTGAACTGCTGCCGATGCGAGCAGTCCGCAACCGAAAAGTAACAATTTGCTGTTATCCATTTTCTATATGTTTTTCAATTTTACTTCTTGATGAAAATCTTCACGTTCTTATAGCCGTTTGCTGTAGTGGCGCGTACAATATATAGGCCTTCAGGGATGCCGGCGGTGCTCATTGTATTGCCCTTGGCATTGGCGATAAGTGCGGCATTTACGGTAAATACCTCAAGTCCGGTCACGTTGCCCGAAGCAACAATGCTGTTGTCGGCAACGGTCACAGTCACCTCTTCGGCTACATTCTCCTGAATACCTGTGGGGTATGTGCTCTCGTCTGTGTTGGGGGCAAAGTATGCAACCAGTTTCACGTTGTGGTCAACGGTGAATGTGTACTCGGCGCTTGTAGAAACGACTACTCCTTCCTCCTTCCAGCATACGAATGCACCGTTGCCGTATGCGGTGGCCTTTGCTGTGAGTGTGGTACCGAACACATAATCTTCGGCTACCTGTGAGAGCTCAACGGCACCACGTTCCCAAGAGTTCACGCCCACGGTTACAGTGCGTCTCTCCTGTGGCTCGACAACCTTTATGTGGAAGTCGTAGATGAAGCCTGTAACTTCGTCTTCGGCAAGGTCAAGACCGTTGCTGTTCACGCGCAGACGCATACGTGTCTGCTCCATTGTTGCCCACTCAGGTACGGTAACCGATGCTTTTCCAACAGTTCCCTCTACTGTGACAGGCTCTTCGGTCTCGAAGATACCGTCACCGTTCCAGTCAAAGTGTGCAGCTACCACAAGGCTGCTTGCTGCATTTGCCGAGAGTGTGATGCCGATGTTGAATGTGCCGCCCTGGGCAACCTCGCCCTTATCGTTTGCGTATACTATGTGCCATTTGCTTGGTTTGCTGCTTGACTCGTAGATGATATTGTCAAGGGCTGCCTCGCCGCGGAGCTCGAACTTCTTCACGTAGTTTGTACCTACAGCACCACATGGGTTGTTGTAAATCTGCAGCTTGCGTGCGTATGCACTGCGCAGGCGGCTGAACTTGAAGAGACTGTCGCCGTCAACCTTCAGTGTTGTGCCTTCGCTTGTGAAATAGAAGTAACCGCTGTTCTCCTTGCTTGCGTTCACCTTCCACTTTGTGGTGAGGCCTTCGCCTGTAGTAATGTTGCCGTCGGTAATGCCGATAACGGTAGCTGGTTCTGCAGCCGATGCAATCTGCCAGCCTGTTGCATTGCCTGTGCCCACAAAGTACCACTCCTGGTTCTCGTCAAAGGTATCGGGTGCGGCAAGGGCAAGGTTTGTTTCGTTGATTGTGAGGTTCTTGCCGCTTATTGCCTCCATGTTGTAGCTTGCGCCGATGCTGCCGATGGCGCTGCTTGCCTCGAATGGGCGTATTTCATAAAGGTCCTCGGTCTCAACCAGTTTCCAGTATGAACCTACGCGGCTTGTTCCTGCCTGCCATGTGATGACATAGTCCGATGCTCCGTCCTTGTTCAATGCACGTGGGCCTGCGCTCTCGCTGCTGTAGCTTGCACAGTCGGTAGAACTGAAATAGTAACAGTTTGCAATTTCACCGCTTGTTGCTGCTGTCTGCTTTATATAGTACTCGACAGGAGTTGTCGAAGTGTATATTTTTGATGCAGAAGAAGGTGTGAGGTTACAACTTCCGATATAACGGCCTGTAGCTGTGTTCTTTATGTAGTAACAATTCTCGTTCTCTGTTGGGATGAACATCCAGAACTGTGGCTTTGTGACGTCGTTTGACTGGACTGTCATGCGGTGGTCGTTCTCCTCGGTGATGTAGTTTGTACCGGTGTTCTTCCACTGGATATAGTAAACCTTGTAGTCGCCGTCAGGGGTTGGCTCCGGTTCCGGTTCGGGCTCCGGTTCTGGTTCCGGTTCTGGCTCCTCGCCTGCTGTGCTGAATGTGATTCCGCTGAGGCCGAAGAAACATCCGCCGTTTGTTGTACCCTTGGTGACGGTGAGTTTTACGGTAACACTACCGTCTGCATTCACTGTTGTGCCTGTAATGTCCCAAACCTGATGGACATTGCCGCTTGCACCAACGCCGGCAGCGATGTCAATGTCGTTGAGGGCACCGAACTCGGCATCGTTTACTGTTGTCGCGACATTCCACTGGCGTGTCACGCCGTCTGTGGGTTCCTGATAGTTGCTTCCTCCGTTCAGGGCGTGGATGTCAAGACCCAACTTGTCGAATGAGAAGCCGGCAGGAACGCCGTTGACAGTGAACGCAAGCTCAATGGTAGGGCTTGTGTTCGCGTTTGCATTAGGACACACAATTTCGCTTGTGATGGCATTGCCGGTAGGCTTGAAATCGTGTGTCGATGTCATTGTTGCCGAAGCACCCTCGATGGCGGTACCGTTCTCGTCGACAACAGTGATGCTCACAGATGATGCATCGGTGCCTGTGCGATTGAATTTCAGACCGATGCCGGACACTGCAAAGATTGGCTGTATGGCCACAATGAGCAGTGTCAGAATGGTTAGGTAAAGTTTTTTCATACTAATAAGGTTAGTTTTTGTAAAGATAGATTATTTTATTGAAAGAACTTGTAAAATAACGAAAAAGATGACAATGCCAATTTGCCGATTTTTTGTAAAAGTAATAATTAGTTCGTTTTTTACCCCCCCCCCAATGATTAAAATATGTTAAATGTTTGAGATGCGCCGTTGTTTGAATGCCTATCTGTCTTTTATTTACGGAAATAGTCGTTGTATATCTTGATTGCAAAGATAATGCAACTACATGTGCAAGTTACAGCATTTGTGATTACCATTGACCATATTATTCCGCCGTTGTGCATAAGACCTTGCAGAACGAAAGCGAATGCACCGATGGCCATCATAAGGAATGTGGGCAATGCGATGCCGTCGGTGTTACGGGTACGGATGGTGGCTATTGCCTGAGGAAGATAACCCAATATCATTCCTGCACTTGCGATATAACCGAATATAGTATACAATGTATCCTGTTCCATAACCTTTTTTTATGGATAACAATTATTCAGGCTGAATTGCTTGCGGAGGAAACAAAAAAGGCAGTGTCCTTGAAAACACAGCCTTTGTATACTGTTTTTGGGATTTTTATTCCTTTACAAACCTCATCATTGCCCAGCGGTCGTTCTCTGCATAGTCAAGGTAACGTAGGCCGTGGCGTGCAGCCTCTTCCTTCAGCACTTCCATGTCTTCGGTGTAGAAGCCGCTGATGAAAATCTGTGAACCGCTGTGCATGCAGCGTACATAGTTCACCATGTCCATCAAAAGGATGTTGCGGTTTATGTTTGCAATGACAAAGTCAAAGCAGTCGCTCTCCTTTATGGCCTCGGCGCCGCCCAGGCGAACCTCGATGTCGGGTGTACCGTTGAGCACAATGTTCTCTTTGGCGTTCTCGTATGCGAACTCGTCAATGTCAATGGCCACAACATCCGTTGCTCCGTGCTTGCGTGCAAGGATAGCCAAGAGGGCTGTTCCGCAACCCATGTCAAGGACGCTCTTGCCCTCCATGTCACTCGCGAGAATGGCGCGCAGCATGTGGCATGTTGTCTGGTGGTAACCTGTGCCGAAAGCCATCTTCGGGTCAATGAGTATGTCGTAACGTGCTTTGGGCACATCGGTGTGGAATGTGCTGTGTATGACACAATCCTCGCCGAGTACTATAGGCTGGAAGTAGTTCTTCTCCCACTGGGCATTCCAGTCCTCTCCCTCAATGAATTCGCTCTCGTATGTTATGGTGAAACCCTCGATGGGGAACTCTGCAACAACGGCAGCGATGTTCTCGTCGTTGTGCAGTGCCTGTGGGACGTATGCCGACATACCCTCTTCCTCGGGTACGAAACTCTCGAAACCGACCTCGGCAAGCAGTGCTGCAAGCACGTCTGTCGCAACCTCCTCATTGGGTATTACCGTGAATTTTACTTTTGTGTAATCGTTCATTGTGTTCTTATTTTTGCGCGAAAATAGTATATTTAAACGAGTCCGGCAATAGTGTGTGGCGCTTTATGTTCTTACTCTTGACCTGAAACGCAGGTAGAACATTACTCCGGCGCTTGTGAGTCCGAAGGGGAATGACATCCACACTCCCGGCAAGCCCCAGTCGAATATAAAGCCGAAGATGTATCCGGCCGGCAACGAGATGACAAAATATGCAATGAATGCGTACAGTATCACAGGCTTTACATCGGCAATGCCACGCAATGCGTTCGAGAAGTTACACTGTAGGCCGTCTCCGAACTGATAGAGTATGAACGGAACGGTAAGCTGTGCCACAAGCAACGAAACATCGTTGCTGTCAGTGAAAATACCGCCTATGCTGTGTCTCAAAAGGTAGATAAGCGCCGATGCCACAACCGCCATTACAAGTATCAGGTGGAACCCGGAATCTGCCGAGCGGCGTATATTGGGATAGTCGCCTGTACCGTTGTAGTTGCTTACCTTGACGGCAACGGCTGCAGCCATGCCGTAGTACATCATGAAACCTAACTGACCCACAGTGCACATTATCTGGTGCGCGGCAAGTGCGTTGGTTCCCAACCATCCGACCATAATGGTAGCAAGGCTGAACGATGCGGTCTCCATACCCATCTGCAATGCAACGGGCATTCCAATGCCGAAAAGCTCCTTCTGCTCACGCCCGGTGACTTTGCCGTGCATGAATCCTTTGGCATATTGTGCGTAACGTTTGCTGCGGAAGAAGATATATATGAATATGGCAAGCATTGCCATACGTGAGAACAGCGTTGATATTCCGGCACCCAGAAGACCCAGCTCGGGCAATCCGCATTTACCGAAAATCAATACGTAATTGCCCACAATGTTCAGCACGTTGCCAGTGAGAAGGATCCACATAGATGTCTTTGTGTCGGTAATGCCGTCGGCGAACTGCTTGAAAGCATTGAACAGCGTTATGAACGGCATTGTGATGAGCAATACAAGGTAGTAGGGGCGCATGAGCCCAAGCAGCTCCTCGGGTTGTCCAAGGTTGCCGATGTTCAGGTAAAGAACCCCCATCACCGCGATAAGCAACAGGGCTATTGCGCCGTTGGCAAGCAGGGCGTTCTTGAGTGTGCCGCCAATCTCGCGCCTTTTGTCGCTGCCGAACAGTTTCCCCACAATGGGCGTAAGCCCGTATGAGAATCCTGTGGCGAATATTATGGCAAGGTTGAACATGTTGTTCACGAAACTTGCAGCACCGAGGTCGTCGGTTCCGTGTTGTCCCACCATAATGGTATCGGCAAAGGAAACAAGAATGATGCCTATCTGTCCAATGATGATAGGCAGCCCCAAACGGAACAGTTCCTTATAGTGGGTGGTGTATGGTTTCATCTTTAAACTTAAAACTGGAAGGAGAAAAGTGAAAACTTGTTTATGCAACGAAAAGAGTTCAGACAAAGTTTCACGTTTTGAACTTGCCGTTTATCTTACATTATCGCTACCAATTCCATTTCAAAGACAAGGGTGGAGTATGCGGGAATGTTGCCGTTGGCACGTGTACCGTAGCCTACTTCCCACGGGATGTAGACAATCCAGTGGTCGCCGATGTGCATCTGCGTAAGGGCTATCTGCCAACCTGTAATGAGGTCGCTCAAGCGGAATGCTTCGGGGTAGCCGCGCTCATAGCTGCTGTCGAACACCTTGCCGTTGATGAGGCTTCCTTTATAGTTTACCGTCACTACATTGCCTGCACGGGGGCAACGGTCGCCGTCGCCGCTCTTGAGAATCTTTACCAGTACTCCCTGGGAAATCTCAAGCAGTTCCTCTTCGCCGTCACGCAGTGCCTGCATGAATGCTTCGTTTTTCTGCTTGTATTCGGGGTTTTTGATTTTTGCCATGGTATTAAAGGGATAAGGGTGGTTAAAGAAATTAAGGAGTATTAAGGGCTACTAAGGGACTAAAGAAAATAGCATTACCTTCAGTTGCCCTTAGTTGCCATTCAGGCTGCTTTATTCCTCCTGCATCAGCTGCTCAATAGCACAACAGAGTTGGTCGGGGCACGATGTGGGCTTCCCGTTGCAGCTTATGCCCTTGAGTCGTGCAATCACATCTTCATATTTCATGCCTTTTACAAGGTTGCTTATTCCCTGCAGATTACCGTTGCAACCACCGTAGAATTTTACATCGACTACAACGCCGTTGTCGCCTGTGAGTTCAATGAAACGTGAGCATGTGCCCACTGTCTGGTAGGTTATTGTCTTCATGATATTTCCAGTATTTGAATTCTCTTGCGAAGATAACATAAAAAAAGTAGCGCACCAAAAATGTGCGCTACTGCTTGTCGCCGGAAATGTTTTGTGACGTTATTTGACAAATACTTTTTTGCCGTTTACTATGTAAATGCCTCTTGTTGGGTTATTGATTCTGCGGCCCTGCAGGTCATGAACGGTTTTTACATTTCCGTTTTCACCTTTCACCTCAGTAATGCCTGTGTCGTTCTTGGTATACGTGAGTGTGATGTCAATGTTCTTGCTCACACGCGCAAGCTCGTCATAATCGGCATTGCTTCCTGTGAGTGTGTAACCTTCGAATATCGGGGTGAGCATCGAGTATATATTACCTCCTTTCACATATCTCATACCTGCGGCAAGTTCATTGCCCTCTTCGTCAATACACTTGTACGATACGGCGAAATATGGGTGTGGCTTGTATGTGTAAATTATGAATGGGTGTCCGCCGTCCCAACCGGTAAAGGTGTTGTCGGCGTTGCCGTTCCAATAGTAGTTGTTGCTTGTGCCTTTCACCTCCCATGTCTTACCGTCGCTATTGAGGGTGAATATGAAGGTCTCGGGGGTGTCGCTGCCTCTTACCAGTGAACCGCGCGACAAGCGTGGAATGTAAACCCCATAACTATTTTTTACGGTAAACTTGTTCTCATCGCCCTCAAGGTGCCAGATGAATGCCGGGCCGGCATCGGCAATGCCGTTGGTGGTTGTTATGCCCTCGCCCACGGCTCCCACGCTGAGGAATCCGCTGCGGCTTGTCTCGTCCTTGGCATTGTATATAAGATATGATGCTCCGGCTTCAAGTTCTGTGACAGCCTCTCCTATTGCCGACGCGCCCATAACTCCCTCGCAATCGTACAGAACTTCAATAACCACGTCATTGTCGGGTGTTATTATTGTGCGTTCTTCGATGTCGCTGCCGATACATGAGAAGAACTCTACTTCGGGGTAGGCTACAGAGTAGCTCTCGCCGATGGGGCAAGGCTCTGCAACCTCGGCAATGAGGTTGCCGTCGGCAGTGAAGCAACGGTATGTCACGTTGTATGCAACTCGCCTGTATGTGACATTGACGGTCTTGCTCTCGTTTATATTCTCGAATACAGGTGCGCTGTTGCTGCCTGTCTCTTCGTACTTGATAATATCGTGGTTCTCTATCTCTGGCGCGTTGGCTGTGAAGCTGCTGCCTTCTGCTACGCTCTTGATATAGCTGTCTATAAGGTTGCCGTTCTGGTCCATGCAGATGTAACTTATCATACATGCCTTCTCATACACCCAGCCTGTTCCCTGTGGGTAGATGCCGCCCTTGTTCAAGGTGTTGGGGTTCGATGCTGCACGCTCGGGGACTGGGTAGAGCGCCTCTTCGCCGGCCTTGATACTGAAATCACCGCTTTTGCTGTTGTACACGTTTGTCAGTGTGGCTCCGCTCTCGCCCAACGCAACAGGAGCTGTGGTGTTGCTTATGTAGCGGCCTGTCACTGCATTACGCAGTTTGAATGTCTGTCCGTTGGCTGTGGATGCTGTCTCTGCAACCTCCCATACGTCAGCGCCATATTCCTGTCTTGTGGCTGTGACGATACCGTCGTTGTTGTCGTAGAGTGTAACTCCCTTGAAGCGCTCGGTGTTGTTGACAATGCGGTACACGGTACCCTCTGTCGGGTAGTCGACTATGATGTCGCTTCCCTGTGCTTCCAACGGGCGGAACTCCCATATACCGCCGTTGCCGTCGGCCGGGTCGTTCCACAGGTTTATGGAGTATGTCTGTCCGGGGCCTGCATAGTTGAGGCACATGTTGCCGTTCGATACCTTCTGGCTGCGGATGCTGTAGTTGTAGTTGTTGCCGTTCTGTGCGTATACCTTGTCGCCGAGGATGAAGTCATAGTGACGGTTGTTCTCGTCATAGTCCCAGCGGCCGGTGTTGTTCTCTGCTGTCGGCTTGCCGTTCACCGACCCGTCAGGTTTGGCTTTACATACTATCGCCCAACGCTCGGGGTTTTCAGGGTCCTGCATGAAGGCCCATAACTGGTAGTCGTAGCCCTCGTTGTTCTCGTCCTCAATGATTGCGCTGTTCCACAGGCGTCCTGCCTTTGCATTGCCTGTGCCGATTTCGCTTGAGTTCTCGCGCAACAACTGTATGCAGCGTCCTGCGCGGGCGTCGGTAGCTGTTGTCACGATGCGGTACCAGATCTGCTTCTCATCAGTCGATGGGGTAGGCATCACCTTGCTTTCCGTTCCGCTCTCGTTGCCGAGGATGTAGTGACGGCCATAGTCATAATTGTTGTAGTTGAGCAACAGGGTATCTTTGGTGATGCGCTGCTGGAAATCGCTGAAATTCTTCTTTGCAGCAGGTGTCCATCCTGTCTCGGCAAGGGCCATGAGGCGTGGCAGGGCAAGATATTCGAGCAGTGTGTAGTCCTGTACGTGCTCTGTCCAGAATGTTCCCTGTACACCGATGTAGAATTTCTGCAATGCCTTCGGAACGCTTGCGGGAACGGGTACGTAGTCATATACCGCCTTCACATTGTCTGTTCCGTGGCCTGCAACCTTTGGCTCGTCGGCGTCGGTGCTCTGGCGTCGGTTGATGTAGTAGGGTACCTGTGTGGTGATGATGGATTTCATGCCATACTGTGCGGCCTTCAAGGCGCATGGCTGTGCATTGCCTATCTCCCAGCACATCATAGTACCGCCTGTTCCCTTGATGAGTTCCTCGTCGGTTCCACTGGCTGTGAGGCTCTCGTTCCACATTATCACGGTGCGTTTCTTGTCGCCCTCCTTCGATGTCACATAATCCGAGAGCTTGCGCACAAAGTGTGACTGCAACTGACGTACGTTGGTCAACCCGAGTTCCTGCATCATTGCCTGGCACTCGGCATTGCTCTGCCATGCACTGGTAGGTGTCTCGTCGCCACCGATGTGAATCTGGCTGTATGGGAACACCTCTATTATCTCATCCAGCACATCCTTGGCGAACTGCATTACCAATGGGCTTGCTACGTTCAGCACATCGGCGTATACACCTCCGTTTACCTGTACGTTGTGTGCTCCGTTGGGGTTGCAGCTGAGCTCCGGGTATGCTGCGTTCACTGCGCACGAGTGGCCGGGGAACTCAACCTCGGGCACCACCTCGATGTGGCGTTCGGCTGCGTATGCCACAATCTCGCGGCACTCGTCCTGTGTGTAGAAATAGGGACCGTATGGTTCTCCTGTGTAGTAGCCGCCATATACACGGTCAGTAATCCAGTTGTCGTTGCGTGTAGCGCCCACAGTTGTCAGGAGCGGGTATTTCTTTACCTCGAAGCGCCATCCCTGGTCATCGGTAAGATGCCAGTGGAAACGGTTCATCTTGTAGTATGACATCACGTCTATCATGCGCTTTATCTGGTCAAGGCTGAAATAGTGGCGGCTTACGTCGAGCATGAATCCGCGGTACTCAAAGCGTGGAGCATCGACAATGCTCACGACGGGGAGCGTGTATTCTGTCACCTTGCTGTCTTTAACCTCTGCCATTACATTTGCAGGGAGCATCTTCTTTATGCTCTGGAACGCGTAGTAGAAGCCGTTGGCAGCGTTGGCGGTGACGGCGATACCGTCCGTGGTGATGTCGAGAGTGTAACCCTCGTTGCCGAGTTCCTCGCTACCGTCGTACATGCTCATTTGTATCAGGGCATCTGCTTCTTCTTTCTTTATTGTGATGCTGTAGCCTGTCACTTCTTTGAAAAGGTCGGCGAACTTTTGCGCCTCTGCACTGCACGCATCATCCAATCCGTTTGTGGCAATTGAAAAGCTCTGCGGCAATGTGAGTGTGCCTGTTCCCTTTGTCATCTTCATCGGCAACGGGGTCAGGTTGATGTCGCTGTCGGCAAGTACTGCCATAGGCAGGCAAAGCAACATGATTAAAAAGGTAAGTGTGAATTTCTTCATGGTCAGTTATTCTTTGGTTATTAAATGTTTTATTGTTTCTTGTTTATCGGTTCATCCTCGGACTTGAGGGTGGGCAGGCAAATCTGGTATTTCACGGCCAGTACGCGTGTCAGGAATACTGCAGCTCCGCAAGCGATGTGCGTTATTGCATTGGCGCACCCTGACCAATCACATATGCCGAATACCACACCTCCGACAACGCAGGCCATTGCATAGATCTCCTTTCGGAATATCAGCGGTACTTCGTTGATGAGCACATCGCGTATGACACCGCCGGCGGCACCGGTCATTGTACCCATGACTATAGCCACCCAAATCGGGAGGTCGCAGTCGAGTGTCTTCTGTATGCCCACAATGGTGAAGAGTGCAAGTCCCACGGCGTCAAAGATGAAGAATGTATTGTGCATGTGAACCAGAAACTTCCTGAAAAGTATCACCCACAATAACGCAAGTCCTGTACACGAGAGGTAGAATCCGTCGTGCATCCAGAATACGGGTACATCGAGCATTACATCGCGTAGTGTTCCGCCGCCTATGGCAGTGGCTGCGCCCACCACGTAGGCTCCGAACCAGTCGAAATGCTTTGCCGAAGCGAGGCGTATACCGCTTATGGCAAATGCGAATGTTCCCACAAAATCAATTATCTGCAACATGGTTATGTTGCTGAACCAATTGAAAATGGCATTTATTAGTTCCATTGATATGGTGTTTTCTGTTATTTGTTCGCTAAGATAGGCATTAGTGGCGAGAAATCTTCCCCTTTGACCCGTTTTTGATAAAAATTATCTTTCATTTCTTGTATAACAAAAAAATGTGTATATCTTTGCGATATCAAAATGATATCAAAAAGTATTAACTTATAAAATGGAAATTATGGAAAAGAAAAATGTTGGAACTGAGGTTCTGGGTAAAGAGAAGTTTATAACCCCTTCAAGCGGATGGGTGGCTCTGTTCCTGACCCTTGTCGGTCTTATCGGCGGTGCGGCTCTCCCCATTACGATGCTTGCCAATGGTGGCTCTGACTTGTGGGGTATATGTTTTATCGTACCTGTCGTATCGCTTGTGTTCATGCGCGGTCTTTTTATTGTCAACCCTAACGAGAGCGCTGTTGTGACCTTCTTCGGAAAGTATGTAGGTACAGTGGTTGAGAACGGTTTCTTCTTCATGAATCCTTTTACCGGTAAAATGAACGTGTCGCTGCGTGCGCGTAATCTGAACGGCGAGCCCATCAAGGTGAATGACCTCATGGGTAACCCCATAATGATTGGCGTGGTGCTTGTGTGGAGGGTCAAGGATACTTTCAAGGCTTCGTTCGAGGTCGATGACTACTCACGTTTTGTCGATATACAGAGCGAGGCTGCCATACGTAACCTTGCGGGTGCCTACCCTTACGACAATCTCGAGGATGAGGATGCTGCAATCACTCTGCGTAACGGTGGCGAGGAGGTAAATGACCTGCTCGAGAAGTCGCTTGCCGAGAGGCTCGCCATTGCGGGTATCGAGGTCATGGAGGCGCGCATCAGCTATCTTGCCTATGCTCCTGAGATTGCAAGCGCGATGCTTCAGCGTCAGCAGGCAACAGCGATGGTGGCTGCACGTCACAAGATTGTGGAGGGTGCTGTAGGAATGGTGCAGATGGCACTTGAGCAGTTGAGTGAGAAGGAAATCATTGAGCTCGATGAGGAGAAGAAGGCTGCTATGGTGAGCAATCTTATGGTAGTGCTCACAAGTGACAGGGCTGCAACGCCTGTCGTGAACGCAGGCTCGTTGTACCAGTAAAACCGCGGCTATGGCAAAAGATAAGAAATCTTTTGTGTTACGCATAAACGGCGAAACTATGTCGGCGCTCGAAAAATGGGCTGCCGACGAGTTCCGCAGTGTCAACGGGCAACTGGAGTATATAATAACCGATGCCCTGCGCAAGGCCGGCCGGTTGCCCAAGAATAAAGATAACAGTAGTGATAATGAATAACCGGAATATGCTATGAATGGAGCTCTTGATGATTATATAGTATCGTTGGTGCTACTGCTGCTTGCCGTGGTGATAGCATTCGGTAAGGGCGATTTCCTTATCTCGGGGTATAACACGGCATCAAAGGAGAAAAGAGCCAAATACAATGTACAGCGTCTGCGTCTGTTGGTCTCCTCGCTGCTTGTCCTTATTACTATAGGGCTTGTGGTTGCAGCCCTTTTGGGCTGGGGCGAGGCCGAGAGGGAGTATCTCTCGATAGGTATCGCTGTTCTTGTGGTAATATATTTCATTCTTATCTATACATGGGTAAAAAAGAAGTGAAGGCTATGAAACGTATATTGCTATTGCTATCCATTATCTATTTCGCATCGTCTTCATTGCAGGCGCAGAGCCGCGATGCAATAGAGACCTCCACCGACATTGCTATGTTCGCTCCGGCTGCAGTGGGTGCCGGAGCCGCGCTTGTCAAAGGTGATTACAAAGGCCTGTTGCAGTTGGGTGAGTCTTTGGCGGTATCGGTGGCCGTGAGCTATGCGCTAAAATACACTGTAAAGAAGGAACGTCCCGACGGTAGTGACAGCCATGCATTCCCGTCGAACCACACAGGGTTCTCTTTCGCCGGTGCAACCTTCCTGCAGAAACGTTACGGTTGGAAATGGGGCGTGCCGGCGTATCTTGTGAGCGGCTATGTAGCGTGGGGCAGGGTGTATGCCAAGCGTCACGATGTGTGGGATGTGCTTGCAGGTGCCGCGATAGGAGTCGGTAGCGGACTGCTCTTTACAACGCCGTTTGCCAAAGAACACGACCTTGTCGTCTCTCCCACAGTGGCACCCGACGGCAGTTGCGGAGTATATATGTCAATGAAGTTTTAACCGTTTTAACATTATAAAAGGTTATTGTCATTGCTCTCCTTTTGTTTGAAATGATTTTTTGTTACCTTTGCGGTATATCTCACCGGGGGGATTCCCCTTGTTTCAAGGTAAAAAGATACAATTATGATAAAGCAGGAATGGAAAGAGAAAGGGTACATCGATGAACCGGTACCCGAGGGCGTTGACCTGAAGGCCGAAATCCGCCGTTTGTGTCAGGAGAAGAATGCCGTTGTGCTTGCACACTATTATACCGACGGCGCAGTGCAGGATGTTGCCGATTTTGTAGGCGATAGCCTTGCCCTGGCCCAGTTGGCCGAGAAGACAACAGCCGACATCATCGTGATGTGCGGTGTACATTTCATGGCCGAGACAAACAAGATTCTCTCGCCCGATAAGCTTGTGCTTATCCCTGACCTCAATGCAGGCTGCTCGCTTGCCGAGAGCTGTCCGGCAGAGGAACTCGCGAAGTTCAAGGCCGAGCATCCAGGTTACAAGGTAGTTGCGTATGTGAATACATCTGCGGCAGTAAAGGCTCTTACCGACATTGTGGTTACATCGACCAATGCACGTGCGGTAGTGGACAGCTTCCCCAAGGACGAGAAGATTATCTTTGCTCCCGACAAGAACTTAGGCGGTTACCTCAATGCCGTGACTCACCGCAATATGCTTCTGTGGAACGGCGGTTGCCATGTGCATGAGCAGTTCTCGATAGAGAAGATTGTGGAGCTCAGGAGCACACATCCCGATGCAAAGGTCCTTGCGCACCCCGAGTGCAAGAGCGGTGTGCTTGCGCTTGCCGATTTCATCGGTTCCACCGCAGCAATCCTTTCGTATGCCGAGAAGAGCGACGCCAAGGAGTTCATCGTTGCCACGGAGAGCGGCATCCTGCACGAGATGCAGAAGCGCTGCCCCGAGAAAGATTTCATCCCGGTGCCCCCTATGACAGGTCCTTGTGCCTGCAATGAGTGCGCATATATGCGCCTCAACACTCTTGAGAAACTGTACAACACTCTCAAATACGAGTGGCCAACAGTGGAACTCGACGAGTCTATCCGCGAGGATGCGAAAAAACCTATTGTGAGAATGCTTGAACTCTCCAAATAAAGGACAAAGAGGCTCTTATAAACACTGAAAAAGAAAGACATCCCGCGGGATGTCTTTCTTTTTCAGTTGTGCATGATACTTTCCCAACTGCTGTCAATGACGGTTCCTGTAGCCTTGGAGTCGTTTCTGTATATGCTCCCGGTCAGGATTACATTGTTGAGTTCGCAGTCTACAATAGAGCATTCGGGTTGTTGGTACTTTCTCTTTACATTCATGTTCATCTGTTTTACATACGACAATGTAGATGAAACATATTCCCGATGCCAATTGTTCTGCAGTCCTCGGATTTATTTTCCGAATCTCTCGCGCAGGGTCTTTATCATATCCTGTGTCATTGAGTCAAGGTCGTACGATGGCTTCCAGTCCCACTCGTTGCGTGCGCATGAGTCATCCATCTTGTTGGGCCATGAGTCGGCGATTGCCTGACGCACAGGGTCGAACTCATAGTGCATCTTGAAATCAGGAATATACTTGAGGATAGAAGCCTTTATGATTTCAGGGTCAAAGCTCATTGATGCCACGTTGAATGCGTTGCGGTGTACAAGGCGTGACGGGTCGGCATTCATTATGTCTACTGCAGCCTTTAGTGCATCGGGCATATACATCATGTCCATGAATGTGCCGGCCTGGATAGGACACGCGAAATCCTCACCCTTGACAGCTGCGTAGTAAATCTCGACAGCATAGTCTGTTGTTCCGCCGCCGGGGAGTGTCACGTTTGAGATGAGGCCCGGGAAACGTACCGCACGGGTGTCTACACCATATTTTGTAAAGTAGTAGTCGCTGAGCAGCTCAGTAGCAACCTTTGTCACGCCGTACATTGTGCGTGGGCGCTGTATTGTGTCCTGTGGAGTGTTGTCGGCTGGGGTGTTGGGGCCGAACGAACCTATAGAACTCGGGGTGAACACTGCGCATTTCTTCTCGCGTGCAATCTCAAGGATGTTGATGAGGCCGTTCATCTGGATATCCCATGCGAGCAACGGCTTTGACTCCGCAACGGCGGACAGCAATGCCGCGAGGTTGTATATTGTGTCAATCTTGTATTTCTCTACAATGTCGGCAAGCTGCTGCGCATTCTTCACGTTAGCCTCGGCTGCCGGGCCGCTCTCGAGCAGTACCCCTTTGGGCTCTGCTCCGGGTATGTAACCGGCAACGATGTTGCCGTCAGGAATCATATTACGCAATTTCATTGTGAGCTCCGAACCAATCTGTCCTGTTGAGCCAATAACCAATACGTTTTTCATGATATTATATGTCTTTGAGTTATTAACCAATGATTATGTTATCACTCCTCAAAGTTACATTTATTTTTGTAATACTCATATTCTGCCACAATTTTTTGAATAATTTTTTTTATTTTTTTGAAACAGGTATTGTGTCTTTTTTGATAAAAAGGTACATTTGCGAAACGATGAAGTATGAATTTTAAATAAGATAGATTATGTACGGTAAATTTCAACAGTATTTGCAGAATGAGCTGGCTGCCATTGATGAGGCCGGTCTGTACAAGAGAGAACGTAACATTGCATCGCAACAGTTTGCCGAGATTACCCTTGAGGATGGCTCAAAGGCTCTGAACTTCTGTGCCAACAACTATCTTGGCCTGTCTAACAATCCGCGTCTTATGAAGGCTGCGCAGGAGGCAATGGAGGCACGTGGCTTCGGTATGTCATCGGTACGTTTCATCTGCGGTACACAGGATTATCATAAAGTCCTTGAGAAGGCTATTGCCGACTATTTCAAGACCGAGGATACAATCCTCTATGCAGCTTGCTTCGATGCCAACGGCGGTCTCTTCGAGCCACTTTTCACAGCCGAGGATGCTATCATCTCCGACTCTCTGAACCACGCATCAATCATTGACGGTGTACGCCTTTGCAAGGCTCAGCGTTACCGCTATGCAAATGCCGATATGGCCGACCTGGAGCGTTGCTTGCAGGAGGCTCAGGCACAGCGTTACCGCATCATCGTTACCGACGGTGTCTTCTCGATGGACGGCAATGTAGCTCCTATGGACAAGATATGTGACCTTGCTGAGAAGTACGATGCTCTTGTTATGGTGGACGAGTCACACTCTGCCGGTGTGGTAGGTGCAACAGGCCATGGCGTTGCCGAGCAGTTCGATTGCTACGGCCGCATCGATATCTTTACCGGTACATTGGGTAAGGCATTCGGTGGTGCAGTGGGCGGCTTCACAACAGGCCGTAAGGAGATTATCGATATGCTGCGCCAGCGCTCACGTCCTTATCTTTTCTCCAACTCATTGCCGCCTTCAGTGGTAGGTGCCTCTATCGAGGTGTTCAAGATGCTTGCCGAGAGCGATGCGCTCCACACCAAGCTCCAGAACAATGTGAACTATTTCCGCGACAAGATGCTTGCTGCCGGCTTCGACATCAAGCCTACACAGTCGGCTATCTGTGCTGTGATGTTGTATGACGCTCCACTATCTCAGGTGTTCGCACAGAAGATGGCCGAGGAGGGTATTTTCGTTACCGGTTTCTACTACCCGGTTGTTCCGAAGGGCCAGGCACGTATCCGTGTGCAGCTCTCGGCAGCTCACGAGCAGGAGCATCTTGACAAGGCTATCAATGCCTTCATCAAGGTGGGTAAGGAACTCGGTGTAATAAAATGATTGTTTAATTTATTATAATATCGGTATATGAAAAAGATGTTTATCGCAGCATTGGCTGCCTGTGCTTTCCTTTTTGTATCTTGTTCTTCTAACGTTGATAAGATTATTGACATGAAGAAGGATCTGGCAGAAGCTATTGCAAATCTTGATTTTGAGAAGGTTGCTGAACTTGAGAAGGAGATTTCAGAGATCATGGATGATATGACAGCCGAAGAGAAAGAGGAACTGGCGAATAGATTGTTAGGAAAGTAATTGACCCCTTTTATTATAAGAATCGGGCAGGGTATGTGACTCCTGCCCGATTCTTTTGTTGTTCAGCTTTGTTTTCGCGTACTTGTCATTTCGACTATTCCTTAATGAAAACACTAAAGAGGTTTTGATGAGCTTTAGCGAACCAACGGTCGACGCCCGAAGGCGTCAGCATTAGATAAAAAGCCCGAAGGCGTCAGCCTTGCTTAAAAGCCGTAGGGGCTAAAGTCAATAACCTTGTGTGGGAAATCCCTGTCATTAGCTAACGGCATTGTCGAATCCAGCTGCTTTGTCATTGCCTTGTCTTTGTCGCACTTGGTGCGTTGTCGGCATGGCTGCCTGGTCTTGGTCTTTTGCGCCCCAATTTCCAGGGTTCCGTATTGACCTTGAGTTCGAATGTGCTTGCAGGGAGGCCGGCCTCGTTTATAAGGTTCGCATCGGTGAAAGGCTTCCAACCGTAGCGCACGCGGTGTGCAGTGCCTTCGATGATTATGCGGTTGCCCTCAATCTTTGCCTGCTTCTCAAAGTCGACAGGAGTAAAACAGCCTATTGAATCGGCTATCTCCAGGCTGCGCAATGCCTTGCCGTCGCTTGTCTTCAGCTCTATTGCGTTGCTGAATTCAATGACGGTTTTTCCTCTGAAGCTGAACGCTCTCGCCGGTGTAGGGCCATGCTGTGCAACGTGGCTCATGCCGTATGTCTGGTTGAGTGCAAGACGTGCAAGACGCTCGCCCACAGGAGCCTTCTCCTTGGGGTGTACGTCGGTGGGGTGTCCCTTGTCGCTCGATACGGCATAGTCACAGAATGGAATCTTCTCGGCGAGTCTGCGCTGCGAGTCGCGGAAGTGTGGCCATGACGGGCGGTTGATGCCCGACAGCTGTACAAAGTAGAACGGCATCTCGGGGTTCTCCCAGGTCTTGCGCCAGCTCTCGATAAGGGTGGGGAATATAACCTCGTGCAGCTCCACGTTGTGTGCGTTGGATTCTCCCTGGTACCAGATGGCACCTCTGATGGGGTAGCAGGCAATGGGTGCGATACCGGTCTCGTAAAGGTAACAGGGCTCGTAGGGGTGACGCTGCAGTTTGTTGTTGCTCTTGGCGCTGTTCTTTACGGCACGTCCGCGACACCAGTCCTGTATCATGTCATTCTCCTTCCAGTTGTAGAGTATGTCTACCAACGTGGGGTTGAACTCAAGTGTCTTGCGGTCAATGAAAGCCTCGGCAGGTGCTCCACCCACGGCATTGCATATAAGTCCCACAGGAACGCCTAACGAGTCGGCAAGCATGGCACCGAAGTGGTAGGCTACAGCCGAGAAGTCACTCACGTTTTTCTTGTCCTGCTCTTGCCATGCTGTGGGCAGATAGTGTCCGTGGCGGTTGAGCTTGACAAGGTCAACGGAATCCCACTCGATGTTGTTGGTGAGGACAAGCGGCTTCATGTCATAAAGACGTATATCCTTGCCTTTCATGTTGGCGAGGCTCTGCTCTATGTGTGAGCTCTCCTTTACCATGAATGCCATGTTCGACTGGCCCGAGCAGAGCCACACCTCGCCAACGACTACATTGTTGAACTTTATCTTCTCTTTTCCGCATTCTACGGTAATTGTATATTTCATGCCGTCGGCCATCATGGGAGTAAAGCGTACCTTCCAACTGCCGTCCTGGGCAGCCTTTGTCACCCTCTTCTGCCGGCCGAAGCTTACAATAATCTCCTTGCCCGCATCGGCTGTTCCGCTTACGACAAAAGGAACATCACGCTGCACCACCATGTTGTCGCTGTATATTGCAGGCAATGACAGCCCGCCGCAGTCATCGGTTATTGCCGAATATACCTGTTTTGCTATGATACCGGCACCTTCGGCATTGGGATGCAGGGCGTCGGGCATCAGGTCGGGGCGGCTGTAGAGGTAGCGGCTCAGGTCAATTAGCTCATAGTTGCCGTGTTTTGCAATCTTCTCTATCTCCTCCTGTATCTGCCAGTACCAGTCGCGTGTGCCGCTCTTGAAACGGCGGTGCCAATGGAAGATAGGCGTCATGCGGCATACGAAAATCTGCGGGTTGCCGTCGGGGTGTGCCTTCTTGAAGCTGTCAATGATACCGGTGTAGTCGGCGAAGAACTCATCGCGGTAGTTGGGCCAGTTGCGCGGGTCCGTGTCGTTGAGACCAAGGTGTATGACAACAATGTCCGGTTGCCATTCGAGTGCGGCCTTGTATTCCGGCAGGGTGGTGTACGGGCGGTGTCCCTTGTTCAGGAGGGTAGCACCCGAGTGGCCGAAGTTACGCACCTCATAATCGTCGCCCAGCAGCTGCTGCAGCTGTGTGGGGTACGATGTCTCTGCCGGGTTCTTGTGCCCGTATCCGTATGTGACACTGTTGCCCACGCAGGCAACCTTTTTCTTTTCTTGTGCTATTGCCAGCAGCGGCAACGCAAGTATTAATGCCAGAAAGAGCCTTTTCATTGTGTTGTGTATTTTTCAATATGCGAATATAACAACAAACGGGCGAAAGTCGTACAAATGAATGTGTAAAAAAACATTTTTTTCACGTTTTGTATCTATTCAGCTTGAGTTCGGCATGAGTCCTATCAGACCGTGAACCTGTCATCCCGACAGAACGAAGCGACGAGGGATCTCAAGCAATACTAATACAGAGATTTCTTCCTTCGGCTCGGCGGATATGTTATCCGCCGGGTATGAGTGTCAGGGTCTCTGACCCGATAGAACAAAAGGGGTTGCAAACCCCTGCCTTAACACCACCGGATTTTAAATCCGATGGGGCGAAGCATTACGCTTAAATAACAACTCTGTTATCTGTTATCTGTACTCTGACCCTCGATAGCCGGGAATGTTGCGAGTAAGCGAATGAAAGCCAAACTTGTTTTAGCTTTCAAAGTGAGTAAAAGCAACTTCGACGAGGTCAAATACGCACCATACGCGATGTTTGCATATTCGAGATAAACGGTATGGAAGTGTTTATGTGAAATGTTAAATTTCTTATTTGGGTGATATTTTCTTTCTTGAAATTTGTTTAGAATATGACTAATTAGTTATATTTGCACTATGAATGATACAAACACAGATAAATCGGATATTCGTGTAATATATAAGTCGCAGGAGTTTGAAGAGTTCTACGATGGGTTGTCTGATAATGTAAAGTTGAAATTCGAGCACGTTTTCAATGTTATTCAGACCGTCTATGCGTTACCGAACAAATTTGTAAAACATCTTGTGAATACTGATTTATACGAAATGCGTGTTTCAGTGGGAACAAATGAATATAGGACGGTGCTATTTGCCATTGACCACGACAACATAATACAATCCACCCGAATACTTTTGCTGAATGGTTTTCTAAAAAAGTCGGAAAAGGATTATAAGAAACAGATAAGTAAAGCAGAGAAAATATTAAAAGACCTTGAATTATGAGAAAGATTGATGAAACCAAATTAGCAAAACTTTCTACTACCAACAAGATGCTCGATGACAAATACGGCACTCATGGTACGGAAACCCGCAATGATTTTGACGAGCAGTCTTTGGCATGGTTTTATGGCAATATGCTCAAAGAGCGTCGCAAGGAGTTGAAATTGACACAAAAAGAGGTCGCTGAAAAGTTAGGACGCGATCAAAGTTACATCGCACGTGTAGAGCGAGGTAAAGCGGATATTCAGTTGTCAAGTTTCTTTAGAATTGCATCTATTCTTGGCATACAGTTTGTGCCATCGTTTGTGTGAAAACAAAGATTGTATTATCTTTGTACTCAGTAGAACCTGCCAAGCCTCTTAACAATGCTCAAATCGGCAGGTCGTTTTATTTTTATTCTGTCTTTTACCACACCTTATACGCTCCATAATTTTGCTACAAGACAAGCAAGATTATGGAGTTTCTTAATTTCAACAGCGTAGAGCTGTTACCCAATGCAAAGGCAAGTGCAGCCTTTATGGTGGATAGCGGAAAGGTATTCCGTGAGGACACTGATATTGCACCCATTGTCATCAGCGAGTCGCTATCCTCCGTCTCGGCGGATATTTATCCGCCGGGTATGAGTGTCAGGGTCTCTGACCCGATAGAGTATAAGGGGTTGCAAGCCCCTGCCTCAACACCAGCGGATGACACATCCGCTGGAACAAAAAAACCTCTCTGGGCGCGCCCAGAGAGGTCAACTATAGACGAATATCTATAATTTCTTTTACTTTACAAGTACTTTTTTACCATTGATTATATATATACCCTTGCTCGGGTTCTCTACCTTGCGGCCCTGAAGGTCATAGATGGCGCCGTCATTTACGGTTGTATCTGTAATGTTCTCGATGGATGTGCCATTTGTCGACTTGATGGGGTAGAACGGTGCATCCTCGGTGAACTTGTATTTGCCGTTGCTTGCCCAGTCGAGAGAGAAGCGTACAAAGCGCATGGTGTAGCCGCCGAACACTCCGTTCTCCTCATAGTATACACCCAATGTGCCGTCGGGGAGCACGACTGCAGCGCTGTAGGCCGAGCCTCTCGGGCAGATTGTCTTTGGTGTGCCGAATGTGGCACCCTCGTCGGTCGAGAGGGCGATGCTCACGTTCTGTCTGCTCGGGCTGTTTGGCAGTGTCTGCAATGCAATGTCCCATGGGTTGCCCTCCAATGTAGAGCACCATACCATATACTCGCCGTCACAGGCGTTGCCCGAGATACCGCTTGTGAAGCGTGTCTGTGAAGGCAGGTGCCATGTCTCGCCGTCATCCGATGTGTAGTTGTAGTAGTTGTAACCGCTTGAACGTACGCTGATGGCAAGGTCGCCGTTGTTGCGCTCCAGTGACTTGGGCTCGTCGGCTCCGCTTGTGCCGCTTGTGCCGCTAACATACCAGCTCTGTCCGCCGTCCTTGCTCATGAAGAAGTAGAAGTGCTGGCTGTTGTCGGCCTGACGGTTGACGAAACTTGATACGAGTGTTCCGTCACGTTTCTGCAGCGCTGCACCGGAGCCCGAGAAACCGCTCTTCCAGGTTTTTGTCTTGGGGTTGGAGCAGTTGGCACCGAAGAGGTCGTCGGTGTGGTCAACAGGTGCTTCCCATGTGAGTCCTCCGTCGCGGCTGGTGATTGTCTTCCAGCGTGGGGGCTGTGCTGCTGTTCCGGCAAAGAATCCGTGGCCGTATGTTCCGGCGCTTGTCATGATACCTACAATCTCGCCGTTGTCGCGGTTGGTAACTATCGATGCATCGCCGTGACCGTAGTCGCCGCCGGTGTCAGGAGTTCCGGCAACGGTAACAGGGTCGCTCCATGTGCGGCCGTTGTCCTCGGAGTACTGTGCCACAAGGTAGCAGTGCGAGGGAAGGTCGCTGTTGTGGTTCTTGCGGTCGTCGGTGAGTGTCACAAGACGCTTGCCGTCCTTTGTCACTGTGATGGCCGGTATACGGTAGTATAGTGAACCCTTGTCCATAGGCATCAGCACTGCGCCTTCGGAAAGGAATATCGTCACGTTGTGCTCGGGGTTGCCTATGCTCTCGGCAATCTCCTTGCCGTCGATGGTGTATGCCGTGATGTTGGCATCTACCTTGTTACCCTCCTTTGCGTCATCGGCAATGTCGTATGTAATCCACAGATAGTGGTCGCCGGGGGCAAGTGTCTTTGTGCCTGTTATGGTGAATGTGCCGTCGCTGTTCAGGGTAACGGTCTCGCCGAACTGCTGTCCGTTCTCGTCACGCCATGGCATCTTCTTGTCGGCGTCGATGAAGAGCTCGCGCGAGTTGGTCGCAAAGTATGCCTTTACGTTGGTGATGTCATTCTTGTCGTCGCCAAGGAATGTACCCTTTACCCCTTGGAACTCGACGTTGCCCTCAAGGCCGCTGATGCGTATTGCCGAGCGCACAATGGGCTGGTCAACGTTTCCGATACCTGTGCTCACCTTTCCCTGTATCACTTTTGACGATGCGAACTCGGCAAGTGCGTTGCTGGTGTCTACCTCGTCGAAGCGCCACAATGAAGCGCCGCCTTCCTCGGCTCCCCAGCGTACAATTACCTGTCCTGCCTCCTGTGCGTGAAGCTCTACGGCATTGTCCTTGATGATGAAGAATCCGTAAGAACTCTGTATGTTGTAGATGTAGTTGGCTGTTTCTACTGTTCCGAATGAAGTGCTGCCGCCGGTGCCTGCTCCTGCTGTACCGAAATACTCGCCATTGTAGTTCTTGATGGCGAGCTTGCCGTCCTTCTCCCAGAAACTCCAGACACGGTCGGCGCTGAATGTCTTGTCGCCGAAGCGCAAAGTCCCTGTCTCGTTGTCGTTGTAGATTACCTTGCCTGCGCAGTATGCCTTGGCCGATGCACTGGTGATGTAGTACCAATGCTCGTTGCCGGTAGTGCTTATCTGTGGCATCTCAGGAGTGTCGTTTTTGATTTTTACGGTAAAATCGGTGAGGACAACGCCCTTGCCGTTGCTGCCGGCAAGGGTGAATGCTACAGAGCTCAAGGTCTGCCCTTTGCCGCTGATTGTCTGCGATGTTGTAGAGGTTGTATATTCTGTACCGTCGTCCATGGTGAGGCTCAGGCCTGTCGTATGTCCGTTGTTGGTGAAGGTGAAACTGTAGTCGGTGATTGCGTAACCTGCGGGCGGTGTCAGTGTGTATGTGGCACTGCCGGCAGTACCTGTCATCAGCTGTACGTTGTTGCCGCTCCAGTTCATGTTGTTGATTGTTCCGCAACCGAACTGCAGCTGTGGAGTGGCGTTGCTTTTCCACACATTGTTCCAGCTCTGGTTGGCTGTCGTGCCACGGTAGAGGTTACCGTTGCTCTTGTCTATGATGTACTCGAATGTGGTAGGCAACTCCTCAATCTCGGCTGCCTCGGCAATGGCAATCTGGCAACCTGTATCGCCACGGTCGCTGCCGAGACTCGTGCTGCTGCTCCAGTTGAATACAGCGAAACTCTGGCCCGAACCGGTCTGGTTGAGCTGTACCTCGCCCGAAGAGATTATATAATAAGAAGGAGTATTTGCATAGCTTACTGTCCAGCCCTTTGACGGCTTTGTCTTTGTGGTGGTGATCTGTGCGTTGTAGTTGGCGACAGGGTTAAGGTATGAGCCGTATTTGCGGTTCACGATGTCGAACGTGTTGTCACCGCGGTCAACGAACTTCCACATAGAGAGTGCCGATGTGCCGCTGTTGTCCTTGCCTGCAACGCCAGCAGCCTCGCCCTCGGCTGTCATGTACAGCTCCGGGCTGCGCAGTGATGTGAACTGGTACCACTGCTCGTTGTCTGTGGTGCTTGCCTTGGGCATTGAGAGGGCAGCCTCGACAATAGCGTTCAGCTTTGCAGCCAATTCTGTAACCTCAGCCTCGGTGAGGTTGCTCTTCTCAAGCAGGGTCTTTGCCTTCTCGAGTTCAGCGTCGAACTCCTTCATCTTTTCGGCATCATACTGTCCTATCGCATCGCCACGCTCTACAACCTGTCCGCGAGCAATGGCCTGTGACAGGGTGTTGCGCAAGGTTGCCTGTGCGTGGCGCACCTCGGCGTCACTCTCGCTTATCACGCTGTAGCTGTCAGTGGGGAAGTCCTCAAGGAGTGCATCCTTCATCAGGTTCGCCATCTTCACGTATCCAAGGCCGCCGAGGTAGTTCGACGGGTAGAAATACTTTGTGTCTGCAACGTTGCCGTTGAGCAGGGGAGTGTACGTGTCGATGAAAGTGATGTTCTCGCTTTCCAGTGTCTTCATGTAGTCGTTGAGAACCTTGATGCGCGATGTGTTTGTTGTGGCATTGTTTGTCGGGCACAGCGCAAGGAGGTAAATCTTTGATGTGGGTGCCTTTGCCGCAACCTTGTCAACAAGGGTCTTGTAGCTGCTCTTTACTGTAGCTATGGCTGTGCTGCCGTTGCAGTCGCCTGTACCGGTGTATATGAAGATTGCCTTCGGAGCCTCTTTTGTGACGCCGGTGCTTGCAAAGGTCGCATCAACAAGCTTGCTTGTGGTGGCAATGTCACCTCCGTAGCCCCAGCCTGTACCGCGGTTCTTTACATTGGGGTTGCCGAGCAACTCCTGCCACTCGCCGTTCTTCACGAACTCGTCACCGAAGACAAGCACGTCGTCGCTGCTCATAGGCATCATACTGAAGTATGTAGCGCGCATGCCGTGTGCACCATTGAGACTGCCGTTTTTCTGAACACTTGATGTGTTGTCTGGGTAAACGGTGGTTACGGTGTAGTCCTCGCCTTCGGCCAGGTATTCGCAGATGGTCTCGCACCACACCTTGTAGGCAGCAGCTGTCAGGTGCAGATAATCGTAACTCCACACGCCGCCCTGTGCCACGCCGGTGAGCTTGTCATAAAGGTCGATGTATGTGAGCCACTCGACATCCTGTGCCTCGACATACTCCTTTACAATCTTGTTGGTGTGCAGCCATGTGGCCTCCACGCGGTTGTTTGTCTTGTTGTTGAGGATGCTATAAAGGTAGATCTTTGTCTGGGGCGAACGCATGTGTATGCGATCCACCATGCTCTTTACATATTGCAGCACCTGCTCGCCGCTGAAATTGAGGCCGCCCGATGTCGCGATGTCGTTGGTGCCTATCATCATGAACACCTTCTTGGGCTTGCCTGCGATGTAGCTCTCGAGGTTGTTGCTCTGCTCGGTTGAGTATGTGCCCGAGTTGCCTCGGTTCACAATAGGCAGATAACGTCCGTCTGATGTCTTGAAGGCCTCGGGCCAGCAGTGCATGTCGGTGATGCTGTTACCGATGAATACAATACTCTCGTTGTTGGTCTCAAGGACCTTGAATGAATCGTACCTGTGGTTACGGAACGGTTCATCGGCAAATGCTATTGTCGCCATAAGCAACAAGCAGAGAATGGTCGTGATTTTCTTCATAAAATGTAAATGGTTAGTCAGATGCTGCTTGTACAGCCTGTCAGTTGTTTAATAAATTCAATAAAGTTTGTACGGTTACAAAAATAGGGGCTTGCCGTTAACAAGCCCCTATTATTTTTCTTAATTTTAATTAATGCAATTAATATATTTTATAAATATTCTTAATGATAGTCGCTTACCCGCAGCCTTAATCGTTTTTTTTACCAACCAACCTGGACTCCGTCCTCGTAGAAGTGGCGGCCGAAGCTCCAGCCGAATACGCTGTAGTAGCGTGCAAGCTCCTTGGCGCGTCCGATGAACTCCTCGACGTCCTTTGTCGCAGGGTCGGGGTTGCTCCAGCCTATCTCGGCAATGGCACCCAGACGTGGCAGTGTCTTGTACTGCAACTGCATCGGAGTCGTCACGTACTCGGTCCACAGGTTACCCTGTACACCCATGATGTATTTCTGCTCATCCTTTGCCAACTGGTCGTATGGGTTGAAAGAGTAGCTCTTGCGCAATGGAACGTAGCTGCCGTTGCTGTCGAGTTCGTCCTTGCGGTCTGTTGTCTGACGGTAGTCGAGGTAGCAGTAGCCGCTCGGAGTCATGATGGCGTTGTTGCCCTTCTTTGCAGCAGCGATGCCGCCCTCGGTGCCGCGCCATGACATGATTGTAGCGCCCTTGCTCACGCCGCCCTCAAGAATCTCGTCCCAACCTATCATCTTGCGGCCGTGCTCGTTGAGGAACTTCTCTATGCGGTTGTTCACGTATGACTGCAGCTCGGCCTCGTTCTTTAGGTTGTTCTCCTTGATGCGCTTCTGGCAGTCGGGGCACTCCTTCCACATATCGCGTGGAGCCTCGTCACCGCCGATGTGGATATACTCACCGGGGAACAGGTCCATCACCTCTTCGAGCACATTCTCCCAGAATTCGAATGTGCTTTCCTTGCCGGCACATGCAATCTGCTTCGATACTCCCCAGTAGGCCCAGGTCTTGTAGTTGCCCTGCTCGCCCTCGCAACCCAACCAGGGGTATGCGCTCAATGCGCCGAGCGAGTGGCCCGGAATCTCAATCTCGGGAACGATGGTTATGAAGCGCTCCTGTGCATATTTCACCACCTCTTTAATGTCCTTCTGTGTGTAGTAGCCGCCGTAAGGTATGCCGTCGAGGCCCTCGTTGTGGCCTGTGGTTGTCTGCTCGCGCAGGCTGCCCAGCTTGGTCAAAAGAGGGTATTTCTTTATCTCGATGCGCCAGCCCTGGTCCTCAGTGAGGTGCCAGTGGAAGCGGTTCATCTTGTGCAGTGCAAGGATGTCAATCATCTCCTTGATGGTCTCCACGTCCCAGAAGTGGCGTGAGCAGTCGAGCATGAAGCCACGGTAGCCGAAGTGCGGGGCGTCATTGATGGTGAGCAATGGCATCGCAAGGTTCTTCAGGTCGATAGGAGTCTCGTATGCCTGTACGGGGACAATCTGTCTGATTGTCTGCACGGCGTAGAATACTCCGGCAGCGCTCTTTGCCTTGATGATGATATTCTCGGGAGTAATCTCAAGGTGATAGCCCTCTTCCTTGATTGAGTTGTCATTTCTGATTATGATGTTGTTGGCACCCTCAATCTTTGTGCCTTTCTTGAAAGCCTTGCCGAAAAGCTCAACTCCCAACTTGTTGAGTTCGTTGAGGGCGTACTTCACGTTCTTGTCCTCGAGTTTACACACAACCTTTGTGGTGGGGCTCAGAGTAAACTTGCTGTTGCTGTTGCCCATTTCAATTTTGGTGGGCTTGGGCAGGATGTTCTTTGCATTGTGTATCTGTGCGGTGGACAATGACACCGTTGCAACCAATGCAATAACCAGTGATAGGATTCTCTTTGACATAATTATATATTTTTAGTTTTTTTATTTCTAATATGCGAAGATACGCAATACTTCTCTAATTGAGAATAAGAAAATAAAAAAAATGTAATTTTCTCAAATTATATATAGGGTAAATTATTTTTTTTGTTTACATTCGCGAAATAGAAAATATAACTAACCAAAATATAACTATGAGCGAAAAGTATGTAATTGGAATTGACCTGGGCGGTACAAATACCGTTATCGGTCTGGTAGATGTGAAAGGCCACATTTTGGCGAAGGACGATTCAATAAAGACTCAGGCGCACCCCGACATCGAGGAGTATACCGATTCTATTGCGGCGGTAATAAAAAGGCTTGCTGAGGAAAACGGTTGCGAGGGCAAGCTCGAGGGCGTTGGTGTAGGTGCTCCTATGGCAAACTACTACACAGGCGAGATTGTGAATGCAGCGAACCTCCCTTGGAAGGGTATCGTTCCTCTGGGTTGGTTGATTGAGAAAAAGACAGGTCTTCCTACAAAGGTTACCAATGATGCCAACGCTGCTGCCATCGGCGAGATGAAGTACGGTGTTGCTCAGGGCATGAAGGATTTCGTATACATCACTTTGGGTACAGGCGTAGGTAGCGGTATCGTTGCCAACGGTCAGCTCATCTATGGCCACGACGGTTTTGCCGGCGAGCTCGGTCACGTTACAGCTCCGGTTCTTGAGGGCCGTTCTTGCGGTTGCGGACGCACCGACTGTCTCGAGACCTATGCTTCGGCTACAGGTATCGTACGCACAGCCAAGAAATGGCTTGTCGAGAGAAATGACCCAAGTTCACTCCGTGACATCTGTATGAACAACCTCACATCAAAGATGCTTTTTGATGCTGCCATAGCAGGAGACAAGTTTGCAAAAGAGATTTTCGACTTCACAGGTAAGGTCCTGGGTGATGCTTTCTGTAACTTCATTGCTTTCTCTGCTCCTGAGGCAATAATCCTCTTCGGCGGTCTTGCAAACGCAGGCGATCTGTTGCTCGAGCCTATCCGCAAGCAGATGAACGAGAATGTCGTGTTCTTGTGGAAAGACAAGGTCAAGGTGTTGAAATCTTCTCTCCCAGGTGCTGACGCTGCGGTTCTCGGTGCTTCGGCTCTCGGTTGGAAAGATTAAGAGTAGAGTTTTCAAAATGACATATAAAAAGCAATAATATAGATGTTGACCTGCAAAAACTTTTTTTCGCGAATCTGTCATCCCGACAGAGCGTAGCGACGAGGGATCTTAAAAAACGACACTGAGATATCTCAGTTGCTGAGCTTCTTCGGTATGACAAGAACCTTGGGTCAGTTGCTATATTATCACCTATAAAAATGTCTCTGAAGCCTCTATTCAATAGAGACTTTGGGGACATTTTTTTCTTAAATAACAGATAAAAAGTTTTTGACTTATGGAAAATATACTCGACAAGACAAAGAAACTGCTCGCTTACTCTCTTACAGGCGTCGCTGCATTGCCTTTGCTGGCATCGTGCGCCGGCGAGGAGGCCAAGCCCGAGGGGCCTATGAACATCCTGTTCATCATGTGCGACGACCATTCGTACCAGACAATCAGTGCGTACGACTCTACGTTCATACGCACTCCAAATATCGACCGTATTGCAGCTGATGGTGTACGTTTTACAAATAGCTTTGTGGCAAACTCTATCAGCGGCCCTTCACGTGCCTGCATGCTTACCGGTAAGCACAGCTTTGCCAACGGTTTCACCGACAACAGCTCTTCTTTCGACGGCAGTCAGCAGACATTCCCGAAACTGTTGCAACAGCAGGGTTATGAGACTGCGGTAATAGGTAAGTGGCACCTTACATCCGAACCTACTGGCTTTGACCATTGGGATATACTGATAGGACAAGGAGATTATTATAACCCCACATTCATACGCAACGGAGAGAAGGTGAAACGCGATGGATATGCAACGAATGTCACAACGGACCTTGCTCTCGAGTGGCTCACCAGCGGACGCAACCAGGAGAAACCTTTCTGTCTGCTGTTGCACCACAAGGCTCCGCACCGTACATGGATGCCCGATACATGTGACTTCGACCTCTTTGCCGACAGCAACTTCCCGTTGCCCGAGACTTTCTACGACAACTATGAGGGCCGTGAGGCTGCAAAGGGACAGCGTATGTCAATCACCAAGGATATGGACCTTGTATATGACCTCAAGTTGGCCGATAAGGACAGCGCCATCCACAGCCGTCCCGATCTTGAGGCGGCTGGCCGTCGCATATACAACAATATGAATACCGAGCAGAAACTGGCATGGGATGCACACTACGACGTGGTGATAGAGAAGTTCAAGAAGGCCGGTCTTGATGGCAAGGAACTCGATGCATGGAAATATCAGCAGTATATGCGTGACTACCTGCGTGTAATAACATCTGTTGACCGCAACGTGGGTCGCGTGCTCGATTATCTCGAGGAGAACGGTCTCATGGACAACACGCTCATCGTCTACACATCGGACCAGGGTTTCTACATGGGTGAGCACGGTTGGTTCGACAAGCGCTGGATGTATGAGGAGTCGTTCCGCACTCCATTGCTCGCGCGCTTGCCGGGTGGCAAGGTAAAGGGTGACATCCCGCAGATGGTGCAGAACATCGACTATGCTCCTACATTCCTTGAGCTTGCAGGTGTTGATGTTCCGCAGGATATCCACGGTTGTTCTTTCCTCCCTCTGCTCAAGGGCGAGGAGTGGAAACCTAACCGCGACGGTGTATATTACCACTACTATGAGTACCCTGACGAGCACGCCGTGAAGCGTCATCTTGGTGTACGCACAGAGACCCACAAACTCATACATTTCTATGAGGATAACGTGTGGGAGCTCTATGACCTGCGTGCCGACAAGAATGAGCTGAACAACATCTACGGACAGCCCGGTACCGAAGAGGTGACTGCGCAGTTGAAGGAGAAACTCGTGGTACTGCAGAAGCAGTATGGCGAGGAACAGTTCATCGCAGCGGAGTAAGGAAACTTTGAAAACGATTTGATAATGAAGAGTAACAAAAGGAACAATCTGCATCTTGGTGACGTTGCAAAGATGGGGCGTGCCCCTGCCTTTGGAACGATGGTCAAGCCCATAGGCTCGGCCTGCAACCTCGATTGCCACTATTGTTACTACCGCGACAAGAGCGAGATATACGGCAACACAATGCCGCGCATGAGCGAGGAGTTGCTTGAAACATACATCAGACAGTACATCCAGGGTGCTTCGCAACAGACCATCAGTTTCTGCTGGCACGGCGGCGAGCCCCTGATGGCAGGTCTGCCATTCTTCCGCAAGGCCATGGAACTGCAACGCAAGTATGCCGGTGACAAGGTCATCGAGAATACTCTGCAGACAAACGGAATCCTCGTCAATGAGGAGTGGTGCAGTTTCTTCAGGGACAACAATTTCCTTATCGGCCTCTCGCTCGACGGCCCCGAGGATATACACGATGCCTTCCGCCACGACTGCGGCGGTGCTCCCACCTTTGCCAGGGTGATGAAGGCGCTTGAGCTGATGAACCGCACGGAGGTTGACTTCAACATCCTCTCTACGGTGAATGCCCGCAGTGAAGGACGCGGTGCCGAGGTCTACAAGTTCCTGCGTTCGCTCAACCGCTATATGCAGTTCCTGCCGGTGGTGGAGTATGTGCGCCAGCGTCCCGGCAAGCGTCCGTTGATTGTGTCGCCCGATGAGGAGGATGCCGTTGAGGCTCCATGGTCAGTGTCGGCAAAGGGCTACGGACAGTTCATGTGCGACGTCTTCGACGAGTGGGTGAAGTATGACGTGGGCAACTGGTTCGTACAGCTTTTTGATGTTACTCTTGCCAACTGGTGCGGCGTGCAGCCGCCTCTGTGTGCCTTCGGTGAGATTTGTGGCGACGGTATGGTGGTGGAGCATAACGGTGACGTCTACTCCTGCGACCATTTTGTCTATCCCGAGTACCGCCTGGGTAACATTATGCAGGGCGAGCTTGCCGATATGTACCGCAGTGACGATCAGCAGAGCTTCGGCCGCGACAAGCGCGATGCCTTGCCGTTGGAGTGCAAGCGCTGCAACTACTATTTCCTGTGCCACGGCGAGTGCCCCAAGCACCGCTTCGGCTATGCGAAGAACGGCGAACCGTATATGAATGTGCTGTGTGAGGGATACAAGATGTTCTTCCGTCACACCGACCCGTATATGCGCTATATGAAAACCCTCATCGAGAAAGGTGAGCCCGCGTCCGGGGTGATGGACATGAAAAAATAAGATGCCTGTCTGCCGAAACTCCTCCACTCGTCGAGGGGAGGTGCCGCAGGCGTAGGGGAGCATACTGACGGACAAAACCGTGTGGCATAATTCCCCCTCGCCCTAACGGGCACTCCCACCTTGTTGCATCAAGGTGGGAGAGTTGGAATAAAACATAAAAGGAAAAATTATATAAAGTAAACTTACTAAATAACTAACAACTAAAAACCTTAAGATTATGAATCCAAATTTTGTACTTCCTAAAATCGGTGAGATGCCGATATTGGCTTCAATAGAGAGTATATGCAAGTTCGAGAAGGTTCCTACACGAATCTGTTCTCAGGAGAGTGAGGGCGTGCTTCGTGCTGCCGACATTGTAGTGAGTGCCATTAAAGAGCACAAAGGCGACAAGCCGTTCGTACTGGGTCTTTCAACAGGCCGTACACCGCTCGGTCTCTACAACGAGCTTGTGAAACGTTATAACGCAGGCGAGGTGAGCTTTGCCAATGTCGAGGTATACAGCCTTGACGAGTTCTATCCCATGGCACCCGATTCACCCCAGAGCCGCAACCACCGCGTGAACGAGGATTTCCTCAAGTTCATTGACATTGACCCTGCGAATGTACACTTCCCCGACGGTACTGTCCCAGCCGACAAACTCAACGACTACTGCAAGCAGTATGAGCAGAAGGTTAACGGCAACGTCGACCTCATGATTATGGGCGTGGGCGAGTTAGGTCAGATTGGCTTCAACGAGCCCGGCAGCTATGCGCACTCTACAACACGTGTGGTACAGCTCAGCTACAACACACGCAAGAACCAGGACAAGTTCTTCTCTAACCCCAACGAGGTACCCAAGATGGCAATCACGATGGGTCTTGAGACAATCATGAGCGCAAAGAAGATTGTGCTTATGATGTGGGGCGAGGAGAAGGCAAGCATTGCACGCGACCTCATCGAGGGCGGTGTGAACGAGGAGTATCCTGCTACGTTCCTTCAGGACCATGACGACATACAGGTTATCATTGACGAGCCTGCTGCGCAGGAGCTCACACGTGTCAAGGAGCCATGGATAATTGCGCCTCCGCAGGAGTGGAGCGACAAACTTATCCGCAAGGCTGTCATCTGGCTCTGCCAGACAGTGGACAAGCCAATCCTCAAGCTCACACGTCAGGATTATATCAAGAACTCATTGTCCGACCTGCTTGACCGTGTCGGTTCATACGACCAGATAAACATCCGTGTATTCAACGAGATACAGCATATCATATCAGGCTGGCCTGGTGGCAAGCCCAATGCCGATGACTCTACGCGTCCCGTGCCTTCTACACCGTTCCCCAAGCGTGTGATCATCTTCTCTCCGCACCCCGACGATGATGTGATTTCAATGGGTGGTACCTTCAACCGCCTCATAGAGCAGGGTCACGATGTTCACGTGGCTTACCAGACATCGGGTAACGTGGCGGTATATGATGATGTGGTATTGCAGAATATTGACACTGCCAAGGAGATGGGCTTCGGCGATGCGTTCGACGAGATTCGCGAGATTATTGCCAACAAGAAGGTGGGTGAGCCTGAGCCACGCCGTCTGCTCGACCTCAAGGGCGCCATCCGCCGTGCCGAGGCACGTGCTGCCTGCCGCTCGATAGGTCTTAACGACCGCACTAATGCGCACTTCCTAAACCTCCCGTTCTATGAGACAGGCGGTATCAAGAAGGGCAAACTCTCGGATGATGATATCGAGATTGTAAAGGCATTGATGCGTGAGGTGAAACCTCATCAGATTTATGCTGCCGGTGACCTCACCGACCCTCATGGCACACACCGTGTATGTATTGAGGCTGTGTTGCGTGCATTCGAGGAGGTTAAGGACGAGCCTTGGGTAAAGGAGTGTCACATCTGGCTCTACCGCGGTGCATGGCAGGAGTGGGACCTTGCCGTTGCCGACATGGCAGTGCCCCTCAGCCCCGAGGAGCTTATCCGCAAGCGTCATGCAATCTTCCGTCACCTCTCACAGAAGGATATCGTTCCGTTCCCCGGTGAGGATGCACGCGAGTTCTGGCAGCGCGCCGAGGAGCGTACACAGGGTACAGCGGCGCTCTTCAACAAGATCGGTTTGCCCGAGTATCAGGCAATAGAGTTGTTCGCACGACTGCTGTAATATAGTCTGATAATGTAGTAAAAGCACCGCCCTTTGCGAGGGGCGGTGCTTCTTTGTCTTTAAGGGAGGCGCGTGACCTATGGCTCAAAATGACGCTCGAGCCTTTCACCTTGACCAAACATCAGTTGCTTCGCAACCGCCACCCACGCGGCACCACTTTCAGCGGTGCTACGCGTGACCTATGGCTCTGATGTTTGATCGAGCCTCGTTAGCATATAACGGTATTCTCAATCGAGAATACCGTTATATGCTAACTCGCCTTCAACTACGAAGTAGAGTTCTTCGGGGTCGAAATCGCCTATGCCGTTCTTCTTTGCCTCTTTGGCTATGAACTTGGCTATCTCGTCGAGGTCTATGTCTACCTCTTCATTGCTGCTGTCAAGGATGCCGCTCTTGTCGTAGTAGTCGTAGATGGTGTCGAGGAAGTAGTAGAACTCGTCATCACTCCACTTCTCTTTCAGGTCCTGCGGCAGACGCTCACGGATATATGCAATGGTCTTCTCGTCATCAAGGTCTTCCATTGCGAACTCGTCGTTGCTCATGGCCGGTCAATTAAAGAAGTGCCTCGAACTTTGCCTGTACCTCGCTCTTTGACTTTGAGCCGACGAACTTGTCGACAACCTTGCCGTCCTTGATGAAGATGACTGTAGGCACGTTGCGGATGCCGTACTCCATTGTGAGGTCATCGGCCTCTTCGATGTCGCACTTTGCAACTGCGATGCGGCCCTCGTACTCCTTTGACAACTCGTCGATGATCGGTGCCAACTGCTTGCAGGGACCACACCATGCTGCGCTGAAATCCAATACTATCGGCAACTCGGTTGCCATAAACTCCTTAGCGTTGTCGTTTGTTAAATTTACTGCCATAATTGTAATGTTTTTGATGTTATTGTTTCTGTTTTTTTCTTTTGTTGTATTGTCATCCTGACGACAGGAAGGATCTCAAATAATCGTGGTCAGAGATACTTTACGTTGCTCGGTATGACAAGACCGGAATATTCGCGGTTTCTTGTATCGGGCAGACACGCGGTCTCCCTCTTCAGTTTGCGAATATATAAATATTAATTCAATTTATATTCAATATTTTCAAATTCTTTTATGTAATCTATCAGTTCCTGTGTCACCTCGATGTCACGGTTCTTGGATGCGAGCTCAAGAGTGAACTCATGCTCGTAGTCCTTTACCTTGAAGATGAGCTTGCTCTTGCCGGGGTGACGCTCGATGTAGTCCATGATGGTGCTGTAGAACTCATCGGTGAGGGACATGATGTCGAACGAGACTGTGATGCTCTTGACCATGTCGTCTTTTATCTCGGGCATGAGCTCGATGCTGTCGACGACAAAGTCGAATTTTGTCTGGTCCCACTTGCGGGCCTGACAGCTGCCTTTGATGTAAAGGAAGTTGCCGGGGATAAAGTAGTTCTGCTTCTTCATCCATTCGTCGCCCAAAAAGAAGAGCTCTGCTGTTCCCGAGAAGTCTTCTATCTTTGCAACGCCGTAGGGGCTGCCTTTCTTGGTGAAGCCTGTGCGTGGCGGGTCGCTGACAACGCCACCAAATGTGATCTTGCGCCCTATAAGTGCCTGCATGTTCTCGAGTTCGGCAGCCTTGGTGTTGCAGAACTCGTTGAGGATGAGCGAATAGTCGTCAAGCGGGTGTGCCGACAGGTATATTCCAACCAATTCCCTTTCGCGGTTGAGTCTCTCGAGGGTGCTCCAGATGCCGCCGACGGGCACTTCCGGCTTTGGTATCTCTGCCATCTCTGTGTCTCCGAACAGCGATGCGCTGGCGTTGGCCTTGTCGGTCTGATAGAGGTTGCCGTATCTCACGAGTGCCTCAAGGAACTGCTCGCCACGGCTGTTGGTGCCTGCGTACTGGTCGCGTGTTATGCCGCCGGGGAGCTCGTCAAAGGCTCCTGAGTATGCGAGGCATTCAAGGTTCTTACGGTTGCAGGCGGTGAGGTTCACGCGCTCCACAAAGTCGAAGATGCTTGTGAAGGGGCCGTTGGCTTCGCGCTCGTCGATGATGCACTGCACGGCATTCTCGCCCACACCCTTCACGGCGCACAGGCCGAAGCGTACGTCGCCTTTCTTGTTGACGCTGAACTTGCGGCGCGACTCGTTCACGTCAGGTCCCAGTACGTTGATACCCATGCTCTTGCACTCTTGCATGAGTTTGGTGATTTCGGTAATCTTGTCAAGGTTGCGGCTCATGGCGCCGGCCATATACTGCGGCGGGTAGTTGGCCTTGAGGTATGCTGTCTGGTATGCAACCCAAGAGTAACAGGTGGCGTGTGATTTGTTGAATGCGTATGACGCGAACTTCTCCCAGTCGGCCCAGATCTTCTCAAGGGTCTTCTCGTCATGGCCGTTGTTCTTGCCGCCGTTGATGAACTTCGGCTTCAGTTCATCCAGCTTTGCCTTGAGTTTCTTACCCATGGCCTTACGCAACGTGTCGCTCTCGCCTCGTGTGAAATCGGCAAGCAGTCGGGACAGAAGCATCACCTGCTCCTGATATACGGTGATTCCGTATGTGTCCTTGAGGTATTTCTCCATGCAAGGAATGTCGTACTGCACCAGTGACGGGTTATGCTTGCGCTGGATAAAATCGGGGATGTAGTCCATCGGGCCCGGACGATAGAGGGCGTTCATGGCAATCAGGTCCTCGAAGGTGCTCGGCTGGAGTTCGCGCAGGTACTTCTGCATTCCCGGTGACTCGAACTGGAATGTGCCTATGGTATTGCCGTTGCAGTAGAGCTCGTACGTCTTTGGGTCGTCGATTGGGATTTTGTCAATGTCTACATCAATCTTCAGGCTCTGGCGTATGTTCTCCAGTGCCTCCTTTATTACAGAAAGGGTCTTCAGGCCCAGGAAGTCCATCTTGATGAGACCTGTCTCCTCAATGACGCTTCCCTCATATTGTGTTACGAGCATCTTTTCGCCGGTTTCCTTGTCCTCTGCGATGCTGATGGGAACGTGGTCGGTGATGTCATCGCGGCAGATGATTGTTCCGCAGGCGTGTACACCGGTATTGCGCACGTTGCCCTCGAGCATCTTCGCATATTTGATGGTGTCGCGCAACAGCGGGTCGGGCGACGCCTCGGCCTCACGCAGCTCGGGTACTGCCGATATTGCGTTAGGCAGGTTCATCTTGAGACCGTCGGGCAGACGGTCGGGGATGGCCTTGCACAGCTTGTTCGATATGTCGAGCGGCACCTTCTGCACACGTGCCACGTCCTTGATGGCAAGCTTTGTGGCCATGGTGCCGTATGTGATGATGTGTGCCACCTTCTCCTGTCCGTATTTTTCGGTAACCCAGTTGAGCACTCGTCCGCGTCCGTCGTCGTCGAAGTCGACGTCGATATCGGGCAACGAGATACGGTCCGGGTTAAGGAATCGCTCGAACAGCAGGTCATATTTGATGGGGTCCACACGGGTGATACCGAGCGCGTAAGCGACAACGCTTCCTGCGGCGGAGCCACGTCCGGGGCCCACCGATACACCCAGCTCTTCGCGTGCGGCACGGATGAAATCCTGCACAATGAGGAAGTATCCCGGGAAACCCATTGTCTTCATGATGTGGAGCTCAAAGTCAATGCGGTCGGTGAGCTCCTGCGAGAAGGGCTCCTCATAGCATTTCTTTGCTCCGTCGTATGTGATCTTGCGCAGATAGTCGCCCTCCAGTTTTATCCTATAGAGCTTGTCATATCCGCCAAGCTTCTTAATCTTCTTCTCTGCCTCTTCCTGCGACAACACTACATTTCCTTTCTCGTCACGGGTGAACTCGTTGAAGAGGTCCTCGTGTGTGAATTTCTGACGGTAGCCCTCCTCGGTGCCGAACTCCTCGGGAATGGCAAAGTTAGGCATGATAGGTGCGCTGTCGATAGAGTAGTACTCCACCTTGTCGCAAATCTCCACAGTGTTTGCCATGGCCTCGGGCACGTCGCTGAACATCTCCCACATCTCGGCCTTTGTCTTCATCCACTCCTGCTTTGAGTAGAGCATGCGGTTGGGGTCGTCAAGGTCCTTGCCGGTGCTCAGGCAGATGAGACGGTCATGTGCCTCGGCATTCTCCTCGTCTACAAAGTGTACGTCGTTGGAACAGATGAGCTTGACACCGCACTTCTTGCTGAGTTCAATGATATGCTTGTTCACCTCAACCTGCAAGGGGTATACCTCGTGGTTGGCGCGCTCGACGGTTGCCTTGTGCAACTGCAACTCAAGGTAATAATCTTCGCCGAAAAGGTTCTTGTACCAGTTCACAACCGCCTCGGCTTCATCTATCTTGCCGTTCTTTATAAGCTGTGGAACCTCGCCTCCCAAGCAGGCCGAGCAGCAGATGATGCCCTCGTGGTATTTCTCAACCTCGCTCTTGTCGGTTCGCGGGTTGTAGTAATAACCTTCGCTCCATGCCTTCGATACAATCTTTACAAGGTTGTGGTAGCCCTTCTCGTTCTTTGCGAGGAGAATGAGGTGATAACCGCGGTCGTCCTTGGTCTCCTTGTCCTGTAACCTGCGTGGTGCAATATATACCTCACAACCGATGATGGGCTTGAACATCTCCTCCGGAGCTTTGCCCTTGTTCACCTTGCTCACATAGTTGTAGAACTCCTTTATACCCATCATGTTTCCATGGTCGGTTACGGCAATGCCTTTCATCCCGTCTGCAATGGCCTTGTCGACGAGCTTCTTTATGGCTGCCTGGCCATCGAGGATGGAGTATTGTGAGTGTACGTGTAGGTGAACAAAATCTTCCATAGCGTTCCGGTTGTTTTATATATGATGAGGTTTGATTTGATAAAGATAATACCTTTTGTCCGTTTGCCTTTCCAAAGAAAAGGAAAAGTTATTAACATTAACGATTTTTATTTTTTTTGAACAGCGGCATTTGTGCTTGTGCGAAGTTCTATTATTTTTGCTCTGAACCTGATTTTGTTCCATTTTGTTTTGTTTTTAATAATTTCTTGCTAATTTTGTGAAATAATAAGGAATCGTTCAGGCTTTATTGGCGTTACGTTGTTGACGTGGAAGATAAAATCAGGCGGTATAATAAAGATTGCTTTTATGAAGAAGAAATTCAAAAGAATCAGAAAATTAAAGGACTACAGGATACACAGGGAAGGTACCTCTATTCTTGTGGTTGCGTTTCTTGTTTTTGCCCTGGTGAATGCCCCGTTGTGGTATTTCTTCCCCGAAAACGTTGTTTTCAACTCTATAGTCTCACTCACTTCTTTGGTGGTTTATCTGCTGATGGTGAATTTCTTCCGCAGTCCAAAGAGAATCTTTCCCGGTGATGTGGAGAACGTGATTGTAGCTCCTGCCGACGGTAAGGTGGTGGTGATCGAGAAGGTCTTTGAACCCGACCATTTCAAAGATGAGAGAATGCAGGTTTCAATATTCATGAGCCCAATGAACGTACATGCCAACTGGTACCCTGTTGACGGTGTCATCACCCGCGTAGAGCATCAGAAAGGTAAGTTCCACAAGGCTTGGCTGCCAAAGGCAAGCACCGAGAACGAACGTTCTTTGGTGGTTATAAAGACCGATGATGACCGTGAGATTCTTGTCCGTCAGATTGCAGGTGCAATGGCGCGTCGCATCGTTACATATGCGGCCGCAGGCGAAGAGTGCTTCATTGACCAACATATGGGTTTCATCAAGTTCGGTTCGCGTGTCGATCTCTATCTGCCTCTTGATTGTGACATCAAAGTAACGCTTGACCAGAAGACAGTTGGTAACGAGACTGTTATTGCAACATTTAAATAAGGACTCCATGTCAATAAAGAAACATATCCCCAACACTATTACTTGCTGCAACCTATTCTCGGGCTGTGTGGCGTGTGTGATGGCCTTCAGATGCAATTTTGAGCTTGCAATGGCGTTCATTGTGCTTGGTGCAGTATTTGATTTCTTTGACGGAATGGTGGCGCGTCTCTTGCATGTCTCGTCTCCTATGGGTGTGCAGATTGACTCGCTTGCCGATGACATCACTTTCGGTATCGCTCCGGCAACCATCGTCTTCTCGTACATGCAGAACAGGTTGCTCTATCCTGCTTATCTTGAGGATATCGTGTGGCTGTTGCCGTATGCCGCATTCCTTATCGCGGTGTTCTCGGCTTATCGTTTGGCAAAGTTCAATATCGATACAAGACAGACAAACACTTTCATAGGCTTGCCTACGCCGGCCAATGCACTTTTCTGGTCATCACTGATAACAGGTGGCGGTGCTTGGTTGAATGAACTGAATGCGGGCTGGGTGTTGCTGTTGGGACTTATCGCTTTGTTCTCCTATTTCCTTGTTTCGGAGATACCTATGTTCTCCCTCAAGTTCAAGAATCTCTCTTGGAGAAGCAATAGGATAAGGTATATCTTCCTGCTCTGTTGTCTGCCGATGCTGTTGCTCGGTTTCCTGGCACCGGTTGCAATCATCTCGTGGTATCTGTTGCTGTCGGTAGGTCTCTACCTCAAAGGCGAGAGAGTCTGATTCCTGATTTTAGGCGCTTCTGCGTCGTTGTTCCAACATTCCTCCAGACAAAAGTGTTTTTTGTGTGGAGGGTGTGTATGTTTAATTTTAAGACAATATTATGCTTATATATCTGTTTGTTATCCTTTTCTTGGGATTGTTTCTGCTGATGCTCATTCCAACTATGATTCTGTCGCTTATAATGCGCGTGATGTCGTGGTTCGGTATCGGACGCAAGAGGAATAGTTATGGTCAGCGTACTACCTGGCAGACGAATGAGACCGGTAAACAGTGGCAGGAGAGCCATAGGCAACGAAAGACCGGCGAAAAAAAGGTCCTCTTTGAGAAGAACGAGGGCGAATATGTCGATTTTGAGGAAATAAAGAACGATTAACGTTGAACGATTAACGATTAACGTTGAACGATTGTTTAATGTTTGGAGTTTAGCTTGTAGCGCCCACTAAAGACCCTAAGGACCTTTAGGACCCTATGAACTGGCGCTCCCTTAAACGTTTCCTGCGCTACCTTTTGTTTTTGAAGAACTCTTTCATAAGAGCTGTGGCCTCGTCGGCGCACACGCCGCTCACAACCTCTGTCTTGGGGTGTAGCACGTCGGGAGCATAGCGGTGGTAGCCACGTTTCTCATCCTCGGCTCCATAAACAAGCTTTCCCAATTGCGACCACCCTATTGCTCCTGCGCACATTGGGCAGGGCTCCACTGTGACATATAATGTACAGTCGTTGAGATATTTGCCGCCGATGTTGTTGGCAGCTGCGGTGATTGCCTGCATCTCGGCATGTGCCGTCACGTCGTTCAGCATCTCTGTGAGGTTATGTGCACGTGCAATGATGCGCCCTTTGCACACAACTACAGCTCCGATGGGCACTTCGTCCTTGTCAAAGGCTTTTTTGGCCTCCACAAGGGCCTGTTTCATATAATCAATGTCGGTCATAAGATTCATTATCGGCGCATATCGTGCTCGCCGAACAGGGTTGGGTAATCCTCGTCAAGGTTCTTGTAGATGAATGAGAGCAGTGTCTCGCGCATCCAGTTGCTCTTGTTGGTGATGCGGTATTTCTTGAGGTATTCGTCAATGATTCTCATCTCCTCCTCGCTGACAAGGCATACAACGCGTGAATGACGCACTGGCTGTGTGCGTGTTGTGGTAGCCTTGGGCATTTTTGTTTTCTTTGCGCTCATCGGAGTCCTTTAGATGTTCTTTGTTGCAAAAATAGTTCATATCATTGCTAAAAGCAAGTTTTTCGTTTGCTTTTCCTCTCTTGTTGCATTATCTTCGCCGTGAAATCAGTAAAACGACAGCTCGCATGGCTGAACATAATCTGTTAGGTAATAAGGGTGAGATGCTGGCGTCGCGCTATCTTCTTGACAAGGGATATGCGGTGCTGCATTATAACTGGCGCTCGGGACACAAGGAGATAGACCTCATTGCGCAGCAGCGTGACACATTGGTGTTCGTGGAGGTAAAGAGCCGTGCAAGCGATATGTACGGTAATGCAGAGGATGCAGTGGATGACAAAAAGATAAGGCTACTGATTTCGGCGGCACAGTCATATATACTCAAGTATAAGGTTGACCTTAAATTCCGTTTTGATATAGTCACGGTAATAGGCCGATGTGAGCCTTACAGAATAGAACATATCGAAGATGCCTTTTCACCAACATGGTAAATTGCTTATGAATATTGAAGATGCACGCATATACTGCTTGAGCAAGGAGAATGCCACCGAGGATTTTCCTTTTGACGAGACTACATTGGCCTTCCGGGTCGAGAACAAGATATTTGCGATATGCGACCTTGAGAATACAAAATGGTTCTGCGTGAAATGTGATGCCGACTATGCCATAGAGTTGCGCGACAGATATCCGCAGATACAACCTGCATGGCACATGAACAAACGCTACTGGAACCAGCTGGATATTGCGGCTCTTGATGATGCATTGTTTTACTCGCTTATTGACCATTCATATCAAGAGGTGCTGAAGAAACTGCCCAAGAAAATACGTGTGAAGTATGGACGGTAGAGAACGGAAAACTGAAAGCGGAAAGTTCGTGCAAGCGAACAAGAGTCAAGTTTGCTTGAACTATTGCAGTGAGCGCAGCCGAACTTCAACGAAGTTAAAGTTGAAAGCTGAAAGGTCAAAAATAAAAGAAACAATAAAGCGCCCCGTTTTTTGCGTTCTGGGTTAACATTTATATAATTACTAAAGTCAAAACTGAGAACATATGTCAATTTTTATCAGACGCCTTGATGTGGTGGATTCTACCAACCGCTATCTGCGTGATGAGGCTGACAATTTGTGGACCGATGACAAGGATATCGTTGCTGTGACAGCCGCTCATCAGACGGCCGGGCGTGGGCAGCGTGGCAATGTCTGGTCGTCAAGGGAGGGTGAAAATCTTCTGCTCAGTATGCTTGTTCGTTCGGGGAACTCTCTTGAGGTAGCTAACCAGTTCCTGCTTTCTCAAGCTGTTGCAGTTTCTTTGCATGCGGCGCTGAAGTGCTATGGCATTGAGACAAAACTCAAGTGGCCCAATGACATTTATGTGGGTAACAGGAAACTGGCGGGCATTCTTGTGGAACTTGACTATTCCGGCGCATTCGTGGAACAGGCGATTGTGGGAATCGGGCTCAATGTGAACCAGACGGAGTTCCCTCCTATGGACCGTGTACCTGTGTCAATGAAGATGCTGTCGGGAAAAGATATTCCTGTTGAAGATGTGTTGCGCGATGTGCTTTGTCTTTTCAACCGCTATTATAATGAGATGCGTCGGGGCTGCAAAGAGGCTATCTCCGCAGAATATCGGGAGTTGCTGTTGGGCTTTGGCGAGCAACGGGAGTATGTTGACGCTGCTGGTGCTTTCACGGCTGTTATCGAGGGCGTTGAGCCTGCAGGGCATCTGCTGCTCCGCCGCAGCGACGGAACCTTGTCAAGGTATGCATTCAAAGAGGTGGAACTTGTAAGAGATCATTGGTAATAATCCTTACATAGTGCATAAAAATATAGCGAAATAAGAGAGTACTTTAGGCAAAACAATGCAGGTTATTTTAATGTCTACTTAATATTCGATGGTATACATATAACAACAGGCCGAAGGTTATCCTTCGGCCTGTTGTTATATGTATGAATCATTTACGGGTGCACGAATGTGCCAATCTCCTCGCCTTGCATAACCTTCATAAGGTTGCCTACCACATCCATGTTGAACACGTAGATAGGGAGGTTGTTCTGCTTGCACATTGCAGTGGCTGTGATGTCCATAACCTTGAGACCACGTGAAATAACCTCATCGTAAGATATGTCGTGGAACTTTGTCGCTGTCGGGTCCTTCTCAGGGTCGGCTGTGTAGATGCCGTCGACACGTGTACCCTTGAGCATAACGTCTGCCTCAATCTCGATGCCGCGCAGTGAAGAGCCGGTGTCGGTGGTGAAGTAGGGGCTTCCTGTTCCGGCTGCCATAATCACAACCATTCCCTGCTCCATGGCCTCAATGGCTTTCCACTTTGTGTAGAACTCGCCTACAGGCTCCATGCGTATGGCTGTAAGCACCTTGTTAGGAACACCTGCTGCGCCAAGAGCCGAGCTGAGCGCGAGGCTGTTGATGACGGTAGCCATCATGCCCATCTGGTCGCCTTTAACGCGGTCGAAGCCTTTGCCGGCACCTGTCAGGCCACGGAAGATGTTGCCTCCGCCGATGACAATGCCGATCTGCACGCCCATGGCTGCAACATCCTTTATTTGTGCTGCATACTCGTTGAGGCGCTTGACGTCTATACCATAACCCTGCTCGCCCATAAGGCTCTCGCCGCTGAGCTTTAAAAGAATACGTTTGAACTTTGCCATAGATATTTGATGTTGAATTGTTTCTATCCGTAAAAATAGGACAAAATCTTAAAATATACTATAAAAGGGGGCAAAAGCTTGTTGTTTTTCAGAAAATCCGAAAGTTTGACTTAACTTTGCAACACAATAAGGTAATAAATACAAGATATGAGATTTCTGAGGAACCCGAACGTTACTATAGCTGTCCTTGCTGTCTATACGGCAATAATGTATATTATATTCATCCCGAGCAACGATGAGATGGGCACAACCGAGAAATGTGTCACGGTGGGCGTGTCGGTGCTTGTCCTTGCCCTATTGTGGGTGCTGTTGCGCAAGCGCGAGAAACTGCGCCGTGAACGCGAGCGTGAGATGATGGAGCGCAAGAACGAGAGAGCAATGAAATGAATGATAGCGTTAACAAAAGGAGAGGGCAGTTCTGTTGCTGCCCTCTCCTTTTGTATTTGCACCGGTTGTTCATTCCACATCCTTTGTCAGTAGCCAACCGCCGTTCTGAACTGCGTCCACGCCTAATGCACTGCCGCTCTCGCTGTATGCATTTACAATACCGTCGTTTATGGTGATTGCTGTGGCGTGGATGGCATTGTCGTATGCGCTTGCCACGACTTTGCCGCCGTTTACGGTGACGTTGCCGGTTGCTGTTATCGCACGGCTTTTCTTGTCGTCGGCAATGTCGGTGTAGTTGTCGGCTGTGGCTGTAAGGGTGAGCTCACCACCTGTAACCGTTACGTCGCTGTTGCAGTTGATGCCTTTTGAGCCCTTGCCGTTGCACTCTATCGCGATTGTTCCGCCCGTTATCTCAATATTGCCGTTGCACTTGATGCCGCCTGCGCTTGTGGTGTCGGTAGCGACCGTGCCGTTCGCAAATGCTGTCACTTTGCCGCGGCTGAATGTTACATTGCCGTCGCAGTTGATGACTTTTGAACCGTTGCCGTCAACGGTGGCCTGTATGATACCGCCGCTCTGTGTGTAGTTGCGTGTGACTTTGATGGCAGAGCTCTTCTCACCGGTTGTGTGTATCTTTACGAAACCGCCCTTTATGATGGCATCGGGGATAACGAGAGGATCGGGGAGTATTTCCTCATATTCTACCTTTATGGCCTCGCTGCCGGATGTTATCTCCAGCTTGCCGGCCTCGATGGTGAGTGTGCCCTCGCTGCAGTCGATGCCGCTGTTGGTGGCGTTGATGTTTATTGTGGGGGCCGCTGCAGCTGTGCGTCCGACAATGAACTTGTCCTTTGTGCGGAACCCGTCCTTTGCCGCCTTTACAATGTTTATATTGCCGCTACGCACCCTGATGTAGTCGTCGCTGCATATTGCATGGCCGCCGAGGCTTGTGACGTTCAGTGTGCCAATGCCGTTGATGATTATCTGCCCCTCGCTGAATAGTGTGCCCTTCTGGTCCTCCTCGGTGCCGTCGGCGGCAATGGCCGGTGTGCCGTATGTGGAACCGTCACACAGTGTGTTTTCTGTGCCAGTCAATAGTGTCAGGTATGTGGTCTTACCGCTCTGCACGTTTATTGCCGGGCCTGCGGGGTTGGTAAGGTTCAGGTTCTGCAACATAATTTGGAACTTCTTGAGGCTGTATATCTTCAATGAGCCGTTGCTGCATGTGCCTGTCACGCGGTAAGCCACCTTGCTGCGCTCGGAGTTTATGACAATGTGTCCGCCATCAATGGTGGCAGTAATGTCATCGGGCAAGGCTGAGGTCATTACTCCCGTCTCGCTGAAAGTGATTGTTATTACGCGTGTTGTAGCGAAGTTCTCAACGAAGTCACCCGATTCGTCCACTGTCTCGTCGGTTATTATCGTTTCCACGACCTCGTTGTAGCCTGTCTCATCGTTCTTGTCAAAAACGACAGTAGGGTCGAGGTCGTATGTGAGTTCTGTGGCATTGGCTGTCGATGGGGCAATGTTGGTGACCTTTGTGGTGTTGAAGCGGCTTTTGAGTATGCCGTCGTCGCTACCCAGCTCTATGCTTACCAGTTTCTGTTCCTCGTCAAAGGTGATGCTCTCTGTTGTCTTTGTGTCAAAGGCCTGGTATGTGCCGTTGCTGTTGTTTACATAGAGCACCTGTGCCTGTGTTGCTGTGGCAATGAGCAGGCACGTCGCGAATAATGTCTTTCTCATCGTCTTACAATTTTAGCGGTTCTTTCCTGTGCCTTTACAATATATATACCTTTGGGGAGGCCGGCGATACTTATCCGGCCATAGTCGGAGCCGAGGCGTACGTTCAGCACCGGTGTGCCTACAAGACTGTAAATCGTTACGGTTGAGCCCGCTCCGCAGTTGACGGCAATCTCGTCACTCGATATGTAAGTGATAAGCTCTTCACTGCTCTCCTTTACGTCGCCTATGTCTGTGTAGTCACCGAAGGTTATCTGGTTGATGGCCGACATTGAATTGCTGCTTGTGGCACCGTCGGTCTGCTCAATGTTGACATTGACGCCGTTGAATGTTATCTGCTTGAGGTTCTCAAGGTCGACAATCTCATTCTCTCCGATGTTCTTGTCGACAAGCATCTGCTGTGCGGTTGCTGGCAATGCGGCAAGCATCAGTAGTATTGTAAGAATCTTTTTCATTTGTCAAAGTCTTTATTACAGGTCAATTGAATATCCGATTCCGACTGCGTGTCCCTTGGGCTCGTCATCGTCATTGGCGTCCTGGTACAGGTAGAACAGGGAAATCTCGTTGTCCTTGTTGATTTTGTAACTTGCTCCGGCGCGGTAGCGCAGTTTGTCGCATCCTTTCCACTCGTCGAGGCGTGTATACAGTTCCACCGATGCGAACGGGGTAATCTTGCAGTTGCGGATATCCCATTTTGCTGTCAGGCGTGAACGCAGCGTGGTGTTCTCCTTTGCCTTCTTGAACTCGGGCTCTGTCTCCTGTGATAGTGTCGGCTCAAGGTCATTGCCGTACTCGTCGACACGCTGTTCCCAACGGTACTTTGTCTCGTCGGTCGTAGCCGAGTTGGTGCGGGTATACTGTACGCGCTCGCGCAACGAGAACTCGACGCGTCCCACCTTGTACTCTCCTGTCAGCGACACGTGGAAACGGTGACGCTCGGTCCAGTAGTCATGGTCAATGTTGTAATCATATCTGTTCTCGTCAAAAGCCTCCTTTATGTTCTTGCTGTCAAGGCTGTGGCTGTATATGAAGATATATCCGGCACCGGCCTTGAGCCATTTTGCGAGTTTGTAACTTGCTCCGGCGCCCACCGACACGCGGTCGAGGTCGTCGAGGCCTTCGATAGTACGCAGCTCTGCCTCAAAATCGAGCTTGAGCTTCTTGTTGATTTTCTTTGACGCCTCCAGGGTTGTCCACACACCGAATTCGTCATCATCGCTCTGTGCGTTTGTTGTGCATAATGGAGCGATGGCAAGCACTGCCAACAGCAGATACTTGATTAGTCTTTTCTTAGTCTTTGAGTTTGTATTCATCTACGGGTGTTTTTAAAGTTGTGTCTACTGAATTGTTTGAGGTATTGCTCTTGTAATACATCTTCACGATAGCCGCGTCCTTGAGGAAATCGATGCTGCCGACTTCTACCTTCTCAATCTTGAGACCGGTACGCTTCTCAAGGTCAGCAATGAGCTCTGCACGCTTGTCGGGGGTGATGAGGTTTACGTTGTCGTACTTTATCACCTTGTATGAGTAATGGCTGATGAGTATCTTGCTCTCGCAAATCCAGATGGAAAAGATGAACAGGAGGTTGATTATTATAACCTCGCCGAGGCTCAACTCGCTTACTGTCAGTCCGTTGATTGCGCTCAATGCAATGATGATGAAGAGATATGTCATCTCCCTGATGGCAACCTGCTCGGTGCGGTAACGTATGATGCTGAAGATTGCAAACAGTCCCAATGCTATACCGGCCTTTAGCTTTACGTCGCCAAGCACATATATGAGCATGAAGGTACTTATGGCGATGAGTATATATGTGAAGAAGAACTCTCCACGCTTGCATTTGGGGTAATAGAGTCCGCGTACAATTATTGCTATTGCAATCAGGTTGATGAAGAATGCTATCAGCAGTTCTGTTACATGCTTTGTGTCGATGAATTCATCGCTCTGGCGTTTCTCCCTAACAGATACGGCCATCTTCTCATTGCCGTCAAAGTCGTCCTCATCTGTTTCAAAGCCGGCTATGGTTGCGACTGCATTGCTTGCAACAATCTCTGTTGTCGTGGAAACAGTCGTCGCCACAGGTGTGTCCTGCGCCTGTGCGAACAGTGTCATGCAGAATAATAGTAGTGTAGTTACAAGTTTCATGTTTGTTCTATTGATTTTTGTTTTCCATTTTGCATATCATTATGAGTCTTTCCTTGAAGTTGTTCCTCTTGAGCCCCTTGTGTGTGAGCGCACTGCCAATACAGTATTTGCTGAATCCGGAGCGCTTGATGCGTGTCTCGCGCAGGATGTCAAGTGCCGGGGATGGAACATTGCCGTCACGTTTCAGTTCTATCACGGCAACTCTTTTAAGTGCGTCGCGTTGGTCGCTCTTGAGGTGGTGGAACCGCAGGTTGAAGTCAATCGTGAGCCGTTCTGTCTTGGCGAAATTTACAAGTGTTATACGGTTGAACCAGTTTTCTATTACCGGTGAAACCTGTTCCAATTTATACCATGCGACCTTGCTCAGGAACGGGACCACATTCTCCCTTTCGTTATGCAGTGTATCCACGCTCCCCACAGTGATACGCTTCTTCTTGGTGCGTCCGTGGTTGTTCTTGTTCTTTACCTCGAGGAATGTGTCAAGGCTGTCAAGATACGTGCGTACCCTGATTTTCTCCCTTACCGTGCGTCCCGCATGGTGCATGCGGTACATCTCGTAGTCGTCGGTGTCAAAATAGGTGGTGTGGTAACTTGCGATGCGCTTGCCGTCAATTTCCTGGATGAAATACTTACCCTTGACTGCCGAAAGGAACGCGACAAGCTGTTCAAGAGTGGCCACAAACTTTGTGTCCGTCCTGTTCATCAGTTTTATGCCCGACATCTCCTGAAGTGTTATCGGAGGCAATAAAAGGGCTTTTTCGGCAATTCTTTCTGTCATGTAAATGGCAAGTTTTGTCGATAGTTTCAATTAACGCAGATTAGTGAAAGACGAGTGGATAAAAAACAAGTCTCGTTTTTTATCCCGGGCCGCATCCTATATTCGCAGTTTACCGCAAATATATGTAAAAGTTTTAAAAGACTTTATATAATAATGTTTATAATGGTTAAATCGGTGGAAAATAATGGCGAAGTTCTGTTTTTCAATTCCGTATACTGCTTGTGAGTTGTCTCTATTTTGCTTATCTTCGTAATTGATTTGCTTAAAAACAATCTTTTACTATGGATGTGAATGAGATAATAGACCGCTACTATCCACAGGATAATGAGCTGAAAAATATTTACATGTTGCACGCCCGGGCGGTGGCTGGTTTCGCTTTGGAACTGGCGCGTCGTCATCCCGAGTTAGGGCTTGACGAGCAGTTCGTGTATGAGGCTTCCATGTTGCACGATATCGGTATATTCCTTACTGATGCACCACGTATTCATTGTCATGGTACCGAGCAATATCTATGCCATGGCTATCTGGGGGCGCAGTTGCTGCGCTCGCTCGGTTATGAACGTCATGCCCGTGTGTGTGAACGCCACACAGGGACCGGCCTTACAAAAGAGGTGATTCTGCAGAACGGCTGGAATCTCCCGGCTCAGGATTTCCAGCCCGAGACATTGGAGGAACAGATTATCTGTTTTGCTGACAAATTCTTTTCAAAGACAAAGTTCCTGACTCAGCCCAGAAGTTTTGAACAGGTGGTAGAAAGTATGCGCAAGATATCCGAGGAATCGGTTGAGAAGGTGCAGAAATGGGCAAAACTCTTTATGTAAGTCTTGCAGTTTACTACAAATATGGCTTTTAGAAGTGCTTTTTTCTCTTAAAAATAAAGAATACTCCTTTTTATTTCGTAATTTTGCCGAAAAGTGCGGAAATGCCTGTTGTAATAAAGGGAACTTTTTCAGTTCTGTTTTTTATGCTTCTGTTTCCCACTTGCTTTGAGAAGCGTTTTAAATGAGATCGGTTTCAGTCAAGATACTTTCTATAGCATTCCTGCTGGCGGTAGCGACCCTTATGTTGCCGTCAGGGATGGTCGCATATGCAGCACCCTATGAGGGGTGGAGCATTGTGCGCGATTCGCTTGCTGCCGATTCTGTGTCTGTGGCAGATTCCCTATCAAAGGATGAACCCAAGAAGGATGCCATTGATGCCCCGGTCTTCTATGAATGTACCGATTCGATGGTGTGGTCGCGTACGGGAAATGCCTACCTTTACGGTGCCGGCAAGGTGCGTTACGACAAGATAGAGCTCACGGCTGATGTGATCAAGCTCAATATGGACAGCAGTGTGGTGCATGCCACCGGCAGTATCGACACTACGGGAATGAGTGTAGGCCTGCCCATCTTCATGGATGGCGGTACTCCCTATGAGAGCGACAAGATGAGCTATAATTTCAAGACCAAGAAAGGTTTCATCAATAACGTATACACCCAGCAGGGCGACGGCTTCATCATGGGCGGTAAGGCAAAGAAGGACTCGGCAGGTATCTTCTATTCGCAGGACGGCAAATACACAACCTGTGATGCCGAGCATCCCCACTTCTATGTGCGTCTTACACGTGCCAAGGTACGTCCCAAAAAGGATGTCGTTTCGGGTCCGCTCTACCTTGTTGTGGAGGATGTCCCTTTGCCGTTGGCATTGCCCTTCGGCTATTTCCCTTTTACAAGCAGTTACTCTTCGGGTATTATAATGCCGACCTTCGGTGATGAGACCGAGCGCGGCTTCTACATTCGCGACGGTGGTTACTATTTTGCCATAAGCGATAAGGTTGATTTGCGTCTTACCGGTGAAATCTTTACCAAAGGCTCATGGGGTCTGGGTGCGGCGTCTACATACGCGGTGCGCTACAAGTACTCCGGTAGCGTCGATTTCAGTTATCTTGTGACAAAGAACGGTGAGAAGGGATTGCCTGACTATGCTGTGGGTAAGAATTTCCGCTTGCAGTGGAGTCACCGTCAGGACCCTAAGGTGCATCCCAACAGCAATTTCTCGGCAAGCGTGAACTTTGCCACGGCAAGCTACGAGCGCTCCAACCTGAGCAGTCTCTACAATCCGGTACTCAACTCGCAGAGTATGCGAACATCAAGTGTGAGTTACTCATATACCTTCCCGAATATCGGTCTCTCACTGTCAACGACGATGAATGTCGCGCAGAACATGCAGGATTCAACCTTGTCGTTGACACTGCCCAACCTGAGCATTTCGCTTTCCAAGAAATATCCCTTCAAACGCAAGAAACGTGCGGGTGACGAGCGTTGGTACGAGAAGATATCTCTTTCCTACAGCGGACAGATGAGCAACAGTATCAGCACCAAGGAAGACAAGGTGCTCAAGTCCAATCTTGTCAAGGACTGGAGAAACGGCTTCAAACACAATATACCGGTGAGCGCGACGTTCCAGTTGTTCGGATTCCTTAATATTACTCCAAGCTTCAATTATACCGAGCGTTGGTACTTCAAGAAGATAAACCAGGAGTGGGACTATGCTACAAACAGTGTCGCAAAGGATACCGTGTATGGCTTCAACAGAGTGTATAACTATAACCTCTCGATTTCCGCCAATACCACGCTATATGGTTTCTACCAGCCGGCAGGTTTTCTCAAGAACAGCCGTGTACATACAGTACGCCATGTGTTCAAGCCGTCAATCTCGTTCTCGTATGCGCCGGATTTCGGTGCCGAGCATTACGGTTATTATGATACCTACGTATACACAGACGAAAACGGCGAGGCGCGTACCGTTGAATATTCTCCCTATCAGGGCAGTCTTTATGGTATACCTTCGCGCGGAAAGACCGGTAGCATCTCGTTCAGTGTGAGCAACAATGTCGAGATGAAATGGCGTACGAAAAACGATTCGCTGAAAAAAATCAGTATAATTGATGAATTGGGAGCGTCGTTGTCATACAACCTTGCGGCAAAGACAAAGCCGTGGAGTAACCTGTCTACACGTCTGCGACTTAAACTTACCAAGAACTATACTTTCAGTTTCAATGCTACTTGGGCTACTTATGCATATGCGTTCAATGACCGTGGACAGGTAATTGTGGGCGACAGGACAGAGTGGTCTTACGGGCGCTTCGGGCGTTTCCAGGGTATGAGTCAGAACCTTTCGTACACATTCAACAACAAGACATTCTCAAAGATAAAGCAGTGGTTCCAGGGCTCTGATGAGGATGAGGAGGCCGAAAATCAGGATAGCAAGGATGGTACAATAGAGGAAGAGAGTCCAAAGAGTGGCTCACTCAAGGAGTCCAAGACCAAGAAGGCAAAGGATGCTACTGTTGACAACGACGGATATATGCCATTCAAGTTTCCATGGAACCTTACGATATCTTATGGTATAATGATGGCCGAGAATACGGCTGCCAAGATAAACGTGAAGACTATGCGCTACCCATACAAGTTTACACAGAACATGAACATCTCGGGTAATATCGGTATCTCTGATAACTGGCGCATTAATTTTACGTCCGGCTATAATTTCCAGTTCAAGAAACTGACCACCACTACAATGAACATATCACGTGACCTCCATTGCTTTGAGATGTCGTGCGGTATTGTACTGAGTCCTTATACCTCGTTCAATTTCAGTTTCCGTGCAACCTCTCAGATGCTTGCCGATGCTCTGAAGTGGGACAAACGCAGCAGTGGAAGCAGCAATGTCGAGTGGTATTGATGTCTGTCGTACAGGTGTATCAAACAAGAGGGTTCACTTCGGTTGAAGTGAACCCTCTTGTTTGTTTACCATAAGATCTCTTTCTTTCCATGTTCGGCAAGGTATCTGTTGGCCTTGCTGAAATGGTGGTTCCCGAAGAATCCCTGATAGGCCGATAGCGGCGAGGGGTGCGGTGACGTCAGCACAAGATGCTTGCTGCGGTCAATGAATGCACCTTTCTTCTGTGCATAGCTGCCCCAGAGGATGAAGACAATGTTCTCCCTGCGCTCGGCAAGCTCGCGTATGGCGGCGTCGGTGAACTCCTCCCAGCCGCGTTTCTGGTGCGAGCCGGCCTGTGAGGCGCGCACAGTGAGCGTGGCATTGAGCAGCAACACTCCCTGGTCACTCCAGCGTGTGAGGTCACCGTCTTGCGGGATAGGGGTGCCAAGGTCACTCTGTATCTCTTTGAAGATGTTCATCAGTGACGGTGGAAAAGCCACTCCTTTGTTTACCGAGAAACATAGTCCGTTTGCTTGCCCCACACCGTGGTACGGGTCCTGTCCCAATATAACAACCTTTACATCGTTGAAAGGGCAGTGGTCAAAGGCGTTGAAGATGAGTCTTGCAGGTGGGTATATCGGTGTAGTCCCGGCATATTCCTCCCTTACAAAGGATGTGAGCCTTGTAAAGTAATCCTTTTCGAACTCTTTCTGCAAAACCTCTTTCCAGCTTGCGTCTATCCTTACATCCATATTGTTTATTATATATTATATAATAGGAATATTCATCTGTCTGCACTGTTCTCTCATATCCTCGGGCCAGATGCTTGATTGGATTTCGCCTATATGAGCCTTCTTTAACAGCAGCATACATAGACGTGACTGCCCGATACCTCCTCCAATGCTCAACGGCAGTTCGTCGGCAAGCAGACGACGGTGGAAATAGAGTCCCTTGCGCTCCTCCTTCCCCGATTGCTTGAGCTGGCGTAGCAACGCCTCCCTGTCAACCCTTATGCCCATTGACGAGAGCTCTACCGCTTTCCCGAGCAGTTCGCTCCATATAAGCAGGTCGCCGTTGAGGCCATTGAAACCGTCCTCATTTAAAGTGCTGTAGTCGTCATAGTCGGGTGCTCGGTTGTCGTGCGGAATACCGTCGCCGAGCTTCTCGCCGATACCTATGATGAATACTGCGCCATACTCTTTTGTGAAAGCCTCCTCGCGCTCTTTGGCTGTGAGGGTGGGGTAGCGGCGGCGCAACTCCTCGCTGTGGATGAATTCTACTTTCTCGGGTAGTGACGGCTGCAGCTCGGGATAGTTCTCGCTCAAGGTGAACTCTGTGTGCAGTATCGCCGAATATATGTCATTTACAATCTGCTTCAGGAATTTTACCGTACGCTCCTTATCGGAAATCACGCGCTCCCAGTCCCATTGGTCCACATAGAGCGAATGCAGGTTGTCGAGTTCCTCATGTGCGCGTATGGCATTCATGTCGGTGTATATACCAAAGCCCTGGGCAATGCTGTACTCGGCAAGAGTTACGCGTTTCCACTTAGCAAGGGAGTGTACAACCTCGGCCACAGCACCGTTCATGTCCTGAATGGGGAAGCTCACGGCATTCTCGTAGCCGTTGAGGTCGTCGTTCAGTCCTGTGCCTTGCAACACGAACAGCGGTGCCGTCACGCGCCTCAGACGCAGTGTCGATGACAGGTTCAGCTGGAAAACCTCCTTAATCTGCTTGATGGCAAGTTCTGTCTGCTTGAGGTCGAGTAAAGGCTTATATCCTGAAGTCAGTTTGTATAGTCTCATAATCTGAATTTGACAATTTGTCGTTAATACTTTTGATGTGTCTTGCAAAATTGACGGTATTCTGTTTGGTTTGTTTGCAAGATTTATGCAAAAATAGGATAATAAAATACAATATGCAACTTTTTGTATGTTTCTTTGTGATGCGCTTTGCTGATTGTGTGAAATATCTGCCCGTAATGTGCTTTCTCGGTTGCAGTTTTCCCAAAGCAACACAGATGAGGCCATTTTTGTCATTACGGTAATTGTATGTCGGTATTTTTTTGTATCTTAGCGACCGTAAAAATGTTGGTCCCGTAGCTTAGCTGAATAGAGCGTCAGATTCCGGTTCTGAAGGTCGTGGGTTTGAATCCCACCGGGATCACCTTTCATTGTAAAGAGTGTCACTATGAAAACTGTGATGTATTATTTGGCTGTAGCCATCCTGTTTGTGCTTAACAAACTGCCGATGTCTTTCCTGCATTTTCTCTCAACGCTACTTTATTATCCAATCTATTATATTGTACGTTACCGTCGCAAGGTGGTGCGTGACAATCTTGTGAAGTCATTCCCTGAGAAATCACTTGATGAGGTCAAGAGGATAGAGAAGAAGTTCTACAGCTCGCTGTGCGACTACTTTATGGAGATGATAAAGTATTACGGCATGAGCGAGGAGAAGATAAAGAAATATATGAAAATAGAAGGGCTCGAACATTTCCAGGCTGCGGTTGACCGCGGTCAGCCCTGCGCTCTGTATATGGGCCACTTCTTCAACTGGGAGTATGTCACTTCCATCACACTCCATTTCAAAAGGGATGATGCCACAGTGGGTGCTATATATCATCCGCTCGAGAATGAACGCTTCGACGCGCTGGTAAAGAAGATGCGCGAGCAGTACGGTACTGAATCGATAAGCATGGCAAACACGTTGCGACGCATTATGGAAATAGGCAAGGAGAAGAAAAAATATGTAATAGGTTTCATTGCCGACCAGGTGCCTACATGGGAGTCCATAAACCATTGGCTCGATTTCTTTCACCGTGACACCCCGGTTTTTACCGGTACCGAGAAGATTGCGCGTCGCACGCACGCGGCTCTTTTCTATGCACACTTCGAGCGTGTAAAGCGCGGTCATTATGTGATGCGTATAATTCCGTTTGCCGATGATGCGGCTCTGTTGCCTGAGTTCGAGGCTACGAACATATATTACAGGATGTTGTCGGACAACATTCGCGAGACTCCCGAGCTGTGGCTCTGGACCCACAAGCGTTGGAAACGCACCAGGGAGGGTTATGCAAGGCGTGAGGCAAAGCGTGTCGAGGATCGCAAGAGGTTGGTAGAAAATGCAAAGAAAAATGTATAAGGTTTTACTCATTAGCGGCGCAAAAGATAGCGGCCGCTGGATATTGTCCCAGACAAAGGGGCGTAAGGGTGTCTCGAGTTGCGGGAAATATCAGTTCTATGTCAACGAGAAGATCGAAGACCCTGATTTTGTGATAGTCAGAGGAAAATCATTCAAGAAGCCTCTTACTTTCAATGTCGCGCCAGAGAATCTTATCCTCACCACAAGTGAACCATATTCCGTATTGGCTTATCCGCGTGACTATTGCAAACAGTTCGGACTTGTGTGCTCATGTCAGGAGAATCTCAAACACAGGAATGTCAAGTTCACTCCTGCCATAATCTTCTGGTTTGCAGGTGTGCGTTTCGATGCCAAAGGCCGTCCATCCCCTATAAAGGACTATGACTGTCTCAAGGCCGCTCCCACTCCCCGAAAAACAAAACTCATTTCAGTTGTCAGCTCGACAAAAGCCTTTACAAAGGGGCACGTCGACAGGATACGCTTCGTGGAGCGTCTAAAGGAACGATACGGCGACAAGATAGATATCTTCGGCCGAGGCTACAATGGCTTTGAGGACAAATGTGATGTAGTGAATCCTTATAAATACCACATTGTAATCGAGAACTCGCGAGCTAAATACTATTGGACCGAAAAACTCTCTGACAGTTTCATCTGCGAGTCCTACCCGATATATTACGGCTGTACGAATATCAATGAATATTTTCCAGAGGGCTCATACAGCACAATTGATATCAATGATTTCGAGGGCTCTGTAAAGGTAATTGACGAGTTGCTGGCAAATGACGCCTACGAGAAGGCCAAGCCGTTGCTCAAGGAGTGCAAGGACAAGGTGCTCGACGAGTATAACCTTTTCAATTACCTTGCACGTATAATGGATGAGATGGATCCTTCCCTGCCACGCCGCAAGGTTACTATAAAACCCTGCAAGTCAATGCATAGCCTACATAATGCATACAATTATATAGTAAGGCGCAACGTCTTCAAGGTTAGGCGTTTCTTCCATAGGTTGCTCAATAAGAATTCATTGTATTGACATTATAAAGGAACGACGCGGCAAGCCGCGTCGTTCCTTTATAATGTCAAGCAGACTGCAGAAATGCTTTTTCTCAATTCATGCCTTTATCTTCTGTCAGCTTAATCTCTCCCTCCATTATCGTAAGGCTCTCCCTTGTGTGGCAGTAGTCGTCGTGGGCAAGGGAGTTCCTCGGTCTGAAGTGGTTGCTCTCGATGTCGAAAATACCGCACATGAGTTCGTAGAAGAGGTCGTTGGTCCAGTATTTGCCGCTGTTGTTCCTGAGTGCAGCAGCCCTTTCGGGGTGTGTGGCGATATATTCGTCGCTCAGCCAGGTCATCAGGGGCACGTGTGAGTTTACAAAGTCGCTGGGTACACGTCGGCGTGAGTTGGTGGGTGTGCATCCGTGGTCGGACATATATACCATAGCCTGCAGGTTAAGATGTTCCTTTGCATATTCGTAGAACCTCTTTATGGTGGCGTCTGTGTAGTGCAGCGAGTTGTTGTACTCTGTAACGTTGTCATTGTCCTCGGCTTTTCCCCATATGCGGCAATTCTCGGGGTAGCGGTTTATGAAATTGAAATGGTTGCCCTTGAGGTGAATCACAAGGAAATTGTCCTTTGTGGGGTCTACCTCACCCAGATAATCGAGCAGTACTTCGTCGTAAGGAGTCTTCTTGTTCTCTTTCTCCTGCAGTGTCCATTTTGCGACGTCCGAGGTGTTTGCGACGAGTGTCACAGGGGTGTCAACGTCGCCGACATAGCCCTGATTGCTGTACCATTGTACCTTCATCCCTAACTTGTGCGCTACATCCACAATGGAGCATGATGTGAAGAACTCTCCTCCGTCGTATTGGTTGAACTCGGTGAGTGACTTCTCAAGAACCTGTACCGTGCGCACGTGGCAACTGTATGCGTTGGGGAAGGCTGTGCAGTGTACCTTGTCTTCGAGCATGGTGCGCATCCATGGGGTGGTGTCCTCTTTAGTGTCACTGAATGCACTCATATAGTCGCGTGTGGCCGACTCGCCAAGGACAAGCATTATGGTCGACGGTTTCTTGAACGGCCCTGCCAAGGGCTTTACATCAAGGCTCCTGATGCGCTCTTCTGCTTTACTCTTGTACCTCTTGTTCTGCTCCACATACTCCTTGACCGAACGGTAGAGTACTGCAATGCCGGTCCTGTGGAAAAGGCCTCTACCGGGTTTCCACACGTATACGGCAATGAAGAGTGTCACGGCAGCAGCGATTGCAGTCTGCCACCAGTCCTGCTTGCCCGCAATAAAGTCTGTTGCAATGCTCATTGAAATGAACAGTACTGTGAGTAAAACTATGCCAAGCACGGCAAAGCGTGCCTTCCACGATACGAAGAACTCCGCAACCTCATGCTTGTCTGTTTGTTGCAGTGTCTTCATGTCATTGATGTCGACACACTCTCCCGATAGGAAATAGTATCCCCACATTGTTACCGGTATGGCAAAGAGAACTGTCTCTAACAGGGCTACCGGGTATACCGAATAATGTATTGTGACAAGCGCACCAGTCAGCAGACCGTAGAGGTATATCCCGAAGGCCGGGTCTATCTGGTTGTCGTATTCGGTCGACGTGCGTCTGTTCGACAGATGATAGAGCAACGGATATGTGACAATCCATGCCAAGGATGTTATACCTGCCGCCATTATGGCTGGTTGACACACGTCTGTATCGGTTATGGCTACAGGAACCGATGCGATAATGGTTGCAATCAGGTATCTGCGGAACTGCTGTCTTACGCAGTTGCGCGGTAGGCCTTTGTTGCAGCATGTGTACACTGCGAAGGCGATGCCCCACAATGCCAGGGCAATGAGTATGTTTGACATGATGATGTTTGTTTGAAAAAGAAAAGGTGACCGTGAGGGGCTGCAAAGCTCCTCTTGCGGTCACCTTTGTTTCTATGTTATCAATAAGCTCTTGCGAAGAGTACGCGGCGTGCCGATGGCTTGCCGGTTACCATACAGGTGCCCGGAGTCTCGTCCCAACCCAACGGTATACAGCGTATGGTCGCTTTTGTATCGTTCTTTATCTGCTCCTCGGTCTCGGGCGTGCCGTCCCAGTGTGCAAGGATAAAGCCGCCCTTTTCAATCTCGACCTTGAACTCCTCGTAGGTGTCCACGCTGCGTGTGCTGGCCTCGCGCATGGCAAGTGCCTTGCTGTGGAGGTTGCTCTGGATGTCATCGAGCAACTGCTTGACACCCTCGACAATACCCTCGAGCTGACGTGTCTCCTTTGTAAGGGTATCACGGCGCATAACCTCGATAGTGCCGTTCTCGATGTCGCGTGCACCAAGAACAAGACGCACGGGAACACCCTTGAGCTCATACTCTGCGAACTTGAAGCCGGGGCGTTTGTTGTCGGCGTCGTCGAACTTTACAGAAATACCCAATTTCTTGAACTCTGCCATCATCGGGTCTACCTTGCTCTTTATTGCGTTGAGCTGCTCCTCGTTCTTGTAGATGGGGACAATCACAACCTGGATAGGTGCAAGTGCCGGTGGCAATACAAGACCGTTGTCATCGGAGTGAGTCATGATGAGTGCGCCCATAAGACGTGTAGAAACGCCCCAAGATGTAGCCCAGACATACTCAAGATTGTTGTTCTTGTCAACGAACTGTACGTTGAAAGCCTTTGCGAAGTTCTGGCCAAGGAAGTGTGATGTTCCGCACTGCAAAGCCTTGCCGTCCTGCATCATACCCTCGATTGTGTATGTGTCAAGCGCACCGGCAAAGCGCTCGTTGGCGCTCTTTACACCCATAACTACCGGCAGGGCCATGTAGTTGTTGGCAAAGTCGTTGTATACATGGAGCATTGTGCGTGCCTCCTCTTCGGCCTCCTCACGTGTGGCATGGGCTGTGTGGCCCTCCTGCCAAAGGAACTCGGCTGTACGAAGGAACAGACGTGTGCGCATTTCCCAACGCATTACGTTTGCCCACTGGTTTATCTTGATGGGCAGGTCGCGGTACGATTGTATCCAGTTCTTATATGAACTCCAGATGATGGTCTCTGATGTCGGGCGGATAATCATCTCCTCCTCGAGTTTAGCCGCGGGGTCAACGACAACGCCACTGCCGTCCTCGGCATTCTTCAGACGGTAGTGTGTCACAACTGCGCACTCCTTTGCAAAACCCTCTACATGTTCTGCCTCACGGCTTAGGAATGACTTGGGGATAAGCAACGGGAAATAAGCGTTCACGTGTCCTGTCTCCTTGAACATGTCGTCAAGGACTCTCTGCATCTTCTCCCAGATAGCGTAGCCGTAAGGTTTGATTACCATACAGCCTCTTACAGGTGACTGCTCTGCCAGATCTGCCTTGAGTACAAGGTCGTTATACCACTGTGAATAACTCACACTGCGTTTGGTAAGGTCTTTCAATTCTGCCATATCAATATTTTGTTTTTATTATTTTCTGTTCGTGGTGAATCTTAGTTCTTGCAAAAATAATAAAATATATTCACATATTGCTGTTATTTATGATTTAGGATGTGTGCTTTTTCTTTTTTTTGGGTTCGAAGAGGGCGTATTTTGTAAAAAAACTTTGTAAAATCTCCTTCCGTTCATTAACTTTGTACCCTGTAAGCATAGAAAATATTTATTTATCTAAAATTTTGTATTATGAAATTGAATTTTATCAAGTAACTTTTGCAAGAAAAGATAACTCGCTTAGAATAAATCGGTTGGTCGGATTGCTTGAAAATTGGGTAACGAGATAGCAACCGTTCGTATTTCTGAGTTCTTCATTGTTATGCTACAATGTGATAACTCTGATGCTACAAAGGTACAAAAAGAATTAGATATAGAGGAATTCATATTTATATTTTTCACTATTGGTTCAATTTTATGTACTTTTGCACAACGATAATCTTGAATATGAATTTCTCAATTATGCGACAATGAAATACGAGCATATTATATTTGACATAGACGGTACATTGCTTGACACCGAATTTGCAGTGCTACATAGTTTACAAGATACTGCAATGTTGTATTTGAACAAACACATTTCTACCGATGAACTAAATTTTGCATTAGGGATACCTGGAGAAGTGACGTTGGCAAATTTGGGTATTAAAGATGTCAAAGATGCTAATAAATGTTGGAATGACAAGATGGTAAAGTATCAGCAACATATTCGCCTTTTTGACGGAGTACGCAATATGTTGGATGCGTTGCATAATAAAGGATGCAAATTGGGCGTTATAACATCGAAAACAAGAGAAGAGTATGAAACCGATTTTATACCTCATGGAGTAGGTCATTATTTTGATTCTGTGTTATGTGTTGATGACTCGGCAAAGCCTAAGCCAAACCCAGACCCACTGCTCACTTATCTTAAACGGAATGGAGTGTTGGCAAAAGACGTAATCTATATCGGAGATACTCTGTATGATAGCATGTGTGCCCATTCGGCAGGAGTAGATTTCGGACTTGCATTATGGGGATGCCATAACTCCAATAATATAAAATGTGAATATCAATTTGAATCTCCCGATAAAATAGTAATGGAATATGGAAAACAATGATACGAAATGGAAAGTGCTTGACCGTGAATATATCATCAAACGCCCTTGGCTTACGGCAAGAAGAGATAAAGTAGAGCTTCCTGATGGACGTATTATAGAAGAATATTATGTTCTTGAATACCCTGATTGGGTTAATGTGATTGCCATAACCAAAGACGGACAATTTATTATTGAAAGGCAATATCGTCATGGTTTGGGTGTTAATAGCATAGAATTACCTTGCGGTGTTATGGAAAAGGGAGAAACCCCTTTGGAAGCTGCACAACGCGAGTTGCTTGAAGAAACAGGCTATGGAAATGGCAAATGGAGCAAATTGATGACGATAGCTCCCAATCCCGGGTCTATGAGTAACTTGACACATTGTTTTCTTGCTGTTGGCGTTGAAAAAATATCAGACCAATCATTGGATGCTACCGAAGAACTAACGGTACATTTGATGAGCGAAGATGAAATCAAATTATTATTGGAAAATGACCAAATATATCAAGCGTTGATGGTTGCTCCACTTTACAAATATTTTAGTGATAGGAAATAGATAAAAGGACTAAGTCGTAATGAAAAGCCATTTATTGGCAAATTATTACGACTTAGTTTGTGTTATAGTTTCAACCCTCGATTTTGTCTTCTGCTTGTCGGCAATCCTAATGCTTCCATAAACTCATCTTTCTTGCGTCTGAACCAAGAGTGATGAGAAACGCCATCGATATTGAGGTCAAATCTTCCCTCTTTATCTTCTTTGAGTGAGCAGACCGCACCATCGGCTGAAAACGATTGGTTAAACATCGTTGAATAGAGTTTACCTTTAACGGG